>JBMNVT010000001.1:0-207586 GCA_050947015.1 Acutalibacteraceae bacterium
GGGAAGAACAGCACGTCGCGGATCGCGGGAGAATCGGTCAGCAGCATAACCATGCGGTCAATGCCGAAGCCAATACCGCCTGTGGGAGGCATTCCAAGCTCCAAAGCATAAAGAAAGTCCTCGTCGGTGCGGTTGGCTTCTTCATCGCCCTGTGCCAAAAGCTCTTCCTGAGCGGCAAAGCGCGCCCGCTGATCGATCGGGTCGTTCAGTTCGGAATAAGCGTTCGCCATTTCCCAACCATTCATAAAGAACTCAAAACGTTCCACATAATCGGGGTTTTCCGGTTTCTTTTTGGTCAGCGGCGAAATCTCGACCGGGTGATCCATCACAAAAGTGGGCTGAATCAGCTTGTCTTCCACAAATTCCTCAAAGAACAGATTGAGAATGTCACCCTTTCTGTGGCGCGCCTCAAATGCAATATTGTGTGCTTTGGCGGCGGCCTGCGCTTCTTCCAGTGTGTGAATCTCATTGAAGTCCACGCCGGAATACTTTTTAACGGCGTCGACCATGGTAATGCGTTCAAAGGGTTTGCCGAGATCCATTTCAATACCGTTATAAGTGATCGTAGTGGTGCCCAGCACCTGCTGCGCAACAAAACGGTAAAGATTTTCGGTCAGATCCATCATGCCGTGGTAATCGGTATAAGCCTGATACAGCTCCATCAGTGTAAATTCCGGATTGTGGCGGGTGTCAAGTCCCTCGTTGCGGAATACACGGCCAATCTCATACACGCGCTCCATGCCGCCCACAATCAGACGTTTCAGATAAAGCTCCAGCGAAATACGCAGCTTGACATCCTCGTCCAGCGCGTTGTAATGTGTGGAAAAGGGTCTGGCAGCCGCGCCACCTGCGTTGGAAACAAGCATTGGCGTTTCCACTTCCATAAAGCCCTGACTATCCAGATAACGGCGAACAGTGCTGATGATTTTGGAGCGCTTGACAAAGGTTTCCCGAACCTCCTGATTCATAACCAGATCAATATAACGTTGACGATAACGCATATCGGTATTGGTTAGGCCATGAAATTTTTCCGGCAAAACCTGCAGGCTTTTGGAAAGCAGAACGACGGATTCCGCGTGAATGGAGATTTCCCCCGTTTTTGTTTTGAACACTGTGCCGCGGATGCCAAGGATATCGCCAATATCCATTTTTTTGAATGCCTTGTATTCCTCTTCGCCGATGCAGTCGCGTGCAATATAGGATTGAATATTGCCCTGCAGATCCTGAACGTTGCAAAAGGAAGCCTTGCCCATAATGCGTTTGGACATCATCCGGCCGGCGATAGACACGGTTTTACCGTCCAGCGTGTCAAAATCCCGTTTGATTTCGGCGCTGTGGTGTGTCACGTCATATTTCGTAATTTGAAACGGGTCGTTTCCCTCCTGCTGCAGGGCAGAAAGCTTTTCGCGGCGGATACGGAGGATCTCATTAAGATCCTGCTCCGCCTGAAGAGATTCCGCGGCCTTGTTTTCACTCATTTTTCAACAATCCTTTCGTGCCGTACTGCGCGGCTTTGGTTTTGACAAAAAAGCGGGCGGGCAGCCTTTTCGGAAAAACCGCCGCCCGCTCTGATTACTGTGTAATTTCGATCACCCTGTAGGTGACGGCGCCACCCGGGGTTTCCACCTGAACGTCATCGCCCGCGTGCAGACCAAGCAGTGCGCGGCCTACCGGTGATTCGTCCGAAATTTTGTTCTCAACCGGATTGGCTTCTTTAGAGCCGACGATCTGGTAAGTTTCCTGCTCTTCAAATTCCGAATCGTAAACGACAACACGGGAGCCAATATGGACTGTGTCGGCGGAAAGCTCGCTCGCATCGATTACCTGAGCGTTTTTGAGCATTTCTTCCAGCTCCAGAATGCGGGATTCTACGATAGCCTGCTCATTTTTTGCTTCATCATATTCGCTGTTTTCAGAAAGATCACCAAATGAGAGCGCAATCTTAATTTTTTCGGAAACTTCTCTGCGTTTTACACTTTTCAGCTCATCAAGCTCATTTTCAAGCTTTTTCAATCCTTCTTCGGTCATCATGACCTGCTTTGCCATCGGGAACCATCCTTTCAGATCCGATTTTATGCGGATATATCATGCGGCGCCTGTACACGCAGCTTTTCGTGCATAATAGATTAATTATAAGGATCAATTTTTATTATGTCAAGAGGGAAAAGGCCGATCGGCGTAAAATCCGCGTTACAGGATGCGCAGGATTTTCTGCCCAAAAAATGTTCCGAATGTCTGTTCTTGTGATCCTCCAAACGGCGCGTTTGCGGCTGAAAATGAATCAACCATAAACTCGGCTGTGCAGCGCATCGAATTCTTTCTTTGACGCCCCGTTGAAAACATCGGCGGTGAGATCAGTAAGAGTTCCGTTATCGGCAGACGAAAGGCGTTCGGGATCATCCCCACGGGTCGGCAGCGTGCCCAGAAGTCCCGTATGATCGGTTCCGCCTGTTGTGTAAAGCCGATGTTCCCGCGCAAATGCTCTCGCAGCCTGCTCGTCGGCTTTATCAATATCGGGATGGGAAGCTTCGACGCCGTTCAGCCCGTTTTTCAGCAGATCGGTAAGGTACTGTGTTTGTCGGTGCGGATGTGCCAGCACGGCAACGCCGCCTGCACCGCGAATCAAGGAAATCATCGTTTTGCTGTCAATCATTTTGGGCGAAGCGGGAGCCGTCGCACTTTGAAACTGCGTGAAAAAGCCCCAATAGTCGGCCTCGGTTGCCTCACCAAAAGCCTTCATGGTGTCAAAAACCTGTTCGTTGCACAGCCATCCTGTGTGGGGAAAACGATCCAAGACCTGCTGCCAGCTGATCTGGCGGATCAGGCCGCTTTTTTTGCAGGCGTCAAAACGCGCTTTGGTAATCGCCGCCGCGGCTTCTTCCATTTCTGTGGTATACGCGCGGATATTCGGCTCATCCGGATCAAAGTCGTAAGCAAGGATATGAAATTCGGTACCAAAATCAAATGCATAGGTTTCCATACCGGAAATGAATTCAAGGCCAAGTTCCTTTGCCGCTGAACGCATGAATTCCACGCCGCGCGCTGTTTCGTGGTCAGAGACGGAGACCGCGCCGTATCCCTTTTTCTTTGCCAGCGTACACAATTGCAGCGGCGTAAATATGCCGTCCGAAAAAAAGGAATGCAGGTGCAGGTTTGCGTAACTCATACATGTTCCTCCCCTATGATGATTGATTTATACCAGCTCGCGATAGTTGCCAAAAAACGAAAAACCGGGCAGTTCTTTGGAAAGAGAGCCGAGCAGGCGGCGGGTGGATTCGCTGTGCACGCTGCCTGTAAAATCCAGATAGAAAAGGTACTCAAAGGCTTTTCCCGCAATGGGACGCGACTCGATCTTGGTCAGGTTCAGTCCCATAGCGGCAAAGCGGGCTAAAACGCGATAAAGCGAGCCGGTGACATGCGGCAGGGAAAAGCAAAGGCTGATCTTATCGCCGTTCTCAGGCAGAATCAGGCGGCGGGAAACGACCACGAACCGCGTGCAGTTGGCGGTAGAGTCCTGAACGGCGTGCTGCAGCACCACAAGGCCGGCGCGCTCTGCGGCAGTTTCGGAACAAAGCGCCGCGCAGTCCCTGCCCGGTTCATCTGCAACATGCTGCGCGGCCACGGCAGTGTTGGAACAGGAAACCGGCTGGTAACCGTTTTCTTTCAGAAAATTCTCACATTGCGCCAGTGCCTGTGGATGAGAAACCACACGACGGATGTCTTCTCTGGAGGCGCCGGGTTTTGCGGCAAGGCAATGATTGACCGTCAACTCCACCGCACCTACAATATAGTAACGGTATTTCAAAATCAGGTCATAGACTTCGCTGACGGCGCCGGCAGAAGAATTTTCCACCGGAAGAACGCCAAAATCGGCGCATCCCGATTCCAGTGCGCGGAAAACATCCTCCCATTTTGCAAAGAATTCCGGTTTACAACCCGGAAAACAACGCAGAGCTGCTTTGTGGGAATAAGCTTCCGCAATGCCCTGGCAGGCGATCCTGCCGGTTGTGGGCAAAACGGTCTCAGCGGAATCCAACAGCGCGGCAAGCGGGTTTTCTGTCTGGAGCAGCTGGTGCTGCAGGGAGCGGCTGAGCTCCATCAGTGTGGAAAACAGCACCCGTGCCTCATCGCCGAGTTCACCGGCCTCGGCGGCGCGGCGTTTCAGGATCTCTTCCTCGCGCTCGGGGTTGAGAATCGGCAGTCCTTTTTCGGCTTTGATCTCCGCCACCTGTCGGGCGCAGTCCATCCGCTGCTCGAACAGCGAAAGCAGCTGTGAATCAATTGCGTCTATTTTTTTCCGGACTTCAGAAAGCTCCATACATCCATCGCCCTCGCGTGAATAAAGTAGTAGTGATTCATGTCCCTCTCCAAGGACTGCCTGCGGTATGCGCAAAAACGTTTTCTCCGGCTCCGGTAGCATGCCCGGTTTCGGCGCGGAAATCCTGTGCGGTTCAGCAATGAGGCTGCAGCAGGTCAAGCAGGCCGATGCAGACGGCGGCCTCCACAACGGGAACCGCCCGCACGGCGACGCAGGCATCGTGCCGGCCGTGGATCACAAGCTCTTCCTCGGTGCGGCCGACCAGCTCAACGGAGCGCTGCGGTTTTGCAATGCTCGGCGTCGGCTTGAATGCAGCGCGCATGATAACGGGCATGCCGCTGGTGATCCCGCCGAGGATACCGCCGTGACGGTTCGTTTCGGAAAAAATGCTGCCGTCCGGCGCCACGCGGAACGGATCGTTGTTTTCGCTGCCGCGCAGTCTGGCTGCGGCAAAGCCCGCGCCGAATTCCACCCCTTTGACTGCCGGAATACCGAACAGGATGGAAGCGAGGACGTTTTCCACGCCGCCGAACATGGGGTTGCCGTGGCCGGGTGCGACCCCGACCGCAGCGCATTCCACAACGCCGCCGACGCTGTCGCAGTCCATCCGGGCGCGTTCGATCTCATCGCGCATCCGTTGCTTGGCTTCTTCGCTCAGCGTGGGGAACGGGCGGCAGTTGAGCGAATCCAGCAGCTCTTTGTTTACGGCGATGGGGTCAAACGGTTCTTCGCTGACGGTTCCCGCCGAAAGCAGATGTGCGCCCACCGTGACGCCGCGCGCTGCAAGGATCTGCCGGCAGACGGAACCGGCAAACACGATGGGAGCGGTCAGCCGGCCGGAAAAATGGCCGCCGCCGCGGATGTCGTTCCAGCCCCCGTAACGGAAAAAGGCGGCAAGATCTGAATGGCCGGGGCGGGGCACCAGCGAGAGGTTGGCGTAATCCTGCGAACGGGTGTCACCGTTGCGGATCAGCGCAGCAAGCGGCGCACCGGTGGTGCGTCCGTTTTGCATACCGGAAAGGATCTCCGGCGTGTCGGTCTCCCGGCGGCGTGTGGCAGCCGGATCGTTTCCCGGCGCGCGGCGCGCCATCTGCAGCAGCACCGCGTCCAGATCGATCGGCGCTCCGGCGGGCAATCCGTCCAGCACCACGCCGATCCCGGCGCCGTGGCTTTCGCCAAAGACAGAAATTTTAATTTGATTTCCCCATGTCGATGACATTGGCGTGTCCTCCCAGTCTGTTGTATTGTTCAAAAAAATCCGGAAAGGATTTTTTTACGCTGTGTGCGTCGGAGACGGTCACAGGACCGGTGCAGCCAAGCGCAGCGATCGCCGCCGCCATCACGATTCGGTGGTCGTTCGCGCCGCCGCAGCTTCCGCCGGGCAAAGAGGAGATCCCGGTGATCTGCAGCCCGTCGGCAAGCTCGCGGACGGAGCCGCCGAGAGCGCGGATCAGGGCCGCGGTGGTCTGCAGACGGTCGCTTTCTTTGATGCGCAGCCGCGCGGCGTTGAGGATCTGCGTTTCGCCGGGACAAAAGGCGGCGCAGGCTGCCAGCACCGGAACCAGATCCGGGATCTGGGAGGCATCGATCACGGCAGCGCGCTTTTCGCCGGAAAACACCTGCAGAACATTGTCCTCCCAACGGGTCACGGCGCCCATGGCGGTGAAGAGCGGTTCACAGGCGCGGTCTCCCTGCGCGGAATCCCTGCGCAGCCCGCAAAGCGAAAGGCGGGAACCGAGAAGCCCGGCTCCGAGAAAAAACGCGGCCTGAGACCAGTCGCCTTCCACGGTGTAATCCTGCGCGCGGTACCGCTGATTTCCGGGGATCGACCAGCCGGATTCCGTGCGCTGTGCGGTAACGCCGAATGACCGCATCACATCAAGCGTCAGGTCAATGTATGCGGCGGATTCGAGCGGAGTGGTCAGCGTGATGGTGCTGTCGCCGTCCAGAAGCGGCAGAGCCATCAGGAGACCGGTGATAAATTGAGAACTTACATTTCCGGGCAGAGAAAAATTTCCGCTGCGAAGCTTCCCGTGAATCGTCAGCGGAAGCCCGCCGGAGGTCTGCAGCTCGGTCCCGGCAGGGGGCAGACAGTCGCAAAAACAGCCGATTGGGCGTTCGGGCAGCCTTCCCCGACCGGTAAAAACAGCCGGAACGCCGCCCGCCGCAGCCAGCGGGATCAGAAACCGCAGCGTGGAGCCGGATTCCCCGCAGTCCAGCACAGCGGGAGAAGCAGCGGAAAAATTCCCGATTTCCAGAGAGAAAAGCCCGCGCCCGTCGATCAGCAGCGCCGCGCCGTCACGCACGGCGGAGGCGCCCAGCGCACGGATGCAGCGGACGGTGGCCTCCATATCCTGCGACGGTGCGATCGGCGCGATCCGGCTGACGCCGTCCGCCATAGCGGCGCAGAGGATCGCCCGGTGAGAAATGCTTTTGCTCGGCGGGATGACGATGCTGCCGTGCAGTTGCGCGGGAGAAAGAACGACGGAATCGGAAAGCTTCATTTCTGTGTGCCTCCCGCTTTGGCAAGCAACTGCTCCAGTTCGTCGAGCGTCGCCGGATAAATATAACTTTCGCCGATGCGGCGCAGCAGCACGAGCTTGATCTTGCTTCCGGTCGTTTTTTTATCTCCGGCTGCGGCTGCGGCGATCTCGGCAGCGGAAGCAGGGTCTGTGTCCGGCAGACCGTAGCGTGCAAGGCAAAGCCGCAGCTTTCGGGTGCACCCCGGCTCGGTCAACCCGGCTTGTTCGGCGGCGGCGTTCAGCTCCGCCATGCCAACGGCAACGGCGTGGCCGTGCGTCAGTCCGCAGTAGCCGTGCAGCTTTTCCAGCGCGTGACCGACGGTATGGCCAAAATTCAGCAGCGTCCGTTCTCCGGCTTCGCGTTCGTCCCGTTCCACCACGCCTGCCTTGATGACGACACAGTCGGCAATGGTTTCCTCGATCGGCGGCGGAGTTTCCTGGTTCAGCCGCTCGAAAAGCGCAGCGTCCTTGATGCAGGCGGTTTTGATGATTTCCGCCATACCGTCGGCGTAAAACAGCGGAGAAAGTGTCTGCAGTACGTCCGGATCGATCAGCACTAGCCGCGGCTGCCAGAACGCGCCCACCAGATTTTTTCCCTCCGGCAGATCGACGCCGGTTTTTCCGCCCACGGAGGAATCCACCTGAGCCAGCAGAGAGGTGGGCATCTGCACAAAATTAATGCCGCGCAGATACGTTGCCGCCGCAAAGCCGCAGAGATCACCGGTCACGCCGCCGCCGAGCGCAATGGCAAAATCGGTGCGGGTGAGCCGGTGCGCGGCAAAGTGTGCATACATCTGCCCAACGGTGGCGAGCGTTTTGCTCTGTTCCCCGGCGGGGAAGACAAAGAGGAAAACACTCAGCCCCGCCCGGCGCAGCGCGTCGAGCAGCGCATCGGCGTAAAGCGGCGCAACGTTGCTGTCGCTGACGACGCAGACGCGTTCCGCGTTTGGAAACAGCGGCAGAATAAGTTCCGCGGCGGAATACCGAATGCCGCGGCCGATCAGAATTTCGTAACCGCGCCCTGTGTGGACGGAAATTTTCGATTCCATCATACTACCATACCTTTCTGCCGTTCCGCGCGCTGAACCCGCGGTTTCGGCCTGCTGAATCCGCGGTCGGAAAATTTACTTCCGCGATTTCTGCTCCCAAAATTATTCTCCAAGGCCTTCTTTAATTTCGCGGCTTTTCCGCAGCAGTGCGCGGAGCGTTTCTGCGTCGCCGTCCCTTGCGGCGTCGCGGATGGCGCTGATGTTTTCAATCAGCAGATCCAGCTCGGCGCAGAGCGGTTCGCGGTTTTCCAGAAAAAGCTCGGTCCACAGCATTTCGTTGATGCGCGCCACGCGGGAAACATCGCGGTAGCTGCCCGCGGAAAAACCGTTGTGCTTCGGGCAGCAGGGGCTCTGCACATAGGCGCACGCCAGAACGTGAGGTAGCTGTGAGGTGAAGGCGATCATGCGGTCATGCTCTTCGGGGGTCGTGCGCACGCAGCGGCCGAATCCCAGCTGAACCGCAAAGCTTTCCAGTTCCTTCAGAAGCTCTTCCGGCACGCCGCAGGGAACCGTGATAAAGCTGGCTCCCTGAAACAGGGCGGAATCCGAGGCGTCAAAGCCGCTGCGTTCCTTGCCGGCCATCGGATGGACGCCGATGAACGTAAATCCGTTCTTGGCGGCAATCTGGGGCATTCTGGCGCAGATCCAGCGTTTGATCCCGGAGACGTCGCAGACGACGGAACCCTTCAGAAGCGCGCCGTGTTCTGCGGCAAATTCCACTGCGGCGGCAGGATACAGGCAAAGAAACACCAGATCGGCTTCTGCCAGCTCCTGATCGGTTGCTTCAGCATCGATAATACGGCCAAGCAGTGCTTTTTCCGTTACCCGGGGGTTGCTGTCAATTCCAACAACCCGGCAGCGGGTTCTGGCCCGGATGGTTTTGGCAAGAGAACCGCCGATTAACCCCAGGCCGACGATTGCAATGGTATCAAACACGGCAAAGGCTCCTTTTCTGATGCATATTTGTGTTTATACTTATATGAGGTTCAATCGGCTAAATGGCTCAACGCATCGCGTGCGGCAAATACATGATGAGCAACATGGTCAAACTGGTCCGGCGTCAGCGACTGCGCACCGTCCGAAAGCGCGTGGCTCGGATCATTGTGCACCTCGATCATCAGTCCGTCGGCTCCGGCTGCCAGCGCGGCCATGGCGAGAGGCTCCACCATCCACGGAATTCCGGTCGCGTGGCTCGGGTCGACAATAACCGGCAGGTGGGATTTCTTTTTCAGCATCGGCACAGCGGAGATATCCAGCGTATTGCGCATGCTCGTTTCAAAAGTGCGGATGCCGCGTTCGCAGAGGATCACGTTGTCGTTGCCGCCTGCCATAATATATTCAGCGCTCATCAGCAGTTCTTCGATCGTGCTGGAAAGGCCCCGTTTGAGCAGGATCGGCTTTTTGGTTTTGCCGAGTTCCTTCAGTAGTTCGAAGTTCTGCATGTTGCGCGCGCCGACCTGAATGATATCGACGTCCTGAAACATTTCAATATGGGATTCACGCATGATTTCCGTTACGATGGGCAGCCCTGTTTTTTCACGGGCTCTGCGCAGCAGTTCGAGTCCCTGTGCATGAAGCCCCTGAAACGAATAGGGCGAAGTGCGGGGCTTGAACGCGCCGCCCCGCAGAAAAGTGGCGCCTGCCGCTTTTACGCGTTCTGCTACTTCGATGATCTGCGATTCGCATTCCACCGAGCAGGGCCCCGCCATAATGTGGAAGGTTCCGCCGCCGATCTGCTGCCCGCCGGGCAAAGTGATGACGGTGTCGTCCGGATGAAATTTGCGGTTGGCTTTTTTATAGGGCTCCTGAACGCGCTTGACGCTTTCCACGATCGGCTGAGCGCCGATGCTTTCAATATCGATCTGGTGCGTGTCGCCGATCAGCCCGAGCACGGTAGATTCGACACCCTGCCAGACATTAACCTTTACGCTGTGCTCTTTCTGCAGTTTATCCTCAAAGGCTTTGATTTGTTTGGGGGTGGCACCGTTTTTTAATACAATAATCATAATAGATTCAGCTTCCTTTCCGATATTTGACGCGGATAATAAAAAATGACGGAACCCCGGCCATGGGTTCCGTCATCATCCTATTATCCTGACAGCATGCAATCAATTGCCCGCCTGAATTCAGGAAATTTGATTCGGTGATGCGACCATAGCGTTTTGGGTGCACAACGAATAATCCCAGCCATAATAATAGCAGGGATATGTAAAGCCGGTAAATCGTGCAGAAAGCCGCGCCATGGTTTTACCTCCGAAAAATTCTTCCCTTGTATGATAAGCCTGTAAAACAGCAATTGTCAATAAAAAAACAATAATTTATAGAAAAAAGGCGTTTTAACTGAAAAGCATACAGAAAAAAAGCTCTGTTTGGACAGGTTGGTAAATATCATTCTGTTTTGGTATACTTTAGCCAAACAAAACTGTAAAAAATATCGTCAAAAGAAAGACAGTTCCAGCTGCTGCACTATTTTTCGCGCGATCTCGCTGGGAGAGCCGTTCCCGCCGACCGTCAGAGTAGCGGCAGCGCGGTAAAAAGGGAGACGGCAATCAAAAAGTTGCTGCGCCGCCCGCTCTTTGTCAGGACGCTGAAGCAGGGGACGGGAGGTATCGTTTTGCAGACGCCGCAGAATCACGCTGAGTGGGACATTCAGCAGAACGATTGGGCAACCCGCCTGACGAAAGGAACGAACGTTTTCAGCAAAGGTGAGCGCGCCGCCGCCGGTTGCGACAACGCAGTTTTTTTTCTGTGCCATCAGGCGGCAGACCTCCCGTTCCATTGCACGAAACTCCGGTTCGCCGCGCAATTTGAAAATTTCGGAGATAGAAATTCCCGACCGCTGTTCAATCACGCGGTCTGTGTCCAAAAATTCGCGGTTCAATTGCCGCGCAAGCGCCTTGCCCACGGTGGTTTTTCCGCAGCCCATGAAGCCGCAGAGAATAATTGCGCGATCTGTCATGAAAAAACCTCCCTGCGGACTATCCATTGAATTTACGCTGCATTTCCTGCAGTGCGTCGTGAATCAATTCATCTACGGCTGCTTTTTCATACTGCGAGCCGTGCCAGATGCGGTGCGACTCCACCGCCTGGTAAACCAGCATCGACATTCCCCCAAGAACCTTGGAACCGTTTGCGCGGGCGGCTGACATCAACGCGGTTTCCGCCGGATTGTAAACGGCGTCATAAACGGCGGCGGTACGGCTCAGAACGGATTCTCCCACAGGGGAACAGGCGATGTTCGGGAACATGCCCACCGGGGTTGCATTTACGAGCAGATCAATCGGCTTTTTCTCCGCGGCAAGCTGCGGAAAGGTGCAGACCGTAATTTTGGCGTCCGGCGCGATAGCTTTTGCCGCGCTGCAAAGCGCCGCTGCCTGTTCCAGCCCCTGTTCGCGCACGGCAATGGTTACCGCGGCACCGGCAAGGACGGCTTCAAACACAAAAACACGTGCAACACCGCCGCTGCCAAGAATCGTTACGCTGCCCGACAGAGGAATCTGTTCTGCCTGCAGTGCGTGCAGAAAACCAAACGGGTCGGTCGTCCAGCCGCAGCGTTCTTCGCCGTTGCGAACGGTGTTTACCGAGCGGTAAAGCGCCGCTTTCTCGCTCATTTTTGCCAGAGTGGGAATAATGACGGATTTATGGGGAATCGTCAGATTGTAGCCGTCCAGCGCTGCAAGAGAATGCTCGGCTTCGTACAGAAGGTTTTCGGGCGGAATATCGAACACATCATATTCCGCGCGGATCCCGGCAAGCGCAAACAGGCGCAGGTGGATAAACGGGGACATGGTGTGGCCGATCGGGTGGCCGACAACGGCAAAACGGGCAGTGGTCATGGATATCATTCCTTCCGTAAACGGAAATTAAATTTTTTGTCGGAACGGTACACTTGCCGCCGCGGCGGCAGAACACTTTTTTTGTGCTCCGGAGCGGAAAAAGGACTGCGTCCGTAATTTTTTTTTAAAAGCGTATTGACAAAGGCGGCAAATACTAATAATATTTTGATAGAGTACCGACCGATAGAAAGAATTGTAGCACAACGAACGACCGTTGTCCATTCGTTCTGTTCCGGAAGGCCGACAATTCACGTAAGGGGGGAAAGAAATCATGGTGTTTGAGAAGGTAAAAGCCATCCTCGCGGAGCAATTTGACGTGGAAGAGGATACCATCACTTACGATACCAAAATTGCCGATGATCTGGGTGCGGATTCTTTGGATGTTGTTGATCTGCTGATGTCGATTGAAGACGAATTTGAAATCGAAGTGCCCGATGATGAAATCGAAAATATTAAGACGGTTGGCGAGCTTGTTGCTTACATTGAAGGCAATCAGTAAGCAGGCCAGAACAGCCGGAGCCCCTTGGCTTCACCAGATCCGCAGTGCGCCGCACCGCGGATTTTTTTCAATATTCCGTCTGGGTTTGCTTTACTTTTCCAACGGATGTGTGATAGAATGGATCTAAAATTAATTTAAAAACAAGGAGCTGTCAAAATTGGACTTTTTGCTTGACGGAATCAAGGCGCTTTTCAGCAGCGCCGACGGCTGGAAAATGATCCTGATGTGGGTCATCGGCGGCCTGTTGATCTGGCTGGCCATCAAAAAAGATTTTGAGCCTGCGCTGCTGCTGCCAATGGGTTTTGGCGCCATTCTGGTCAACATCCCGTTTTCCGGTGTATTGGATCAGGTAGTCGGCGGTGAAGAGGCGGCGGGGATTCTGCAATGGCTGTTCAATATCGGGATTAAAGCGTCAGAGGCGTTCCCGTTGCTGTTGTTTGTCGGCATCGGCGCAATGATCGATTTTGGACCGCTGCTTTCCAACCCCAAAATGCTGCTGTTCGGCGGCGCTGCCCAGTTTGGCATTTTCTTTACGGTGCTGATGGCCGTGCTGCTCGGATTCCCGCTCAAGGACGCCGCTTCCATCGGCATTATCGGTGCGGCGGACGGTCCAACCTCCATTCTGGTTTCTCAGGTGCTCAAGAGCAATTATATCGGCGCGATCGCCGTTGCGGCATATTCTTATATGGCGCTGGTTCCGATTATTCAGCCGCTTGCCATCAAGGCGGTTACAACAAAAAAAGAGCGCAGCATCCGGATGCCGTATAACCCGCAGTCGGTGTCGCGCACCACGCGCATATTGTTCCCGATTATTGTAACGCTGATTGCGGGGCTGATTGCGCCGGCGTCGGTTGCGCTTGTCGGATTTTTGATGTTCGGCAACCTGATCCGTGAATGCGGCAAACTGGAAAGCCTTTCCCAGACTGCGCAGGGCCCGCTTGCAAACCTGATCACGATTTTCCTTGGCATCACCATTTCCGCCAGCATGAAAGCGGAACAGTTTGTGCGGTGGGAAACACTGCTGATTATGGCGCTGGGGCTGGTTGCATTTGTGATCGATACCATGGGCGGCGTTATGTTTGCAAAACTGCTCAACATTTTCCTGCCGAAGGGCAAAAAAATTAACCCGATGGTCGGAGGCGCCGGGATTTCCGCGTTCCCGATGTCGGCTCGTGTGATTCAGAAAATGGCGCTGAAGGAAGATAACCAGAACCATCTGCTGATGCATGCCGTCGGCGCGAACGTTGCCGGGCAGATCGGCTCGGTGATTGCGGGCGGAATTATTCTGGCGCTTGTGCCGGATATGCTCAGGCTGCTGGGAGCGTAAGAAAGGAAGGAACTGGAAATGCTGCGATTTGCAAAGAATTTGTTTCAAAGCGCGCTTGGTATGGTAAATGAAGAAACGCTGATGCAGGCGCTGAAGCTGATGCTTTACGGGATGGTCGGCATCTTTATCGTGATGGTGCTGATTTATGCTGTGATTGTAGTGCTCAACAGGGTGACCGCAAGGGAGGCCAAAAAAGAGAAGGAAGAAGCGAAAAAGAATTAAAGGACGCTCTTGAAACGTAAGCTTTGAGGGATTATGCTTGTCCGCGAAAGGAAAGAAATTCACAATGGCAGAACAAAAAAAGCTGGTGGAAGCCATTACGCCGATGGATCAGGATTTTGCGCAATGGTACACCGACATTGTCAAGAAAGCCGAGCTGTGCGATTATTCCGGCGTGCGCGGCTGCATGGTGATTGAACCGTACGGCTACGCGATCTGGGAGAATATCCGTGACATTCTGGATAAAAGGTTTAAAGAGCTTGGCCACGAAAATGTTTCGATGCCGATGTTTATTCCGGAAAGTCTGCTCCAGAAGGAGAAGGATCATGTGGAGGGCTTTGCGCCGGAGGTTGCCTGGGTTACGATGGGCGGCGGCGAAAAGCTCAGCGAGCGCCTTTGCGTGCGCCCGACTTCGGAAACGCTTTTCTGCGATCATTATGCGCGTGTGATCCATTCCTGGCGCGATCTGCCGAAGCTCTATAATCAGTGGTGTTCGGTGGTTCGCTGGGAGAAAACAACGCGGCCGTTCCTGCGCAGCGTGGAATTCCACTGGCAGGAGGGTCACACGATGCACGAAACTGCCGACGAGGCGCGCGCCGAAACGGAGCGGATGCTCAATGTTTATGCCGATTTCTGTGAGCAGCAGCTGGCGATTCCGGTGATCCGCGGACGCAAGACCGACAAGGAAAAATTTGCAGGAGCCGAAGCGACTTATACAATTGAAGCGTTGATGCATGACGGAAAAGCGCTGCAGTCCGGCACGAGCCACTATTTCGGCGACGGCTTTGCCCGTGCGTTCGGCATCCAGTTCACCGACCGCGAAAACAGGCTCAGCTATCCGCACCAGACTTCGTGGGGGATGTCCACCCGCATTATCGGCGGTATCATCATGACCCACGGCGATGACAACGGCCTCGTTCTGCCGCCTGCGATTGCACCGATTCAGGTGATGGTGATCCCGGTCGCGATGCATAAGGAGGGTGTGCTCGAAAAATCGCGCGAGGTGTTGGCGCGTTTGCAGAAATTCTGCCGAGCCAAAACCGATGAAAGCGAACAAAGCCCCGGCTGGAAATTTGCCCAGTATGAAATGAAGGGCGTTCCGCTGCGTCTGGAGATCGGCCCGAAGGATATCGAAAAAAATCAGTGCGTGCTTGTCCGCCGCGACAACCGCGAAAAAATCTTCGTTTCGCTCGACGAGCTGGAAACTAGAGTACCGGAGCTGCTCAAGGCCGTTCACGACGGAATGTATGAAAAAGCGCTGGCCCGCCGCGAGCAGATGACCTATGCAGTCGCTTCGTTTGAAGAAATGAAGCAGGTTGCCGAGGAAAAGCCCGGCTTTATCAAGGCGATGTGGTGCGGGGATCTTGCATGTGAAGAAAAAATCAAGGAAGAAGCAGGTCTTTCCTCCCGCTGCATGCCGTTTGAACAGGAGCATCTTGACGGCCGCT
Source organism: Acutalibacteraceae bacterium (assembly GCA_050947015.1). Classification (GTDB taxonomy): domain Bacteria; phylum Bacillota; class Clostridia; order Oscillospirales; family Acutalibacteraceae; genus CAKXIK01. The sequence continues at coordinate 15,219 of JBMNVT010000001.1, forward strand.
GCGTCTGCTGCGGCAAGGAAGCCAAAGCGATGGTCTATTGGGGCAAGGCGTACTGATCGCGTGCTGACCGGCGGAGACGGAAAACGATTCAAAAAGGAGCCGGTGCGGCCTGTAACGGGCTGCACCGGCTTTTGCATGCCGGAAAGCGCAAGGCTTCCTGTGTGTTCCGGCGTGCGCGGTATAACAGACAGGGATCAGAAAAGAATTCAGGCAGAAGGAGAAGGAGCGATATGTTGTTTCAAAAAGCTGCGCTGCAGGATGTGCCGGAGATTTCCCGTATGGTCGTGCAGGCACAGCGCTGGTTTGCCGAAAACGGCATTGACCAATGGCAGAACGGATATCCCAATGAAGAAAGCGTGAGAAAAGATATAGCGGCGGGAAGCGGCGTTTTGCTCCGGGAACAGGGGCGCGTCGTCTGCTATGCGTCGCTGAGCTTTCTGCCCGAACCAAACTATGCGGAAATTGACGGAGTGTGGCGCTGTGACGGCGGTGACTATGCGGTGCTGCATCGTGTGGTAACGGAGCGGAAGCATAAGGGAAAGGGACTGGCGGGCGAATTGTTTGCCCGGTGCGAAGCGGCAGCAAGGCTGTTTGGCATACAGAGCCTGCGGGCAGATACCCATCGGGATAATCTACCGATGCAGCGTGCGCTGAAAAAATTCGGCTTTTTGCCCTGCGGTACAATTCACCTTGCCGACGGCTCGCCGCGGCTAGCCTTTGAGAAGCCTGTACAGGCGTTGCTACCGCGGTTTCATCACGCTGCTATCTGGGCGTCGGACTATGACCGGACGATTGAATTTTATGTGAAAAAGCTTGGACTGAATATTTTGCGGGAGAACAGGCGCCCGGAACGCGGCGATTGCAAGCTTGATTTACGTGTAGGCGACGGAGAGCTTGAAATTTTTATTGCGCCCGGGCATCCTCCGCGTGTTTCGAACCCCGAGGCGCTCGGTCTGCGCCATCTGGCGTTCCGGGTGGAGGATTGCGAAGCCGCCGCCAGGGAGCTTAACCGCCGGGGAATTGAAACGGAACCGGTGCGCACAGATGAATTTTCCGGCGGGAAATTCACCTTTTTGCGTGATCCTGACGGTCTGCCGCTCGAGTTGCACGAATGAGCGGTTCTTTTTCCGTGATCGAATCAAATTTGCTGCTTGTCAAAGGGAAGAGGAGGTGCCCAACGAGGCTGCGAGTATTGTGATTGATACAGACAAGGAAAAATCGGCATCAAAATTACTGTTTTTTTATCTGTTGATTGACAAATTATATATATATATATAATATACTTAAGGCAGGAAACCGTATATTAGCATCAGAAGAAAAATACTGAAGAAAAAGAACAATCCGGCAAGTCAGTAGGGCATCAGGGTTTGCCGCTCAGCTGGCCGACTGCGCAGTGACCGCTGTATGGCTGACGGCGACCGGATTGTTGGTTTCCGTAACAGATAAAAGCAGGAGCGTGAAAAAAATGAAGTCGTTCTTTTCCATGACCCTCGTTTGTGTTCTGACAGCGGCGTTGCTGTCCTCGTGTTTGCCTGCGCCGGCGTCTTCCGTGCCATCGTCGTCTTCTTTACAGGAAGCGTCTTCGACGGCTGCTTCCTCACAAATCGCGCTGTCTTCAACGTCCTCTCAGGCGGTTTCTGGGCAGCAGCTTGTTTTTCACCCGGAATATATGCGGCAGACAATTTCACAGTACGGTTATATTGATACCAACGGCACCCTTCACTGGAATCCGGATTTCATCGAACGGAAACTGATCGGCGAATACGGGCTGAACGATTATGCCAAAGCGCTGCAGGAGCTGACGAAGAGGAACGGAGCAGTCAGTTTCTGCGTTGCACCGCTCACTTATGAGGTGCTCGTCCTTTGGGAGGATTCTTCCATGACGGCGCTGAAAGCAGAATTTTCGCCCATGGCTGGACCGGGAATCGAAATCTCCGAAAAGGAATGGGGGAAGGTCGCGGCCGAAGAAGAGGAAAATGTGGCGGCGCTCGCGTGCGGACAGGAATTCGGCCCTTTTTATCTGAAAAAGGACGGCAGCGTCTGGCTGAGCTTCCGGGAAGAACCGGAGCGCAGCGGCGCGATGCAGATCTCGCTCGATCCGTCCGATAGCCGTCTGGATGTTCTTACAGAAGGCGGAACGCTGGAAGCAAAGCTGATCGAACAGCTGCAAACGGAAGAAGAACGAAGCGAAGCGGCTTCCTGGCAGGACATTGTGCAGATGATGTCCTACGATATGATCGTCTATGCGCTGCATGCGGACGGTTCTCTGACGCGCGCCCGGAAAAGCGATTACCCGTACGGAAGGGCCGAGCAGCAATACCCTTGGCCTTCGGAGCCGGTCAATGTGGTCCGGCTCTTCCCCGGAACGGGCTGGTATCTTACGGCGGACGGAACGCTGTACCATCTCGACATAAACAGCGAATTTCCTTCGAACAAAACGATCAGCGGGATGCAGGAGGTCGATCAGATATTTTCGGAAGGCAGCTATGCGCTGATGAAAGACGGCAGCATCCGTCCGCTTGATTCGCAGGCGGAACAGGACAAGGCCCTGAGCGAATGGCTGAATTCCGTTCAGAATGTGATGACGGTTACGACAGAATAATACGGCAGACCCGCCTGCAGGAGTTTGACGCGCTGCAGGCGGGTGTTTTTTTGCTTTCAGGTGTTTTTGCGGCTGACCGGGCCGCGAAAAAAGATTTTGGCAAAACGGCCGGCGTTGAAGGGGATCAGCGGAGAAAGGTAACTGCGACCGGTTACGGTGCGGGTAAAGGCAATTGTCAGAATCAGCAGCACGACCGCGGCAGCAAATCCCCATGCTCCAAAAATGGCCGTCAGAATAATCATGACAATGCGCGAAAATTTGAACGCATAACTAAGCTCAAAGCTGGGCTGCGTAAAGTTGCCGGTTGCAACGAACGCCATATACAGCACGACCTCCGGTACAAGCCATCCGGCCTGAATTGCAAAATCGCCCAGGATCAGGGCGCTGACGACGGAGAACGACGTGCTGAGAGCGTTCGGCGTGTTCAGCGAGGCAAGTTTCAGCGCGTCGAGCATGAATTCGATAATCAGCAGCTGCGCGACGATGGGAACGGTGTTCGGTTCCTCCACCTTAATAAATGCCAGCCATTCGGGAATCCATTGCGGGTTTTCCACCAACAGAAACCAGACCGGCGTTAAAAACAGCGTCAGTACAAACACGGTGATCCGCAGCAGACGCAGGTAGCTGCCGACAGCGGGTGGAAAATAAAAATCATTTGTATCCTGTACAAAATCGAACAGCGTGACCGGAAGAATCATTGCAGAAGGGGAGTTGTCGGTGATGATAATAATTTTTCCCTCTACAACGCAGGCAGCTGCCGTGTCGGGCCGCTCGGTGTACCGGATGCGCGGAAACGGGTTGAACCACTGCCGCGGAATCAGCGTTTCAGCCAGGCTTTCCTGTCCCATCGTCAGTGTCTTGGCGCGAATGGATTCTATTTTTTTTGCCAGCTGCTCGACCATTTTTTCGTCTGCCGTTCCGGAAAGATAACAGAGAACCACGTCGGCGCGGGAGTTGTCCGTTGCACGTACATAACGCATCGTCAGTGCAGGGTCGCGCAGGCGCCTTCGGATGAGAGCGGTATTCATGACCAGCGTTTCAACAAAGCCGTCGTGGGCGCCGCGCAGCACCCGGTCGTCATCCGGCTCGCCCACTGAGCGGGCGGGATATGTGCGCGCGTCAATCATCACAGCACCGGCAAAGCCGTCCAAAATCAACGCGATCGTGCCGGACAACACCTGCGTTACAACATCGCCGGTTAAAGAAACAATTTCAGTTTCGGTATAGGGGATGAATCGGTCGGCGAAATCCTGTGCACTTTTCAGCGGCGCGAGATCCTCCGGTTTGACGGAAAACAAAAACTGCATAACCTTTTCCAGCAGCTCGTCCTTGGCAAAGCCGTCAACCAGGTAAAACTTTCCTTTTCGTTCCCCAATAACAACCGGTTTTGTGACGAGGTCAAAGCTTTCGTTGATCCGGAGTGCCCGGTCGAGCGAGCGGGAATCCTGCGCAAAATTTCCGCCAAGCGTTTGATGTCCTTTTGAGTCAGACATAACCACATTCCGCCTTTGCTGTGTGATGCGGTTATGTTGCCCGTTTCAAATTAAATTATTTATTGAATGCCATGGCCTCCGAAATAGTCCAGAAACATTGGCGTGCCCAGCACGACTTCAGTGTCCTGAAACACGGCGCGGAACACCGGTTCGTCGAAGATAATCATATCAAGATAATTATACTCCGAGCCAAACGCGCTGCCGAGCGAATAACCGAGCCGGTACGTTTCAAGCAGCTGTTCCAGCCTTGCGGCAAGGCTACTGCGTTCTGCCGCGTCCTGCTGCTGTGAGGGGTAGTAGAAATAGCAAAAGACGCCGCCGAATGCGCGAAGACCGTCGGTTTCGTCAAACGGCGCGCCCAGCAGCGGAACATGGCGGGTGAACCCCCCGACAATGTCGCCGCGCAGTCCCTCTTCGGAGCCGGTGGTGGGATGGTAGCCAAAGCAGAGCGCGGTCGGGTCGCTGACCCAGGGCCATGCGCGGGTTGCGGGGGTGTTTTGCAGCATGGTGCAGAATTCTGAAAAGTTCATTGAGCTCCCCGCGTTTTGGGGAGGCGTATCGCGGCAGACAAGGTCGCCAATGTAAATTTCGGTCAGCGCTTCACCCAGAAACAGATAAAGCAGCATCATGCCAAAGGCGTGCTTTTCTGCATCCGTCCGACCGGAAAAGATTGGAGAAACGGCGATAACGTCGTATTTTTGCCGTTCGTCGTTTGCCTCGCAGTAAAACGTAAAAAGCGATGCGTCAATATCGGTTCCGCCAAGGCGCAGCTTTTGGCAGTCGGAGGGGGAACGCGGCTGCCGGAAGGCAAAAAACTTCCAGTTTTCAAATTCCGGCGCCAGCTGCCGCCAGTAACGGCAGACAAACTGCTCGGTTTTGCTGCCGCAGGGACACATGGCCAGCGCAAAGTTTCCGCCGGAACCGCCCGCCTCACAAAGAAACGGCAATCCAAGCCCTTTGAGTTTGCTGCCGCAAAATGCGCCTGCCAAGTCGTATTTGCCGCCCGAAATCGCTTGTTCCAATTCCGGGCGCACTGTGCGAAACCAGCTCCAGAACTGCAGCACACGTTCTTTTGTCGTTTGTATCATCCCAAAAATCCTCTCATTTTCTGTCGCCTGCCAGAACAGGCTTTAACGGTCCGGGAAATCTTCCGGATGCAAAAAACGCACCCGATGTTACAGAGCGTACCACACCAGGCGCAGAAAGTCAATTTGTTGCCGGAAAAACAGAAGCAAAATACTGTTCGGAGCTTTTACCCGCTGGGCGCAGAAAGCGCTTGAGAAGGTATAAGCTTTCAGGGTTGCGCGTTACCAAGGAAATGCCGCTTTCACAGGAAAGCGTTGCGCGAAAACCCAGCTCGCCGATAATTTGCTTTGTCTCGCTGCTGAAGCTGCCGAACGGATAGGTAAACGTGGTGGGAACCGTGCCGGTCATTTCGGTAATTCGGTTCTGTAGCTTCAAAACATCCTCGCACAGCAGGCTCTGGTAGGATGCAAGCGACTCGCCCGCCTTTTTTGCACAGCCGTGACGCCCGTTATTGTAAGTGTGCAGGTTATAGGTGTGGTTTTGAATTTCCACCAGACCGGATTGCAGCATTTCATTAATCTGCGGCCAAGTGCAGTGCGAATAATAGGCGTTGTTTTCATCCACGGCAGAAAATTTGTCGGTATAAAGCCCGATGATGGAAATGACTGCTTTCATATTCTGCTCCTGCAGGATGGGAAATCCGTAAAGGTAATTGTTGTAGTACCCATCGTCAAAGGTGATGACAACGGGCTTTTCGGGCAGAGAGGTCCCGTTGTCGACATAATTAATCAGGTCTTGCATTAAAACGGTTTCATAGCCGTGCGATTTCAGCCATGCCAGATCGCTTGCAAACAATGTGGGCGGAATCACATATGGGCCGGCGCGGAAGGTGTCCTTCAGCAGGCTGTGATACATCAGCACCGGAACCCGGACGCCTTCCTCCGCCGGGGCGGAGGTGGAATCCGCAGCAGTGCGGACAATTTGATGCGGCAGGGAAAATACCGCGGTCAACGCGATGAGAATTGCCGCTGCCACAAAACACAGCGCAACGGAAGCGCTTTTTCCCGGATGAAACGCGCAGAAAAAGAAGTGCCTTTCTTTTTTTGGAATTCTGGAACCACGCATAAAGCGACTCCCCTTCTGATAAATTTACAAAAAACACACGCCCGCACGTACCGGCGCGCGATCAGGGGGCACCGCTTTTGGGAATACTTTCGCCGGGCAGCCACGGTATCAGCTCGGCGTCCCAGTAATCATATTTTCGGTAATATTCCCTGCTCTCCTCGTCACGCCAGACGGTAGAGCGGTGCTTCTGCAGCAGTTTTGTAATTTCATAAAGATCGATCCAGATCTGCGTGGAGGCATCCTTCTGCGATTCCTCAAAAATCAGCTCAACGCCCCAGTGCAGGTGAGTTGATGTAATATTGTTGGTGTTTTCTTCTGTGCTGTAGCCGGTTCGCCCAACGTAACCGATGACATCGCCCGCTTTGACAACCGCACCGAGCTGAATGTTTGGGTGGTACGGCCGGTTGCGGCGCATGTGGGCATAATAGTAATAGCGTTTTTTATCGAAGCTGCGGATTCCGATGCGCCATCCGCCGTACTGGTTCCATCCAAGCTCTTCTACAACGCCGGATTCCACCGCTATGATCGGGGTTCCCAGCGAGCACATCAGGTCATGGCCAAAATGTTTGCGGCTGTAGCCATAACTTCGGCTGGCACAGAAATCGTCGTAATGGTCGAAATAAAAGCCTTCGGCAATAGGAGAAAAAACTTTAAGCCCATAGGTTTCCTTCCAGACGGGATTGCCGGACTCATCCTCCGTACGGATGGAATAGGTACCGAGGTATTCGCCGAGCACGGCCGAATAGGCTTCGTAATAATAGTCGTAGTATTTTTTGATATCGGCGGTTATTTCGGTGATGCTTTCTCCGTCTTTCAGCCGCGCACAAAGAGCATCCATGTCCTTTGCACGGTAGCGGGAAAATTCGCCTCCGTATTTTGCGCCGAGATACGCCAGGACTGCAATCCAGTCGATCGGCGATTGACTTTCGTGTGTTCCGATATCATAATTCATGGCACGCTCCATTGCCTCATACGGGACAGTAAAGTCCACCCAGCTGATGACGCCTTCGGTGTTGACGGCCTCCGGCTGCACAGTTGTCCGGCTCCAGTCCGCTGAACCAATTGGAACCGCAAACGCAATGCAACCGCACAACAGAACACAGCAGGCCGCGATTCTGAATCGCTTATTTCCGAGTTTTTGCCGTTTCTTTGTTTGAACCATGCGCGTCCCTCCGCAATTCACCTTCGATTTGCAGCTCTGTAATCGTATGCGCAAAAAAAGAAGAAAAGAACCGCTGGGGATAGGGCGGTGTCCGTAAAACTGTTAAACCTCCGCATGTGTTAATCATGCGGAGGTTTCTTATATCAAGGATAGCCGCACAGCAGCGCAAGGGAGCCCCTTGTCCGGAACAAAGTTGACGCAAAACAGTCCGGACATTTGCGTGTATGTGCGCTTTCTCACGCAGCGCACATACAGAGCTTGCGTCTGTATGGAAATGCGCCCTTTATTGAATATCCAGTTCGATATCCCCTGTATCGGTTGTGATCTCACATCTTCCACCAGTTATGCTTTCAGGAACATCAACACTGCCTGTGTCGGTTTCAACAAAAAATATCTTTTCAGAAAGGAAAGTTCCCGTAACATCTCCAGTATCAGTTTCTACCAAAGTTTCAGCGGCATCCGAGCCGTCAAATCTGACATCTCCCGTGCTTCTCTTAATTGAGAACTTTTCTGCGGCAATAACATGATTCAAAGATATATCTCCCGTATCTCCGCTTGATGTAAGATTTTTACACTCAATATTGTTCAAATTGGTTCTTCCGGTGGAAACATTGATATTGGCATCACCTCCGCAGATTACGTTAGAAACCGTAATCCTACCCGTTGAAGCAGAAAGATCAAGCGTTTCTGCAGATGTATTTTCAACACAGACATTTCCGGTGCTTGTTCTAATTTTAATCAACTTTGAGGCAGAGGCGAAAAAGTTAACATCGCCTGTACTTGACGATATATCAACACCCTCGAACTTAAAATTTTTCGGTATTTCGATATCTCCAGTGCTTTCTTTAATAAAAAGTGAAGCGTATTCGGCTTTCGGAAGATAAACCGTTATCTTTGGTGAACCGAAGTTAATTCCGATATAGTCATACCAAGTTCTTTCATCAATCATTTTGATAACAAGTGTATTTTCTTGAACGGCGACGGAATGCTTTGCTTTTTCCTCCTCATAACATTCCACTCTACATTTTCCATCATCAGACAATGCAAATATAATATCTGCGGTGTCCGTATTCATGGATAGGTTGCTAAATTCTTCGCTTATCTCATAGGTGTTCGTTTCATATTTTCCTGTGCTCAGCTTAGAAAAATCCCACTTATATTCCGACATTACCGCCGCAAACATTATTAGTCCGACAAACACAAGGGAAGCTGCTATAACAATCCATATTTTTGTTGTCTTTCTCATTACGCTTCCTCCTTTTTAATAAAGCAATTCTTAATCCATACCGCAAGTTTCTTTGTGAGAACCAGAATGCCTTTTGTAGCCGCCTTGCATCCGTAGAACATAAAAATGGAAAGACCTGCGCAAACAATTCCTGCGCCAATCATAGCCACTCCAGTAAGAACATTGCCGTTACAAGCAAAGGCAATCCCTGCTACCATACCGCCAAACGAACAGCCTATTAGACAACCGAAAACAGCCCACAAGGAAATAATCACAGACCACAACGAAACGTAAAGTGAGAGAATTACGGCAACCGAGGCGATACCTAATGAAAGCCATATGGGAGAACCAAGTGCCAAAAGTACGATTTCCCACGCTTTTAGCCGTCTTTTTGCTTTAATTCTTTCCTTTGCGATTTTTGTAAGTGGAATGTCTGCTACTACCTGTGCAACAATTTCATCAATAGATCCTACTGCCGAAATCGCTTCCTCCTCCGAAAGACCTTCTTCTATTCGATCTTCGATCATTTCACTATAAAATGTCAAACGTTCCTCAATATCATCCTGCGGCGATCCGGACAATCTTTTGCGCAACTGCGCAAGAAATTCTTGTTTACTCATTGCCATCATCCTCCTTAGTGACGAATCGATATATAGATAAGATTTCCATCCACTCGTCCTTGAAATCCTCAATACGCTTAAGTCCCTCATTGGTAATATGATAATACTTCCGAAGTCTACCACCATGCTCAGCAGTGCGAACGGTCAGCATATTTGCTGTAAATAGTCCGCAGGATCTCCCTGCGGACGGTACAGTTCCGGTTGTCCAGAATTAAATCGCTATTTACAAGAAACGCCACAGCAAGTTAGATTGCTGTGGTGTAAACCGTTTTACGAACAGCGCCCTATTGCCGAAGCGCTTTCGACAGTCTGCAAAACATTGACGCGGCAGGGTTGGCCGGGAAAAGAATTTGTCGCTTTGGGTCTGCGGCCGTGCAAATTTTAACGACTGCCATTTGTGCAAATTTTAACGACTGCCATTTGTGAATTGATCCAGGCCGCGTAAAATGGTATAATCAGAACAGATTAATATGGCACTGACCGGCGGACGATTGGAGTGAAAAATGGCGGCAGACGGAAAATACGGTTTTCGGGAGAGGATTACACATGAAGCTGATTTTTGTCCGGCATGGGCAGACCGAATGGAATGCAAAACGGCTGCTGCAGGGTAGTACGGATATTCCGCTCAACCGGGCGGGAATGGAACAGGCAGAAGCGCTGCGCAGAGAACTTTGCACTGTTCCGGTAGATTTTGCGGTTACCTCGCCGCTGCTTCGTGCCCGCCAGACAGCGCAGGTAATTTGCAGAGGGAGAGAAATTGAAGCGGAACCGGACGCAAGGATCGCCGAACGCGGTTTCGGAAATTTTGAAGGTGCTTTTTTTGACCGTGCGCTTTTTGCGCGCTGGTGGCTGCCGGGTTTTGATGGCAGTGCCGACGGAATTGAACCGCTGAACGAATTCTGCGGACGGGTTTCTTCGCTGTTGGATGAACTTGCCCGGCGATTTGCCCGGCAGACGGTGCTGATGGTGGCGCACGGCGGTGTTAGCATTGCAGTGCAGCGCTACTTTAATGGGGAACCAAAAACACCCGGGGAGGCAGCGCGTTTTCTTCCGAACTGCAGCCCGGCGTTTTTTGAAAAAAACTGATAATGGCGCATGGCGGCAGCAGAGTACCCGCTCTGCTGTCACGTATGAAAAAAGGGCTGCTGTACCGGATAAAGATTCGGTACGGCGGTCCTTTTATAATTTAGCAGAACAAAGCGGTTAAAAATATAAAAAACAGATTTTTGCGTATTTTTGAAGGACAGTTCAAATATTTGAAGCCCGATTTTCAATTTTTCAAAGCATTTTGAAGCTTCTTCTGGATTATCAAAGCTAAAGAGAAGCCTTATAATGACATTGTAATCGATCAGGCGGCGGACGGAATTCCGACGCAGGAGTATAAAAGAGATAACCTCGGGAACAACAGAATAGTGAAAGGGGAAAAATGGAATGGCTACATCTCTCAAGACGAAGAGAAAGAAAAGGGTCGGCTTTTTTCGTGATGTGGCGCGCAACAAGTTTTCATATTTAATTGCGCTGCCGGCTATCCTTTATGTGTTTATTTTCAGCTATCTTTCTTATCCGTATCTGGCGCTGGCGTTTCAGCGCTACAATTACAAGAACAGCAGCATTTTTGGAATCCTGTTTCATGGCGATTGGGTGGGGCTGAAAAATTTTGAATTTTTCTTTAACTCACAGAATGCGTTTCGGGTAACGTTTAATACGCTGTATCTGAACATCTTGTTTATTATTACCGGAACGGTCATGTCGGTGCTGCTGGCACTGCTGCTTAACGAGCTGCGCAGCAAATGGTTTGTCAAAACAACGCAATCCATTATGCTCTTCCCAAACTATATTTCGTGGGTTATGGTCAGTTACATCCTGCTGAGCCTGTTTTCTACGGAATACGGCATCGTAAATCAGTTGCTGCGTTCCCTTGGGCTGGAGGGCGTCAACTGGTACACCAATTCCGGCGTGTGGCCGGCAATCCTTGTGGTCATGCGAATTTGGAAGGGCGCAGGCATGAACGCAATCATCTTTTTAGCCTCTATTACAGGCATTGACACTTCGCTTTATGAGGCGGCGGCCATTGACGGCGCAAATCGTTTTCAGCGGATTTTCCGCATCACGCTGCCGCTGATTATGCCGACGGTTATCATTATGACGCTGCTCTCGCTGGGCAAGATTATGTATGGTGATTTCGGGATGATTTATGCGCTGGTGGGTGACAACGGAACGCTGTATGCCACGACGGACATCATTGATACTTATGTGTTCCGCGCTTTGCGGCAGGTTGGCGATATGTCACAGTCCACGGCAATCGGTCTGTTCCAGTCGCTCATCGGGTTTATTATGGTGTACGGTTCCAACTGGCTTGCACGCCGCTTTTATCCCGACGGTGCACTGTATTAAGAAAGGCGGGAGGTAAAGGATGAATAAGAAATTTTCTGTTGCCAACGTGCTGATTGGCCTTTTCATTACCCTTTTTTCGCTGATGTGTCTGCTGCCCATGATCCTGACGTTTGTCGTTTCTTTTACGGATGAGGCGTCGATCCTCCGCAACGGATACAGCTTCTTTCCGCAAAAGTTCTCGACCTATGCGTATCAGCTGATCTTCCGTGGAGGCTCCAGCGTAGTAAAGGGATATCTGGTTTCCATCTTTGTCACGGTTGTCGGAACGCTGCTGGCTGTGCTGATTACCGGGCTGGCGGCCTATACGCTGGCCAACAAAAACGTGCGCTACCGCAATGTGCTTGGCATGTATTTCTTTATTCCGATGGTGTTTGGTTCCGGCCTTGTGCCGTGGTATTTGATCTGCACCGGCCTTGGTCTGCGTGACAATCTGCTTGCGCTGCTGATTCCAAACCTGATGTTCAATACCTTCAACCTGTTTCTTGTGCGCAATTTTATGAGCGCGCTGCCCGATTCTTTGCGCGAATCCGCAACGATTGACGGAGCGAATGACGCCGTGATCGCTTTCCGGATCTATTTCCCGCTCACCGTTCCGGCGCTTGCAACAGTCGGGTTGTTTTACGGGCTTGCCTATTGGAACGACTGGTGGAATGCGATTATGCTGGTGGACGAAAAATCACTCTACCCGATTCAGTACCTGCTGCTGCAGCTTAAATCGCAGATCAGCATGCTGAAGGATCTGCAGTATCTGAGCGGAACCACCTCGGCGACGCCGCCGACCGAATCGCTGAAGATGGCAACCGCCATCATCACGGTTGGCCCCATTATTCTGCTGTATCCGTTCCTGCAGAAATATTATGTCAAAGGCCTTGTGGTCGGTTCGGTCAAGGGTTAAATATTTTTTGCCAATCTGTCCAGCTGCGGACTGATTGATGCGGCCGCCCGCAGTTTTGACTGCAATGCGGGTATGCCGCAGGAATAAATGAAATTTTTACAAAAAAAGGAGACACAAGAAATGAAGAAAATGAAGAGATTTCTTTCCATGTTCCTGGCCTGTGTGCTGACGGCGGTTCTTTTTGCCGGCTGCAGCGACGCCAATTCCTCTTCGGCAGGGAATGCTTCCAAGGGCGAGACTTCCTCTGCTGCCTCGAACAGCGGCGAAACTGCAAAGCTGACATACGTTCTGCCGGGCAATGAGCCTGCCGAGCTTTCCCGCGGTGTTGATGCTGTCAACAAAAAGCTGGCTGCCGACGGTGTCGGCGTCGAGCTGGAGCTTAAGTATTTTGCATGGGACGTGTGGGATCAGAAGATCAACCTGATGCTTTCCACCGGTGACGACTTTGATATGTTCGCTGTTATGAACGATCGGGTTACCATTGCAAACTATGCCTCCCGTAATGCGCTGGCAGACTTGACCGATATTTTCTCCAAGTACGGCGAGAACATCATTGCCAATTGCCCGGAACTTGCCATCAAATCCGGTCAGGTGGGCGGCAAGCAGTATGGGATTCCGGCCTTCTGGGTGGAAAGTGCACTCGATCATCAGGGCCTTATTCGCACCGATTTGCTCAAGAAGTACGGTGTCGACAAGGTCCCGACCACATGGGACGAGCTGACGACCGCATTCCAGACCGTTATGGCTAATTGGGACGGCAACCAGAAACCTTACCTGCCGATGATCGGCACCTCTCAGGTGGGCGGTTACTTCTTTAACAGCGACAGCAATTATGTTCTTTATGAAAACATGATCTATGTCAATCAGGACGGAACCATCAAAAATTACTTTGAGACCGATACCTTTAAAGAGAGCTGCCAGAACGCTCGCGACTGGTATCTGAAGGGGCTCATCAATCCGGACGTTCTGACTGTAACGAGCGATCAGATGAATAATCAGCTCAATACGGGCGACTGGCTGGTTCATGCCGGCACCATCGGCGATATCTCTTCCCTCAAAGCAAACTATCCGGACGTAACGGTCGACGATTTTGCATGGCTCGATTTTGATACCGAAACGCCGGAGATCCGCCCCTACGGAACCCGTAATATGCAGGCGGTTCCGGCTTCCAGCAAAAATCCGGAAGCTTCCGTCAAATTTATTAACTGGCTGTATGCCTCTCAGGAAAACTTCGACCTGTTTATTTATGGCGAAGAAGGTACCGATTACAACAAGCTCAGCGATACCGATTATGAAGCCATTGTGGATGAAACCGGTGTTCCGAAATACAATGTTGCTACCTGGCTGGCTGGAAATATTTCCTTTGAATACCTCAATGCCAATGCTCCGACCCCGGTCAACGAGCACCTCTACACGACCGATAAGACGGCTGTGGACGGCATCGCTGCTCTGATGACGTTTGACGCTTCCTCTGTTCAGACACAGGTTGCCGACGTCAACACCCAGATTTCCGCCGTTATTGCTCCGATGGCTTGCGGCGCCGTTGACTACGATTCCAACATTGAAAATGCTCTTAAGCTGCTGAAAACCGCCGGTATCGACAAAATTGTCGCCGAATTCCAGGCACAGTATGATGCCAGCAAGAAGTAATCGGCTTTTCACAAGCAAAACAGAAGGCTTTTTTAGTCAGAAAATCTTTGGGGAATTCGTTCTCCAAAGATTTTTCTGTCAAAGCCCTGCGGCAAAACAGGCGGCGGAGTTCCCGACCGTGTGGAAATGAAAGGATGTATGCTTATGTCGATTCAGGAACAGAAAGCGCTTTTTGAAACTCAAAAAGCACAGAAGGTTTACGAAAGTGTCACGTTGACTTTTCATGGAGTGGATGGGTTTGATGTTTACAACTGTTCCATTCCGTTTGTGTGGCAAGGCCGGGAGTTTATGTACGGACGCGTGGAAAAGCGCGGAGAATGGGCGCGTTCCTGGGTACGCCTGTTTGAAAAGAGCGGGAAAGATGATTACACGCTCGTGCCTGACCATATGATTTATCAGCTGGAAGATCCGTTTGTCAGCATTGTCCATGGTGAGCTGACGCTGGGGGGTACCCATGTCCGTAAGCGCGGAGGAAAGATTGACACCTACTATGGTTATTTTTACCGCGGCACCGATATTAACGACATGCACTATTTTACCACCGGCCCGGACGAGATGAAGGATATTCGCCTGGTAGAACTCGCGGACGGCCGAATCGGCGTGTTTTCCCGCCCGCGCAACGAGGAAATTGAGAAAAAATACGGCAGTGCCGCTATGATCGGATTTGCCGTCATCAATACGCTCGAGGAACTGACCGACGACGTGATTTTCAACGCAAAACCCATTGATGGGATCTTTGATAAGGGGGAGTGGGGCGGCTGCAACCAGCCGGTTCTGCTGCAGAACGGGAACATTGGTATCATCGGTCACCAGAGCTTTAAGCAGGAGGTCCCGGGAGGCGAGGACCTGGCGGTTTATGTGAATACCGCGTTTGAGTTCAATCCCGAAACCTTTGCGGTAACGCACAACCGGATTATCGGTACCCGCTCCTGCTATCCGGCGGGGCCGGCAAAGCTGCCCTCGCTGACAGACTGCACGTTTACCTCGGGGATCGTTATGCGTGAGGACGGCAAGGTAGATTTGTACGGCGGAATGGGCGACGTTCAGGAAGGCCGCATTGTGATCGATTATCCGTTCAGCTCTCCGATGGCGCGCTGAGCCGACACGGTTTTACAATTATTTCTTTCAGGCAGACAGGCTGAATGATCAGCAGGTCTGCCTGTTTTTGTTTATTCTGACAAAGAAATTGACATTTCGCACATAATACTATAAAATAATAATGTTCACCTCGTTACAAATCGTGAACGAAAACAGAGTGATTTGCAGAAAGGATGTTTGTGCGTGAAAAAATATTTTCGCAGGCTGATGACGACTTCGGCTTTTCGCAGAAGCCTTTTCGGCTACGCATTGACAATCCTGATGGTTACCGTGATCATTTTGGGAGCGATGTTCGGTGTGCTTGCGGTCGATATCAAGGAGTACGGCGTGGATCATTCCCAGCAGCTGCTGCGGCAGCTTGTGCAAACCTCGGAGAGGGTTAAGTTTGAGGTGGACAACATGATTTCAACGGTGACGACCGAAAGCCGCACTCTGCAGTTTGTGCAGAGCAAAGCGGAAAGTAAAATAGATAATTTTTATCTGTTTCTTCGTTTGCGTGAAATGATGGTCGCTTACTCTTATGTTGCAGATATTTCGGTAGTAAATTTTTCGAGCGGAGTGACGGTGCATGCCGTCGGCGCCGAAGAGGAAGAACGCACAGCAGCTTCGGAGATTGTTTGCCGTGCTTTGAAGAGCGACCGTTCTGTCATCGTGCGAACCATCACCGTTGCCGGGAAAAAGCAGAATGTCGTCTCGTTTTTGCAGCATCTGCCCTATAACAACAGTGCGATTATTGTTGATGTTCACACGGAATGGTTCGGCGACAGTATCGGCACGGCCTCCCGTGCTGTTTACGTGGTAGACGAAACGGGAGAAGCTGTGACACAGAACGCGCGTCAGGCTGTGGACGGAACAACCATTGCGCAGCAGCTGACGGCAATGCGCGGCGACGGCACAGGTCAGCAGGTTTATGATGATTCTGCCGGCAGAAGGATTTATTTCTTCACCTATTCTGAAGAACTCGGCTGGTGGTTTGTCGATGTGCAGGACTACTCGCAATTTTACAGCAATTTTACGCGCGCCGCGTTGGTTTTTGTTGCGGTGGCGCTGTTGCTGCTTGCCCTGTGCATTCTGATTTCGGTGCTGTTCAGCCGAAAACTGCGGAAACCGTTGGTGCAGCTGGTGAACAAATGTCGCGCAACGGTGGGCGCCGAAGAATTGTATGACGAGGATGAACTGCAGTTTATTGATAAGGCAATTGCCCGCGTGGAGCATGAGCGGTATCAGAGCGAACGCTATGTTCAGGCGCAATTTCTGCGAAATCTGATGTTGGGGCAGGAGATGCCGTTTTTCGTTTCCAGAGAAATTACCGAGAGATTGAAAGAAGAATTCAAGGCTGCGTTTTACTGTGTTTTGCTGATGAAAATTGAGCCTTTGCAGGAGCCAAACGAGCAGGAGCGTGCGGAAGAGTATAAAATTTACCGGTACACCGTCTGTAACCTGGCGGACGAAATTTTTGGCGAAAGTTTTGCATGCAAAACGGTGGAGACCGGGGAGAAAACGGTTGCCGTGCTGTTGATGCCGGAGAAGGAAGTTGTCTCCGACGAATATATTCTGTGTTTTCGCCAACTGAAGGAATTTGTCGAAAAGCAGGTTGGCATTTCGGTCAACGGCAGTCTGGGTTCTGTGGTGGACAGGCAGAGCGAAATTTGTCTGTCGTTTGCAAAGGCCAAGCAGTATCTGGAGATGAGCCGACTGATCGGCCGTGACAAGCTGGTGGATTCCAACAACGCCGCAAGCGCCAATTATCAGGAAAAGAATGAAAAACTTGTAGAATCAATTGAGGAATATGCCAAGCTCAACCTTGCCGATTCTGGTCTTTCGCTGAAGAGTATTTCACAGAATTTTGGTCTTTCGACTACTTATCTTGGGAAAATTTTTAAATCGATTCGCGGAATTTCTTTTTCCGCTTATGTGACGCAGTGCCGACTTGAGCAGTCCTGTGTGATGCTGAGGGAAACCAACCGGACGGTCTCTGAAATTGCAGAGCAGGTTGGATTTTCCAATTCAACGTATTACACGACGGTGTTCAAAAATGCGTACGGAATTACGCCGTCCGCATATCGAAGCAAATCAAAGAACTGAGCTTTTTCGTGTGAATGCGCCGCTAAAAATTTTTTGGCAATGTTTTTTCAAAACGGCCGTAGGGCCGTTTTTGCGGCGAGGCCGACGAATTTATCGACAGGAAAAAAGAATCGAGAAAATGCTTGACTTTCCTCGATTCTTTTGCTATAATCAATAGCGCTGTAAAAAATCTGATCCATTAGCTCAGTTGGCAGAGCACTTGACTTTTAATCAAGGTGTCCGGAGTTCGAATCTCCGATGGATCACCATATCATCGGCCGGTAATTTTTTATGAATTACCGGCCGCTTTTTCTACTGTTTGGCTACAGGGTCGGCTTACTGCCACTGTGCCTGCAAAAAGTCGAGATATTCCTGTTTGGTGAACACAGGATGAAAAGCACGGCAAATGTCGTTTGCCAGCGCGGCGCCGTGAAAAAGCAGGTCGGCTGCGGTCATGGCGAGCAGGCGCGCGGAATCAAGATAGGCCAGCTTTTTGTCGGCAATTTCAAACTGCTGGCTGTGCAGCGCGCCGGTAAATCCGCCGAAGGTTGGCTGAATACAGGGGATCAGATGGCTCAGATCGCCGATGTCGGTGGAACCCGTTGTGGGAACGCCGCGATGAATGCTGCCATCGCCCCAGAGCGCGATGGCATTTTGCTCCATGACGCGGCCGAAGGATTCGTCTTGCCGAAGGGGGAGATAGCCCGGTACCGTTGCGATTTCTGCCGTCGCGCCGATTGCCGTTGCGGCCCCATTGACAGAACGGTCCACTATGCAGCAAGCGTCCGCAATTGCATCGGCGTTGGCTCCGCGAATGTAGGTTTCGATGCGAACGTGATCCGGTACGCTATTGACAACGGAGCCGCCGTTGGTGATGATCGGGTGAATGCGGATATGATCCTCGTCGCGAAAAATTTCACGGTTTGCGTGAATTCCCATTAAGCCCAGCATCGCTGCATTGAGCGCGTTGATGCCTTCGAACGGCTTGCTGCCATGCGCCGCGCGGCCGTAAAAATCGATTGTTTTTGCTGTAAAGCCCAAACTGTCGCCGTCCAGATTCAGAGCAGCACCGGGTGTGTCGGGGTGAGCATGAAGCATCATTGCAAGGCTCACGTCATCAAACGCGCCTTCCAGGATCATCTGCTGCTTACCGCCGAAATATTGGATCTTGCCGTCACTACGCAGCTGCATCCGGTATTCCATGTCCAGAAATTCTTCTGCCGGAGTTGCCAGCAGCGCAACGCTGCCGTCCAGCTCCTGCATCACACCGGAACGGACCAGTGCGAAGATCGCGCCGTAGGCCGAGGCCTGCTGCGCATTATGACCGCAGGCATGCGCTGCGCCGGTTTCGTTGTTGGCATGCGGGTGACCAAAGCAGGAAACGGCGTCGAGTTCGCCGATAATGCCGACACAGGGCCCCGGCCGTTTTCCTGCCACAGCTGCCTTTAAGCCGGTTCCCGCATAATGCTCCGGCTTTAACCCGAGCGCCTGCAGCCGTTCTTCAAAATGGCGGCTGGTGTTTTTTTCTTTGTATCCCAGTTCCGGCATCGCGAGCACTTCGTCGCCGAACGAGCAGATCTCTGCCGCGTTTTGTTCAATAGCATCGGAAATGCGCTGTTTGATCTCTTTCAGTTCCATGAAAGACCATTCCTTTCTGAAAATCCTGTCTCCTGCTGCATTATAGACTGTTGCAAAAAAAAGGTCAAGAGGCGCCGCGGAAGACTCTGTGCAAGAAAAAAGATGCAGGTAAAATTCCCGGTGGAAAGGGATGAAAATGAAAAATAATAAGAAATGCACAGTTTCATAAAAAAAGAGGATTGTTTTCGAGACCCCGGATTGATATACTGAAATCAAAGCGGCAGGAGCCGCAAAAATTGCGCAAGAAATGATGCGCAGAGGAGTGTTGAATATGAGCAACAGTGAAGCTTTGAAAGCGCTGGCAATCAATGGCGGCAGCAAGGCTGTTACCGCGCCGCTGCCAGAGCGCCGCCATTTTGGCGCCGAGGAAAAAGCAGCCTGCAACCGGATTATCGATGAAGCGATTGCAAATGGAGTTGCACCGGGCTACGGCGGCAGCGAAGAGGAAATCTTCTGCAAGGAATTTGCGAAAATGATGGGCGGCGGTTATGCCGATGCCGTTAACAGCGGTACTACCTCCGTTTTTGTTGCCCTGCGTTCTTTGAACATTGAGCCGTTTACTGAGATCATCTGTGGACCGGTTACCGATCCGGGCGGACTGATGCCAATCGTAATGATGAACTGCATTCCGGTGATCGCAGACAGCGCGCCGGGCAGCTTTAACATGAGCCTGGAAGGTGTCAAGAAAGTTTACACCGAGAATACCAGCGCAATCGTTGTGCCGCACATCGCCGGCGAACCGGCCGATATTGAGGCGATCTGCGCGTTCGCAAAGGAAAAGGGCCTTAAGGTCGTCGAAGACTGTGCACAGGCACACGGCGCAACCGTTCATGGCAAGCGCGTGGGTACCTTTGGTGATGCTGCAGGCTATTCCATGATGTTTGGCAAGCATACCTGTGTCGGCGGTCAGGGCGGCGTCTGCTTTACGAAGGACGAGGATACTTACTGGAGAATCCGCCAGAATTCCGACCGCGGCAAGCCGTTTGGCCTGCCGGCAGGCAGCGATAACTGCGTCGGTTCCCTCAACTTCAATATGGATGAAATGCACTGCGCGATCGGCCGTGTGCAGATCCAAAAGACCGATGACATTGCAAAGAACCGCCGCCGTGTGGTTTACGGCATCATGAATGCGCTCAAGGATGTGCCGGCGCTTACCATGAGCAAGCTGCCCGAAGGCGCAGAGCCGTCCTTCTGGTTCATGCGTCTCCTGTACAATCAGGATCTGATGACCTGTGACAAGGAAACTTTCTGCAAGGCCGTTGCCGCAGAAGGCATCAACTGCAATGTACGTTATGCCGCTACCCCCTATACCGCCGAATGGTACACGAAGCGCCGCGTCTTCGGCAACAGCGGCTATCCGTGGGCTGCGCCGGAATACAAGGGCGACCGCGACAAGATTTATTCGCTGGCCGACCTGCCGAACGCTTCCAAGGCGCTGGACGACACAATTATCATTTATCCGGTGGAATCCTGGACGGATGAAAATATTGCCCAGTGCGCCAACGCGTTCCGCAAGGTTTACGAAGCATATAAAAAGTAAACGTTTTTCCGCAGAACAATTGTGATTTGTGCGGCGACTGATTTCAGCGCCTGACAAACAGAGGATGCAGTCGAAAGGTTGCGTCCTCTGCTTTTTTGTGCCGTAAAACAGGCAAATTCGGAAAAAATGCAGAAGAAAGCCGTAGTTTGGGTCGTCTACTGTTGACGGCAAAAACAGTGTAAGGTAAAATATAACAGGGACTTTGCGTCAGGAAAACAAAAATGTTCAAACAACGGAAGAGTCTCTTATTCCGTGCAGCGGGTCCGTCCGGTATCCGGAATCAGATGATGCGGAAAGGCTTGTGAGAGAGATGAAAGGCTTAAAGAGGATTTTTGCGCTGTGGACAGTTTTTATTTGTCTGGCAGCTGGTCTTCCGGTTTCCTCTGCTGCGGAACGCCGTACGGTTCGGGTAGGGTGTGTGGATATTGAAAATTTTCTTATCACTGATGACAGCGGAAGCGCTTCCGGCTATGGGGCGGAATATCTTGATAAAATTCAGGATTATACCGGCTGGGAATGCAAATATGTGTGGGGTACATGGGAAGAGTGTATGCAATGGTTGCAAGACGGTGAAATTGACCTGCTTTTTCCTGCGGAGCGCACGGAAGAACGGGAAAAGAACTTTATTTTTAGCACTTCGGAATGCTGCATCGATTATGCTGCATTATTGACCCGCAGCGACAACACCTCGCTTTATTATGACGATTTTGATTCATTCAACGGAATAACGGTTGGGTTGATAGAAGGAAACTACTTAAACGATGTTTTCATGCAGTATTGCAAGGATAATGGATTTTCCTGCCGGTTAAAGTATTTTGCAACCGGGAACCAGCTTTTGCAGGCGCTGCAGAATGGAACCGTGCAGGCCATTGTCAACGGAAACCTTAATATTGGAAAAGGGCAGAAGGTTCTGGCAAAGTTTGATTATATGCCGGCTTACTTTATGATGCATTGGAAGAATGAGGACCTGATGCAAACGTTGAACGAGGCGCTTTACCGAATCAATCTGGAAGATCCCTATTTTACGGCACAGCTGGTGGAAAAATATTATGGACAGGCCGCGTCATTGGCAAAAAGCTTTACCCGAGAGGAAATAAGTTTCGCACAGAATTGTGCAACACTTCAAGTGGCTTGCAGTGTTGCCAACGAGCCGTTTGAAGCGTTTGACGACGACAGTTCCACCGCGCAGGGAATTACCGTCGATTTGTTGAAAGCCATTGCCGCCAAGGCGGGCTTAAAGTTGGAGTTTATTCCGACCGCTTCACAGGAGGAAGCTCTCAGCCTTGTCGGCAGCGGCCGCGCAGATCTGGTTGCGGGGGTTTACATTGAGCTGCAGGCGAGGCAAACGGAAAATCTATGGGTGACAAATGCTTATGATGAAGAGGATTGCGCCATCATCAGCCGTAGCGGTGAGCTGCCGACAAGGGACGATGCGCTGACCGTGTTGGTTCCCGGCTCGCTGATTGCCATTCAGGATTATTTGCGCTCTGCTTTTCCGAAATGGAATATCCGGATGGGCGGTACAACGGAGAAATGTTTGTCGCAGGTGGAGAACGGCACGGCGGATCTGATGATTGCTGCCGCGCTGCAAACACAATCGGGCGGACTGCTGAAATTCCGGGATTCGCTTACCGCAGTTTCAACCATTTCCTGCAGCGTGCCGGTTTCTATCGCTGTTTCCGGTTCACAGCCCGAAATACTGGTTCGCATCCTGAACAAGTCGATTGCGCTGCTGACAGACAAGGAGCGCAGTCAGGCCGTTTTAAGCAATAACCTCTCCTATGCTCCGCCGTTTTCGTTCACCACATTTATCCGGCAGGAGCCGGTGTGGTTTGCGGTAATTCTGGTGCTGCTCTGCTCCATGACGACCACGCTGATTCTGCTGTTTTTCTGGATTCACGTGCGTGCCGAACGAACACGGGAACTGCAGGAAAAAAATGGAGAGCTGCGCCGCGCAAATAATGCAAAAACGGAATTTTTGTCTCGGATAAGCCATGATATGCGAACGCCGATGAACGGAATTCTTGGCCTGTTGGAAATTTCCCGTGATGAGGAAATGACACCGCAGGTTCGCAGTTTGTTAAATCAAATGGAAGAATCCGCTCTGTTTTTACTCAGCCTGATTAATGACACGCTGGACATGGACCGTATTGAAAGCAAAAAAATGCAGTTGAAAAAAGAACCAATTCAGATGGAGCATTTTTTGAGCAGCGTGGAGGATATGATCAATCCGGTGGCAGAAAAAAAGGGTGTGGTGTTTCATTTGCAAAAAAGCGGGGACCTGCAGGCGTTTGTGATGATAGATCGTTTGCGCGTACAGCAGATTCTAATGAACATCCTTTCCAATGCAGTCAAATTTACACCGGAGGGCGGCAGCGTAATTCTGCATGCCGCACAGAAAGAGAATGCCGCGCCATACTGGTGCTTTTTGGTAAAGGATACTGGTATAGGCATTGACCCAGAGTTTTTGCCCAAAATTTTTCTTCCGTTTGAACAGGAGGAACCAACGCCTTCCGGCGGAGGAACAGGTCTGGGAATGGCGATTGTCAAAAATCTGGTGGAGATAATGGGCGGAACTGTGGAAGTGAAAAGTTGGCCGGGCGAAGGAACACAGGTTACGGTGGAACTGAAATTTGAGCAGGCGCGCATCCTTTCCGACGCAGAGCCGGAGGATGAGCGGGTTCCTGAAATGCTGTGGGGCAAGCGCGTTCTGCTCTGTGAAGACAATGTGACGAACGCACAGATTGTGTCTCACCTGCTGAAGCGGTGCGGCTGTGAAACAGTCTGCGCAGCAAACGGAGTGGAAGGCGTGAACCGTTTTCGGAAATCGGAGGAATACTATTTTGATACGGTGCTGATGGATGTCCGGATGCCGTTGATGGACGGGCTGGAGGCTACACGGGAAATTCGCCGGCTTAACCGTGCCGATGCACAGAAGGTGCCGGTAATTGCAATGACGGCCAACGCCTATGACACGGATGTGCGCAATTGTCTCGACGCTGGCATGAACTGCCACCTCGCAAAGCCGGTGAACAGCAGCCTGCTTTACCGAACACTGGCGGAGCAAATACAAAAGCGCAGGGGAGACGACTGATTTTTGTATCCGTTGGAGCTGCCGGGGGTTACGGAAGAAAACGCGGTATGGGTACTGAAAACAAAAAGGGTTATTCCTCTTTTTAAGGAATAACCCTTTTGTGGCTAAGATCCTTTGCGGCAGACGGTCAACGAATATATCCGGACTGCTCCAGAAACTTCTGCACCTGTTCTTTGTCTTTGATCGGGAAGAAAGCGGTATATTGAACCCACGTGGAGGAAGTATATTCCATGTAGGTGACGGAGAAGAACGGCTCCGACGGGTGGGGAATGGCGTTCATTCCCTGCTCTATCAGCGAAAGAAAGAGTTCCCGGTTTTCCGAAAAGTCGCAGTAAGTTGTGCCGGGCTCGTCAGAAAGATTCCAGAACGAGCATCCCGACAAAGAATAGCCGTCATCGTCACGGTTTGACTCACGTGCTGCCTGCAGTATTTTTTGCTGCATGGGCAAACATTCCTTCCAATATTGTTCGCAGGTTTTCGGAAGGAGTGCCGGGACGAGAGAAAATGTCGTTTTTGTGTCGATAGTCCCCGCAGCAGCCCGAAGCGTCAGATTATCGATGCGGCTGTTCCAGTCGATACCGCCGATACCGTTCTCCTGAGTCAGAAAGGCGTACCAGTCGGCAAAATCCAGCGTGGGAACCTCTTCCCGAAGAGTTTGATAAATGCGACGCAGGCTTTCCGTGCTCAGGGCGGTTTCAGAGCTAAGCGATACGCCGGGGCTTTCGGCAGAAGGAAGGTCGCAATAAATTTGCTGAAACGCCCGGTTGGATGCCAATCGTTCAGTCAGCGCTTCCCAATCCGTGCGGTTCATATAAATCAAGCGTTCCCGTTTTAATCCGCCGCAGTCAATCAGAACAGGCTGAGAAGCCAAAAATGCTTCGCTGCCATAATTGTTCAACCTGTTGAAATAACCCCAATGATTTTCGCCTGAATCAACCCAGAACTTTGACTGCTGCTTCAAGGTGCGCGAAACGATTTCGTTGACGGTATCATCCTGCAGCGCAAGTTGTGAGGTCTGCGCCTCGAACCAATCGGTGGTTTTGGAGGGGTCCTTTTTCAGCAGTATCCGTACCGAGCGGATCTCGTTTGCATCCGGCTGAAATGCAAGCGCTGTCTGATACGCCAGTTGTTTGCCCCCGATCAACAAAACGTTCAGCACGACCAGGATCAGCAGCGCGGGAGCGGCGCGAAGCAGGTTCTTCAACTTTTTGGTAGTCAGCAATTCATAGAGAAAATAAACGATGAGCGCAATGATATAAAGCACCAGAATGGTGTTGGACATGCCGGAATTCAAATAGATCAATTCACAGCAGGGCAGCGTAACGAGCAGCGCAAGACTCAGCCGGTAAATGGCCTGCAGCACGCGGTTCGGTGCGGATTTTCCGGCGGTTTCGCTTTTGCGAAAATGAAACAGAATACCGCCGGCCGCCAGAAAGATGATGCCGACGCAAAGCGTGTAAAGCCCGGCATTGGGGTTCAGCAGAGAAAGCCAAGGGTCTGCTCTTCCTCCGCCTAAGATAGCATTGATTGGCCAGTTTACAACATTCAGGGAGCCGTCCAGCAGCCAGGGCAGAAAGCCTTGGCCGGTGCGGATGACATGCGGAATGGTCAGGGATGCCCCCATCATCATTTCGATCAGCATTCGGGGCAAAACCGAGAGCAGCAGTACAACGATCAGGTTGGTAAACGTTGTGCCGGTGACCGAGACGGCAATGGAGAATGCGCCGATCAAGAAAACGCACCCGGCAAAACAGTTAAAGAGAAAATACCAGAAGCTCAGAAAATTGATGCCAGCTTCACCGCAGCAGAGCTGAAGGCCAAGCAGCGAGACGGCGGTACCGCCTGCCAGCACAATGGCGCACCAGACGGCGACAGCTGGAATAAGGCTCAGAAAAAGGCATTCACGATTCACCGGAGCAGAGCAGTAAAAATCGCTGCCGTTTCGATGATTCAAAAAGCGGAACAACACCAGCATCATGACCGGCACCATCAGATACATCGCCGCAAGGTGCGGCAGGTCGAGCAGCAGTGCATTGACGGAATACGTGTTCATGTTGCCGGCTCGATAAAGCCCGTTCAATACGAGCGCCTCCGCAACGGAAAGCAGAATCAGGCAGATGATTCCGATCAGGCGCAGTTGGCGGAATGCCTCGCAAAAAAGTTTCGGTGAGAACCATGCATTTTTATTTTTCATGGGAATCCCCTCCTTTGAAAGCAGCGTCTTCGTTTTGCAGCTGTTCAATCACAGATTCAAATGAGTATCCGCGTTCGCGAAGCTCAAACGTAAAGACTTCCTCCAGGGAAAGAGGCAGGATATCGAGCAGCAGCGGTTCCAGAGCACGCAGCTTTGCAACGGCCCCCTCGCGGTCGCCGCGGATAATCATGCTGGCAACGGAGCCGCTTTTGTGAAATTGCAGCACATCAATACCGGCAAATGCACTTTGGTCGTAATCGCGGTCGAGCGCAGTCTGCACTTTGAACAGGGAGGTTTTCAGATTTTGTATGTCGCTTTCCATCACGAGCCCGCCCTTGTGCAGCAGCGCAAGCTGATCACAGGTGTCCTCCAGTTCGCGCAGCGAATGGGAGGTGATGATGGCGGTGGCGCCGCGTTCGGCCACGTCCTCGCAGATCAGGCTTTTGACCAGCCCGCGCATCACGGGATCAAGGCCGTCGAAGGTTTCGTCGAAGAAGATGTAATCCGGGCGGCACGAAAGCGCCAGAACAACTGCCGCCTGTCTGCGCATGCCTTTGGAAAATGAATTGACCGGCGCAGCCGGGTCCAGTTGAAAGGATTTTGTTAAAAAATCGCAGCGTTCTCTACTGAAGCTGCTGAACAGTGAGGCGTAAAGCTTTTTCATGCGGTTGATGCTTGAACCGGGCAGAAAATAGAGCTCGTCGGGAATATAAGCGATTCTGTCCTTGATACCCGGATTTTCGTAAACCGGAGAGCCGTCCAGCTCAACCGTACCGGCGTCGGGTTTATAAACGCCGGTCAACAGGCGCAGCAGCGTGGATTTTCCGGCGCCGTTGCTGCCCACCAGCCCGTAAATGCAGCCGCTTGGAATTGTGCAGGTGACAGCGTCAAGCGCGACGAATTGCTCAAATTTTTTGGTCAGTGATTGTACCTGAATCATGTGTCAACCATTCCTTTCCTGTTTTTGCTTTGTTGTTCGGTTCAGCGGGCGCTTGAACAGGGATTCCACCGTAGACGCTCTGCACACACTGCAGAATTTCATCTTTGCCGACGCCTGAAATTTTCAGTTTTTGCAAAAGTTCGCCAAGCTCCGGCAGGCGGCTGCGCACGCGTTGCTGCAAAAGCTTCTGTGCCAGCGGAGTTACAAAGCAGCCGCGCCCCGGTACAGCACAGATCAACCCGCGGGCGTCCAGTTCGGAATATGCTTTCTGAATGGTATTCGGATTGACTGAAAGCTCGATCGAAAGGCTGCGCACCGAAGGAATCTGGGCGCCGGACGGCAGCACTCCGGAAAGAATCAGCCGTTCGGTTTGCTCAATCAGCTGCAGATAAACAGGTGTGCGCGACAAAGCATCAATCTGAAACATGACCTTCTCCTTTCGCTTTAAATAAGTGTATTATGATTAATAGTACACTTGATATTATAAATTATAAATTAAAACCTGAGGATGTCAAGTATTTTTGAAAAATTGCGCAGGCCTTTTTGCATTTGAGTCTTCACCGATTTCCTGCAGGCGTAAAAAGGCAGCACGACCAAACAGACGTCGATTGCAGAAACGAGCGGCAGCATGCAGCTGTCGTTTCTGACTATATCGATATTGATATATCGATATATCAAATGCATATTTCACATTTCGAAAAGAGCGTGTTAATATATTAACAAAGAAAGCCGCCGGACATTTGGTTCGGGGTTAATAAAAACGGAGGTATGAAGTATGGCAAGATTTACGTTACCGAGAGATCTTTATCACGGCAAAGGTTCCCTGGAGGCTTTGAAAACTCTTGAGGGTAAAAGAGCGATGGTGTGTGTCGGCGGCGGTTCTATGAAACGCTTCGGATTTCTGGACAAAGCTGTCTCTTACCTGAAAGAAGCGGGCATGGAGGTCGAGCTGTTTGAAGGCATCGAGTCCGACCCTTCTGTCGAAACCGTTATGCGCGGCGCCGAAGCCATGCAGAAATTCGAACCAGACTGGATTGTTGCCATGGGCGGCGGTTCTCCGATCGACGCTGCCAAGGCTATGTGGATTAAGTATGAATATCCGGAAGTAACATTTGAGGACATGTGCAAGGTTTTCGGTCTGCCGAAGCTGCGCAAAAAAGCTCACTTCTGTGCAATTTCCTCCACCTCCGGCACCGCTACTGAGGTGACTGCATTCTCCATCATCACCGACTATCAGAAGGGTGTCAAATACCCGATCGCTGACTTTGAGATCACCCCGGATGTCGCAATCGTTGACCCGGATCTGGCAGAAACCATGCCGAAGAAGCTGGTTGCCCATACCGGTATGGACGCCATGACTCATGCGATCGAAGCGTACGTTTCCACCGCTAACTGCGATTACACTGATCCGCTTGCAATTTTTGCAATTATGACCATTCAGAAGGATCTGGTTCCCTCTTATAACGGCGACATGGCAAAGCGCGACACCATGCATAATGCACAGTGCCTGGCCGGTATGGCGTTCTCCAACGCTCTGCTCGGTATCGTTCACTCCATGGCTCACAAGACCGGTGCCGCTTTTGCCGATTACGGCGCACACATCATCCACGGCGCTGCGAACGCCATGTACCTGCCGAAGGTTATCGCGTTCAATGCTAAGGACGAGACCGCAAAGAAGCGCTACGGCGTGATCGCGGACTACATGGGTCTCGGCGGTTCCAATGACGACGAGAAGGTTCAGCTCCTCATCGCTTATCTGCGCAAGATGAACGATGATCTGAACATTCCGCACTGCATCAAGAATTACGGTGCTGACAGCTATCCGACCGAGAACGGCTTCGTTCCGGAAGAAGTTTTCCTTGAGAGACTGCCCGAAATTGCAAAGCTTGCCATCGGCGATGCCTGCACCGGTTCCAATCCGCGTCAGCCCAGCCAGGAAGAAATGGAAAAGCTGCTGAAGTGCTGCTATTACGACACTGAAGTTGATTTCTGATCTTTCTGAATCATTTATCTGCTTACTCCTTAATCTTTCATACTTCGCTGGAAAACCCTCTGACTGTTTCGGCAGCCGGGGGGTTTTCCGTTATTTGCGTGTATTTTTAACTTCTATGATGTTTTTTTCTATTTAGATTCGTGCTTTGGGGAGATATAATAAACTTGACTTACGGAATTCGCGGCCATTTACCGCACAAAGGAATGAAACGCTGCGGTCGTTTGCGATTCCGAATTTTTTAATTTTAAGGGAGTTGAGGCGTGATGATTCCAAGAAGCGAGTATCCACGTCCGCAGTTTGTGCGCGAAAACTGGATGAATCTGAATGGTGCATGGGAGTTTGCGTTTGATTTCGGAGATTCAGGAATTGAGAGGAAAATGTTTGAAGACGGCGATTTTCCGCTGACGATCACCGTGCCGTTTTGTCCGGAAAGCGAACTTTCCGGAATCGGATACAAGGATTTTATGAATGCCGTCTGGTATCGCAGGACCGTTTCATTTGCCAAAAACAGCGGCAGGGTGCTGCTGCATTTCGGCGCGGTGGATTATGAAACCCATGTATGGGTCAACGGGAAAAAGGTTGGTGAACACCGCGGAGGATATTCCTCTTTTACATTTGACGTCACGGCGGCCGCACAGGATGGTGAAAACACCATTGTCGTCTGTGCGCGCGATCATCTACGTTCCGGGCTGCAGCCGGCGGGAAAACAGAGCACCCAATTTTATTCCCATGAATGCGACTACACCCGAACGACCGGCATCTGGCAGACGGTTTGGCTGGAATTTGTGCCGCAAACCTATCTGCGCCATTGCCATGTGGTGAGCGACGACCTTACCCCGCAGGCCGTTGTTACCGCCGCGGTGGAAGGCTCTCCGACCGGGAAAACTCTGCGGTTAAGCGCTTCCTACCAGGGCAGGCCGATGGGCAGCACGCAGGTGCCGGTGACTGGGGCGTCCACCACGGTTGCGCTGCGGATTGCCGAGCTGCATTTGTGGGAAGCGGGCAACGGCAGGCTGTACGACCTCACACTGGAGCTTCTGGAGGGCGAAACGGTTCTTGACCGTGTGGAAAGCTACTTCGGAATGCGCAGCATCACCATCGACGGCGACCGGTTGCTGCTCAATCACCGCCCGGTATTTCAACGCTTGGTGCTTGACCAGGGATTTTATCCGGATGGCATTTATACGGCTCCGACAGACGAAGCACTGCGCCGTGACATTGAACTTTCGATGAACGCGGGCTTTAACGGCGCGAGACTGCACCAGAAGGTGTTTGAGGAGCGCTATCTGTTCTGGGCCGATCAGATGGGGTATCTGGTATGGGGCGAGCATGCAAGCTGGAAGCTGGATATGGAAAAATTCAGCGCGCTGGATGCCTTTTTGCCGGAATGGATGGAGGTGCTGGAACGCGACCGCAGCCATCCGGCTATTATTGGCTGGTGTCCGTTTAACGAAACCTGGAACCATATTGAATTTGCAGACGGGCGCTGTCAGAAGGATTCCATTCTGGCCATTACTTATCAGCTGACCAAAGCGATTGATCCCACGCGTCCGGTGATCGATACCAGCGGTTACATTCATGTTGTGACCGATGTATATGACCTGCATGATTATGAGGGGGATGTGGAGGTTTACCGCGCGCGGTATCAGGATTCGGCGCCGGAAGAGCATTTCAACTGGTATCCGATGATGGAGCACCGCCCCGGCCTGCAGCCATACGGCGGCCAGCCCTATTTCATCAGCGAATACGGCGGAATCTGGTGGAATCCCGCGAAAGCGGAAAGCAGCTGGGGATACGGCAAAACGGCAGAAACGGAAGAAGAGGTCGTGGAGCGTTACTGCGGCCTGACCACTGCGCTGCTGTGCAGCAAAAAGGTTTGTGCGTTCTGCTACACGCAGTTTACCGATGTGGAGCAGGAATGCAATGGCCTTTATTATTACGACCGTTCCATGAAATTTACTCCCGAAGCGTTCGAACGGATTCGGCAGGCCAATCTTCAGACCGCTGCGATTGAAGAGCAGGACTCTTAATTCAGATCGGGTCTGAAACGACGAAAAATTTAACAACAGACTGAGAGGCGCCCCATCTGCATTCTGAATGCGGATGAGACGCCTCTGTGTTTTTGGAATATCTTTGAAGAGAATTATCTCTGAAGGTATTCGGCGGCCTGTGTGGCGGCAACCGCGCCGTCTGCGGCCGCGGTAACCAGTTGGCGAAGGGGTTTGCGCCGGGCATCGCCAGCAACAAACAGGCCGGGGACTCTGGTGCGGCAGTCCTCGCCGGCAACAAAATATCCGCTTTTATCCAGCTCGGTGAGCGGTGCAAAAAGGGAGGTGTCCGGCTCAAGGCCAATCGCAACAAAAATTCCGTCAACGGCAAGCTCCTGCCGTTTTCCGTTCTGTTTGTTTTCAACGGTAAGTGCCTGAACGCGTTCTTCACCGAGAATTTCCGTGACATTGGAATCCAGCACCGGCGTAATGTTGTTTTTTTTGCGTACAGCGGATTGCAAATATTTTTCTGCGCGAAATTCCTGGCGTCGATGAATCAGATACACACAACTGCAGATATTAGCAAGGAAGAGCGCGTCCTCCAGCGCAGTGTTCCCTCCGCCGGCCACCGCTACAGTTTTTCCGCGAAAAAACGCCCCGTCGCACGTTGCGCAGTAGGAAACGCCGCGCCCGGTAAGCCGGCCTTCCCCTGCACAGCCCAGCTTACGCCGCTGCGCACCAGGCGCCGCAATAACAGTGCTGCCGATGCGAATCCCGTTTGGCGTGTGCGCGGAAAAGGCGCCGGGCTGCGCTTCCAGCCGCTCCACAGGGTCAAACGAAAATTCCGCGCCGAGCGCCTGTGCCTGTTCATAGAGCTTTTGTGAAAAATCAATGCCGCTGATTCGATCGATACCGGGGTAATTTTCAATATCCGTCGCTGAGGTAATCTGCCCCCCGTAAAAGCTTTTGTCCAAAACCAGCGTTTTTAATCCGGCTCGGGCCGCGTAAATTGCCGCGGTCATTCCGGCGGTTCCTGCGCCGATAATCATGACATCTGTCATAACAACATCCTCCCTCAAAATAATTGATCTGTTTGCCATGTCCGCGCTTCGGGGATAAGACCGGCCCGAAAAAATCGGTTTCTTTCTGCCTATAGTGTACACGATTTTAAAAAAATAATCAATTGGAAAAGCTGCATTTGTCTGCAGGTAAATGTAGTTTATGCCATACCAAGAGGTTCATTCCCGTTTTGCCGCGCCGGATTCCATCATTGTGCACAGCGGGCAGGATTTCTGCAAAATAAACAGATGCAGACGGGCAACATTATTGAAGCGGGAATGATTAATGTGTTTGTACTACGTTTTTGCGGCACACGGCAAATGATTCCCGCAGAAAGGAGGAACTGTGCTTGAGAAAAAATATTCATGTCATTTGCGCAGCGCTTTCTGTGTTTTGCGCCGTCGCGTTCGGCGGCGTTGCCGCGGTTTCAGATGCACTGCCGGATTCGTTTACGGTAGTGCAGAACCGCCCGCTGACGGTGCAAAGCGCGTGGCCGGTTACTGCCCAGCGCACCGAGGAAAGCGTTGCCGTTGCGGGGCAGAAGCAAAGCGGCGTTTACGAGGCGCAAATCAAACTGCTGGGCGCGGTGCCGGTCAAAACAGTTCAGGTGCGGGCAGTGCAGGAAACAAGGGTAATTCCGTGCGGAACACCGTTCGGCATCAAAATGTTTGCCGGCGGCGCGCTGATTATCGGCATGACAGATGTGGATACTGAAACAGGAAACAGCAATCCGGCAAGGAACGCAGGGCTTTCGGTAGGCGATGTGATCACCCGCATCGGGGAACGGCGTGTTACAACCCGGCAGGAAGTAGCCGAGCTGATTGAAAATTCCGGCGGGCAGACGCTTTCTGTGACGTATGAACACGAGGGCCAAACATTAGTTGCGACAATTCAGCCCGAAATGTCGCGTTCAGCCGGCGAATATAAGGCGGGCGTCTGGATTAAGGACAGCTGCGCGGGAATCGGAACGATGACGTTTGTAACCGAGGACGGTAAGCATTTTGCAGGTCTTGGCCATGCAATCTGCGATGCGGATACCGGTCAGTCGATGCCCATGGATAGCGGGGAGATTGTTCCTGTGGAACTGATTGGAGTGACAAAAGGCGCGCGGGGTGCGCCAGGAGAGCTGAAAGGCTATTTTTCATCTGCAGAACCGCAGGGAACCTTGCTTGCCAACGGAGAAACCGGTGTGTTTGGTTTGCTGAACCGTGTGAAATTTTCGTCGGCAGCGCTTCCTGTTGCTATGAAGCAGGAGGTTGTGAAAGGCGGCGCGCAGGTTTTGACAACGGTGGATGGAGCTGAGCCCCGATATTATTCCGTTGAGATTGAACGAATCAATTATGATGAAAAGACGCTTGCACAAAATATGGTGGTGCGCATTACCGACCCGGCACTGCTGGAAAAAACAGGGGGAATCGTTCAGGGAATGAGCGGCAGCCCAATTGTGCAGAACGGCAGGCTGATCGGCGCGGTCACGCATGTTTTTGTCAACGATCCGACCCGCGGTTATGCAATTTTTGCAGAGAATATGGTGAATACAATCAACGATTTGCAAACGCAGGAAAATAAAGCAGCATAACAAAAAGCATTTTAAATTTTAGAAAAAATTGTAAAAATAGATTGACAAAATGAAACGTAGATGGTAAAATAAGGGCATCAAATAACGAAGCGCCGCACAATGCGGTTCCAAATTGAAAGGATGGTCAAATTATGGATGCCCGAAAAAAAGTGCTTATCACCGAGGAAAACAATGATTTTTGCAACCAGTTGGAGTTGGAACTGAACAAACGCAACATGGAGCTTATTCGGGTAGAAAAAGATGGAATTCGGGTGTTGGAGGCACTGGAAACATTCCGGCCCGACGCGGCGGTTTTGGATGCCTTTATGCCCCATATCGATGCGGTCGGCGTAATGAAATCCTACAATGCGCGGAGAGAAGGAAAAACGGCTTTCTTCCCGGTGATGAACTTTTCCAATCCGGGAATTGCCAAGGAGGAATATGACGCGGGCGCACAGTACTGTTTCACGCGCCCGGTGGACAGCGAGCTGTTGATGACCAAGCTGCTGCAAGTGCAGCGCAGAGTTCTGGCACCGGTGGAAACCGCCGCCAGAGAATCGCAGGCAGAGGATGACCTGAAGCTCCGGATTACGGAAATCCTGCACCAAATCGGCGTTCCGGCTCACATTAAGGGTTATCATTACGTGCGGTACGCAATTCAACT
Organism: Acutalibacteraceae bacterium; assembly: GCA_050947015.1. Classification (GTDB taxonomy): domain Bacteria; phylum Bacillota; class Clostridia; order Oscillospirales; family Acutalibacteraceae; genus CAKXIK01. Next base: position 49,241 of record JBMNVT010000001.1, read on the forward strand.
GTCCGTTAAAAGTGAAGAAATGATGAATGCCGTGACAAAGCTGCTGTATCCAACGGTAGCAAAAAAATATGAAACGACATCGTCGCGTGTGGAGCGCGCGATCCGCCACGCAATTGAAGTGGCCTGGGATCGCGGTGATGTGGATGTGCTCAATTCTTATTTTGGGTACACCATTCACAATGAACGGGGTAAACCGACCAACAGCGAATTTGTTGCAATGATTGCGGACAAAATTCGGCTGGAGCACAAATATGCGTCGTAAAGGCAAAGAATGCTTTGGACGGAGTTTGTTCGGCGGGAATCTGTCTTCGGGCGGATTCCCGCTTTATTTTACGGCAGAAAACACAAAAATAATCATTAATATTTTTGCAAATCATTAAATTAACAAAAAAATTACTTTCGTTTTTTATTAAAGAGTTATAATAAAAGCAGAGCTGACGCGCGGCAATTTTGTGTGTCGGCTATAATACAAAAACTCAGGAGGTATCGGTCATGGCAAACAGAATTGTACTGAACGGAATTTCGTACCACGGAAAAGGTGCAATCGCAGAAATTGCAAACGAAGTAAAGGCCCGCGAACTGAAAAAAGCGTTTGTTTGCTCTGACCCGGATCTGCTCAAGTTTGGAGTGACGGACAAGGTCACGAATATTCTGGCGCAAAACGGCCTTGCCTATGAGATTTACAGTGAGATTAAACCGAACCCGACGATAGAAAATGTACGGCATGGCGTGGCGGCATTTCAGGCGGCCGGAGCCGATTATATTATCGCAATCGGAGGCGGCTCATCCATGCAGTGCGTGCACTTAGCCATGACGTCGGAATCCCGGAAAATCTGAAGGGAATTCTCAAACAGGAAGACGTTGAGTTTCTTTCGGAAAGCGCCTACGCTGATGCGTGCCGTCCCGGCAATCCGCGGGATATCAGCGTTGCGGAGATCCGCACATTGTACGAAAAATTGCTGTAACCGGCGAAAAAGTGCCGTTCAGAAGCCCGGAGTATGGATTTAGACACCGTGTTCCGGGCTTCTTTGTGTCTGAACCGGAAAAGATTTTACTTTTATTTTACATGAAAAGCCTTTGTCCTTTACCGAAGCCATGGTAAGATAATTGATGTAAAAAAAGAGTAAAGATCGAAAAAGAAAGGAATAAAGATATGGATATCTTTTCCTGTCTGTCGTTGGTGGGCGGTCTGGCATTTTTCCTCTTTGGAATGAACCTGCTCGGCAGCGGACTTGAAAAGCTTTCCGGCGGCAAGCTGGAAAAAACGCTGGAAAAAATGACGAACAACCCGATCAAAGGGGTGCTGCTGGGCGCAGGCGTTACGGCGGTCATTCAGTCGTCTTCGGCGACAACGGTGATGGTTGTCGGCTTTGTCAATTCCGGCATCATGAAGCTGGCGCAGGCAACCGGCATTATTATGGGAGCCAATATCGGCACCACCATTACTGCATGGATCCTGAGTCTGACCGGCCTGCAGGGAGATGACATCTGGATTCGCCTGCTGAAACCGGAATCTTTTTCACCACTGCTTGCCATGATCGGCGTCGTTTTGGTTATGGCTGGAAAAAAGGGACGCAAAAAGGATGTCGGAAGCATTTTGGTCGGCTTTGCGGTGCTGATGTACGGTATGAGCGCTATGAGCAGCGCAGTAAAACCGCTGGCGGAGGTTCCTCAGTTTACGAATATTTTGCTGACACTTTCGTCAAACCCGTTGCTAGGCGTTTTGGCAGGCGCACTGCTGACGGCGATTATCCAGTCCTCCTCTGCGTCCGTCGGCATTCTGCAGGCGCTTTCCGCCACGGGCAAAATTACCTACGGCGCGGCAATTCCGGTGATTCTTGGGCAAAATATCGGCACCTGTGCTACCGCGCTGATTTCCTGCATCGGCGCCAAAAAGAACGCCAAAAGGGCCGCCATGGTGCATCTGTATTTCAATATTATCGGTTCCGTATTGTTTTTAGGTGCGTTTTACGCACTAAACGCAATTTTTCAATTTGATTTTGTTCAGAACGCGCTGGGTGCGGCGGACATTGCGGTAGTTCACACGCTGTTCAACGTGGCGACCACGCTGGTGTTGCTGCCGTTTTCCAAGCTTGTTGGAAAGCTGGCTGCCATGACCATCCGGGATCGGGAGGAAAAGGACAATGCCTTTGCCGGACTTGACGAACGATTTCTCAATTCGCCTTCGTTTGCGCTGGAACAATGCCGCAGCACAACGGTGCAGATGGCACAGCTTTCGCGCGAGGGGATTCTTGCCGCGCTGAGCATGATGGAACGGTATGACGAAAAGCAGGCGGAGCACATCCGCGCGTTGGAGGATAAAATTGACGAGTATGAAGACAGGCTCGGTACTTATCTGGTAAAGCTTTCGAGCCGAGAGCTTTCCGATTCGGACAGCCGCGCAGTCAGCAAGCTGCTCCATTGTATCGGCGATTTTGAACGGATATCCGACCACTCGGTCAATATTCTTGAGGTTGCCGAGGAAATGCGGGAGAAAAAGATCAGTTTTTCCAGTCAGGCGAACGCCGAACTGAAGGTATTGTTCAACGCGCTGAAAGAAATTCTGAATTTGGCGACGAACGCTTTTGCGGCTGATAACGAGCCGACGGCAGCGCGGGTGGAGCCGCTGGAACAGGTGGTGGACGAGCTGACCGACGCGCTCAAGGCGCGGCACATTGAACGGTTGCAGGGCGGAAGCTGCACCATTGAGCTGGGCTTTGTGCTTTCAGACCTGCTCAACAATTGCGAGCGTGTTGCCGATCATTGTTCCAACATCGCCGTGTGTATTCTGCGGATTAATCATTCGGATTTTGAAACGCACGGCTATTTGCAGAATATCAAGGATACGCATGAGGTAAATTATGAACATGCGTTAGAGGAATTTGGGAAAAAGTACGCGCTGCCGGCAACAAACTGATTCATACAAGAAAGACTGCGGATTTACCCCGAACAGGGCAAATCCGCAGCCTTGTTTTTTTGTGAGACAATCAGCAGAATTGTTTTACGATTTTCTGCATCTGATCCATTTTTGCTTCCATATCTGCCACCAGCTTGAACTGGGTGCGCGCACGGTCCAGATTTTGCCCCTCATAATGCGTCGCAAAGTAGCAGTCGCCATCGAGATAATCCGCCAGAAAACGCATGCCGCATTCCAATGTCATCAGCTTGGCGGAGAAGGCAAGGTACTCCAGCTCTGTCTCGGTCAGCGCCGAACCGACCTCGCTTAAAAAGCCCTTTGTATAGCTTTCAAACAAATCAAGCTTCATAAAGACCTTGTTCAGGTCTTTCTCATCTTCCGCGGCGGAGCTGGCGCCGAAACGGATACTGTCGCCGAAATCGTACAAAGAGGAACCTGGCATAATGGTATCAAGATCAATAATGCAGATCCCCTCGTCGGTTTCGTTATCCATCATAATATTGTTAAGCTTGGTGTCGTTATGGGTAACACGCAGGGGCATCTTTCCGGCAGCAATCAGGTCGGTTACGACGGTGCAGTCCTTTTCGCGTGCCAGAACAAAGGCAATTTCATCGGCGACAAGAGCTTTGCGCCCGGCTTTGTCGTTTTGCACGGCTGCACAGAAATCACGAAAACGTTTTCCTGTGTCGTGAAACTGCGGGATTGTTTCATGCAGCGTGGCGGCCGGGTAATCGGCCAACAGCCGCTGAAATTTGCCGAATGCGCGCGCCGCATTGTAAAATAACGCTGGGCGCTCCACCGTCTGGTAGGACGTTGCGTTTTCAATAAAGCCGTAGGCGCGCCAGCAGCGGCCCTCGCTGTCGCGATAATAAGGTTTGCCGTCTTTGGTGAAGATCACAGTCAGCGTTTCGCGGTCCGGGTCGCCGCCGGCTGCGATAATTTTTTTGCGCAAAAATGCCGTTACATTTACGATGTTTTCCATGAGTCCGTCCGGATCGCGAAAAATATTCGTGTTGATCCGCTGCAGAATGTAACGGTGCGGCGGGCGAGTTTCACTTTTAAAATAAACGGCAAAAGTTGCGTTGATGTGGCCGCAGCCAAACGGTTCCACAAAAATCGGTTCGCCCTCAAACTGGAATTTGTCCAGCAAGTTTTCGCGGATGAAATCGGTCATCGGCTTTGCCTCCCTGTTCACTTCCACAGACCGTCCGGGTAAACTCCCGCGTCGGTCATGTCTGAAATTTTTTGTACCACTGTGGCGCGATCCTCGTGATAGGTTACGCCGAACCATTTTGCGCTCGTTTTCAAAACTTTAACGTCGCAGGAACTGTCGTTGATTTGATTGGCGACGACGGACGGCAGAAAATATTCCGCTTTCATCAGGTTGTTTTTGTTTTCTTCAAAAAACTTTGCCCATCCGGCACGGATGGCGTCGAACAGCTTCGGTGTAAAGCCCCAGCAATTCATGGAAACAATGCTGTTCTCGGGCAGGTCTGTCCACACATCGTTTTCGAAGAACTGCGTCTGACCGTTGTTGCGCTGAATTTTTGTGCGCTCGGTCACGCTGGTGAGGAAACCGTTTTCATCGGTGCAGCAGACGCCGCGTGCAACATGCCCGTTTTCCGTCAGAGTGTTGGAAAGAATATAGCCCGCCATGCAGTAATGGCTCGGAACGCTGTCCTGAGGAGTTTCTTTTAAAAATTTGCCGAGCATCAGAAAAGCGTCGCGACCGTAAAAATCGTCCGCGTTGATGACGGCGAAGTTATCCTTGACGACGTCCGCGCAGCAAAGGACTGCGTGAGCAGTGCCCCACGGCTTGGTGCGTTCCGCAGGAACTAAAACGCCGGACGGAACATCGGAAACTTTTTGGAACACGTATTCCACGGGAACCACCTTTTCCAGCCGTTTGCCCACCGTGTCCCGAAACAGGGCAAGATTTTCTTCCTTAATAATAAATACGACCTTGTCGAAACCGGCCTGAACCGCGTCGTAAATGGAATAGTCCAGAATAAACTCGCCCTTGCGCCCAACAGGGTCAATCTGCTTCAGCCCGCCGTAGCGGCTGCCCATACCGGCTGCCATAATGACCAGAGTCATCTGATGTCCCTCCTGCAAAAAAATAATGAAAAACTCTGTCTCTATTATACGTTTCCCTCTTTCTTTTTGCAAGGAAATCACGTATAATATTAAGTAAATTAGTCTATTCTTAGACGAATTCAGTAATTGCTGCCGGCAGCGAAGCCGGCGCTCGGCTGATGTGCCGGATTGAGTGCGGGGAGTGTGAACAGAATGGACGATCATGTGGAATTGATTACGGTGCTGCAGGAGCTGCATAATATCTCAGGTCTGCGGCTCAGCGTACATGATACGGATTTTCACGAAATTGAGGCATACCCCAAAGGCCAGTGCGCGCTTTGCGCCATGGTGCAAAAAAACGAGCAGGCTTTGCAGGTCTGTCATCAAACCGATTATGCAGCGTTCGAACGCGCGAAAAAAACGCAGCAGTTTTCCATTTATCAGTGCCGCTTCGGCCTTTATGAGGCAGTTGCGCCGATTTTCAGCTTCGGTACGCTGATTGGTTATTTGATGATGGGGCAGACGCTTTGTTCGCCGGAAAGCAACCGCCTTGTCGTGTACGAAGCTGCGCTGCCGTATGTTGACGACTCAGCCCGCCTGCGCCGCATTGTGGATGGGCTGCCCCTGCGCGACCGCGATAAAATTGTTTCCTGCCTGCATATTATGGATATCTGCGCAAAATATATTTCTTTGAGCAACCGGTTTAATCCTGAAAAAGCCGATCTTGCGCCGGCAATCAAAAAGTATATCAATGAAAATTACCGCAGCGAGCTTTCGCTGGAGGTGCTGCGCAGCCACTTTTTCTGCAGCCGCGCCACGGTGATCAATGCGTTCCAGAAGCGATACGGCATTGGAATCAGCCGCTATGTTACCACCGTGCGGATTGGCCACGCACGCGAGCTTTTGATGTATTCCCGTCGAAGCATCAAGGAAATTGCGCTCGACTGCGGTTTTTCCGACCAGAATTATTTTTCGAAGGTGTTCCTGAAAGAGACGGGGAAAACCCCCACGCAGTTTCGCCGTGAAGAAGGGCGGATGCTTGACAATTTAGCAGAGGAAGAATATGATTAATTCTTGACAGAAGGGCTCCGCGCCGCGGACCGGTGTATGATAGAAAAAGGAAGGAATGACGGCTATGCTGTTAAAAAACGCGACGATTTTGAACGGTGATTTTCACCGGGTAAAAGGTGATCTGCTGATGAGGGGAGATACCATTGCCCAAATCGGAGAAAAAATTGAAGCGCCCGGCGAACAGGAACTGGATTGTTCCGGAAAGCTGCTGGTTCCCGGCGTGATCGATATTCATACGCATGGCGCCGTCGGCTGCGACCATTCCTCCGGCGATCCGGAGGCGCTGCGAAAAATTGCAGAGTATGAAGGGCAAAACGGCGTGACCTCCTTTTTGCCGACAACCATGACGATTTCGGAAGAGGCGATTCGCAGGGCGGTCGTTAATGTCCGCGATTATTGTAAAACGGAACATGCCGGTGCGACGCCGCTCGGCGTACACATGGAAGGCCCGTTTTTCAGCCAGGCAAAACGCGGAGCACAGCCGCCGGAATGGATTCGCGACCCGGATGTGGAAATGTTCCGCCGCCTGAACGCCGCCTGTGACGACATGATAAAAATTGTAGACGTAGCGCCCGAGGTGAACGGTGCGCTGGATTTTATCCGTGCGGTAAAGAATGAGGCGGTTGTTTCGGTTGCGCACACCGCGGCGGATTACGATCAGGCCCGTGCCGCGTTTGAGGCGGGCGCTTCTCATGCGATTCACCTTTACAATGGAATGACCGGCGCGACGCACCGAGCGCCCGGCGTTGTTGGCGCCGTGTGGGATACGCCGGACGTAACCGCTGAGCTGATCTGTGACGGAATTCATATTCATCCTGCCATGTTGCGTTCCACCTTCCGCCTGCTTGGCCGCCGCGTCGTCATGATCAGCGACAGTCTGGAAGCAGCCGGAATGCCGGACGGTGCAAGATTCCTGGATGCCGGTGGACACGAAATTACGGTTACCAACGGCAAGGCGACGCTGGCAAACGGAACCATCGCCGGTTCGTCCACCAATCTGATGGAATGCGTGCGCCGCGTGATCGGCTTCGGCGTGGAGCTGGAAACCGCATTTTATGCCGCTTGCCTGGCGCCGGCCAAGGTGATCGGCTGCGAAAAGCTGGTCGGCAGCCTGGAACCCGGCAAACGCGCCGATGTGGTCATTCTGGACGAATCGCTGCAGCTTGCCGGCGTGTTTGTTAAAGGAAAGCGTCTGGTTTAAGCACCACAGCCAACCAATCATTATTATTACGGAAAGGCGGAAATCACTCATGAGTGAGTCCTGTAACCATAATTGTGAATCCTGTTCCCAAAATTGTGAAAGCCGTTCGGCCGAAAGCCTTCTCGCGCCGCTTAACGAGCTGAGCCACGTCAAAAAGGTATTTGCCGTTGTCAGCGGAAAGGGCGGCGTGGGCAAATCCCTTGTTACCTCCATGCTGGCAGTGCTGATGAAACGCCGCGAATTTGCCACTGCGGTTTTGGACGCTGATATTACAGGGCCGTCGATTCCGACCATGTTCGGGCTGCACGAACATGCCCTGGGCAGCGATATGGGGATTTTGCCGGTGAAAACGAAAACAGGAATTGAGACTATGTCGGTCAACCTGCTGCTGCCGGACGCAACCGACCCGGTTGTCTGGCGCGGCCCGGTTATTGCCGGAACAGTCAAACAGTTCTGGAGCGACGTCGTCTGGAACGACGTGGACTATATGTTTGTAGATATGCCTCCCGGAACGGGCGATGTTCCGCTGACGGTGTTTCAGTCGCTGCCGGTGGACGGAATTATCATTGTCACCTCTCCGCAGGAGCTGGTTTCCGTGATCGTGGCCAAAGCGGTGAAAATGGCCAATCTGATGAATATTCCGATCGTCGGTATCGTGGAGAATATGAGCTATGCGGAGTGCCCAGGCTGCGGCAAAAAGATTTCTGTTTTCGGGGAGAGCCATGTAGACGCCACCGCGGCGGAATACGGGCTGAAAGTGCTTGGCCGCCTGCCGATCAATCCGGAATTTGCAAAGCTTTGTGACGCAGGTCTGATTGAACAGTTTGTGGGCGATTGGTTGGATCAGGCTGCCGATGCGGTGGAAGCGCAGCCTTCTCGCAGTGAAAAATAAGTTTTTGCCGAAAGGAGAATCCGGAATGCAATATGTCCTTCTGTGCGGTGTTTCCGCTGCGGAGCTGACGCGGATTTCCCGGTCGCCCGGCGCGGTTGCCGGTGTCGTTCGTGAAAATACCAGCCAGATGCAGCAGGCTGCTGTGGCGCTGCGCCGGGCAGGCGTTCCTGTGCGCAATTTTCTGATTCCATATGTGGATACCGTGCAGCTGCAAAATGATTCTCCTGCCTTTTTCGGGAGCCGGATGCTTTTTGGCTGCGAACCGGCGGTCGCACGGCAAATTCGCCGAATCTGCGAGCCATTTTCGCTTTTACGGGCTTATACGGCGGGGTCGCCGGTGCGCTTGTTTCAAAATCATCCGCTGACGGCGCGTCGGCGCGCCTTGCTGCAGAGCGCGCTGGAACAGTTTGCCGTGCCCGCCGCGGCTTTGGCAGTTTTTTCGTTTTCAGCTCCGGCTCTCTGCGACCGCTACGCCGGCTCCGTCGAGCGGCGGGCGCAGTCGAGAGAGGTGCTCGCTTTTGGGGAAATCTGCGCCCGAATGGCGAAAAACGCCGGCGGCGAGCTGATTTCCTGTGCGGGAGGCGAGATGGTGCTGTTGCCCGGAACCGAACGGCAGGAGGAACTGCTGCAGGCAATCGGGCGTGTTTACAACCAGCGTATGGCGCCCTATTGCGGCGCGGAACAGGAAAAACTGAAGATCCGGATGCTGCGGGAAACGGAAGGCCTCTGAAGCATATGGGCACAGCGCAGAAACCGGATCGATTGGAAAGGAACCGTCTTACTTATGCAAACAGACCAACAAATGATACAGCCGCGCATCGCCGCAATTAACGACCTTTCCGGCTTTGGGCGCTGCTCGCTGACCGTTATTCTGCCGGTGCTGGCAGCGGCCGGAATGGAGGTCTGTCCGCTGCCGACAGCAGTGCTCTCTTCGCACAACGGATTTCCCGACCGCACTTTTTGCGATCTGACCGGGCAGCTTCTGCCTGCGGCAGAACAATGGCGGCGCCTGGGGCTTCGTTTTGATGCGATCTATTCCGGGTTTCTTGGCTCCGTTCAGCAGATTGATATTGTTCGGAACATCTTTTCCATCCTTTCGGGTGGGGAAACCCTGCGCTTTGTCGATCCGGTTATGGGGGATAATGGCCGGCTGTACAGCTGTTATTCGGCGGTGATGGCGGAAAAAATGAAGGAGCTGGTCGCGTGTGCGGACGTTGTCGTGCCGAATCTGACGGAAGCGGCGCTGCTGCTTGGCGAAGAACCGGTACTGGAGCCAACCGAAGAACAGACGCAGCAGATGCTGCACCGGTTGGGTGAGCTTGGACCGCGTCTGACGGTGCTGACCGGCGTCCGCCGTGGAGGCAGAATCGGTGCTGCCGTTTACGACCGCGGCACGAGCCGCATCGGTTATGCGCTGGCGGATTCCATAGACGGCAGCTTTCACGGTACAGGCGATCTTTTTGCGGCGGTTATGCTGGCGGCGCTGCTGCGGGGCGAATCGCCCCAAACTGCGGCGGGAACCGCGGCAGGGTTTGTTTCGCGCACCATCCGCGCCACACAGGAAGCCGGAACCGACCCTCGGTTCGGCGTTCGGTTCGAGCCGTTGCTGCCGGAATTGATGCGGATGCTCGGAATTGTATCGTGAGGATGTCCGGATTTTAAAACCGGGACAAAATGAAAAGGGACTTCTGACAAAAGCGTCAGAAGTCCCTTTTTGATCCGGGAAAAATGAGCCGGCAGGCAGGTGTTATGATTCATCCGTTTTGGGAAGACGGCGCAGAAATGCCGCGGCAAAAGGAATGCAGCAAAGAAACGTCAGAATGTTGGCACAGGGCTGCGTAATTTGAACCCCGCCAAGCCCGAAGAGCGCAGACAGCAGGTAAATCAGCGGCAGAAAGAAGACGCCCTGCCGCGCGGCGGAAAGAAAGGTGGCCGTCCACGATTTGCCGATGGTCTGGAACGTCATATTGCAGACAACGCCCAACGGCAGCAGTGGCATCGCGAGACATTGCGCCCGCAGCGCGGAGGTGTCGATTTCCACCACGGCGGGATCGTCGATGAACAGGCGCATCAGATACGGCGCGGCGAAAAATCCCGCTGCGGCAAACACGGCCATCAGTATCGTGCCGACCTTCAGCGTAAATAAACTGGATTACCGCCATCAATGAAAAAACAATTCCAACAGCGCCGGATGCGCTTGTGCCCAGCTGAGAAACAAAATAGGTGTCCGCCATGTTGTAAATGGAGGTCACCATCATGCTGATAATTGTCGGTAATGCCAGAGAAGAAATCAGCCGCGGCACTGGCGTCTGCGTCATACGATAAAACTGCCGTTGCTCTCTTGTTTCCTGTTGCTTGTCCATGGTTGTTCCACGCCTTTCTGCCGTACTGCTGCAAAAGACAAAAGACGTCGCATTGCGCAGAAAGAAGCATCTCTTGACTTTGATTCGTAACTGTATTATACTATTATTGTATTATTTTTGGGCCGCGCTACGGCTCGGGTTTATGAATCAAAACGGCGCCGTCGACGGAGCAACGCCGAATCAGGAGGATGACACATGGCAGTGGATATGAGTCAGGCAAAAAAAGTTTTATGCATCGGCAGTGTGACAACCGACGTTATCGTTACCCCGGTGGACAGCGTCCCGGAACCGGGAACGCTGCGCAGCGTGCAGTCCATTACAACGCATGTGGGCGGCTGTGCTTCCAATGCGGCCATCGATCTTGCAAAAATCGGAATTCCCGTGGCGCTTTCCTGCCGGGTGGGCAAGGATACCTTCGGCGATTTTGTGCGGAAGACTGCAGCGGAAAACGGCGTTGATGTGTCCAATGTCGTGTCGGGAGATACGCCGACCACCGTTTCCATGGTCTGCATTTCTTCCAGCGGCGAGCGCAGTTTTTTGTATCAGCCCGGTTCCACCGCGGCTTTTGTCAAAGAGGATATCTCCGGCAAGCTTGCCGATGAATGCGGCATCATCTTTGTCGCGGGCGCTATGCTGATGACCTCCTTTGACGGAAAGCCCTGCGCTGAGTTCATGAAGGAGCAGCAGGCGAAGGGAAAGTTTACGGTGATGGATACTGCATGGGATTTTGAAGACAAGTGGTTGCCGAAGGTTGCCGCCGTGATCCCTCATCTGGATCTGTTTATGCCCAGTGTGGAAGAAGCAGCCAAAATCTCCGGCGAGACCGAACCGGAAAAGATTGCTGATAAATTCTTTGAGATGGGCGCGAAAAACGTCATTATCAAAGTCGGTAAAAACGGTGCTTACATCCGCGAGGGCGGAAAACCGGGCTATACGCTGCCGACTTATCGCCAGTTCAAGCCAAAGGATTCCACAGGAGCCGGTGATTCTTTCTGCGCGGGATTTTTGGCGGGGCTTTCCCTTGGGTGGGATTTCCGCCGGGCAGGAGAATTTGCGAATGCTGTCGGAACACACTGCATTCTTGAAATCGGCGCCTCCACCGGGATCAAGTCGATGGACGAAATTCTTGATTTTATGGCAAGAACGCCGATTGAATAATTTTTTTTCTGAAACGGCATCGCGGCAGGGTGTCGTAAAACAGTGATACATTTAAATAGGAATAAAAACGACATATTTTCAGGAAAGGGCGTGACCGGAGTCACGCCCTTTCCTTTTTGCAGCAGTTCCTTCAGAGAGATTGATCTGATACAGTGGCATGTTGTGCCGCCGGGAAGCAAGCAGTATTTTTGTGAAAATAGTTCCAATCATTTTACAGTGGTGACGCCTGCGAGAACCAGAACAGCGGCATCGTCCGAGGAAGCGTTATAGCGCACCGAGGAGATCTCACGGGTGGGCTCCGGATTTTCCCAGATCAGACCGCAGACCAGGGTGTCGCGTCCCGTGTCATCCTTTCCTTCACGGGTAGGATCCAGTGCCCAGGTGCCGACGTAGCCCTGATGACGGTAGTACTGCTGGGGAAGGGGCTGGGCATAGCGGCGGTTCCACATCAGTGCATTGCCGTTATACTCCACTGGAATGACCGCAGTGCCGCCGTCTTTGTAACAGACGGTGTAGGAGCCGATGACCGGAAGAGGCTCCCAGGCAATGCGGGGAAGGTTCCACAGGGTTGCGTGCTCCAGGATCAGGCGGCGGCAGAAAGCGTTGATTGTAATCTCCACACCGTCGGCACGGATCGCTTCGGGCGATAGCGCCATCAGTGCTGCAGGAATATCTTTCCGGCAGCCTTTCGGCAGCGCGAAAGCAGTCTTTTCATGGGCTTCTGTCAGGGAAAATTCATGGATCTGATCACGGACTACGGGCTGGATGCGCTCGGCAATCAGGTGGTTGTAGGTTGTGCGCAGCCCTTCGTCGTAATTGGGGTTCCAGAGCATTTCAGCAGTGTAAAAGAGATCCCAGATCTTGCCCTTCTTGGCGTACATATATTCGGTTGCCGCGCACCAGGTGGACACCTCGCCGCCGATTATGTGGGGTTTGGCAGCACGGGAGGAGAACCGGGGATAGTGAGAGGAGTAAAGGTTGCCCATGAGAAGGTCGAAGCCGTAGGGCAGCACATGATCTTCCAGATCCAGATCAAAGTGGAAGTACCAGATGAAGTCCAACAGGACGATGTCTCTGGGCAGACGATCAATGGCGGAAGGGGTCTTGTAGCGCTCGGTGGGGTGGAGCATATCTGCCCACATCATCATGCGCAGCCCCTTCTTTGCCAGATAATCGTGCATGGCGGTGACATGCTTGACATAAAGGTCGGCGGGATCCTGAGTACGGCAGCGGGGGCAGACGCCCAGCTGGTAGATCTCGTCGTGGCCCATATGGACAAAGCGTTGGGGACGAGCGACTTCTACAATTTCGTCGATGATGTCGAAGATGATGCGGTAGCTTTCCTCAAGAGAAGGACAGTAGCAGTGGGCGTAGAACTCGTCGGGCCGGGCGTCCTCGCCGCGGGTATCTTCAACGGTATTGATGCTTTCGTCCCGTTCGGCAATTTCGGGGTGGGCGTAGGTGATGTACTGAACATGACCGAAGCTCTGCACCTCGGGGATAATCTCAAACCCGAAGTCCCGGGCGTAATCGAGGAACTCCCGCACCTCGTCCTGCTCCAGAAGCTGACCGTCCGCAACCCAGTCGCCGTGGGGGAAGGGGGGCTGTCGGCCTTCATGGGCTGCACGGTTGCCTTCCAGCCAGCCTTCGGAAATTTCCGGGTGACGGTGAAAGCGCATACCGCCGGCAAACTCAACAAAGAGCTGGTTGTAACGCATGGGAATGAGGACATAGCGGATCAGGCGGCGCATAAAGTCCATATGATCGCGGGGCGGCAGGCCAAAGTGAAAGCCGCGCATGGGTTTATAGGGGGTGTCGGAGATGCTGCATAGAACAAAATTCCCGTCCTCACCGCAACAGATCAGGGTCTCTGCTGCGTAGAGCAGGGGAAGACGGGCGCCGGCGGAGAGCTTTATGCCCCCGTCGGTAACTTCAACGGTGTAGCGTTCGCCGGTGAGGTCTCTATCGAGAACCAGCGAGACCGGTACGCCGGTTCCGCTTTCCCAATCTGCAAAGCGCTCAGAAAGCCGGGAACGGAGGTAATCGGCGGCAAAGGCAGCGTCATCAGAACCGTCGCCGCTGATGGAGCCGATGCGAACCGGCGTGCCTTCCGCGGCAACCAGCTTTTCGGTGGTGGGGTAAACGAAAGGAGCGTTGTCTTCTTTCGCACCGAGAATTTCCGGTTCGGTAAAGGCGATCATCTTCAGATCGGCGCCGATACGGATAATGAGAGAGCTGGCGATCACGCCTACCGGAATGGTGAGAGTGCCGGAGAGAAGGGTGCTGTCCCGGGCATCGAGGAGACCTGCGGGTTTGCCGTCGGCCAAGATCTGGACGCTGGGAATCTCGGCTTTGTCGGCAAGGGTCAGGCGTACAGCACCTACAAAGGATGGTCTGGAAAGTTCCAGAGACACATCCACACCGGTATCGTAGACGGTATCCCAGTTCCAGGTGTAGACGCCGTTTTCTGCGTTATCCGGCGGGAAGGAAATGGTTGTGCCGCGATGGAAAAACAGAGGAGAAGCGGAAAGACGGCCGATAAACATAATTCTTACAATCCTTTCGGGTAATTATTTTGATGAGTGGGGCTGGATGTGTTCTGGCACAAAGACAATTAGTCTCCATCATAATATGGAAATTTATAGAAGAAACAATAAAGATGTCGTATATCTGTTCTGTTCGCTGAATTTTTCTGCGATTCTGCGAAAAAAGAAACATCTTGACATTTTCTCTATATACAGTATCCGAAAAAGCATTCTTTGTCAATCGCTTTCTGTCCGGTTCTTCCTTATGGTCAAAGCATGGAAGAAAAGCGCTATTTCGCGAATATCGCCCCAAAAAAACGCGGCAGTTTTTTGTGAAATGCTTGACAAACACGGAAAAAGAGCATACAATAAACTCAAAATGTATCATATGATACATTTTGAAAGGGTTTTGATGGTGCGAATCATTAAAAAACAGGAGAAGCTGAATCAAAAGCTCAGGGAAACCTTTTTGTTCCGTGACGGAGCGGAGGATTGCGCCGATGATGCGGTAAAAAGCGAGAAGAGCGAGTTTGCACTGTTTGAAGTGGGCGAAGCAATTTATTCCGTTGAAAAATACCGTCATGCGGTGGCATTTCTGTTTTCCGGCGAGGCGGCGGCTTACCGCCCGTATGCCGGCGGAAATCGGGTTGCGCTCAATTACTTTTCGGACGGCGCGATGTTCGGCATGGCGGCGGTGTTTGTGAAAAGCGAGCGCTATGTTACCGAGGTTGTGGCACAGAAGGCGTGCAGAGTGCTGTTCCTGCCGCAGGAGCTGCTCAGCGCGCTGTTTGCTAAAAACCTGCTCGTTGCCGAACGGTATATTGCATTTCTTTCCGGCAGAATTGAATATTTGAACCGGAGGATTGCGGAATTTACAGCGGGAGAAGCAGAAAACCGGCTGGCGCTTTATCTTTGCAAGCTGGCGGAAACACAGGGTGGGTCGTTGACGCTTTCCTGTTCCATAACGGCGCTTTGCGAAATGCTGGATGTTGGCCGCGCGTCTCTTTACCGAGCCTTTGACGGGTTGACGGAGTGCGGAGCAATTGAGCGCAGCGGGAAAACCGTCTGCGTCCGCAGCATGGAAAAGCTTCGGACCGCCTGCCTCCGGGGCGCACACGAAAATTCGGCGGATGCTTGAGAAAAAGAAAGGATTGGATGGATCATGAAAAAAACGAAACGTTTTCTGGCAATGTTGGCGGCAGCTGCTATGCTTGCGGCCGGCGCCGCGGGTTGCGCTCCGGCGCAAAGCTCTTCGGGGCAGCCGTCCGGCGAAGCGGTTTCTTCACAAGCGGCGTCTTCTGAGGCGGCGTCTTCCTCCGTCGAAAAAACCGCGATTCGCGTTGCGGGGCTGAAAGGCCCGACCGGCTTTGGAATGGTAAAGCTGATGCAGGACGCGGAAAATAAGGCGACTGCCAACGACTATACCTTTACGCTGGCGGGCGCTCCGGATGAAATTACCGGGAAGCTGATCAGCGGAGAACTGGATATTGCTGCGCTGCCCACAAACCTAGCTGCGACGCTTTACAACAAAACCGAAGGCAATATTCAGCTGATGGCGCTCAATACGCTCGGAATGCTCTATGTTGTCACCAAAGGTACCGAAATTACCTCGCTTGCTGAGCTGAAGGGCAAAACCGTTTATTCCACCGGCCAGGGCTCTCTGCCGGAATATGCACTGAATTATATTTTGACGCAGAACGGGACTGACCCTGGCAAGGACGTTTCGGTCGAATACCTTTCCGAACACAGCGAGCTGGCCACCCGTGTTTTAAGCTCTGAAGAGCCGATCATTGCCGTGCTGCCGCAGCCGTTTGTTACGCAGGTGACCGCGAAGGACGACACTGTCAAGATTGCGCTTGACCTGACGGAAGAGTGGGATAAAGCCGTGGACGGAAAGAGCGTGCTTTCCATGGGATGTCTGGTGGTTCGAAAAGATTTTGCAGAAGCAAACAAAGACGCTGTCAATGCGTTTCTGGAGGAATATCAGAAATCCGTTGCCTATACGACGGAAAACCCCGCAGAAGCTTCCAAGCTGATTGAGCAGTATGCAATTGTAGCCAGCGCCGCGATTGCGGAAAAAGCGATTCCAAACTGTCATATGGTTTATATTGACGGGAATGAGATGAAGAGCAAAACGCAGGATCTGTTCCAGATTCTGTTTGACGCAAACCCGAAATCGATTGGAGGAAGCCTGCCGAATGACGACTTCTACTATCAGAAGTAAGCAGGAATCAAAACTAAAAAAGTGGCAGCGTACTGCAGCTGCGGTGCTCTTTTGGCTCGCGGTCTGGCAGTGCGCTGCCTTTTTTGTCGGCAAAGAGGTACTGATTCCTGCCCCTGCGCTGGTTGTGCAGCGGCTTTGGCAGCTGGCCGGGCGGACGGAGTTCTGGATTACGGCGTTTTCTTCGCTTTGGCGTGTGCTGCTCGGGTTTGCCGCTGCGCTGGCGGCCGGCGTTCTGCTGGCGGTGCTGACGGCCGCTTTCCGTGTCTGCCGCTCGCTGCTGCAGCCGCTGGTCGCTGTTATTCGCGCGACCCCGGTGGCATCCTTTATCATTCTGGCGCTCGTGTGGCTGCAAAGCGCCCGAGTGCCGGTGTTTATTTCGTTTTTGACGGTGGTACCGATTGTGTGGGCCAATGTGGAAAGCGGAATTTTGCAGACGGATCGAAAGCTGCTGGAAATGGCAGAGCTTTACCGTTTTTCTCACGGGAAAACGCTGCGGAATATTTATATTCCATCGGTGCAGCCATATTTTTTGAGCGCTTTTACCACGGGGCTGGGGTTTGCGTGGAAGTCCGGCATTGCGGCCGAGGTCATTGCCAACACACGAAATTCCGTCGGCGGCCAGATCTACAACGCGAAGATCTATCTGGAAACCCCGGATCTGTTTGCATGGACCCTGGTGGTGATCGCGCTGAGTATGCTGCTGGAAAAGCTGTTGGTCCGCCTGGTTCTGCGGATGACGAAACGCCACGAAAGGGGAAAGAACGGATGATCCGGTTGAAAAACGTGGAAAAACGGTTTGGAGATCAAATCGTTCTCTGTGGCGTGAATGCGGAATTTTCTGCGGGGATCACCGCTTTGCTCGGGGCTTCCGGCGGCGGAAAAACGACGCTGCTGCGGTTGATTGCAGGGCTGGAAGCGCCGGATGCCGGAACGATAAGTGGGACAAAGGGAAAGAAAATCTGCTTCTTGTTTCAGGAGCCGCGGCTGCTTCCGTGGCTGACGGCGGAGCAGAATGTGCGGACAGTTCAGGAAAAGCATTCTTCGGTCGGCGCAGGCGAATGGCTGAAAAGGGTCGGTCTGTCGGGGGCGGAAAACAAGTTTCCTGCGGAGCTTTCCGGCGGAATGTGCCAGCGTGTGGCATTGGCACGGGCACTGGCGTTCGGCGGGGATTGTTTTTTGCTGGACGAACCGTTCAAAGAGATTGACGCGGCGGCGAAGTTACTGCTTTTTCCGCTGCTGAAACGCGAAACGGAGGGAAAACCCGTCGTTCTTGTAACACATACGGAAGAAGAGGCTCGCCTGTTGTGCGACCGTGCGTTCCGGCTGGAGAACGGTGTGCTGTGCCCTGCCGCGCAGTGATTGTTTCACCGACGAAATGCGGAAATCAGTTTTTTTCGCCGGCCGGAACAAGAATGCCAAGCCGATTCAGCGCGTCGGTAATGCGCTGAAAAGCGGCCTTGTCCGGCACGCGGATCATATGAAAATGAAACCCGTCGGTCAGGTCGCAAAGTTGGTTTGCGTTGGCCTGTTCCGCTTTGGCGATGAATTCGTCGGCGTCGTACCGGGAACGGATGTTCAGATCGGCGCTGATCTGCCCGTAAAGCGGATGTTCCACCACAACGCTGAGGACGGAACCGCCGTTATCCACAACCGCGTAAAACTCATCCCGGATCTGGTCGATACGGTGGCAGCAGGCGACGCTTTCCAAAAGACCGGAATCCGGCGTTTGGGAAAGTGAATATCCACGGGAGGTGGCAAGAATTTTTTTGCCGTTTGCGCGCAGGATTGCAATGTCTGAAACGATAATCTGCCGTGTTACGCCAAAGTGTGCAGCAAGCGCCGCGGCCGGAACACAGCCTTCGCTTTGCGCCAGAATCTGAAGAATGTTTGCCCGCCGTTCCAGATGATTCATTTGCATCCAAGCTCCTTTGGTTCCGTAGTGTGTCGGAAACTGCTGATGTTATATCATTATAACATAAGCCGGGGGCTCATTCAATCTTGACAGAACGATCAACATGTGTATAATAGTGTATATACACATATATGGACATTGATAAACGGAAGGATGAGCGATAATGCAGGAGAAAAAATGCGCAGTTTTAGTGGTGGATATGCTCAACGATTTTGTAACGGGAGCTTTGAAGTGTGACCGGGGGCTTGCAATTGTGCCGAAGACAGCCGAGCTGCTGCGCGCTGCACGTGAAAAGGGCGTGCCGGTGATTTTTTGCAACGACGCACACCTGAAAAATGTAGATCATGAGTTGAAGCTTTGGGGCGATCATGCCATTGCGGGCACAAAGGGCGCGGAAGTGATTCCGGAACTGGGGCTTTGCGAACAGGATTATGTGGTGCCAAAACGCCGTTACAGCGGCTTTTTCCACACGGATCTTGATCTGCTGCTCCGCGAGCTTGGCGTGAACACCGTGATTATGACCGGACTGCACACGCACATGTGCGTACGCCATACTTCGGCGGATGCTTATCAGCTGGGGTATGACGTCGTTGTGGCAAAGGATGCGACCGATTCTTTTACCGCCGCGGATTACGAATCCGGGCTGAAGTATCTGAAGGATGTTTACGGCGCCGAAATCAGCGACGTGTCTTCTCTGATTCGTTCATTTTAACAGATTATAAAAGAGGAAAGCCACCGATTTTTCCGGGAGCTTTCCTCTTTTCTGCTTTATCGTTTTACAGTTCATTTTCGGGGTTAGCGCTGTGCGCTGCTGACCAGGCCGCGTTCCGCGTCCAGATTAACCACAAGACCGGATTTCAGGATATGTGTGGCATTTTCTGCGCCGACGATGACAGGAATATCCATCGCAAGGCCGACAATCGCCGCGTGAGAATTGGCGCCATCCTGTTCGGTAATGATACCGGCTGCATTTTTCAGCAAAGAAAACAGCGCGTTCGTCGTTTGAGGAATGACCAGAATTTCTCCGCTGCGGAAATTTTTCAGTGCCTGCGCCTCATTTTCACAGACGCACAGGCTGGCGCAGACAGATTTTTCGTTAATTCCACAGCCGGAAACCAGAACATGACCGACTACCTGAACCTTCATCATGTTGGTGGTGCCGGAAATTCCGAGAGGGACGCCCGCCGTTAAAACAACCAGATCGCCGCTTGTCACCAGCCCGGTGCTTTCGGAGGCATCCATTGCGTGTTCGAACAGCTCGTCGGATTTCTGTTCCTCTTCAATCATCAACGGGCGTACGCCCCAGGAAAGATTCAGCTGGCGGCAAACGCGCTCATCGGTGCAGCCGCAGATGATAGGCTGCTGTGGGCGGTACTTCGAAATCATCCGCGCGGTCTTGCCCGATTTGGTGACTGTAACGATCGCCTTTGCGCCAAGGTCGCAGGCGGTGGTGCAGGTTGCGTGTGAAATCGCATTGGTGACGTCAGACATGGCGTGCAGTTTGCGCTCCCGGAACCGGCGCACATAGTCGATATCCCGCTCGGCGCGTGTGGCGATCCGGACCATGGTTTTCAGCGCCTCCAACGGGTAGCGTCCGGCGGCGGTTTCGCCAGAAAGCATGATTGCGCTGGTGCCATCGTAAATGGCGTTGGCAACGTCAGTAGCTTCGGCGCGTGTCGGGCGAGGATTTTTTATCATTGAATCGAGCATCTGTGTTGCGGTAATGACGGGGCGGCCGGCCATATAAGCCTTTTTTACCATCATCTTCTGTAGAACAGGAACCTCTTCAAACGGAATTTCAACGCCCATATCCCCGCGCGCTACCATGATTCCGTCGGCGACGCGCAGAATGTCGTCGATATTCTGCACGCCTTCGCGGTTTTCAATCTTTGCAATAATATTGATGGAATGGCAGCCGCAGGTTTCCAGCACACGACGGATATCCAGAATATCCTGTGCGGAGCGGGTAAATGAAGCGGCGATAAAATCAAAGCCGCATTCGGCGCCGAATAGAATATCGGAACAGTCCTTTTCGCTGATATAAGGCATGGAAAGCGAGACGTCCGGCACGTTGACGCCCTTGCGGTCGGAAATGACACCGCCGTTGATCACCTCACAGACGATGTCTGTCGCTGTCACGCGCAGAACGCGCAGCTCGATCAGGCCGTCGTCAATCAAAATCGTGTTGCCGTAGGAAACGTCGTGTACCAGCCCGTGATACGAAACGGAAACACGGCTCTTGTCACCCGCAACGTCCTCGGTGGTCAGTGTAAAGGTGTCTCCCGGTTCCAGCACAATGCTTTTTTCTGCAAAGGTTCCGAGACGGATCTCCGGCCCCTTTGTATCTAAAATGGTGGCGATGGGCAGCTGCAGCTGTTCCCGCAGCCGCACAACGGTATCGAACTTTTCTTTGTGCGAAGCGTGGTCGGAATGTGAAAAGTTGAAGCGGGCTGCATCCATTCCGTTCATCATCATTTGTCGCAGCACTTGTTCGTCATCGGTGGAAGGGCCAAGCGTGCAGATTATTTTTGTTTTTCTCATTATAACGTCATCCTTCCTGGTTATCGGCCGGTTTTCCCCGCAACCGGCGGCAGAATTCTCTTAAAACAGAATAATTATACGATATTTGCAGGTTGATGTACAGTTAATTTTTCTTTACACAAGCAGTGGATCGGGATAAAATTCGGTTTGCAGCCAACAATTATAACAGAATGGTCATTTTCACATTTTTTTGTGGATTTCAGTAGAAAGTGATTTGTGTTTTATGCTATACTGGTTCTGTTGTTTCCGGCAGAAACCGGAACAGAAAGGGCGGAATCATTTGTGAATAAGAAAGAATTGCTTTCGAACGCTTCCCGTTTTTTGAAGTATTTTCTGTTTGCGGCAGCCGTCATTGTTTTTTATAAAACGGTGGACAACCTCGGGCCGATCTTTTCTTCCATCGGTCATTTCTTCTCGTTTTTTACACCGCTGCTGGTCGCTCTGCTGTTGGTGTTTTTTCTGCGAAGACCGGCCGGCTGGCTTGAAAGAAAATTTGCTGCCTGCCGTTTGTCGTTTTTTCGGCGTTTTGCGCGCGGCTTCAGCGTACTGATTGTTTACCTTGGTCTGTTCGCAGTCGTCGGGGTGATTATCGGATCGCTGCTGCCAATGTTGATTTCCGGGCTGGGGGAGTTTGTCGGGCAGATTCCGGCATATCTGAAAAGTTTGCAGAAGTACGCAGCAGAGATTCAGCAAAGCGACAATCCTCTGGCAAAATGGAGCCTTTGGAGCTGGGTCGGCGAGCTTACAGCGGATAAGCTGCTTGGGTATCTGCCGGCGTTTGACGGTGAAAATCTTTCTTCCTACCTGAACGGTGCAAAAAATATTTCATCCACTTTGCTGAGTATCTTTATTTCGGTGGTTCTTTCCGTTTATATTCTGCTGGAACGAAAAATGCTGGGGGATTTTGTTCGCCGCGTGGTGCGCCTGTTTTGCAAGCCGGCGATGGTGGAACGAAGCGCGGGGTATTTGCGGCGTGCCAATACCGTTGTTTTTCGATACTTTTTCGGTCAGATCTGCGATTCGTTGATTGTGAGCGTGCTGGCAGCCGTTATTCTGACCATCCTCGGTGTTCCATATGGGATTGTACTGGGCTTTTTATTCGGAATGTTTAACCTGATTCCATATTTCGGCCCGATTTTCATCTTTTTTGTCGTTATTCTGATTACATTCCTTTCGTGCGGATGGATGACGGCTCTCTGGGCGGCAATCCTGCTGCTGGTGATGCAACAGCTGGACGCCAACATTATGAATCCGAAAATTTTAGGTACCACACTGAATATCAGCCCGTTTTGGGTGATTCTTTCCGTAACCATCGGAGGAGACCTGTTCGGGGTGGCGGGAATGCTGTTCAGTGTACCGGTGTTCGCTGTTATTCGGTTGTTTGTTCTGGATTATATAGATTACCGGGAAAAGAAAAAAGCGGATGCGTTGTGTTCGGAAACAGACCCACAGCGGGAGAATTTTTCGGATATCGATGCGGCTGAAAAAGAAATTCCTCCGGCAGAGGCAGCTTTGCAGCGGGAAAAAGAGGAAGTGCAGGATAAATGATGCGGGAAAAATACCCTCAGGATTCTTACACAGAACAGGTGCAGGTGCTTTCACAGGCTAATCTAAACGGATTCGGCCGCCTGTTCGGCGGCAAGCTGATGGAATGGATTGACGTGGTTGCCGTGGTGGTTGGGCGGCGCCATTCCGAATGCAATGTAACCACTGCCGTGGTCGACTCGCTGGAATTTCGCGCGCCGGCGCGCGCCAATGATACCATTTTGCTTTGCGGCAGACTGACCTGGGTAGGCAAGACCTCTATGGAGGTTTGTGTGCGTTCTTATGTGGAAGAGCTGGACGGAAGCCGACGGCTGATTAACACGGCGTACCTTGTGCTGGTCGCGTTGGACGGACAGGAGCGCCCAACAGAGGTTCCCCGGCTGATTCTGGAAAATGAGGAGGACGAACGGCTTTGGCAGGCCGGTCAAAGAAGAAGTGAGCTGCGCAGGCAGCGAAGAGCGGAAAAATTTTAGCCGCAGTGAACCTGAAAAACGGCCTTACTCCGGATTTCAAACGGAGTAAGGCCGTACGGTTGATTGCTGCTCTGCGACAGAAATCTTTTGAGTTGTTTGCGAATCGGCGGAACGGTGCCGATGACCGGGGATCAGGCCTGCTGCTGCAAAAAGCTGATGACATCCCGCAGCGTCTGCCCTTTTCCGCGCAGAAGGGCAAGCGTTTCCGTGTCCGGCTCGACCAGATCCGGCACCATAAACGGCTGAAGCCCGCCGTTGAAGGCGGCGCGAATTCCGTTGAGGGAATCTTCCAGGGCAAGGCAGTTTTCCGGCGCCTCGCCGAGCAGCTCGCAGGCCTTGAGGAACACGTCGGGAAACGGCTTGCCGCGCAGCACCATGTCACCGGTGGCAACGGCGTCAAACCGGTCGGTTACGCCGGCCATGGAAAAATACTGCATGGCGTGTTCCCGGCGCGTGGACGTGGCGACGGCGCGGCGATAACCGTTCTGTTCCAGAAAATCGAGCAGCTCATAAAGCCCCGGTTTTACCGGCAGGCCGTTCTTTGCAATGATGGAATCCATGATTTCGACCCGGCGGGCAAAAAAACGTTCGCAGGGAAAGTTTTCTCCGCATCTTTCGCGCAGCATCCGGCTGATCTCCTCCCGGCTGCGCCCGAACGCGGAATAAATCAGCGTTTCTCCATTGTCGATTCCACATTCTCTGCCGGCGATTCCCCATGCAGTTTTGGAAATCCGTTCGGTGTCGAACATTAGCCCGTCCATGTCAAAAACAACTGCGCGGATCATTTGCAGCATCCCTTTCTCTTTTTTTGTTTCTTTCAGTATAACGGATTTGGAGGCAAAAGAAAAGGAATTTATACAGATTTTTGTTTGCCGCAGGTGCGGCGGAGGAGGCTTTGTTGAAACGAAAGAATCAAATCAGAAAAAGCGTGCGGAAACGGTGGCTGTTTCTTCTGTCGATACGGTGTCTGGCAACGCTGTTTACTGTTTGGCAGAACAAATGCCTGACGGTATCGGAGTTTACATATGAGAGCGGGAAGATTTTCGGCGCGTTCGACGGCGTGAAAATTGTACAGATTTCCGATCTGCATAATCAGGAATTCGGAACGGCGAACAGTTGGCTGTTGGAGCGGATTGCGCGGCAGCACCCCGACCTGATTGCCGTAACGGGAGATTTGGTGGATTGTCACCGGACGGATGTGCAGACTGCGCTGCGCTTTATAGAGGGTGCGGCTGAGATTGCGCCCGTTTATTATGTAACCGGAAATCATGAACAGCTGATTCCGGAACCGGAACGGAAAAAGCTGCAAAACGGCCTGCAGCAATCCGGCGCTGTGATGCTCAGCGGACATGCGCACGGCGGTCAATTCCGGGCGCCATTCGGCAATTTTGGTATGGTTGCTCCGGGGCAGGGCTTTTTCCCGAAATATACTGCCGGTCGTTATGATGCGGGGAGCACGGCGATGGTTCTCAGCCGAGGGCTTGGCAACAGCGTGATTCCGGTTCGCATATTTAATCAGCCGGAAATTGTAACGGTGGTGATGCGAAAAAAATAAATTTTTTGCCGAAAGGTTGCTTTTTTGCAGCCGACAGTTATGATAATAAGAAAAAGCGTACGGAGGAGGTATTCTCATGTTGAAATTTCATGATGGGGACAAGATTCTTTTTACCGGAGATTCTGTAACAGATTCGGGGCGCGGACGCCCCGTGGGAGAAGGATTGTGGGAAGGTGTCGGCAACGGATATGTGCGCTCGATCGATACCATGCTCAACGTGTGTTATCCGGAACTGCTGCTGCATATCTGCAATACCGGAACCAGCGGCAACACCTCACGTGATCTTCGTGAGCGCTGGCAGTCCGAGGTGCTCGATTTGAAGCCCGATTTTCTGGTGATGTGCATCGGCTTTAACGACGTTTGGCGCCAATTTGATTCTCCGGCATGCCGCAGCCAGCATGTGCAGCCGGAAGAGTACCGGGAAAACCTGATTGGGATGATCAATTCCGCGCTGCCCCGGGTAAAAGAACTGATCCTGATGACGCCGTATTATATAGAACCGTGCCGCGAGGACAGGATGCGCGTCCGGATGGATGAATACAGAGAGATTATGCAGGAGGTCGCAAAAGAGAAAGGACTTTGCTGCATCGATCTGCAGAAGGAGTTTGACGATTATCTGCAGTACCGCCATTCGTCTTATATTATGTGGGACCGCGTGCACCCGGGCTGGATTGGCAGCCTGATTATTGCGCGCGCCTTCCTGCGCAGCGTTGGCTTTGACCGCCAGGTGATCTGAAACAATTGCCTCCACAAACAACGATCCGCAGCTTTTGAAAAAGAAGGGCACGGATCGTTGTTTTAAGTTCATAGGGTATTGTAAAATTGGGATTACAGATTGATTACAAAAAATCAGAGGTTATTTTACCCCGTCAGGATAGTACATTTCTTTTTGTTTTTTTATAATATTTCTTATAAGCAATAAAAGAGCAAAAACGAAAGGAATGATCCTGAGGATGAAGTATTTTAAACACATGCGGAAGCTTACAGCCGGGTTGTTATCCGGGCTGGTTCTGCTTTCAACGATGACGTCGGCCGCTTTTGCGGAAAGTCCCACAATCGGCGAAGCAAAGGGCAGCAGTATCCAGGTGATTGATTACAACCTGCACACATCAGAGCTGACTGGTACGGAAAATGAGCTTTCTTTGCGTGCGGAGCGTGCAATCACGCTTTTTGAGGGGTACAAGGCAGATTCCATGGGATTCCAGGAAGCTAACGTACATTGGATGGAACTGCTGAACAACGGACTGGAGGATTACGCGTGTGTCGGCGTTGGGCGTGAAAACGGTACCAATGACGAAAACAGCGGCGAGGCATCTCCGATTTTTTATCTTAAGGATAAATATGAACTGGTGGATTCGGGTACCTTCTGGCTTTCCGACACACCGGATGTCCCTTCCATCGGCTGGGATGCCGCATATCGCCGGGTGTGTACCTGGGCGGTGCTGCGCAACAAAAAAACGGGTGAAACCTATGCGCATGTCAACACGCATCTGGATCATGTGGGCACAACCGCGCGCACCAGGGGAATGCAGATGGTGGTCGAAAAAATTAAGGAATTCAATGTCCCTGTGGTTTGCACCGGCGATTTTAACACAGCTGAGAATTCCGGTATTTACAACCAGATGCTTGCAAGCGGATTTATGAACGATACCAAAAAGCTTGCAGATGTGGTGCTGAATCCGGGTGCGACCATGGCGAATTACAATGTAAACGCCAATCTGGATAGCGGCGCTGCAATTGATTTCATCTTTGCCGCGCAGGATAGCTTTCAGGTGCAGACCTATAAGGTGCTGCGCGACCGGGTGAACAACAAATTTATTTCGGATCACCTGGGCGTATATGCAGAGCTGACGTTCACCGCTTCACCGGACGAATACCGCGCGGTTTACGGCACGGCAGAGCTGGACGGCGTGCAGGACGGAGCATATGAAAGGGCGCAGGAGGTTGCAGTGAATCTGGATGCCGGGGGCAATACTGCGACGGGCGCGACTGCGACAGTTCGCACAATTTACGACAAAGACTACATTTATTCCTTTGCGCATGTGACTGACAGCACGGTCAACAGCGCCGCAACGCGTCCGACCAAAAACAATTACGGCATTGACGGCGTGCAGTTTTTCTATGATTTTCAAAACGACGGCGGAAGCTCGTGGGTGTCCGGCCAAAGCGGATATTTTATTGCCGATCTGGTAGCGACAGACGGCTTGTGGTCGGACGGCAGCACACAAATCGGCAGATGGGCAGGCGGCTTCAGCGCGTTTAAGGGGCATTCCGATAAAATGGACTACCGTGCGGTAAAAACAGAGAACGGATACAATATTGAAATCCGCACCGCGCTGCCCGACAGCCTGCGTTCCCGTTGGAGTGCAGGAGAAGAAAACATCGTCATCGGCGCCGGTTTTCAGGTGAATGACGACAGCAACGACGACGGTACGCGCGACAACCTCTGCTTTTCCTCCACGTCCATTGCCGACGCGTGGCTTGGGCCGCAGCAGTTCGGCAAGATGGTTCTTGCAGGCTGCCCGAGCCAGGGAGACGATATTGTAATTTCGGGAAGTCAGTACTATGTGGCGGTTCAGGGAACGCCGACGGTGGACGGCGATTATGACGAAGCATATCAGAATGCGCCGGCCATCCCGGTCAACAAGAATGGCTCCAATGCCTTGGTAAACGATCCGGATACCGCGACCGCGACGGTTCGTGTGCTGTATGATGACCAGTATCTTTACTGTTATGCCGACGTGGCCGATGCGCATGTCAACAATCCGGCGACCGTCGCGCCAAACACAAACTATGGAATCGACAACGTTCAGGTGTTTTTCGATTTTCTGAACAACGATTCCGCAACGGATACCGACAGCAGCTATACTTATGGAAAGGACAACGGCGTGGCCGACCACGAGCGTGGATACATGATGCTGTATGCGAACAACAAAACGCCGTTTGCCACCTATGGGTTCGGAAGCGATTTCTGTACGAATGGCAGCAGCTTCAACTATGTTTCAAAAATCGGCGGAAACGGTTATCAGATTGAAATGCGGATTAAGCTCAGCGATTCACTGAAGGCAAGACTTGCGGCGGGAGCCTCCAAAACGATCATTGGCATCGGATTCCAGGTGAACGACGACGCCAATGATGACGGTACGCGCGATAATGTTGTTTTTTCAGACAGCGCCCTTAGTTACGCGTGGGCCAGCCCGATTTATTTCCAGAACCTCCTGTTGGGCAAAACGGGAGATCAGCCGACATATCCGGCCGATAAACCCGCCGACACCGTCGGAAAAGAGGTCAAAAATGTTGCAGCGTCGAACGGCGCAGCCGACGGTGAGTTGGTTTTTTCCTGGACAGCCAACGCCCCTTATTCCGGAACCGTACAGATTGCGAAAAAGTCTGATATGACCGGAGACGAATTCCCGGCTGCGTCTGCACAGCAGGTGCTTGCAGGCATCAGTGTTTCGGCAGAGAAAGGGTTTTATTCCAATCAGGCGACGATCACCGGTCTGGATACCGATACGGAATATGTTTATCGTGTAGGTACAAAATATGCATGGTCCGAGGTGGGAACGATCCGTACGGATGCGGCCTCGCTCAATGAGGCGGAACTGGTGTTGACCGACAAGGAAACCGGCGTCATCGTGACGGTTCCGGCGCTCAGCGTTCCTGCAGGAACAGTGCTCACAGTGGAGAAAATCACCTCCGGTGACGACTTTGCGGCAGCTTCTGCTATTCCGGGCACTGACGGACTGTCCGCTCTGTATCGGATTCGGCTGATTTACCAGAACAGCGAGGTAACGCCTGTGAATTCCGTTTCGGTCAAGCTTCCGGTTGGCGACGTTTCGTCGCCGCTGCTGTACCGCGCCAATGCGGACGGCCAATACGGAAAGAATGAAGCGACGGTGCAGGAAGGCATGCTGAAGATTTCTGCCGTGCGGGAGCTTGGATTTTTCGCCGTCATGATGGAAAAAACCGCTTCTAATGACGTATCTTCCGATACGACGTCTTCCGAAACCTCTTCTAATCCGACATCCTCGGATATCACATCTTCTGATTCCGGAGCGTCCTCCGGCGCAGCTTCGGAAAACGACGGAGGTTTTCCCAATACGGGTGCGGAATCCATTTTGCCGCTTGCGTTTGTCGTGTGCATGCTCGGCGCCTGTGTTGCGGTAACCGTAAAAAACAGAAGAGAACATTCGGCAGAATAATGAAAAGGCAAGACCGGGCGGCGGGAAAAGCACCGTCCTTTGGCTAAGCATCCAACAAAAACAGCAGGTCGCAATACCGGCATAACCGGTGCGGCCTGCTGTTTTTGTTGACAGGAGGAAGAAAAACAGAAAAATGCTCCTGATTGCAGCCGCGATTTGATTTTTTATACGAAAAAAACTTTGTGTTTTCGGCGTAAAAACGAAAAAACAGTTTTCTTTTTAGAAAAGTGGTGTTATAATAAACCTGTATATTGTAGGGCGTACATTAGCAGTTCCCTTGTTTATATAGTTTTTGTTTTTGATTTCTATTTCTTTCTTGATTTTGATATTTTTTGCGGCGATTTCATGCGTTATTTCCTGTCTGCGCGGGCAATACTATGGTTGCGATTCTGCGCGCGGATCCCCAGAAAAAAATGAGGAGTTGTTCCGGTTGGAAAAATTTATAATAAACGGCGGTCAAAGGCTCAGCGGAGAGATTCCGATCAGCGGTGCGAAAAATGCGGCAGTTGCGATTATTCCCGCAGTCGTACTTTGCGATGAACCCTGCAGAATTGAGAACATTCCAAACATCAGCGATGTTTCCATGATGATCCATATCCTCAGCGAACTTGGCGCGCAGGTTAAAATGATTTCTGATTCTGTAGTGGAAATCAATCCGCGTTTTATTTCAAAGCCGGTGGCATCATACGAGCTGCTCAAGCATATGCGTGCGTCATATTATCTGTTGGGCGCTATGCTCGGGCGTTTTGGCAGGGCGGAGGTTTCCATGCCCGGCGGCTGTAATTTTGGTGTGCGGCCTATCGACCAGCACCTGAAGGGCTTTGCGGCGCTTGGCGCCGAATGCGCCACCCGGCAGGGAATGATCAGTGTGGAGGCAAAGGAACTGACCGGCAGTCAAGTGTATCTGGATGTCGTTTCAGTCGGAGCAACAGTCAACATTATGTTGGCGGCGGCAAAAGCGAAGGGGCTTACGGTGATTGAAAACGCGGCCAAAGAGCCGCATATTGTAGACCTTGCAAACTTTTTGAATTCTATGGGAGCCGACATTCGCGGCGCAGGAACGGATGTAATCAAGATTTACGGCGTGGAGCATCTTTCCGGAACAACTTATTCCATTATTCCGGATCAGATCGAAGCTGGAACCTATATGGCGGCAGTCGCTGCTGCCGGCGGCAGCGTGCTGATTAAAAACGTGATCCCGAAGCACCTGGATTCGATTACCGCAAAGCTGGAGGAGATGGGCGTCGGTGTGGAGGAGTATGACGATTCCATCCGCATCACCCGTGAAAATCCGCTGCATCGCTGCAATATCAAAACGATGCCGCACCCCGGATTTCCTACCGATATGCAGCCCCAGATTGCCGTGCTGCTCGCGTTGGCCGACGGCACCAGCATTTTGACAGAAAGCGTTTGGGATAATCGCTTTCGTTATGTGGAAGAGCTGCGCAGAATGGGGGCGCAGGCATCGGTGGACGGCAAAATTGCTGTTTTTGAAGGCGTGCAGGAGCTGACCGGCGCGCAGGTTCGCGCAACGGATCTGCGGGCGGGCGCCGCTTTGATTATTGCGGGGCTTGCCGCTCATGGCGTAACTCAGGTTGAGGATATTTTCTATATCGACCGCGGATACGAAAATATTGTGGAGAAGCTGACAGCGGTGGGAGCCGATATCCGTCGGGTGGAGGTTCGTGAGAAAACGGTGATTCCCAAGGCGCTCTGAAAACAGAAGATTCTGCTTAAAAAGCATCGGCAGGAGTAGCTGGAGTTGCCCGTAGGATTGATTTGCGGGCACGGCACTCCTGTTTTGTTTTTATTTTTCAGAAGGGAAAAACGCAACGATGGAACGGACGATTCTGCATTGCGACTGCAACGGATTTTTTGCTTCGGTTGAGTGTGTTCGCCGCCCGGAGCTGCGGGCGGTGCCGATGGCTGTCTGCGGCGATCCGAAAAACCGTCACGGCATTATTCTGGCAAAAAACGAGCTTGCCAAAAAATTCGGTGTGGCAACGGCGGAAACCATTTGGCAGGCAAAGAAAAAGTGTCCGCAGCTGGTGTTGGTTGCACCGCACCGCGAAGAGTATGCCCGGTATTCCCGTATGGTCAACGCCATTTATCAGCAGTATACCGACCGCGTGGAGCCGTTCGGGATTGACGAATCGTGGCTCGATGTTACAGGCTGCGAAGCACTGTTTGGCGACGGCGAAACGATTGCCGGGAATTTGCGGCGTCGGGTGCGCGAGGAGACAGGGCTGACAATCTCGGTCGGCGTTTCGTTCAATAAAATTTTTGCGAAGCTGGGGAGCGATTATAAAAAACCCGATGCCACGACGGTGATTTCACGGGAAAATTTTCGGCAGATCATTTGGCCGCTGCCGGTGAGCGACCTGCTTTATGTCGGTCGTGCGGCATCGGAGACTCTGCGGCGCATTGGAATTACGACAATCGGCGAGCTGGCGTGCGCAGACCGAAAGAGTTTGGAGTTTGCACTGGGCAAGCTGGGAGACCAGCTTCTGCTCTATGCGAACGGCGAAGACGAAAGCCCGGTTCACCGGAGCGATGAAAAACGCGAGGTAAAGTCCGTGGGAAACGGAATGACGTTTCCCACGGACTTGCGAACCGAGGAAGAAATTCGGCCCTATGTGTTGGCGCTGGCCGATTCGGTCGCCACTAGGCTCCGGCACCGCGGCCTGCGGGGAAGAGTGGTGCAGGTTACCGTTCGTACGGCGGATTTTCGCGATATTCAGCGCCAACGACTGCTGGATACGCCAACCTGCATTGCGCAGGAAATTGCCGCGCAGGCGATGGAACTGATTCGGCTGGCAAGAAAAAAGAACGAGCCTCTTCGTATGATTACGGTGACGGCCGCTTCTGTAACGGATACAGACTGCGGCGAACAGCTGAATCTGTTTGAATCGGGTAAGCCGGAGCGCAGAGAAAAGCAGGAACGCGCGGAACGGGCCATGGATAAAATCCGCGGCAAATTTGGAATCAGCGCGGTTACCTTTGGGGCGGAACTGGGAAAAGGTTCCGCCGGGGAAAAACACGGCAGCAACAGTTTGGAAGAATAAAATCTTTTTACAGAGCAAAACAGCAAAAGATTCGTTTTTTCGGATAATTTTCAAAAGAAAAATAATTTTTTTTCGGTTTATATTGTGTTATAATATATCTGGGAAGCTGTTTCCCTTTTCGATGAAAGGATGAAGACATACGAAACCGGTGTTTAACAAAAAAGCAGGTCTGGCAGCGTTCCTGCTACTGGTTGTTACCGTACTTGTGCAGTTGGGTCTGGTCTGTGCAGCGCCGCAGGCTTCCGCCTATATTTTTGGTTTTCCGTTTCCGTTTGTAACGCTGACGGTGCCGGGAGCCAATCAAAGTCTTGCGTTTTTTGCTGTTTTGGGTCAACCCGTTACGAGTTGGGCGCTGTACCCGATTTCGCTGCTGGTCGATCTGGGGGTTTGGTTTCTTTTGTATTTTCTGGCGGCTGCAGTGTTGCTGCCGCTGCTGCATCGAAAATAATTTGGCGCATACAGGGGTGTATGCAGAAAGGGTGACTGGGGTATGGCAGAAAAAATGACAATGGAAGAAATTCGCAATCGGGTGGAAGGCGTAATCGGCAAGCTGAGGGAAAACCACATGCTGGGTTATTTTGTGGAGAAGAAAGAGGACGTGCCGGGTATGGTGGCTTCACTGCTTACCGAGGGAGAAACGGTTGCCGTCGGCGGATCGGTGACCCTGAAGCAGTGCGGTGTGTTGGAACTGCTGCGCGGCGGCAATTACACATTTCTGGATCGTTACCGCGAGGGACTGAACGAAGAAGAACTCCGCAGGGTTTTTGTGGAGTCGTTTGGTGCGGATACTTATCTTTGCAGCTGTAACGCGGTTACGGAAAAAGGCGTTCTTTACAATGTGGACGGAAACTCCAACCGCGTTGCGGCGATTCTTTACGGGCCGAAATCCGTGATCATGGTCGTTGGCTATCAGAAGATTGTGAAAGATCTGGACGATGCCGTAAGCCGTGTGCGCACTGTGACCGCGCCGTTGAACTGCCGTCGGCTCGGCTGCCACACATATTGCAGCGAAACCGGCAAATGCATTGAGCTGGGCAACGAAATTTCTTCCGGCTGCCGCACCGACAGCCGCATTTGCAGCAATTTCGTTATCAGCTCCAAGCAGCGCCAGAAAAACCGCATTAAGGTTATTTTTGTCGGCGAAGAAGTCGGTTATTAACAGCTGCCGATGGAGAAAGCCCACCCGCCGCAAATATCTGTTCGGGTATTTGCGGCGGGATTTTTTGTTGTAATGCGCAGGTATAACCAGACCTGTGATGCAGATTGGCTATTCAAGGTTTTATAAGGAATGGCGTTGGTGTTGAACAAACTCACAATAAGATTGCAGTTGGCAACAAGTTTCTAAAATGCAGTTGGCAACAAGTTTCTAAAATTTTACTGCATAAATTTTTTAGATGTGCTATAATACAAACGAAGCGAGGGGTGTAAATAAAGGCATTTTGGGGGTAGAAAAGTGGGATATTTGTTTTTAACGATCGCTCTTTTATGCGGTTGTACAAAAGGGTATTGCGGTAAAAAAACAAGCGGCGCCGTTAAGGAACTTCGGGATGCAATGCTTGCAAATATAGTAAGAATGTTTTTTTGTGTTGTAGTTGGTTTTGTTATTTTAGCTTTTCAGGGCGAAATACCTCGTCTTAACGTAGATTTAAACATACTGCTTATAGCGGCTCTTTCAGGAACCGCAACAGCGATGTTCGTGGTTTTATGGCTTATTGAAGTGAAAAAAGGCGCTTATATGATGATCGATGTCTTTTTATTGCTTGGGTCAATATTTCCAATCGCAGTAAGCACCGTTTTGTTTGGTGAAAGCATTAAAATAAATCAAATAATCGGTTTTATTATTTTAACGGCAGCAGTAATAGTAATGTGCTCTTACAACAATTCCATAAAGGAAAAAATGAGCGTTACATCGTTCATCTTGCTTATTTTATGCGGTCTGGCAAACGGCTCTGTAGCATTATCGCAAAAGCTTTTTGTAGCCTGTGTAAAAGACGGTTCCAACGCGGTGTTTAACTTTTATACATACGTTTTTTCGGCAATTGTGCTTGCCGTATGTTATTTTCTATTTGGCATTAAAGGTACACGGCAAAGTAAAAATATTTTCAGCAATAATAAAGCCTTGTTTTGCTATATCTGCGTGATGGCCCTGTGCCTGTTTTTGTACTCATATTTTATGACAATGGCGGCAGCTTATCTGCCTGCGGTCATTCTTTATCCTCTCAGTCAGGGGGCAGGTCTTATTCTTTCGTCTTTAATGGCTGCTTTATTTTTTAAAGAAAAAATAACAAGAGTGTGTATGCTTGGCTTAATACTTGCGTTTGTAGGGCTTGTTGTTATGAATATGCTTTAAACGGTTGAAAAATTGCCGCCGGTGGCGCACATCATGCTTTTATTCATTAAAAAACCCGAGATTTACTGAGAAGAAGTAAGTCTCGGTTTTTTAATTGTTCTGTTTCAGTTCAGCTTCCGTCTGGAGATGACTTCTACAGCGACACCGAGAATTTTGGCATAGCCGTTGTCAAAGTCGCTGCACTTGACAAGGATCGGTTCATATTTGCTGTTTTCTGGCATCAGCAAAACCGTGTCGCCAACGCGTTTGTAACGCTTCAGGGTGGCGCTGTCGCCATTGACAAGGCAGGCGACGATCTGCCCGTTTTCGGTGCAGTCCTGCTTATGAATCAGTACAAGCGAGCCGTCCGGAATCCCGGCACCGGTCATGCTGTCTCCGCGCACGGAAAGATAAAAATATTCCTCCGGGTTTTTCAGCCCTTCGGCAGGCTCGTAGCTGATGATATTCTCCTGCGCAAGAATGGGCTGCCCGGCAGCAATCTCTCCGTAAACCGGAATCCTGGGAATTTCATTGACGGCAGTGCAGTTGAGGGGCATCTGTTTTTGATGCTCTAACCGGTCGATGGCGGCGCCGCTGAGCAAAAAGTCTACGGAAACGCCAAAAAATTCCGCAATTTGCAGCAGAGTCAGATAAGGAGCCTCGCGTTTGCCAAGCTCATAATTGCTGTAGGTCTGTCGGCTGATACCGAGCCGGTCGGCAACCTGCTGTTGAGAATAGCCGCGGCTGCGGCGAAGATGCTGAAGTGCTTTCATAAACGAGGCACACCCTTTCCGTTTAATAACAGATCAAGAAGGAAAAAGCTGTTTCCTTTAAGCTTAGTATAGCAACAAAACGTTTCGTTTGCAAGAGCTAAAATAAAAAATAGCAACAAAAAGTTGACAAAATTTAAATTCCGTGATATGATACGCAACATAACGAAGCGATAAGGAATGAATTTCTACAAAATCACTGGTATTTTGATTGATACGCAATAAAATGAAGCGTTTCACTAAATTAACAAATATAAACCTGTCTGGAAAGAAACAGCACAAAAACAAGCAACTAAGTGATTTTAAATCACACAATCGGAGTGACGTGAGCTGCAGAAGAAGGAGAAAAGGATGCGGCGCATCTGCAGCCTGAGCTTGTTATTTTATTTTACGACAAAATTTGTCCGAATTTCCGGACAATAAAGGAGTGATAAAAATGGGAAGAAAGCGAAAGGAACGACCGCCTCGCCCGTTTGAAACGAGGCCGTTTACACAGGATACCGTGTTTTTTGCACGGCTTTGGTATCTGGGACGCTGCGGAGGATGCAGGGCGCTGCGTACCATGAGCATTCGGCAAATTGCAAAGCTGCTGCACCGCTCCCCGCAGAATATCCGGGAAGCCATCGGCGCGGAGTGGCTGCGCGAGGAAGACCGGCCGCGCGGCGGGGTGGAAGGGAAGGACGGAAGATGTACATCGGTTTCGGAATAAACAAGGGGGTTTGCGTGCCTGATGAAACGGCGTTGGATTACGTTGGGCAGCATCTGAACCAATTGACGCCGCAGGAGCAGCGGGAGGTGGTCGAATGGTTTTTTCAGGTTGCTTTGTGCACCGCGAGGAAGATGGTGAAGTGTGACCGGAAAAATCAAAGAAGGGGGGTGAAGCGGTGGCATTTGATAAAAGCGATCTGCATGCTGCGGCAGCCGGTCTGCTTGATGGCAGAGTGCAGCCGGAAATTGTAAAAAACCCGGAACTGGCGCGTGAAATCTGCGCAGGGCTGCGAAAGGGGCGACCTGCTCGTGACGGAACGATCACCATGGCGCAGGCAATCGTCCTTACACTCGGCATCCGTGCGCTGGAAGGCGAAAAAGGCGCCGCCGAGTTTTTGGAAAAGCTCTCGCAGCGGCAGGAGCCGGACGGTTCCGCACCGGAGGACGTTGTGGTGCGTGTTGCACTGAATAGTGCGGAAGAAAAGTGATTCGGAAATAAAGGAGGACTGAATTTGCGGTCAGCTGCAAAACGACGGGTGCGCAGCCTGACGGTGCAGGTGGAGCCGGGAGCGGTCAATGAGGTTTACCGTCCGCTGTTTGGCTGCAAAAAGCGGTATCTGGTGCTTTACGGCGGCGCGGGTAGCGGAAAAAGTTATTTTCTGGCGCAGCGCAGCCTGCTGCGGGTGTTGGCCGGCGGGAGGAACTTTCTTGTTGTGCGAAAGGTGGCGCGTACCAACCGGGATTCCACGTTTGCGTTGTTCCGCCAGGTAATTGCGCAGTGGGGGCTGGGCAAATATTTTTCCGTTCGGGAAAGCGATTGCCGGATTCGCTGCGTGCTCAACGGATACAGCATCATTTTTGCCGGGCTGGACGATGTGGAAAAGCTGAAATCGGTGACTTTTGAAAACGGCGTGCTGACCGACATCTGGATTGAGGAAGCAAGCGAGATTGCCGAAAGTGATTTTAATCAGCTGGACGTTCGCCTGCGCGGAGGAAAGGCGGAAAAGCAGATCTGCCTCAGTTTTAATCCAATCAGCGCCAACCACTGGCTCAAGCGTCGTTTTTTTGACCGCAGGGATGAAAACGCCGCTGTTCTACACACCACTTACCGGGACAATGCATTTTTGGACGAGAGCTATCGCGCTCTGTTGGAAAGCTATCGCGACAGCGACCCATATTATTACGACGTCTACTGCCTTGGGCAATGGGGTGTGTTCGGAAAAACCGTATTTGACGCGCACGCCGTCAACCGGCGGCTTTCCGACCTGAAAGAACCGCTGAAGCGCGGCCGCTTTGCCTTTGCCATGCGGTTTGATCCGCAGTCACAGCAGCAGCGTATTGTTGACACGGAAATTCGCTGGGAGGACGCGCCGGACGGCGAAATTGCAATTTATGCTCCGCCGGAACAAGGCGCGCCGTATGTAATTGGGGCTGACACCGCAGGAGAGGGCAGCGATTTCTTTGCCGCTCAGGTGCTTGATAACCGCACCGGCGGGCAGGTCGCCGTTCTGCACAGCGCGTTTGACGAGGATGTTTTTGCACAGCAGCTTTATTGCCTGGGGCACTGTTACAACCGTGCGCTTGTCGGGATCGAAGCCAATTTCAGCTCTTATCCGATCCGCGAACTGGAACGGTTGGGGTATGAACATCAGGCGGTGCGTATCACGGAGGACAACTTTACGCATGCGCCTAAAAAATCGTTCGGTGTGCGAACCACGGTACAGACGAGGCCGGTGATGATCGCGGGGTTGGTGCGGGAGGTGCGCGACAACCCGGAGCAGCTGAAAGACCGCGCGACACTGCTGGAGCTGCTGACCTTTGTGCGCAATGAGCGCGGCAGGCCGGAAGCGCAAAGCGGTTCCCACGACGACCTGGTGATGGCGCTGGCCATTGCGCACTACATTCGCCCGCAGCAGGTAGCCGTGGCACAGAACGCGCCGGAGCGCCGGACGGTTTTGCCGCCGGAGCTGCAGACAGAGCCGGATACGGCGGAAAACGGGGTGATGGAATGGTAAAACGATGGATCTTACATTGGCTGGGAATCGAAAAAATTTTGACAAGGCTGGAGCTGCTGGAGCACGCGGCAAAGCCGGAAGAAGCCGGGCGGCTGGCGATCCCCGCCGATGTGATCGGCGAATGGCTGAAATAATGCGATACCCGGCAGGAAGGAGAATTTTGAATTGACGAATACAGAACTTTGGCAGGAATATGAGGATGGGCTCCTGTTTCAGCGAAGAATGGGATTTGCAGAGGATTTTCCGAAATATGTCCGGTTCAAGGAAGGCAACCAATGGGCCGCACCGACCCAGCGCACAAGAAACCTGCCGCGACCGGTCTTTAACATTATTGAAATGTTCATCCGGAACAAACGTGCAGCGGTGTTAAACCAGCCAATCGGCATGACGTTTTCTCCTGCGGAAAGCGCAGACGGGGAAAAAGGAAGCCGCGCGGAACAAAACGCACGGGATATGACCGACTATGCAAAGCTGCTTTGGAACCGGCTTGGGCAAGACGCTTTGAGCGGAGAGATGATCGACGATGCGGCGACGCTCGGAACAGGCATTCTGCATTATTACTATGACGACAGCGTCCGAACGCCTGGTAGCAGGCCCTGCATTGGTGAAATTCGCGGCGAAAGCATCGACCCGCTGAGCATTTTCTTTGCAGACCCTCAGCTTTGTGATCTTCAGAAACAGGAATATGTGCTGATCGCTTCGCGGCGCCGCGTTGGGGAGGTGCGCGCATTGGCGCAGCGGCTTGGCTGCGGCAAAGAGACCCTTGCAGCTATTGTGCCGGACGAAGCAGAGGCTGCAGATTATGGTACAGAGCCGGACGACAGCAGAGAGCTCTGCACGGTGCTGACAAAGTATTACCGCAAAGGCGGAGAGGTTTGCTTTGACCGCGCAACGCGTTCGGCAAATCTGGCGCACGGGCAGCGGCTGACCCCGCCGGGCGGCCGCCCGGTCACGATGTATCCGCTGGCGCTGATGGTTTGGAAACGCCGCAAAAAGTGCATTTTCGGCATCGGAGAAGCAGAAGGGCTGATCCCAAATCAGAAGGCCATCAATTTCAATCTTGCAATGATGCTGCTCAGCGTGCAGCAGACGGCATGGCCAAAACTGCTCAGCACGCCGGGCGCTATCCGTCAGCCGGTCACGAACGAGCCGGGCGAGCATCTGATCGATTACAGCGCGGGCGGCGGCGGAATCCGCTATCTCGCTCCGCCGGAGTTCAGCGCAACGGCAGTGGGGTTGAGCAATACGATTCTGGAACTGAGCCGTTCCATCGCAGGTGTTTCGGACGTTACAACAGGCGAAATTGCCCGGGGAAGCCTTGCCGCTTCGGCCATTATTGCGCTGCAGAATCAGGCAAAAACGCCGATCGTGGAAATTCAGCACCGCTATTGGGAGGTCGTTCGGCAAATTGGAACCATTTGGGCGCAGCTGATCGGTGCATATTACACGCTGAACCGCCCGATGACCGTTACGGAAGAAGGAAAACGGACAACACGGCTTTTTTGCGGAAAATGCTGCCGGGAAACGGAATTTGACCTGCGTGTGGACGTCGGAGCCTCCAGTGAATTTGGTGAAGCTCTCAGTCAGGCGACGTTGGACAGCTTTTTGCAGAACGGGTATATCACCGTTGACCAGTATATTGAGCTTGCTCCGGACAATGTAGTTCCGTTCCGGGAACGCCTGCGGCAGATGCGGGCTGGGCAAACCAACGCGGAAAACGGAAAAAACGCCGTGCCGGAGGAAAACGGCGGAACGAAAGAAAACTACGTTTCGGCAGAAGGGAAGGGTCATAACGATGAACTGCAAAACCTGCGGCAATGAAATGGCGATTACGGGAAGCCGGATCGCGGTGGAGGGCGATACGTCTCCCAGTGAGGAAACAAGGGTGTTCCGTGTGCTGCAATTTGCCTGCCGCAACCCGCATTGCGCCGCGCACGGAAAAACGACAGAGGAGCGTATTTTGCTCAACGGAGAGGAGGTGAAAACTTGAGAAAGTTATCTTCGTGCAGCCGGGCGGTTGTTCCGGCAGGGAAGGCGCGAAGAGCGCGGTCGGGCAGCGTCTTCACAAGCGGGAAAGGAGGGGAGTAATTTGAAAAATAAACCCTGCAGACGTCTGATTTGCAGCGCAATCGAAAGGAGAAAGCGTATTCATGAACGAAAACTGTAAAAGCAAGCCGGAAAAAGAAGCGACCATGCCGCAAGCCGCACCGGCAGAACGGGAGAACTCTGCAGGCGTTTCGGAGCAGGCGCAGGCGGAAGAAGCTCTGCTGGCGGAGCTGGAGGCTCTGCGCCGCGAAAAGCGGGACAGAGAGCTTTGCGAAGACGAATCGCTGGGCGAACTTTACCGTTCGCTGCGCGAGGAGGTGCGGGAACTGACAGATTTTGCACAACAGCGGGGCGTCCGAATCGAACCGGAAGACGCGTTCCACGCGCTGCTGGTGCAGAATTTTACCGAACTGATCGCACAGGCCGAACAGCGCGGAGAGGAACGGGCGCTGCAAAATCTGGCGCAGCTTTCCGCCGCAAGCCCGATGGCGCTTGGCGGAAGCCAGCCTCAGCCGGCGACGGATTACGGCAAAATGGACGACGCGGCCTTTGATCGTCTCGTAAAGCGAGCGCTGCGCGGTGAGCTGCGCCGCGGCAACAGCCTTTGAACAACAGAGAGGGGAAACAGAATATGGCAGATACGACAAATACCATCGGCACGGTAAGCGCCGAAAATAAAACGTTTTATGAAAAAGCCCTGCTGCGCCGATTGACGCCGGAACTGGTTTTTGCCAAATACGGTCAGTGTAAAAGCGCGCCCAAGCATGAGGGGACCACGATCGATTTTCGCCGGTTCAACGCCATCGCGCCCAAAACGCAGCCGCTGACCGAGGGAGTAACGCCGGATGGCAGCGCGCTGAGCGTCACTTCGGTTACGGCGGCGGTATCTCAGTACGGCGACTTTGTGCGCATCAGCGACGTGCTCGACATGACGGGGATCGATCCGGTGATTACCGAAATGGCGCAGGTGCTCGGCGAATCCGCAGGGCTGACGATCGATACCGTTGTGCGCAATACAGTGGTATCGGGAACCTCGGTGCAGTATGCAAACGGAAGAGCCAGCCGTGCGGCAGTGGTGGCAGGGGATGTGCTCACCGCCGCCGAAATCCGCAAAGCCGTGCGCACGCTGCGCCGCAACAATGCAAAGCCGTTGGAAAACGGTTATTTCATCGGCATTGTTGATCCGGAGACCGCATATGACCTGATGAGCGACAGCCTTTGGCAGGATATTTCCAAATATAACGGCGGGCAGGCGATCATGGAAGGCGAAATCGGCAAACTGTGCGGTGTTCGCTTTGTCGAAAGCTCAAACGGTGCCACGGTTTCAAGCGGAGCGTCCTCAGCCGTTACGCTTCATCAGACTATGATTATCGGCGCAGATGCCTACGGCGTAGTAGACATTGCAGGAACCTCGCGTCCGCAGATGATTATTAAGGGAGTGGAATCCGGCGGCACGGCAGACCCGCTTAATCAGCGCAGCACCGTCGGCTGGAAAGCGCTCTTTACGGCGGTTCGCCTGCAGGAGCTTGCGATGGTTCGCATTGAGCATGCAGTAACAGCCTGATTGTAACGGAATGACAAAGGCTGCGGGAGATGATCCCGATGGGTTGTGGGCGGGGTTTTTATTTGAAAAGGAGAAAATCGAATGGAACATGAAAATAAGCTTCTTGATCCTGAAACGGAAAAAATCGCAAAAGCACTGGCCGCTCAGCCAAAGGTGCGTGTGCGCATCCCGAAAAATGAACTGAACGAAGACGATTGCGTCGTACCTGTGAGCGTTAACGGGTACAACTATTTTATCAACCGCGGAGAAAGTGTTGAGGTTCCTCAGACGGTTGCCGAGCTGCTGGAAGGCGCGGGCTATATTTAACCGCCGCTCTGCGGAAAGGAGGGAACGCCGATGACAAAGGGAGAAGCAAAGGCGGCGGCGCTGCGCTGGCTGGACGAAGCCACAGTGGGCGGACGCGCTGCCGACAGCGACGAACTGGCGGATTATCAAAACCGGATGGATACGCTGCTCAACGGCGCGGTACGTCAGCTTGCGGCGCGGTTTCCACTGGAGACCATGTGGGAAACGGAAGCGAAGGCTGAGGTTACCCTGCCAGAGGACTTTTATGCGCTAGAAACGGTGTTTTGCCGCGGATCGGACGGGAATTGGCAGGAATGCTCCGAAGCGCGCAGAGTAGGGCAAAAAGTTTTTTTGCTGCAGGAAAGCGCAGTTGGTACGCTGCGTTTTTATTATGAACGTTTGCCGCAGAACGTGGAACCGGACGCCGAGGATGACGCGGTGCTCGACATTGCATCCGGCGCGGAGGATCTGCTGGCGCTGCGCCTTGCGGCCGATGCGACAGCGGGAATGGAGGATAAAGCGGCGGTTCACGCAAGGCTGGACGCGCGTTTCCAGTCTGCCGCTCTGGAACGGATGACGCAGGATCACCGGCGGATCCGGATCGAAACGCGCTATGGGGGGCTGGTGTAATATGGCGCAGAAAAAAATTCTGCAGCTGCAGAGGCTTTGCGGAACCGACCTGAGCCACAGCGCATCGGATGTCGCGCCGCAGCGTTCCCCCGATTGCCCAAACATGATGCGCAGCGTACCCGGAAAAGTGCGCAAGCGCATGGGGTACTATTCCATTGCGCTATATGACGGCAGAATCAACGGGCGGTATCGGCTTGGCGACAGCGAAGTGATCCATGCGGGAACCAAACTGTATATTGACGGCGTTGTGCGCTGCTCTTTCATGAACGACGCGCGCAGCAGCGGGTTTTGCTTTGGTTCACGCCTTTATCTGCTCGACGGCGCCAATTATGTTGCGGTGGAGGGCGACGAGGTTACGC
Organism: Acutalibacteraceae bacterium; assembly: GCA_050947015.1. Taxonomy (GTDB): domain Bacteria; phylum Bacillota; class Clostridia; order Oscillospirales; family Acutalibacteraceae; genus CAKXIK01. The sequence goes on from JBMNVT010000001.1 coordinate 91,667, forward strand.
CGGTTCAAAGCTTAGCGAAAATTCCACAGGTGACGGTTTCGCGCAATCCCGACGGAACAGGAGGCAGTGTGCTGGAAAGCGTTAACCTGCTGGCGGACGGCTGGATGGACGGGTTTTACGGCAGCGAAACAGGAAAAACTTATCAGCTGAGCTTTGCGGGGTTAAGCGGTGCAGCGGTGAGCGCCAAGGTGCTCGAAAGCGACGGCGTTTCTTGCAGAACGGTTTCAGAGGGCAGCGGTCTTTCGGTGAATCGAACGACCGGCGTTGTTACGTTTACCACCGCGCCGGGAAAATCGCCGGTGGAAGGCAAGGATAATGTATGGATCACCGCTTACCGTGACCGCAGCCAACAACGAAGGCGCATTACAAAAAGCGATATCTGTACCACTTACGGAGAAGCCGGCAGCGGAGCGCGCGTTTTTGTGACGGGATGCCCGGATTATCCGAACCGTGATTTCTGGAGCGAAGCGGATGACCCGACAAATTTTCCGGATATCAATTATTCGGTGTTGGGGCAGGACAACGCGCGGGTCGTCGGTTACAGTATCCTCGGCGACAGTATTGCCGCCCACAAAAGCGATGCGGAAGGCAGCATCTATGTGCGCCGCGGAGAGCTTGTCAGTGAAACCGGAAGCGACGGCAGCACAAGGACCTCGCTGGCCTTTCGCACCGGCAGCATCATTACCGGCCGCGGCGCTGTGGCCCCCAAAAGCTTTGCCGTGCTCGGCAGCGAGCCGCTGTTTTTAACGGCACGCGGCGTCTGTGCGTTGACGCCGTCAGACCTGACCGGGGAAAAATACGAACAGATCCGTTCCTTTTACATCAACGACAGGCTGACCGCTGAAACAGGGCTGGAACATGCGGCTGCGGTGGTCTATCGCGATTTTTATCTGCTTGCGCTGCCCAGCGGCACCGTTTATCTGCTGGACGGCCTGCAGAAGGATTATGCGGTCGGGGAGCCATACAGCAATTTTCAGTATGAATGCTTCGTGTGGAACGGAATTCCGGCACGCTGCCTTTGGGTGGATGACGGCGCATTGTGTTTCGGCGACGAAAACGGCGGAGTTTTTCGGTTTTATACCGATCCGGAAAGCCCGCAAAGTTATTGCGACGGAGAGGTTGCGGTTGCGGCGCACTGGCAGACGCCGGACCTGACCGGGAGCCGGTTTGACCGACCGAAAACCTTTCGGCGCTGCAGCGTTCGATTGGCGAGCGCGGTGGCAACCTCGGTGCGCGGCAGTTACCGCAAGCCGGGAGGAGCCTGGGTCACCGTAATGGATGAACCGCAAAAGGCAAGGTACCTGAAATTTTCACGGCTGCAGTTTTCCAAAATGACGTTCGGCTGCGACACTACGCCGCGTACCCTGAGCGCGAAGCTGGGGATCCACCGCACGGAAAAGGCGGGATTCCGTTTTTCCAATGCGGAACAGGAACCGTTCGGGCTGGAGGCAATTGCATTTGAATATCTGGAATAATTTTAATAAGAAAGGAGAGAGGCATTTTGGCGATTGAAAAGCTGCTGACCGCAGATTTTACCGGGAAAGGCGTCAGTGGGCTGCCGGATACGCCGAATCTTTCTGCGGGAGAGATGCAGGCAAAGTTTGATGAACTGGCCAAGGATGTACTGGCTCCGAAGCTCAACGAGGCGATCGACGAAATCGCGGCAGAAGCGGCGTTGCGTATGCTGCACGAAGCAGATCAAAATAACCCGCATGCGGTAACCAAGGCACAGGTGGGGTTGGGCAATGTGGATAACACCGCGGACGTGCAAAAACCGGTCAGCGCTGCGCAGGAAGCGCGGATCACAGAAAAATTCGAAGAGGCGAGCGCCATTGCACAGGCGCACATTGCAAATCTGCAAAACCCGCACGGGATAACGCCGGACCAAATCGGCGCGGCAACGCCCGAGTTTGTGCGCAATCTGGTTGCCACAGCGGGAGGAAGCAGCGGAGGGCTGCCGAGCCATTCCCTGTTGGTTAACCGGGAGGACCCAAATCAGCACCCTATTGGGGCAATTTCCGGCCTGACGGCGCTTTTGGAGCAAGCTGCAGCGCACCGGCAGAACAGTCAAAATCCGCATGGAGTTACGGCGCAACAGTGTGGGGCGGTGCCGCTTTCCCGCCAAATTAACGGAAAAGCGCTTTCCGCGGATGTGCAGCTTGTGCCGTCGGATCTCGGAATTGCGTTTGAAAACGGAACATGGACGCCGGTCCTTTGGGGTGGTACAAACGTTGGCAGCCCGTCGTTTACCAAGCAGAAGGGAACTTATGTCCGTATCGGCGATCTGGTATGGATCAACTGTGATCTTCAGATTTCTGCCTTGGGCGGGTTATCCGGTGCTGTGTCTGTAGGAGGAATTCCGTTTGTACCGGCCGAGAGAAGCGTGTTGGCAACAATTTACGATTATGCAAATCTGCTGCCGTTGAACGCGCTCGCGGAAAAGGAAGGATTTTTGCGCTTGACCTGCTCCAACGCAGCGGGGTCCTGGAGCACGCTGGTGTCGGGCAATATAATGGAAACATTTCACCTCAATCTTTCGGGGTGTTATACCGTTTAAGCAAACAGTGTGCATTTTGATCAAAAAGGAGTGACGATGCAAGTGGAAGAAACAGTTATGCTGGAACTGCTGACAGAAGACAGCGTATCAGTAAAAGTACAGAAAACCCTTCTGCAAAACGGGATGGCATATCAAGTCGGACGCCCTCATCGATGCGCTTATGTGAACAGCGTTTTGGGTAGACAGCAGCTTTTGCAGCAGGTGCCGCAGCCGTATTGCGGCGCAGTGCTTGCCGTTTGGGGAGCGCAGCCGACGGTGGAGGAGACGGAGTGAACTATATCAAAATTGTTCCGGCATGGGCGCCCTATGCGCTGATGAACGATCCGAGAGGATTCATCAGCCGCCGCTTTGGAGGCGGTCACACGGGCGTTGATTCCGTGGGGAACGAGTATGGAAACCGGGTTTGTGCCGTAATTGGCGGTACAGTTGGCCGGGTGTACTCCAGTCCGGCGCTCGGAAATGTTGTGGAATACGGAATGGGAAACGTTCGCCTTGCATATTATCATCTGGCGAAGCCACTGGTAAAAGCGGGAGAAACAGTGCAGGCGGGCAAAACTGCAATCGGTGTAGAAGGCTCCACCGGCAGCCTTGCCACCGGAAAGCACCTGCACGTTAGCCTGTGGATTGATGGAACACTGACAGACCCGGAACCGTATTTATGTGGAAAAAAGAACTGGCCGCCGGACGCAGCCTTGCAGTCGGCGGTCACAAAGGAGGAGACAAAAATGGAATATGCGGTTGGTGATTCGATTCGGGTAAACGGAAAAATTGCTCCAAGCGCTTACAGCAAAGAGGGAACCGTTTTCGGCAGCGGGCGTGTTCTGACCATCACCAAAATTTACGCAGGAACCAATTTTCCGTATCAGTGTGGCATGACGGGTTTTGTGCGGGCGGTGGATATTGTGCCGGCTCAAAGCGGTCAAACCGTTGGCAGGGCGGAGTATGACAAGGTTTGTTCGCTGCTTTCCGCTGCTCAAAAAAAATTGGAAGCCGTTCGGGCTGCGCTTGACTGATGCGCGGGAGGAAAACGGATGACAGTGGAGGTCAGTATTCTGCTGGCGGTTTTGGGGGGATTTGTCGGCTTGGCGGGCTGGATCGGCGGGAGAGATAAACGGATTGCCGGCGACGCAGAATGGCGTGGTTCCGTCAACGCAAAGTTGGATGTCATAGTCGGCATCCGCAAGGATCTTGACCAGATAACGTCAGGGCTTGCCGGGTGTACCGAACGGCTTGCAAAGCTGGAATCCGGCTACGCGCAGCTGCAGCAGCGTGTTTCAGAGATTTCCGAAAGTATGAAGTAAAGAGCGGGGGTTGACGGATTGTGCTTGCAGGAGGCAGATCCGTCTTTTTGAAAAGGTTAAACCCGGCGGAAAGGAGTGGTGTTTGGGATGAATCTGTTTTTTCTGTTTCTGGTGATGGCGATCATTGTGGAAGGTCTTGTGGAGTATGCCAAAACGGTGATCGCAATGAAAAACAAAAAAGCGATCGTGATTCAGCTTTCGGCACTGGTAGTGTCGATTCTGCTGTGTCTGCTTTCCGGCGCAGATGTTTTGGGGCAGTTGGGTGTGACGTTTCGCGTACCATATGCCGGCGAAATTTTGACCGGTGTATTTGCAAGCCGCGGGGCGAATTACGCAAGCGACCTGATCGGAAGGCTCAATGGAGTAAAAAGCGAAAAGCCGCAATCCCAACCCAAATCGTAATGGTACCATCCATACAGGGAGAACGGCTCGGCGGAAAGGAAATAAAAAATGGCAGCATATGAGGATGCATTGAAAAAGCAGTACGAGCAGCAGCTACAGGCCAATAGGAATGCGGTTGAAGGTTCGGTTCGTCAGGCTGAAAGCGCGTTGGCACAGTATGCGCAGCAGCGGGAAAACGGCGCGCGGCAGGCGTATGTTCGGATGAAACAGGCCGAAGCGGAGCTGAAGGATCGACTGGCGGAAACCGGAATCAATGGTGGAGCAAGCGAAACGGCTCAGCTGAGGTTGAAAACACAGTACGGCAGCGATATTTCCGCACTGAATGCCGCATATCAGAATTCTGCAAATCAGGTGCGGCAGCAGGTAAACGCTCTGCGGATGCAGGGGCAAAAACAGGAGGCGGAGGTGCGTGCGGATTATTATGCAAAGCTGGCACAGATGAGCCTGCAGCTGCAGCAGGCGGAGGCTGCGGCAAAAGCGCAGGCAGCCAAAGCGGCGGTCAGGCGCGTGAGCACATCGGTAGCAGCTTCCAACGGACGAGAGAAAAAAAGCGTGCAGGAGCAGATTGCACAAAGCAAGAAAAAATCCGCAAAAAAAGCGGCGGCTCAAAAGCAGCAGTCCGTTGCAGCCTATGTTACGGTGGACGGTGTGAAAATGACCCGTCAGGAGCTGGAACAACGGCTGGAAAGCGGCAGTGTGGAGCAGGACGAGCGCGGCAATTACCGTTTTTCGTACCAGAGGTACCCATACTGGCGGCACATGACGGCTCAATAATCGGATTTGGCGTTCAACCCACAGAGAAAAAACACCTCCTGCTGCAGAATGAAGCTGCGACAGGAGGTGTTTTCATGTTTGAAAAATCTGAAAAGACGGGAATATGGCGTGCCAAAGAACGCTCTTTGGAAATGCAAAGAGAAAATCAGTTCCCGGCTTTGTCGTTGTCGTCAAAGGGATCGCCGCACTGCGGGCAGAACTTGGGCGGGTTCTTCGGGTCTTCTGGTTCCCAGCCGCACTTGTCGCAGCGATAGGTCGGAACACCGTCGGGCTTTTTCTTGCCGCATTCGCTGCAGAATTTGCCTTTGTTCAGTGTGCCGCATTCGCAGGTCCAACCGTTTTCGTCGGCGGGTTTTGGTTTTCCGCATTCCATGCAGAATTTACCGGTGTTTCCGGTTTTGCCGCAGGCGCATACCCAGCTGTTTTCGGCAGCCGGGGCAGCCGGAGCTGCGGGCTGCTGCCCGTTGTTCATGCCAAAAAACTGTGCTGCGTTTGCACCACCGGCCTGTTGTGCAAAGCCCATGCCCATAAACCCGGTCATCGAGCCGGCGCTGTTGCCTGCGGCGGTTTCCATCGCGTTGGCCTGTGCGGTTCCAAGGCGGGCGCCCATCATTTGAGAGCTGGTATAGACACGGGATTCCTGAAATGCGGCAATTTTCTTTGCGCTGGCGTCGTCCGGTTTAACCGAGGCGACAGCAAACGCCTGAATGGAGATTCCGCGTTTTTCCACCCAATCCGCGGTAAGTTCCTTGTTCAGCTCGTCACAAATATCGCCGGTGAAGAGCGGAAGCTGATCGTAAGGAATCTTTTTCAGCGCAACACGGCCAAGCGCAGGCTGAATGGCGGTCTGAACCTCGGCCTTCAGCTGACTGTCAATCTTGTCACGCGTATACTGATATTCCACATTTCCGCACACATTGGCGTAAAACATCAGCGGGTCGGTGATTTTGTAGGAATATTCGCCGTAAGCGCTCAGCTTCATGGAGAAGTTGAATTCACTGTCGCGGAACGGGACATCGCCGACACCCCATTTGTTGCCAAGGATCTCTTTGGTATTGATGTAATAAACATACTGCTGCGAAAGCACCTGACCGCCGGCGGTAAAGCGCTTGCCAACCTGTTTGAAGCTCTCGCCCAACCCTTTAAAGCCGCCGCTGAGCATGGAAGGTTGCGTGCCGGTGTTATAAGTATATTGGCCTGGCTCTGCGCAGAAATCCACAACCTTGCCGTTTTCAACGATCATCATGAACTGACCGTCGGCAACGTCCACCCGGGAACCGTCGGTAATGACATTGTCGCCGCTTTTTGTGTTGGAACTGCCGGAGGTGATATATTTTTCACCCTTCTGGCAGATGACATTGACGGGCAGCGCGTCGCACTTGATATAGTCCACCCACTGGTCGGCCAGTACATTTTTGCCCGCGTTGATAATAGCTTTGATAAGTCCCATGATCTACAACTCCTTTTCAACTGTATGAATTCAAAGAACCGCAAGATTGGTAAACTGCCAGGTTTGCCGGATGATTTCGGCCAAACCGGTACCGCAATAAGCGCAAACCTTACTGCCAAGGGCAGAAACCGGCGCACCGCAATGGGGGCACCGCAGCTGCTGCGCCTGTTCTTCGCCCTCAGCCTGCAGGTAACGGGTATACGCAAGCTCATACTTGGCCTGATGCTTGCGGCCGTTTTCGTCCAGATATTCAAAGGCTGTCTGAAACAGAATGGTGCAGTCGTGCCCGTTTTTCAGGTAGCGCGCCATTGTGGTGTTGTGAAACCGCAGCCGGTCAAATGCGGGGCGTTTGTTTGCTTTGCGGCTGTCTTCGGCGCGGCTCTGTGCCAGCGCAGCAAGCTTTCCGGGGTAGTGTTCGCAAAAACCGGCCGTATCGCCGCTTTCCACCGCAGAAAGAAAATCGGTGACGCAGTGTTCCACATAGCTTTTGGCCAGAGGCAGGTTGAAATCCGGAAAATCCCGCATCACGCGGTCGGCGTAGATGGCATCGCCGCCGGAAAGAGAGCGCGGTGTGTTGTCGGCTTCCTTTTGCGCCCGGCTGAGTCCCTGCAAAATATCTGGCGTGCCGAACGCCTGACTGCTGAACCGGCGGATCTTTTCGCGCAGAACGGCAAACAGGATAAGCCCGAGCAGCACAATGCCCAATAGAATTGCAGCAAAAACAACCCATCCGTTCATTGGCTCATCCTCCTTTCGCCTTGTGCGGTTTTCTTTGGGGTTATGCCTGCGGATTTTGATGATTGTTCTGCTGATCCATCAGAATAACGCCGCGTTCATCGATAACTGTATTGGGCTTCACGCCGTCCAGCGAAGAGAGTACCCAGTCGTGCTCGCCGGTTGTGATGATAAAGTCACAATATTCGCAGCGGCCGGCGCTTGTAACGGAAACCGGCGCGCCGCAGTGCGGGCAGGAAACCGTGCTGTGGTTGCTTTTTGCCGGGTCCGTCTGAACGCCGGTTTTGCGCGTGTAGGTCAGCAGGTAATTGAGGAAATAATCGCGGTTCGGGTCTCCCTTTACCACGTTCTTTGTTTTTTCGTCGATGATGTAGTCCGTCATGCGGGTTTCCATATAAACGGTCAGGTATTCATACTGCGCGTCGCGCTGATAGCGATGCAGGTAAGCCTGACGCACATTGACGCGGCCAATGATGTTGATGCGGCCTGTGTTGATATACTCCTGCAGCTGCATTTCGTGCTGGCGGAACAGCTCTTCCTTTTCAAACGGACGGATCTTTGCCCAATCGCGTTCCGTCCAGGCTTGCTGCAGCGTAATAAACACCTCGTTGCCCCAATTGATAAAGGCATCACGGCTGAAATTCGGGTCAATGGCCTGAATTGCCGGAACAATTTCGGCTTCGTGGTTGCCGGGTGTGCGCGCAGGGCGGGCCGGCGCAGCGGAGAAGGTGCCTTTGCGTTTGTTGCCGCGGGCGGCGATGAAGATGATGACGGCGACGATTACCAGAGCGATCACCACTTCGCCGGGGCTGGAATTTCCGCCGGAGGAGCTGCTGCTGTAATCATCGCTTCCCCAATCGGTTCCCCAGTCGGTGCCGCCGCCCCAATCTCCTCCACCTCCGGTATCGTAATCGTTGTTGTTGCCGACATCGACGGGCGAGATGGTGACGGCGCCGCGCAGGATCACTGCCGGAGCTGCCGTGCAGACGGAAGCTGTTGCAAAGAGCACCGTGGCGAGCGTCAATGCAGCAGCGAGTGCTGAAAGTCTTCTTTTCAAAATGGTATCCCCCTGTTTTCAGAATCGGTTCGCCGAAAACAAAGCCGCTGGCTGTGTTGAAACTGCAAAGCCCGTTTCGGCCGCTAATGGAGCCGGGAGTGTGAAATTATCTTTATTTTATCGCGTTTTAAAATGCAAGTCTATTCTTTTTTTCGCAAATTTTATTTTTTTTCGCTCTTTTTCTGCCGTTTTTCAGTCTTGCGCCGCGCGGCGGCAGAGGCGACGGCCTTGCGGATTTCAGCAAGCGTTCCGCGCTGTCGGACAGAATCCATGCGCGGGAATGCGCTCATCAGGCGGCGGGCAGTAAAAGCGTGCTCTTCTTCCAGCTGGTGCAGGCGGCGTTCCGCATGCTCTGTTTCAATCCGTGCGCGCAGGCGTTCCTCCCGAAGCTGCCCGGAGCTGTTTTCCAGCGCGGTTTTCAGCTGTGCTGCGGAAGCCTCTGCTTTGCGCCGGAGGTCGTCGCGCAGCTGAGCAATCTGCTGCAGGCGTCCATTCAGCGCGAGCACCGAACGAACGGAAACAAAGCAGTCGACGCCCAACAGGGCGGCAATCGCGCCGGAGCAGAAGAACAGAGCAGGCACGGAAAGCGCCTGAATGTTTCCACTGACCCAGGGATCCACCACATGGACGGCAAAAACGCAGAGCAAACCGAAAAGCGTGGAATTTAACAGGCAAATGCGCCCGTGCAGGTTGAATTTCCGTTTGGAATAATCCCACCAGGAAAGATGAAACAGCTTTTCCAACAGAACGGAGGTGAGGTATTCCAGTGCGCTGGTCAGCAGCATGCCGCCGAAAAAGGTGAACAAAATATGTTTGCCCAGCGGTCTCAGCGCGTGAAAAACGATTACCGCGCCAAACCCGTAAACAGGGCAAACCGGCCCGTTCAAAAAACCGCGGTTGATAAATTTGCCGGCCGGAACCGAGCAATAGACACATTCGCAGCACCATCCGAAAAATGCGTAAACAATAAAAGTAAGAAACAACCGGAGAACGGCTTCCATGCAATCATCTTCCTTTTTGGTCGTATGTCGTATTTTGAAGAGAAGCAGAGAGCTCCCTGCGTCATATTTTGCGCGCCGCCCCGGCATGAAAAAATGCAGGCGGCTGAAGATTATTATAGTAAATGCGGTAAACACCGTCAAGAACGCTTGACAGGCATGATACAATAAATATGTCTGTCCTGAAACGGAAACAACTGCTGTGGACAAAGAAAAGTGCCCCGCATGGACGAGGCACGGAATGAAAAAATTCGGAGGAGCACTGCTTTATGATTACGGTTTCCAATGTGAGTGTCAATTTTGACGGAACTGAACTGTTTTCACACGTGGATCTGAAATTTACCCCCGGCAACTGCTACGGGATTATCGGCGCGAACGGCGCGGGCAAATCGACGTTTCTCCGCGTTCTTTCGGGCGAGTTGGATTCCACCACCGGCGAGGTGACCTATGGAGAAAAGGATCGGCTTTCTGTCCTAAAGCAGGATCATTTTGCCTATAATGAATTTACGGTGCTCGACACGATTATTCAGGGAAATCCGCGCCTTTACGAAATCATGCAGCAGAAGGACGCGCTTTACGCCAAGGAGGATTTTTCCGAAGCGGACGGCGAGCTTGCCGCCGAGCTAGAGGGTGAATTTGCCGAGCTGAACGGCTGGGATGCTGAAACCGACGCTGTGCGGCTGTTGGCGGGGCTTGGCGTGGAAAGTGCGCTCCTGACCGAGCGGATGGCTTCCCTGCGCGACAACGACAAAGTCAAGGTTTTGCTGGCGCAGGCGTTGTTTGGCCAGCCGGATATTATTCTGCTTGACGAACCGACCAATCATCTCGACCTGAAATCGATCGACTGGCTGGAAGAATTTTTGATCGATTACCCCGGTACGGTGCTGGTGGTTTCGCATGACCGTCGATTCCTCAACGACGTCTGCACGCATATCATCGATATCGATTACACCAAGATCCGCGATTACGTGGGCAACTACGATTTCTGGTATGAATCGAGCCAGCTGATGCAGCGCATGATCCGGGATCAGAACCGAAAAGCGGAGGACAAAATCCGCGAGCTGCAGAATTTTATTGCGCGCTTTGCAGCCAATAAATCAAAATCCCGGCAGGCAACCTCGCGCAAAAAGCTGCTTGATAAGCTCACGGTGGAGGAACTTCCAGCATCCTCGCGCCGGTACCCGTTTGTCGGCTTTTCCATGGATCGCGAGCCGGGCAAGGAGATCCTCACGGTGACGGATCTGAGCGCTTCCGCAGAGGGGCGTCAGGTGTTCCGCAATGTTTCGTTTCGCGTGAACAAAGGCGATAAAATTGCGCTGATCGCCGAAAATGAAATGGCAGTCACCGCACTGTTCCAGGTGTTAATGGGGGAGCTTCAGCCGGATTCCGGCAGCATTTCGTGGGGAGTCAGCACCACGCAGTCGTATTTTCCGAAAGATAATTCCGCATATTTTAACGATTGCGGGCTTTCCATTCTCGATTGGCTGCGCCAGTATTCCAAAGATACCACCGATACCTATCTGCGCGGATTTTTGGGCAGGATGCTTTTTTCCGGCGAGGATGTGTTCAAGCCGGTGAATGTGCTTTCAGGGGGCGAGCGGGTGAGATGCATGCTTTCCCGTATGATGATGTTCGGCTCGAACGTTTTGGTGCTTGACCAGCCCACCAACCATCTCGATTTGGAATCGATTACGGCGGTCAACAACGGAATGATCGATTTCAAGGGGATTTTGCTGTTTACTTCCCGCGACCATGAATTTATCCAGACGATCGCCAACCGCGTGATTGAACTGACACCGGACGGAATGATCGACCGGGCGGGAACGTATGACGAGTATCTGGAATGGAAAGCGGCGCGCGAAGGCTGAAAACAAGCCTCAGGCGCGGTGCAGACCGCGGAACATCCAGGCGGCCAGCTTCATTGCGGGAATGGTGATCAGCGCCCAGAGAAACGAAAAAAGCGGACAGATCTGCCCGCGAAAATTACCGCAGCGGTCGGAATAATCCCACACATTGTGCCGCCGGTTAAACAGCAGACCGAAAATCAGCTCAACGCCGGTGATGACCGCAGAACCCGCCAGACAGCGCAGAAAGGCTCCCGCACGGCGGAGCAGTCCGTTGCAGATTCGCTGAATCAGCAAAAAGCAGGTGCCGCCTGCCAGAAACATGGAAAAAGTTGTCCGCCCCCGGGAGAGCAGTTCCAAACAGGCGTACATGCCCGCGCCGAACAAAAAAAACAGCAGCGGATGCTTTATTTTTTTTGAGGATTCCTGGTTTTTCATGTGATTCCAACCGTCCTTTTTGATTTTTCTTTATTTTGGACAAAAAGCATACGGAATATCAGCCCCGGCCGGTATTCCGTATGCTTGGAAGGATCGGCTGGTCAGCCGACCGAGCTGCCGTTGTATTTTCGCCTGAGGTATGCAATGTTTTCCGGGGAGTCCGGCCGATAGCTTCGCCCGAAATATTCGAGAATTCCTTTGGCGATGGCCACACCGATTTCATAAATATGATCGATGATAAATCGCGCGTCCTCTGGATTGTCGTGAAAGGCGACCTCCACCAGAACGGCAGGCGCCTTGGTGCGCTTCAATTCATAATATCCCTGTCCGTTAAAAGCCGTATACCCTTCTCGTACACCAAACCCGTCTGTAGGGGAGATTGCCAGAAGCTGGTCGTAAATATCGTTTGCAAGTCGCTCACTTTCGGAGCCAAATTTATGAACGTAAACTGTCGGGCCGCGGGCTTTGCCATTTGCCGAGGCGTTTGAATGGATTGCAACATGAATTTTTGGGGAAATTGCATTGGACTGAGCCACAATTTCCTGCAGCGTCTGTGAAGGGTCGTTGCGCACCAGCGTTAGTCCGTTGCGGTCCAATTCATATGCCACAACATCCGCAATCTGGTTCATTCGCTGTTCCTCGGTGCCAAAATCGCCGTAACCCACGTTCCAATCCTGAACCGAAGGCGAAAGATAAACGTCGGTTGCCACAGGGCATCACGCATCCTTTCTGTCAGAGGCGTTAAAAATTAGGGGAAGATAAAAGTCTGCCCGCAGCATGATATGCCGGCGCGCGGCAAAGGGTTCGGAAGGGAGCGGTTCATTCTTATGGATTGTGACAAAATAGTTGCATTTGTCTTTATGCGTTTTACATCTTGAATATTTTGTGCTTTTCGGCTATGATTAAAGAATCGCTTTATGAATTGTGCCGCAGAAATGAAAGGGCAGAGATGAGTTTGAAACATCGGAAGACAGTAACAATGATATCGGTTGCCGCTGTGTGCGTTCTTGCAGCAGTCGGTGCCCTGCTCGCCGGTTATCAAATTTATCTGGAAAAGAAGCAGCAGGAATATTCTTTTACGACTGACACCTATGAAATCACCGAAAGCGGAGACCTTCATGTTTCCGGGCCGGTGGATGCTCATCAGCTTGCCTCCAGCATTACAAAGCAGCTGAAAAGCGGCGAAACCGTGGAAATTGACTGCAAGAGGCTCGAAAGTATTTTTGGCGTTCAGGGGAACGAATGCAAATCCTTCAGCGTCTACCTTGCCAAAAAGGACACCTCCGCATTTGAGGTGGCCGTGTTTGAATTTTCTTCCGCCGAACAAAAACAGGTTCTTCTGCAGGCGATTCAGCGGCGCAAGGCGCAAAAGCTTGCAAGCTTTCGGGAACTGAATCAGGCGGAGTATTCTCTGGTACAGCAGGCGGTTGTTGCGGAGCAGGATAGCTTTTTGTTGTTCGCCGTGTGCAGAACCCCGCAGAAGGCGCAGGATATTTTTCGCGAAGTGTTAAAAGGGAGTTGAAATTTTCAGCGGGATATGATATACTAATCTCCGTTGTGCGGGTATAATTCATTGGTAGAATGCGACCTTCCCAAGGTTGATAGGTGGGTTCGATTCCCATTACCCGCTCCATGTCTGGTTGCGCGCAGATGTTTGGTCTGCGCGCGCTTTTGTTTGCACGGGAGGGAATCTGCGTTGGCCCGCGTCTAACTGCCGGGTGACCGCTGCTTATGCAGTAAAAAATTCTTGCAAAACAGAGAAGAATCCGCTATAATAAATTTGTTGTTGTCGGCATGAAGCCGACCGGAATTCTGTCACAGAAACCGATATGCCATGAAGGCTGCCGTCCGATGGAGGAAAGGTGTCTTTGTGGCATTTTTCTGTTTGAAAAGGGGAACTGTGATGATGAAGAACACAACAAAAAATCAGGTAACAAAGCTTGTCTTTTCAGCGCTGTGCGTGGCAATCGGCATTGTGCTGCCGCTTGCATTTCACTCGGTGCCGAACGGCGGTTCTGTTTTCCTGCCGATGCATATCCCGGTGCTGCTTTGCGGGTTAGTGGCGGGGCCGGTCTATGGGCTGGTCTGCGGCGCACTGACGCCGCTGCTCTCGTCCCTGATGACAGGGATGCCGCCCGCGGCCGTTTTGCCGGGAATGCTTTGCGAGCTGGCGGCTTATGGCCTTGTGACCGGATTGTTGCTGCGTTTTGTTCAAACAAAAAGCAAGGCGGCCAACCTGTGGATCTCACTGATCGGCGCCATGATCTGTGGGCGCGTGGTGAGCGGGCTGCTCAACGGATTGATCTTTCGTGCCGGGCAGTACACCCTGCAGATTTGGGTTACTGCGTCCTTTGTAACGGCGCTGCCCGGAATTGCCATTCAGCTGGTTCTGATTCCGTTGCTGGTATTTGCGCTGGAACGCGCAAAGCTGGTTGAATTGAGCGCCTGCTGAAAGCGAAGCGGTTTTTCATAAGAATCAAAAAAGCAGCGCCTCCTCCCGCGGGATCATTTTGCGGTGGGAGACGCTGCTTTTTGCGATTCGGTTTGAACGAGAATACTATGCCTTATGAAAACCGGTAGTGGTGACCACGGCGACCGGCGTTCCGAGCTCGTCGGTGACATCGACGCGATAGCAGCAGGTGGAACGCCCATTTTTTACACAGACCGCGGTGGCGGAAAGCCGGCTGCCCTTTGGTGTGCCGAGAAAGGTAATGGAGGAGCTCAGCGATACGGTGCCGGGCTTCTGCCAGTTGGAGGCGACAGCGAACGCAAAATCAGCAAGCGTAAACGCCACGCCGCCCATCAGGGCGTTCATGGCGTTTTTATGACGCGGTGCAATCACAAGGCTGCAGGTGGCGGTATGATCGCCTATGGAATCGATCACTGCGCCGTTTTCGGTGGCGAAACGGTCATTTGCGAAGACATTGCGCACCCCTTCCAGTGTTTTTGTCATTTCTTCCATATCAAAACGCTTCTTTCCTGAAAAATGTATGGTGCGGCTGCGGACGCAATTATTCCGTCTGCCGCAGAATTGCCTGTACGGCAAGCGCAATGGTCTCGGAAAACGGAAGTTCCGGCGTTCCGGCAACAAAAATATGGCACCGGTTCATGGGGATCAGTACCTTTTTCGCGCTGCTTTCGGAAACCGCAAGCGCCATCTTCGGTGTGATCTCGCCCAGCAGAGAATTGGCAGCCAGAATGCCGATCGGCCCGGTAATCACGTCGGCTTTGGCGGCATTGACCACCACGGGGTTTTCGCCGGTCGCCCCTGCGTCGGCGCCGGCTTTCATCATTGCGGCAGTGGCGGTGGTGTTGGTGCCGATGGCGACGACGGTGCCGGCAAAGCCTGCCGTGCGCAGCTGTTCCACAATAGCGCGTCCGATCCTGCCTCCTTGTCCGTCAATAACGAGAACCGTCATGGTGCAGCCCTTCTTTTCTGAAAATTTGCATTTATTATAACAGCAGCCGCGCGAAAACGCAACGGACGGCAAATCAGCCTTCCCGGTAATCCTGCAGGGCGGCTGTGAGTGCGTCCATTTCGCTGTCGGTGCCGACGGTGATGCGAAGAAAACGGTCAAGCGGCGGCGCGGAAAAATAGCGCACGAGGATATGATTTTGCTTCAGATAAGCAAAAAGCTTTGCGGCGGAATATTCCGGATGTGTTACAAACAGAAAATTCGAACGGGAATCCGGCATGGAAAATCCAAGCGCCCGCAGTTCTGCGGCGGTTCGTTCACGCGTGGCTTCAATTTTTTTAACGGTGTTTTCAAAATATTCCCGGTCATCAAGGGCGGCTGCTGCACCCGCAATGGCAAGCCGGTCGAGCGTATAGGAATTAAAGGAATTCTTGACGCGGTCCAACCCCTCGATCAGCTCACGACTGCCTGCCGCAAAGCCGACCCGAAGTCCTGCCAGCGCACGGGATTTGGAAAGGGTCTGTACCACCAGCAGATTGTCATACTTCCCGATCAGTCCAATGGCGCTCTCGCCGCCAAAATCAACATAGGCCTCGTCCACCAAAACGACCTCGTCGGGGTGCGCCTGCAGAATCCGCTCGATGGTGCCGAGCGGGAGAAAGCGCGTTGTGGGTGCATTCGGGTTCGCCAGCACGATGCCGCGGCTGCCGGGCTTTAAAAAGCCGGCAAGATTGACTGAAAAATCCTCCGTCATTGCAACCGCTTCATACGGAATTTGGTACAGCCCGCAATATACCGGGTAAAAGCTGTAGGAAACAGCGGGAAAACGCAGCGTTCCGTCGCCGAAAAAAGCCTGAAATGCCGTTGCAAGCACCTCGTCGGAGCCGTTGCCGACAAAAACCTGTTCCGGTTCAATTCCGTTCAGGCGTGCAAAAGCGCGCCGTACCGCAGAGGCATCCGGATCCGGATACAGCCGCAGCAGGCTGTTGTTGGCGGCGGCAATTGCTTCGGTTACTCTGGGAGAAGGCGGATAGGGGCATTCGTTGGTATTCAGCTTAATAAACGTTTCGCCGTCCTTTGGCTGTTCCCCAGGGGTGTAGGGGGAAAGCGCGGCCGTTCTTTTGTTCCAGAATCTGCTCATCGGTATTCTTCCTTTCCTGTCTCTGCGGACAGCCCGGCGGCGAGGCGTTCGGACTGTATTCCTTATTTCAGCTTGATGGCGCGGCAGTAGCAGAACAAATATTGCTGCGCGATCCCTGCGTGTGGGCCAAAAAAGTCGGGTGCTTTTCCCGGAAAAAGCTGTGCCATTGCGCGCCCGATCCAAACATCCACCGGAAAGGCCTCAAGCCGTCCGCAGCCGTACAGCAGCACACACTCGGCCACCTTGGGGCCGACGCCGTTAACGGTCTGCAGCATCCGGCGCGCCTCGGGCAACGGCGCTTCTGCCAGAACCGAAAGCGGCAGAGCACCGGACGCGACCTTCTGCGCGGCATCCAGAAGGTATTTCGCGCGGAAGCCGCTGCGCAGCGGGGCAAGCGTTTCGGGGGTCTGTGCGGCGAGCGTCTGCGGGCCGGGAAAAGAAAAATGTCCCTTGCCGCAGGGTTCGCCGAACAGCTTGCACAGACGGGCAATGATCCCTTTGATGCGTGGAATGTTGTTATTTTGCGAAATGATGAAGGAGCAAAGCGTTTCCCACGGATCCTGGCGGAGGATGCGCACGCCGGGTACAAGCGCGCAGGCTTGTCGCATAACGGGGGAAAGCGCGGCGAGTTCCCGGGCAATGGCGCCGTAATCGCGTTTCAGGTCAAAATACTGCGGAAAACCGAGCGATGCAAAATCCTGCGGAGCAACGCCGCTTACGACCAGCTGTTCTTCCCGACGGAGAACGTTCAAAACTTTTCCCGACACAATGCCGCAAAAGGAGCCGTCCGGCTGTTCATCCCAGCGAAAGCACTGTCCGCTTAAAAAGGTGTCCGGCGGAGAAAAGCCGTTTGCGGGCAGAATGGTTTGTTGGGTGTTCAATCGCAGCCACTCCTCTCAGTTTGTTTACAATTTATTTTACCATAAAACCGGTGCTTTGTGGTAGAATGAAACTGTCGGAATTTCAGGAAGAAATTTCGTTTGTTTTAGTGAAGTATCACAGTGAAGCGAAAAGGCTTTCTGGCAACCATTTATGATGAAAAAGAGGACGGGATTCGATATGAGAGAAGATATTTGCAGCATTCCGGTCAGCGAGGTGTTTGCCCCGAAGGACGGATGCCCCATTTGCCGCATGGTTTCCACATTGGAGGAGCATCTTGTGGAATATATCACCGGAGCAGCCATGATGGAGCCGGACGTTCGTCAGGAAACCAATCGGACAGGCTTTTGCCCGGAGCATTTCCGGATGATGCTGGCGCGGCGAAACCGGCTTTCGGTAGCGTTGACGATGGAATCACACCTTAAAGAGCTGCAGCAGAATCTTGATTTTGGAGGAAAGGCGCCATCAAAAAATCAGCTGGCAGCTCTGCAGCTGGCGGCGGATGGCTGCTTTGTCTGCGACAAGGTGGAATGGGGGCTGCAGCGCCTGTTGACCGAGGTTTTTGTTCTTTGGCAGAAGGAGGAGGAGTTTCGCGGGCTGTTTTCGGAGCAAAGCGGGTTTTGTCTTCCGCATGCCGCGCGGCTCCTTTCGCAGGCGCAGAAAGAAATGCACCGCAAAGCGTATCCGGCGTTTGCGGCAGCCGTTGCTGCGGTTGCAAAAAAGCAGCTGGATGTGATTTCCACCGATGTTTCCGGTTACTGCAAAATGTATGACTATCGTAATGCAGGCGGTGACTGGGGCAGCACAAAGGACTCCATCGAGCGTGCCATGCTGTTTTTAACGGGAGAACCAGCCGTCCCCGGTGGACAAAACTGACAGAGGCTTTACAAAAAGTTTTCAATTGCGGTTGACATAATTTCAGATCGACGGAGCTTTGAACAGTTCTCCACAATCATTTTTCCGGATTTTCCACTTGGCCGGTTCCGAGCGTTCGGACATGTTTCCACATGATTTCTCAACATTCTCCACAGAGTTTTCCACATTGACCGTGTCGTCTGTGGAATTACAGCTCGTATAATTGGGGTAATCTGTAAAATACAGCTTGTACGCGGGAGTTGCTCCGGCACGGCGGCGTCAAAATGAATATTTTTCCGGCAGCGGGCCAAGACTATGCATGAATGGAAAACGATTGCCGGAAAGGGGAATGCAGATGATTCGCGGAATTAACCGGCAAATCATTGAGGTTAATGATACCGAAAGCGATTATTTTGAACGGGCGCTCTTTTTTGTCAGCCCGGATTACTGCGACGCAGAACGGGCGGTTCTGGAGCATGAGGCGAGGCGTGCGCTCAAACGGCTGGGAGAGCCGACCGGGGTACGTCGACGCAGGAAACGCATCTGGCTGTGGGGGCGCCTTTTTCTTGCGGCCTTGTGCGGCGCAGCCCTTGCTGCGCTTTTTTTCTGGCTGGCGTAGGGCAGGGCTGCGCTGTGGTTTCTGCCCGCAAAATTCCGCAATTTCTTTTGCGCTTGTCCGGTGGATATGCTATAATAATTCCGTATTCGTATAAACTAATGCGGAAGGAACGATTTGGATATGAAAATGGAACAGAACGGCGGGGATCAGCGACCGGAACGTGGTGAGGATATTATTGCAGGGCGCAATGCGGTGGCGGAAGCGCTGCGCGCCGGACGAAGCATCGACAGTATTCTGGTAGCGCGCGGCGAACGTTCGGGTTCGGTTGCCGCCATTGCTGCCAAAGCAAAACAGAAAAATATTCCGGTCAAGGAAACAGATCCCCGCAAACTGGATTTTCTTTGCGGCGGTGCGGTGCATCAGGGCATTGCAGCCGTTGCCGCGGTGGTGGAAACGGTGGAGTTGGAGGATCTGTTCCGCCATGCGGAGGAAAAGGGCGAAGCGCCGTTTTTTGTGATTGCCGACGAAGTCGAGGATCCGCATAATCTCGGTGCGTTGATCCGTTCCGCCGAAGCAGCCGGCGCGCACGGGATGATCATTCCAAAGCGGCGTGCCGCAGGGCTGACGTATGCTGTCGGCAAAGCGTCCGCCGGTGCGGTGGAGTATCTGCCAGTTGCCCGGGTGACGAATCTGGCTGCCGCAATTGAGGAGATCCAACAGCGGGGCGTTTGGGTGTATGCCGCAGATATGGATGGTGAACCGTGGTGTACGGCGAACCTGACCGGCGGGCTGGCGCTGGTGGTTGGCGGCGAGGACCGCGGCGTTGGCCGTCTGATTAAGGAAAAATGTGACGGTGTGCTTTCGCTGCCGATGTGTGGGCAGATCAATTCACTCAACGCGTCGGTTGCAGGTGCAATTCTAATGTATGAAGCCGTTCGGCAGCGTCTTGGCCTTAAGGCTCGCTGAACGTTTCATGCAGACTGTTGATTCCATATGACCGAAAGGAAGGGACTGGTCATTTATGATGGAAAATTCGCGCGATCCGCGCTTTTTGATAGAAGACGTTTCCGAAGAGACGAATTCTCCGAAGAAACAGAGCCCTACGGATGAGCAGAGCTTGTCCGATGAAGAGAAAACGGAGACACAAAATTCTCAGCAGAAACAGGGTTCTTCCGAGGTGCAGAATTCTGCAGAAGCGCAGGATTCCTCGGAAACGCAGCAATCGCCGGAAGAAGAAAGTCCTTTGCCGACCGATTTTTACCGCCCGACGCCCGGGCAAAGCGAATATTCGTATCTGTTCGGCGAGCAGGAAGAAATTGATCCGTATGATTATGTGATGGAAAAGGTTCAGAATAGAAAAAAGACCCGCCTGCCTCAGCAGGAACAGCAGGAGCCGTCCGAACCCGGCGCCGAAAAGGCGACGGAGCGGAAACCGGCGAAGCCGCGCCCCACGGTGGAACGGGATCTTTCTCTGGAGAAACCTGCGGGAGAAGAAAAAAAGTCCCTGAGGGAATCCTTCAGCGAGCTGCTGCGCTGGGTGACCGGCGGCCTGCGGGCAGGCGGAGAGACTGTGCCAACGGAAAAAAGCGAAAAGCAGGAAAACGAAAAAACTGAAGAGCAGGCAGAAGACGGACAAAAGCCGCCGGAGGATACTCCAGGGCAGCAGTCCGATGACTCCGCAACGGATCTCTTTGCCGCAGCGTCGCAGCATCAGTGGCAGGAAGCTTCCGTAACGGATATTCCGGAAGAGGAAGACGGAGCAAAACGGCCTGCCCCGCAGCATGAGCAGAATGATGCGGACTCAGCACCCGAAAAGAAGATGCCCGAACGAGACACTCCCCCGGAGGAAGACCCCAAAGAGGCTTCAGTGAGAGATGTACTCACAGGGGAAGCAGCTTTGAAGGAAACGGTTGACGCAGAGATGCCGCCAGACCGGAAGGAGCCGTCGGAGGAAACACCCGGAACAGAAGCACCCGCCGAAGAAAAGACGCCCTTGCGTCAGGTGCAGGTGCTGCCGGTTGCGGAACCTGCGATGCGTCCCCGGCGTGTGCCGGACGCTGATTCTGTCCCTGCCGGACAAACGGAGCGTCGTGCGCTTTGTGTCGAGTTGGATGTTGACCGGCTGTTTTGCGGCGAGGAACTGCCGGAGATTCGTGTGGGCGCCGACGGGGAAGAGCTGTATGAGCTAAAGCTGGAATATGCCGCGCGGGCCGGAAAAGTTCAGGCGGTTCCGAAACGGACTTCCGCGCCGCGACTCCGTTTTCCTTTTCTGAACCGGAAACAGAGCAGAACGGAAGAGCCGCGGGCAGAAGCGGAAAAAACACGAAATCAGGAAATCGTACATCATAAATCAGATCGGCAGCAGGAAAAACGGCCGGATGCCGAAATCGGGCGCAGGAACCATTCTGTCAGGCGGGAACCGACCACAAAATCCGGCGAAGACGGCAAAAGCGGAAAATCCGATTCTGCCGAGGAACATACCGCCCCGCCAGACAGCACAAAGGCGTTTCGTCAAAGGCTTTCAAAAGAAAGCAAAATCACCCTTTTTCGTCTGTTGGCGGTTGGTGCGATCGGGATTTTTCTTACAGTGCCCGCCGTCTGCGCCCGCGCAGACGTGCCGCTGGCCGCATGGATTTCGCCCCGGCAGAGTCCGCGGATTTTTTCTCTGATCAATTTTGTCGGCATCGGCGTTTGCCTGCTGTTATGCCGCTCCGTTGTCACGGTTGGGCTGCTGAGCTTTTTTAAAGGACAAAAATCGGCCGGAGCGGACGGAGCGTTTTCAATCGCGGCGATTGCCTGCGCGCTGCAGGCGCTGGTCGGGATCATCCGCCCGGACGCCGTTGCAGCCGGCGATGTGTGGCTTTATGCGCCGGTTGGCGCGCTCGGGCTGTGCGGCAATCTGCTCGGCAAACTTTGCATGCTGCTGCGAACAAGGGAAAATTACGCGGAGCTTTGCGCAATGCCGGAAAGCTTTGCGCTGGCGAGATTGGAAGAAGAAAGCCGCGTGCAGAAAATGGTGGATGCCGATGTGCCGGCCAGGCTGACGATTGGCGCAGTGAGTGCCATGCCTGAAAAAGGTTTTTTGCGCGGTGCTTTGGAAGCGGATTTGGGCGAGCGCAGCACGGAACGCATTTTTGCGTTTGGTTTTTTTGGTGCGCTGGCAGCGGCGCTGATTTCTTTTTTTGCAACGCCCTCCAGCAGGTATGACGCGGCTCTGGCTTCTTACACGGCGGTTTGCTGTCTCTGTGCGCCGTTTACGGCCACGCTGTCGGTGAATCTGCCGCTGAAACGTGCCTGCCGTGCTTTTCGCGGCAGCGGCGCGGTTGCAGTCGGCTGGCGTGCGGCCGATTTGTTCGGAGAAACCGGTTGCGTGGTACTTCGGGATGAGGAACTTTTTCCCGCGGATGCCGTTGTGCTCAGCGGAATTAAAACATTGAGCGGCGGTCGGATAGACGACGTGATTCTGGATGCAGCGGCGCTTTTGCGGGAAGCGGGCGGACCCATGCGGACGGTATTTTACCGGGTGATTCGCGGCCAGACAGGTATTTTACCGCGCGCCGAGCAGGTGGCGGCGGAGCAGGGGGGCTTTTCCGGCTGGGTGCAGGGCAGGCGGGTGTTTGTGGGCAGCGGCGAATTAATGGCTGCGCACGGGATTACGCCGCCCTCGAGTGATTATGAGGCAAAAAATTGTCCAGAAGGAACCATCCCGGTATATCTGGCCCGGGGCGGAGAGCTTTGCGCACTGTTCACAGTGGAATATCATGCGGATCCCGTTCTTTGCGGCGCGCTGCAGCGGTTGGTGCGCTGCGGCGGCGATGTTGCCGTGCTGACAACGGACAGCAACCTTTCGGCTGAAATGATTGCCGAAAAGTTTTCCGTACCAGAAAGCTCTGTGACAATTGTGCCCGATGTTCAGGAGCTGCATGCGGCCGATGTGCGTCAGGAGGATTTGGAACAGCCGGCGGTCATTCTTCGCTCACCGGGAGCGCCGGCACTGTGGTCAACTGCCTGCTGTATTGAGGCGAAGGCGCTGTTTCAGCTTGCCGTGCTGCTGCAGATGGCCGGGACTTTGCTGGGACTTGTGCTGGTGTTTGTGTTTTGTGCGGCGGGGAGTATTGCACGGATTGGCGCCGCCGAGATGATGATTTTTCAACTGTTTTGGACCTTGGCGGTTCTTGTGATTCCGTCGTTGAAACGTTTTTGACATTGCGGCGGTATCCCCGGTGAAAACGAAGATGCCGCCGTTTTTTGGGAAGTGCTCCTCAAAATGATGCAGGTGCGAAAAAAGCAACTATTTTTTCATGTGCTGCGGTAATTGCTTTGGTAATTTGCCGACAAGCTATAAAAATTTTCAAAAAGGCCGTTTGCGGTGTTGACTAACGGCAAAGATTTATGTATAATAATTGAGCTGATTCGTTCAGTATGCTACTGTGGCTCAGCTGGTAGAGCAGCTCACTCGTAATGAGCAGGTCGTCCGTTCGAATCGGATCAGTAGCTCCAAAAAAGCCCCGAAACCTTCGGTTCCGGGGCTTTTTTGTGCAGTGCAGAATCGGCTACAGCTGGGCAGGCTCTTCCGGTGCATCATCCCGAAACTGCGCCGGAGTGATTTTTTCATATTTTTTGAAGACACGAATCAGGGAACGAACATCCTGATACCCCACCATTGCTGCAACATCCTTAACACGGTTGCTCTTCAGCAAGAGCTTTGCGTTTTTTAAACGTGTCATGTGAATATAATCCGCGGTGCTGTGACCGGTTTTCTTTTTAAAAACCTGCGCCAGATAACTTGCGGAAACGTCGTTATTGTCCGCAATCATGGTGACGGAAAGGTTCATATCAGAATAATGCTGATCGATATAATTTTTTACGCGTTCGATCAGGAAATCGCCGCGGTTGCAGGACGACTGCGGACTGCCATAAATATCCGCAAGAATTTGTCTGGCGGCGGAGCGCAGCTGTACGGCGTTCTTTGCGTCGATTACCTGGTGGGAAAGGCTCATCCAGGCCGGCGATTCCTCCTTTGTATGCGTGGCGGCCTCTGCCATGACGACAATTAACAGGTTGCCAAGGTAGCCGCAGGCAAAACGGGCACAGGACACGTTCGGGCTGCAGCAAAAGGTGATCAGTCGATCCAGCGCTTGGGAAGAAGCCTCCGGATTCTGTGCGCGCATTTCAGACACAAAAATTGCTCCAATCCGGTACAGCTCTTCGATTTGATCAAAATGGAACGTAAAATTCTTTTCTTCGTAAAAGATGCTGCCAGAAGAAGCCGAATGACCGTATTCCAAAGTTTGCTCCGCCTCGTGATAAGCGGTTGCAAGGCTTTGCAGATCGTCGTGCAGCAGGCTGCAGCCAAAAAGAGTTCGCGGATATTTGCGGTTGAACGCGTCGGCAATTTCACCGACGTATAGATGAATCGCTTTTTGATCCAATTGGTTTTGGCTTTCAAAGATTAGCAGAACGGCAAATCTGCTGCACGACAGCCGGATAAAAACGAAATCGCTTCCCTCGGGCATTTTTGCTTCCTTGATTTGCGCAATGTACTTTTCCCTGTCGCTCATCGATTCCGTGCAATCGACGCAATCAAATAAAAGGACGCAAAACCGGTCGTCATCAAACACAAAACCATTGGCGATCAGCTCGCTTTCCTGTTGTTCGGCTGAAATTTCTCCGCGCAGCGCCTGCGCCAAAATAGCCTGCTTCAGCTGTATTTCCTGTTTGGCAAGCCGGGCCTCTGCCTGCGAACTGAATTCCTGCAGACTGCGGATCTGCAGAATGATCGAACCGATTTCTCCGTCTTTTTTCGATTCGTATTCGGCGCTTTTCCGTTTTGCTTCGGGGCGGAACAGTTCCTCCAGCATTTGAACCGGATGGTAGTTGCGTTTGGAAAAATAATAGGAAAGAAGATTTCCGATCAGCAGGCTGAAGACAATACAGATGATATACAAAAAGACATAAGTCCGCATGGAACCGTCGATCAGATCGCTTTCAAACACATAAACATAGCTCCAGCTGGTCGGGTTTTCCGACGCTGCAATGCTCAGCGCCATCATGTTGGTTCCAGTGTCCGTTTTTGTCCGCACGACGCCGCCGCCGGTGATTTCGTCATAGGTCAGCGATGCGGGGTAGGTAATATTGTGATTGAGCGGCAGAACATTGTCCTGGTTAACCAGATAAAAACCGCCGTCGGCGTTGTGCAGAGATGAGGTCAGAATATTCTGCAGCGCATCCGTATTGATCACGATAAAGATTGCGTCGCCGCTGCCGGCAGTTTCGGAGGAAACAGGGAAAATGTATGTCAGAAATGTTGAGGTAATTCCAAAACGGTTAGTGCGCGTGTCTAATTGGTAATGGCGGGACGGATAATCCGAAAGAGCCTTGGAATAATCCCGGATCAGTTTCAGCTCCTCTGAATTTATCGTATCGGTACTCTCCGTTGTCTGGTACAGATAACCCTCGCTCAGCAGCGTGCGCGACTGGCCGATATAAAGATAAATGGCCTGAATAAAGGACTGGTTGGAACGAAGAAGCTTCAGCTTTTGCTGCAGCAGATAAAACTTATACACATCCTGATTTGTGATTTCACTGCCGGTGCGCTTGATGGCGTTGACCTCGCTTAATACCGAAACGTTTACCGCCAGATTCTCCACATCCTTCAGGCGTTGGTCAAATATCTGGGAAAACTGCCACAGAGTTGCTTCCCGGCTGTCGTAAATATCCTGATTTGCCTTTTGGACAAAATTCCCGAATATAGCGGTAAAAAACGCCAGAGGCAACACCAGTATTAAAAGATAAGACAGAAACCAGCCGAGAAACAGGCGGCTGTGAAAGGCTTTTTTAACGTTTTTGTCAGATTTCAAGCTTAAGCTCTCCTTTGCAGAATAAAGGCGCCGGCGCTTTACGTCGCCGCCCTTTGACACAAACCCCAATAGTATACCATAACCGAGGCAATTTGGGTGGTTATTCAGCAAATAAAATTTTTACTGCGGTGCAGCCATTTTTCTGCGGATGAAAAAAGATTTCTTCCGGAGCCGGGAACACACCAGGCCAAGCAAAATTCCGCTGAACAGAATCAGCACGAGGATGATCACCCCATTCAGCAGCGGAGAGGGTGTGAGCTGCTGCAGGTTCAGTGTACCCTGCACATAAATCTGATGCGCAATATAGATATCAAAGGCATACCGGTCGCTCAGCCGCAGCAGCACTGGAACGCGTGCAAAGCGAACGCCGCGCAGAGCTGTGTGTAGCAGAAGAAAAATGGAAATGCCAAGAAGAACGTGAGCATAATTGCAGAAACGGTAATAATAATCCGTAAAAATCCCCTGCGGCACAAACAAGCCGAAAACATCAACGCCGATTTGAACGGCGTTGAAGATCAGAGCCAGGGCAGTGATGGAAGCCGTTGCCGTGCCGGGCAGTCTGCCGGAGCGCTTTTTCAGGGCACCCAGAAAATATGCCGCTGCATAACAATTGATCCACGCAGGATTAAAATAGGGAAGAAAGGTGTCGAACAGAAGTTCCAATAGCAGCATCAGGCTGACTACCAATGCCGGCTTTGCCGCGCCGCGAAGTTTTTGCATGCGCAGTCTGAGCCGATTGAGCAGCGGAGTCATCAGGTAACAAAGAAGAATGTAGGGGATAAACCAAAGGTGATCGATCCCGGAAAGCGTTACGTTGCAAAGCAAAAGGTTTAGCAGCGTCTGCACGGAAAGAAGCTCTGGACGCAGAATTCCGTACGGGATCAAACAGAACAAAATGTAAACGTAATAATCCAGAAGAATTTTCTTAAAGTTCCGGGCAACAAATGCAAATCCGTCGGGAATTTCCTTTTGTCCGTACAAAAAACCTGAGATGCAGAAAAAAATCTGTACGCCGACATTAAACCACCAGGCAAGCGCGCTGCCATAATACTGCATAAAGTGGCAGGCAATAATCATGCACATGGCAAACAGACGGGATCCCCCCGCCGCAAGGTCATAGGAATCTGTTTTTGTCGTCATGCTTTTTCTTTCCCTTCTTTCCTGTTTCAAAAAAGGCCCGGAGCGGCTGGTAGGCTTCTCCGGGTTTTGGGCGCTATCTTAGGGCTATTCTTTAATGGAGCCAATCATGACTCCTTTGACAAAGTATTTTTGCAGGAACGGGTAGATGCATACGATTGGCAGCGTCGCTACCACAATGATACAGTATTTCACAAGCTTTCGGTAATATTGTTCCTGCGAGGCGCTCAGCTCCCGCACAGGCACCACTTTGGATACGTCGTTGTTGATCAGGATCTCGCGCAGAATCAGCTGCAGCGGAAACAGTGAACGGTCGCGCAGAAAGAGTACCGAAGGAAACCAGGAGTTCCAGAATGAAACGGCGACAAACAGCGTAATCACCGCGAGCACCGCCTTGGAGAGCGGCATGATAATCCGGAACAGAATGGTGAAATCGTTGGCTCCGTCAATGCGGGCGGATTCTTCCAGGCTGACGGGCACCTGTTGGAACGAGGTGCGCATGATAATGATGTTATAGGTGGAAACCGCGTACGGAATCAGCTGCGAAAGGCGGGTGTCGGTCATGCCGAGGCCGTCCACCACCAGAAAAAACGGTACGATTCCGCCGCCGAAGAACATGGTGAAGGTGATCAGCTTCATAAAAAACTTGTTGAGCATCGGTCCCTTCCGCGAAAGAACGTAAGCGGCGACGGAGGTCATCAGCAGATTGAGCAGAGTCCCCATGACAACATAAAAGATGGTGTTGAAATAGCTGGGGATCAGGTTTGGGTTCCGGAACACAAGGTCGTAACCGTTCAGGCTGAAGCCGTGGGGGTACAGAACAAGGCCGCGGTTTTGGGAAAGAAACGTCGGAGAAGAAACCGACGCGAACAAAACGTGCGTAAAGGGAATCAGGCAGCAAAGCGCCAGAAAAATCAGAAAAATAACGTTTGCGATGCGGAACAGCATTCTGGAAAAGGATCTGCGTTCAATCATTTTCTTTCCCCCCTTACCACAAGCTGGTTTCCGACACTTTTCTGCTGATCGTATTGGCCACCAGCAGGAAAATCATATTGATTACGGAATTAAAAAGCCCGACCGCAGAAGCGTAGCCATAATTGGCTTCGACCAGTCCCTTGCGGTAAACGAAGGTGGAGATCACGTCCGCTTTGTCGTAAATCTGCGAGTTGTAAATCAGAAGTATTTTTTCATATCCGACGGAAAGCAGACTGCCCATGCGCAGGATCAGCAAAATGATAATGGTGGAAGCAATGCCCGGAATCGTGACGTGAAGCGTTTGCTTCCAGCGGCCGGCTCCGTCGATAGTGGCTGCCTCGTAAAGCTCGGAATTGATGCCGCTGATTGCGCCAAGGTAAATAATGCTGCCGTAGCCAATATTCTGCCAGATGTTTGAAATGACGTAAACTGCGTCAAATTTCGAAGAATCCATCAACAGGTTGCTGGCGGTGCCGCCGAAAAAAACAATAATATTGTTAATCAGGCCTTCCTTGGCGGTAAAATCGACAATCAGGCCGGCCACAACAACGGCGGAAATGAAATACGGCAGGTAGGTGACAGTTTGAATGGTTTTCTTAAACCAGGATCGTGAAACTTCATTGAGCAGCAGCGCAAAAATGATGGAGGACGGGAAGTTAAACAAAAGATCCTCCAAACTCAGGCGTAACGTGTTCCACGTAATCTGCCCGAAATAATAGCTGCCAAAGAAATCCTTAAAATTTTTCAGCCCGACCCAGGTGCTTCCCAAAACGCCTTTTGCGGGACTGTAACGTTCGAAGGCAATTAAAACGCCGTACATTGGAAAATAGCAAAAGATAATGTAATATGCGAGAATTGGAATAAACATCAGGTAAAGCGCCCAATAGCGGTTAAAATCCAGCTTCAGGCGCGTGCTGAAACGGGATTTTCCTTTTACTTGAAGAGCTGCAGAAGCCACACTTTGTTCCTCCCTTTAACCGGCGTGCCGACCGGTTGAAAATACCGGGCATTTAAAAAACCGGAGCCGCTCAATTCTCCGCGTGACAGCTTGAACGGCATCCGGATCTTACGGGTTCTCGTTGTTAAGTCTGCGGGCGGGAATCAGCGCTTTTGATAACGGTCAAACGCAGCCTGCTTGTAGCCGACGGCTTCTTCGATTCCCTGACTCTTCAATGTTTCGACAAACTTGTTCCAGTTTTCGTCATTCAGCTCCTGCTGACCGGTAATAAACGCAACGGTTTGCTGGTTGACATAGGTGGACACGTCGGAGTTGATAACGTTAAAGGCTTCGCCTTCTTCCGGCGTCATGGTAAGGGCGTTATTCGGCAGCACGGCCTCGCCGGTGGAGCTGTCCTCCCAGGTGTGGAGCATATCCCAGGCATCATCCGTGTAAGAGAACATTTCGCGGGACCACAGGCGCAGATACGGGCCTTTGCCCATCAGGTAATAATACTGCGCGTTGTAGAACTCGTAACCCTTCGGGTTTTTGTTTTCGGTAAAGAAATCGGTATATTGCGGTTCGCCGTTCACCATGTTGTAGCTTTCGCCCTCAATACCGAAGTTGCAGAGCAGATAACCTTCCTCCGAGTATTTGTAATCCAGCCATTTTACGGCGATTTCCGGCGTTTTGCAGGAAGTGGTAATTGCAGTGTTGTTCTGCTGAACCGCATAGTTCGTCTCTTTAAAAGCGACCTTTTCACCGGAGTTCAGGGTCGGGTACGGGCCGGCAACAACCTTAAAGACGTCGGAGGAAACCGACTGGCTCTTCCAGGTGTTTGGCTGCCAGAAGTTTCCGACCCACATTCCTGCTTTATCGGTTGTGATGTCGTTGGTGGTGTCGGTTTTGGTCGGGAATTCCTGGTCGATCAGTCCTTCCGCATACCACTGCTTCATGGTTTCCAGATACTGACGGTAACCGTCTTCCATTGGGCCGAACTTAACGGTTCCGTTGTCGTTGTAATAGCTGTTACTGACGCCGTAGGCGCTCATCAGCATATAACCGGAGCCGTCGCAGCCGTTCTGCGGCAGGAGCAGCGGAGATTCTGCGCCGAGCTTTTCCTTAAATGCTTTCAGTACATTGTGAACTTCGTCTATTGTGGTCGGAACATCCATGCCGACCTTTGTGAGCCAGTCCTGACGGTACATCGGGCCGTAATAAGCCTCCTGCACAGCCTTGTCGATCATGGAGAAGCACCAGAGGTTGCCGCTGTCGGTGACGGCCTGCTTGTGAACAGAAGGATCGGAAATTGCGTTGAGGTAATTCGGCGCATATTTTTCCATCAGCTCGTTCAGGCGCATATACACTCCATCATCGATAGCCTTATCCGGACCGCCCGGATAATCGACATAATACTCGTGCTGAATAATGTCGGGCAGATTTTTGGATGCAACCATTGTGGTAAAAGCGGAAGCGGTGTCGGTTGTCGGGGGGCAGGTAAATTCAATGTGAACACCGGTGCGTTTTTCGATTCTTTTGTAAATCTCCATGTCTCCGATGTTCTGTACCAATTCCGCTTCATTGGCCCACATGGGGTACCAGTAAGTCAAGGTTGCACCGTTCATGTCGATATCATCGGCGCCAGACTCGGCCGCCTTGGATTCGGTGCCGGACGCGGCGGACGACGTTGTCTGGCTGGTTCCGCAGCCGGTCATCGCAGCCGCAAGCATAATCGTCGCGATACACCACGCTATGATTCGCCTGAAGGGTTTGTTTGCTTTCATTTGTGAATTCCTCCTTTTAATTCTCCGTGTTACTGGCCGTGCAAATAAAATATACGGTTGAAATGTGCTATTTGCATGAAAAGAACCGGAGCTTTCGCTTTTTATTATAGTTATTGTTATAAGAAGTGTAAATTGCAAATATTTTAGCGGCAATTTAACCAAAAACCGTGTATTCATCACATTTTTACTGTTTTACTATTTTTCTAATAGCAATTATTTTATTGCTATTAGAATATTATGCCGAAAAATTTTTGACGCTTTTCATGAGTCAATCGCGCCGTGTGCCCCGGCCAACACCACAAAAGGCTTCAGAAAGCAAAAAACTTTCCGAAGCCTTTTGGAAAACAGCAGGGAAGATGTTGCGGTTCAGGCAATTTGGGAAGACCCCTTCTGTTCTTTCTGTGTATACAACCCGCTTTCTTCACGCAGGCGGAGAATTTCGGGCGGGAGTTCTTCCGGGCGCATGTTTTTTGGAACTTCTTCGCTGCCCGCCTGAACAGCGGTATCGTAAAACCAGCATTTGTAGGAAACGGCGTTCAGCGTCTTCTGCAGCTTTGCCATTTGCTCCTCAACGGCCTTTTTTCGGTTGTAAAACAGATTGCGGCGCTGCTCCAGTGTGGAATCGCCCTCCATATACCAATCGATATACTGTTTGATTTCTTTAATGGAAAGACCGCTCGCCTTCAGGCATTCAATCAGCCGAAGCCAGCCAAAATCGTTTTCTTTGAACATCCGGATTCCACCGGAACTGCGTTCCACCATGGGAAGCAGACCTTCCTTGTCATAATAGCGAAGCGTGTAGGTGCTCAACCCGGTTCTTTCGGCGGCTTCTCCGATGGAATAAAGCATCGTTCAATCATTTCCTTTTCTATAAAAATCAAATATATTTCGATGACCGAAGCCTTTGTTTTACAGGTATCTCCCGTTAACTCCGGACAGTGCCCTTTCACCCGAAGGCTATCATAACGCAAAGCGCAGGGACTGTCAAGAATCGGGGTGGAAGGTGCAAAGGGGAAAAATGTGGGTCAAACAGCGCCGCGCAGTAAAGGCGACGCACAGCAAAATAACGCAATCTTCTGTGTTTTTCTTGACAATGCTTTCAGTGTGTGATAAGTTTGAAAAATAATTAAGCTGTTTTTAAGATCAGCCTGAAGCGGGGGATTGGAAAAATGAGCATGAATGATACGCCATCCGGCGAGCGGGTGCAGATTGGATTTTTCGGCCGCCGGAACGCGGGAAAATCGAGCGTGGTCAACGCGGTGACGGGGCAGCAGCTTTCCATCGTATCAGAAACAAAGGGCACCACGACGGACCCGGTCTATAAGGCCATGGAGCTGCTCCCGCTCGGGCCTGTGATGGTCATCGATACGCCGGGCTTTGACGACGAAGGAGCACTTGGCGAACAACGCGTCAAAAAAACGAGGCAGGTGCTGAATAAAACTGATGTTGCCGTGCTGGTGACCGATGCACTTTCGGAGTTTTCGGGCTGCGAGCGGGAATTGATTCGCCTTTTTTGCGAACGGGAGATTCCGTATCTGATCGTGCGCAACAAAAGCGATCTGCTGCCGGGGGAAAAACCTGCGGAAGAAAACGAGCTGTACGTCAGCGCAAAAACCGGCGCGGGAATCGAAGCGCTAAAGGAACGCCTGGCAAGGCTTACCGTGACCGACAAAATGACGCGCCGGCTGGTGGGCGATTTGCTGCGGCCGGATGACCTGGCGGTGCTGGTGACGCCGATCGACGCCGCCGCGCCGAAGGGCCGGATGATTTTGCCGCAGCAGCAGGTAATCCGCGATGTACTGGAAGCGGACGCCTGCTCGGTTGTCGTTAAGGAAAACAATCTGGCCGCGGCGCTGGCCTCACTTGGCAAAAAGCCGGCCATGGTTATCACAGACAGTCAGGCGTTCGGCGTCGTTTCCAAAATTGTTCCGCAAGATATTCCGCTGACGTCTTTTTCAATTCTGATGGCGCGTTACAAGGGGTTGCTGGAAACATCCGTCCGAGGAGCTGCCGCGATGAAACGACTGCACGACGGCGACACGGTGTTAATTTCCGAGGGATGCACGCATCACCGCCAGTGTACGGATATCGGAACCGTCAAGCTGCCGCGCTGGCTGCGCGAATACACCGGAAAGCAGCTGAATATTGTCACCAGTTCAGGCACCGAATTTCCCGAGGATCTTTCGGAGGTCGCGCTGGTGCTGCACTGCGGCGGCTGCATGCTGAACGCGCGCGAAGTAAAGCACCGCATGAGAAGCGCGGTGCTGCAGGGTGTGCCGATTACGAACTACGGCGTAGCCATTGCGTGCATGAACGGAATTCTGCGCCGCAGCCTGGAACTTTTTCCGGATCTGCTCAGCCTGCTGGACGAGCCGTAACCTGGGGGAGCGCAATCGGGTGAAAAAACGCGGGAACAGGTTTTTGCCGCCAAATTTTTTCGGAAAAAACGTTGCAAAAGGCTGTCCGATGTGATATCATATCTTAGTGTTGATCACTATATCGTGACTGGAGGTGTCCAAGGTTATGTCCGTTCTTCAGATTATTTGCGGCATCGTTCTGCTGATTCTTTCGGTCGTCATTATTTTTGTTGTTATCCTGCAGGAAGGTCACGAGGCCAATGTCGGCGTGGTTTCCGGTGGTGCCGACAACTTTTTTGACAAAGGCAAGTCGCGCTCAATCGACGCGTTTCTTTCCAAATGGACGAAAGTTGCCGCGATTGTATTCGGCATTGTTGTGCTGTTCACAAACATGGTTATGTTCTTTGTAAAATGATAACAGCCTGTGTTAACAGGCAAAACGCCGAACCTCTGTACAAAAGAGGCTCGGCGTTTTTTCTTTTAATGCCGGGGCGCCGCTGCAGCTCTTTCTACTTTGAGCATTACATTGGTTTCAGGAAGCCGCCGCCGCGCAATGGTCGCCTGCGGTGGTGATAGTCACGTTTTGAGCCACAATGCTGACGCCGTAAGTCGCGTTGAGTCCGTGGGAGAAGTTGCCCAGCGTTTGGACGATAAGGTCGGCAATGCGAACCACAGTGCTGTCTCCTGTGGCGAATATTGCATTGGAGCCTTCCCCGTTGGTGGAACCGTCGCCCTGTGCGGAATAGACCGTGATGGAAACAGCGGAGATGTTGGGAAAATCCATTGTCACCTCAACAATATCGCCGGTCGCCAGCTCGTCCGGCTGCAGCGCGGCCTCGGAATAACAGATGGTAATTGTGGTTGAAGAGGTCAGTGCGACCGTTTTGTGATTGCCGTTCTCTTCAAATATTACGCCCCCCCCGAAGCGCCGTCGGGCATTGTAGACGGTGCGGAGCCGCTTTCAGTTACGCCTGAGACTTGAATGGTGCCGAGTGAAAGCGTAATGGAGCCGTCGGCAACCTCAGTAATTTTTCCGGCGATGGTTTCGCTGGTTATTCTCCCGGAGGAGACCTCGCTTACAGCCGGCTGTTCGCTGCACCCGGCAAGCGGCGCAGTAAACAGCCAGCAGAACTGCCGTTAAATACGGAAGAATCGGGCGCCGCACAATCTGTTTCTATGGTAATCAAATATTGTGTTGCAATTATGTGGGTTCTATGACTGTTACGCGAAATCCTTTTGTTTATCATTCAGAACAGGCGTTTTTGTTACGGGAGGATTGCTGATTCGCTTCCTCCGCCGGAGGGCTTATTTTTTGCGCCTTTTTTGCCGCTTTCTGCTCCTTTTTAAGCTGCTCAATGCCAATACGAATTAACTCCGATGTTGCGGCAGAGCGACTGGGATAGCGGTTTTCAAAGCGAAAATCGTCAATCTCTTTAAGGAGCTCTTTATCAACGATAACAGTATAGCGTGGTTTTTCTGTGGGCATTAACGTCACCTCCTTACAGTTCATATTATGCACAGGTTCATACGTTCTGTCAAGTTGAAATCCCTCTTGACAGGTTCAGAACCTATGAACTATAATACAAATAAGTTCAGAAGTTCAGACCTGCGGAGAGGAGGTGCAATCATGGCTGCAGAAGTGAAAAGAATGACATTCGTTGTTACTCCCGATATGGAAAAGCTGTTGGATTCCATCAAACGGGAGTGGTTTTACAACTGCACGCAATCCGACATGATACGGGAACTTGTGTCGGCCGGGGTTCGTGCAGTCAAGGCTGAAAAAGCAGCAAAAGAAAATAGGTGCGAGCGGGTGTCCTGAAGCGCCTGTCGACCACAAAGCGGCAAGCTTCCCTTTTGTTTCCCAGCCTGTTCTGCGCGTCTGCATATTTTATGGCGGAATGAAAAAACTGGAATAATTCTTTGGCACAGAGGAATACTATGGAAACGACTTTGCGGGCATTCTCCGAAAAAGACGGATTGAATCGCGTAAGAGCAGTGGGGAAGCGACAAGGTTAGACGCCTTGAAGGCATACCAGGAGAAAAGGTTCAGAAAATTTTGCGGATTTTTTCAATATTTCTTTTTTGTTACCGAAATATGACCGCAGGAGATTATACTGAATTCAAATCAAAGACGAGGTATGTCTGAAAAAGCAGAGCGAAAAAGCAGAGCGAAAAAGCAGAGCTTTAAGATTGAAAGGAGAATCAACATGGTGAAGAAGGTATTTAAGAAAGCATTGTCCTGTATGCTTTCTG
Organism: Acutalibacteraceae bacterium; assembly: GCA_050947015.1. Classification (GTDB taxonomy): domain Bacteria; phylum Bacillota; class Clostridia; order Oscillospirales; family Acutalibacteraceae; genus CAKXIK01. The sequence continues at coordinate 126,376 of JBMNVT010000001.1, forward strand.
TTTGCGTTCTGGCAGGAACAATGCTCCTGACGGCGCAAGCAGTGCCGGATCAAAACCGAAATCAAATCGGCAACTATGTGACGGTGGATTCCGACAATCATGTGGGATCACAGGAAAGCGGAACCGGCACGTCGACCGTCACCGGGGCAGACGGCGTTGAAATCCAAAAGAATATTGCTCCGGTTTTGGATGCGAACGGCAATCCGATCGAAAACCTGTTTGACATCACACTGCAGGTAAAAACGCAGCAGACGGTTATTTCCAATGATGCGGCGATTGCGATGGTGATCGACGTTTCCGGTTCCATGGATTATTGTGCCGAATGCGGGAACGAAAACCGGCACGACCAGAACTGCAAATACTATTCAAAGAAGAACAACACAGTCACAACGGCGCAAAGCCGGATGCAGGCGACGATCAGCGGGGCAAAAAACTTTGTTGACAGCATTGCGTCCAGTGCGGCTGAAGATGAACACAGCGGAAGAATTTATGTTTCCGTCATCAAGTTTTCAAGTTCGGCTTCCAAGGTGTGCGACTGGATCGATATCACCACAGCCCAAGGTTTGGCAAGCGTGAAGAGCTATCTGGAAGGGCTTTCCGCAAACGGCGGAACGAATCTGGAGGCAGGCCTTATGCTGGCGAGAAACCGCCTGAATATGACGGCGGCTCCGGTTGGCGGCAAAGCTGTCAACATCAGTGCGCTCAATAAGTTTACTGTGCTGCTGACAGACGGCCAGCCGACATTCCGCGTGGTAAACAACTCGACCAGCACCGAGGCCGCCGGAACAGATTCCACCGGAAATAATACGAATGACAACAACGGTTCGGGAACTTCTAAAGCGGAGCGCAACGAGGCCAAAGACATGGCGACCCAGGTCAAGGCACTCAGCAAACTTTATACCATCTGCTATGGCGTTAGTGGGGATGCGCTTTATACAACGTATCAGGACGTTTGCGTCCACTGCGGCAAACCGGAAAGCGAGCATACCATTTGGGGGAACTATTGCCCGGACGGCAGCTGGAATCGTTATGAAGTCAAAGGAACAACCGTGACGATTGGCGATTATCTGAAAGATGAAATTGCAACAGCTGCCACTGCCGACAATGCGTATGCGTACAATGCCGGCAGCACCGACGAACTCAACGCGGCATTTGCAAAGATCGCTTCCTCCACCACCAGCGGCATTAACGCGGCTGGCGCGGTTGTTAATGACCCGATGGGAGACGTGGTTGTTTTCCAGACGGGAACGGCGCTGACAGGCAACAGTGCAGCGGACGCCGCTTACGACAGCGACAGCGAAACGCTCGTGTGGACGCTGGATGCGGAAAACGCATCGGTCAACACGGTTGATGGAACAACGACCTATACCTATACCATCACCTATCGCGTAGAACTGGACACCGCAAATCTGCAGCCGGATACGTATTATCCGACCAATAAGTATACCACGCTGACCTGGGGAACAACGACGATGGCATTCAAGGTTCCGACAGTCAAGGGCATATTTGCAGATTTTTCTTTTGACAAGGTTGCTTATCACGACAACAGCATCGGGTTGAACGACGCTGTGTTTACCATGGTTCGCAGTGACGGTGCAGTAACACGGACGTCCAGCTCTGTGAATGGCGCAGTTCTGTTTGAAAATCTGCCCAGTGGAACGTATACGCTGACAGAAACAACCGCTGCGACCGGTTACGACAAAGATTCGGCCGCGAGCTATACGGTCATTGTTGCTTTTGGGCAGGTCACCGTACAGGGTGTTTCCGGCGCGTTAACCGTAACCAATAAGCTGCTGCAGAAAAAAATCTCTGTCAGCGGTCAGAAGACTTGGGTTGATGGCAGCGGTTCCGGCCGCCCGGCCAGCATTACAGTTATTCTGCTCCGGGACAATGTCGAAGCCGCGCGGACAACGGTAACCGCGCAAAACAACTGGAAATATTCGTTTACTGACCTGGATCAGATCGATCTGGAAACCGGCAGAGATTATGTCTATACGGTGCAAGAGGCCGTTCCGGCAGGCTATGATCAGACGGTGAGCGGCAACGATATTACCAATACGCTGCAGCAGAAGAAGATCACCGTTTCCGGCGTCAAAACGTGGGTGGATGGCGGAAATGCTTTGAACACCCGCCCGGCATCCGTCACGTTGGAATTGTTTGCTAACGGCAAAACCACCGGCAAAACCGTGACAACGGAGGCTTCCAAACAGTGGAAGTACAGCTTTACGGATTTGGATCAGTACGATGCGGCCCGTTATCCGATCGTGTACACTGTACAGGAGAGGAACGTCGACAGCGATTACACGGCGACTGTCGGAACGTCGGCAAACAATTACGAAGTTAAAAATATCATCAAGCAGGAAAAAATCACTGTTTCCGGCACAAAAGTGTGGGTTGACGGCGACAATGCGGGCAATACCCGCCCGGCGTCCGTCACGGTTGAACTGTACGCCAACAATGCGGCGACCGGCAGCCGAGTGGTGACTGCACAGAGCGAGAACTGGAGCTATCAGTTTACGCAGCTGGATAAGTTCGATGCAAACGGTGCGGTGATCGTCTATACAGTGAAGGAAGTCAACACAGACAGCCTTTATACCGCCACAGACGGAACCGCCGGCAACCAATATACGGTTACTAATACGATTAAACAGCAGAAAACGTCCGTTTCGGTTCGCAAGGAATGGGTCGTTCCCAACGGCATGCAGAAGCCTGCTGTTGTCATCAGCCTGAACAACGGCAGCCAATCGGTTGCGACCGTTACGCTTGACGGGGTCGTCGACGAGAAAGAAACAACCGCATGGCAGTATACGTTTGCCAATCTGGATGTTTATGATCTGACGACTGGTGCGGCAATCAATTATACCGTGAGCGAGTCTGCACTCAGCGGATATAACAACGGTGGCAGCCCGGCCATCACCGGAAGCATGAAGGAAGGCTTTGTAGTCACCAACACGCTCGACCAGGAAAAGATCACGATTTCAGGTACGAAGACTTGGGTCGACAACAACAATGCTTACGGTACCCGCCCGAATACGATTACCTTTAACCTGTATCGCGGCAATCACGAATTTGTGACGAGCGCTACGGTTTCCAACACAGCGACGGGTTACAGCTTTGCAAACCTCGACCGTTATGATGCGAACCGTCAGCCGTATACCTATACGGTGGAGGAAGCCGCGGTTGACAATTACACTACCACGACGGATGCAAGCGGCCTGAACTTTACGAACACCATCAAGCAGGAGTCTACGTCTGTTTCGGTCAACAAGGTGTGGGTCGCTCCGGAAAGCCTGCAGGCGGCAGTCACCATCAGTCTGAAGCAGAACGGAACCGCGATTGCCAACATTACGCTGGACGGTACAACGGACGAAAAAGAAATCACCGCGTGGCAGTATACGTTTTCCAATCTGCCGGTTTACGATTTGACAACCGGTGCGAAATATGCTTACACGGTGGAAGAGACGACGCAGCTGCAAGGCTTTAACGCACCGGTTATCACCGGTTCCGCGGCGAACGGTTTCACCGTTACGAACACCGTTACGCAGAAGTATACGACAGTTTCCGGCACAAAAACTTGGGTGGATGGAAACGATACCTCCCTTCGCCCGGCCAACATTACCTTTACGCTTTACCGCGACGGTGCTAAAACCACGACGACGCAGAGCATTGCCAATACGGCGGCAGGCTATCAGTTTACAAATTTGCCGGTCTATGCTCCGGATGGCCATGAGTATCGCTATACCGTCGAGGAAGAGGTCGTTGCCGGTTATGATTCCGAGAAGACAGTGACGGACAGCGGAATCAACTTTATCAACACCATCCAACAGGCATACACGTCTGTTTCGGTCAACAAGGTGTGGGTTGCTCCGGAAAGCCTGCAGGCGGCAGTCACCATCAGCCTGAAGCAGAACGGAACCGCGATTGCCAACATTACGCTGGACGGTACAACGGACGAAAAAGAAACCACCGCATGGCAGTATACGTTTTCCAATCTGCCGGTTTACGATTTGACAACCGGTGCGAAATATGCTTACACGGTGGAAGAGACGACGCAGCTGGCAGACTTTGACGCGCCGGTTGTCACCGGTTCCGCGGCGAACGGTTTCACCGTTACGAACGCGGTAGCACAAAAATATACTGGAATCTCCGGCACCAAGACATGGGTCGATCCGGAAGGCACCGTGCATCCGACGATCACGATCAACCTGCTTCGCGACGGAACGGTTTATCAGTCGGTGCAGCTTGCTAACGGCGAAACGGATTACAGCTTTGCCGAACTGCCGGTTTATGCGCTCGACAATAACGACGCGGCGCAGAACGACGGCCACCGGTACGCTTACACGGTGGAGGAAGCCGAAGTTGACGGCTACAACTCCGAAAAAGACGACGACAACAACTTTATCAACATCATTGAGCAGGAAATGATTACTGTTTCCGGCACAAAGACGTGGATTGATGCCCCTGCCGATGAAGCGCTGCCTGAGGTTACCATCGTTCTCAGCCGCGACGGTGAGGAAATTGCACGCACAGTCATGAACACCGAACTTGGCTGGTCTTATGCCTTTGCAGAGTTGGATCGTTACGACCTGACGGATGGCCATGAATACGAGTATACGGTTGCAGAGCTTCCGGTGGAAGGCTACACCACGGAACAGGATGGCTATGATTTCTTCAACACCTACGAAGAGGAAATTCCGGAAAGTGAGCCGCCGCTGGTTGGACCTTCCAGTGAGCCGGAAGAAAGCATTCCGGATAACGACATTCCGTTTACCGGCGGAATGGCGATGGCTGGCGGAGCGTTAGGTGTGTTTGCGGCTGCTGCTCTGGCGGCGGTTGTGATCGGCAAGCGCAAAAGAGAAGAAGATCAGTAAGCATACGGATTTTTCGACTAAAGCTTTTTCAGACAGCATGACAAAACCATAAGAAAGAGCGGTTGCTCCAAAGCGGAGCAGCCGCTCTTTTGTATGCAGGTAAATAAGGGAGCGTTGTCAGGCAGTGCGCTTTTGGCGTCGACGGTCAGTCCTGCTCCGGCTGTACCGACTGAACCCAGTTTGCCAGGGCTTTTGCGGTGGGGGCAAGTGTTTCAAGCTGATCATCATATACAAATTCAATCAAAGCTGATTCCGGCGCGGCGACCTGCCGTGCCAAAGCAAGATATCTGTGCCAGCCCCCGGTGCCATCTTCCAAAGGAAAGCTGGTGATCGAGCCGTCCTCCTCCCGACGGATTTGAAAAACATGCAGATTGGTAATATATTTGGCAAGAGCACGAATGGATGCCAGATGATAGGCTTCGCCGTAATTCTGGTTAGGCTGCCAATAGGTGGTTATGTTTGGGCGGTTAACTGTCTCCAAAAAGCGCAGTTCGGCGTGATATTCGTCCGTAACGGTGTTGTTGTGGCATTCCAGAGAAACCAGCATGCCTTTTTCTGCGGCAAATTCATCATCGCTCAACTCAGCGGAACCTTTTTTACCGCCCCAGATGCGCACAATCGTCACGCCGAGTGCTTCGGCGCATTGCAGCACGCCGTCAAAGTCCCGGGCTGGGTCTTCCGATTCACCAAGATAATACTATGTTCCGTAGGAGGTGACCCGCAACTCGGCTTCCTCCGTCAGGCGTCGAACCTCCCGCGCGCGGGAAACGTCTCCGGCAGGCACATGAATATCGCTACCCCACTCAATTCCCTGCAATCCGGCCGCTTTGGCTGCTCGGATAATTTCCTCCACAGAATTTTTCCGAAACGAAACAGAAGCAACACCGGTCAGCATAATCCAATACACCCTCTCTAATTCAATCAAATCAATGTTCAAAAACGGAATTATTTTCCATTATAACGTTTTGCCATTTTGGGGTCAAGCCGTGAAAACAGACAGTTGCGCTTTTCTGTGTTTCATGGTAAAATAAAATTTATTGGATTAAAGCGAAAAAGGAAGAAGGAATTGCAATGTCGCAGCTGAAGATTCCTGCGGGCTATCAAAGCCGGCAGTCAATCAGGGAAACAGAGATCGCAATTAAGCAGACAAAGGATTTTTTTGAGCGGGAACTTGCCCGCCAGTTGAATTTGACGCGTGTCTCGGCACCGCTTTTTGTCCGGCCGGAAACAGGCCTGAACGACAATCTCAACGGGGTGGAGCGCCCGGTTCGCTTTGGAATTCGCGAGCAGAACGATGCCGAGGTGGAAGTGGTTCATTCACTTGCCAAGTGGAAAAGGATGGCGCTCAAACGGTATGGATTTTCTGAGGGAGAGGGACTTTACACCGATATGAGCGCGATCCGTCGGGATGAGGATACCGATAATCTGCACTCCCTGTATGTTGACCAATGGGACTGGGAAAAAATTCTTGGAGCCGGAGAAAGAACGACGGAGACGCTGAAAAATGTGGTGCGCCATGTTTATGCGGCGCTGCGTGCAACAGAGGATTATCTTGCGGGGATCTATCCGTTTTTAGGGCGCATCTTGCCGAAGGAAATCTCTTTTGTAACAACGCAGGAGCTGGAGAACCGTTTTCCGGAGAAAAGCCCGAAGGAAAGAGAAAACCTGATTGCTCAGGAGAAGGGTGCCGTATTTCTGATGCAGATTGGCGGCGCAATGAAATCCGGGGAGAAACACGACGGCCGCGCACCTGACTATGATGACTGGAGCCTGAACGGAGATATTCTGGTGAATTACCCGGTTTTGGGTCTTGCGCTGGAGCTTTCTTCCATGGGAATCCGGGTGAATGCCGAAAGCCTGCGCCGTCAGCTGACCGTCAGCGGCTGCACGGAACGCGCAGAGCTTCCGTTCCAAAAGGCGCTGCTGAACGGTGAATTACCAGATACCATCGGAGGAGGAATCGGCCAGTCAAGAATCTGCATGTTCTTTTTGCGTAAAGCACATATCGGCGAAGTGCAGGCTTCTGTTTGGCCGGAGGATACCATGCGGCAGGCAGAGGCGGCAGGTCTGCAGCTTCTGTAAAAAAGTTTATTCTTTTTTCATTTCCTATTTACAAATGAAGCAAATCGTGTTATGATACCACAAGAATCTTTAAGGCGATCCAGAGAGGTCGGCAAGAGGAACCAAAGTGCATCGTTGCGCGTTGTTGCGCGTTTTTTGTGCGGTTCTGCCGATTTCTGGCGGAACCGCACTTTTTTTTGATTGCGAGGCGTCTGATGGTGCAGATGAAAGCTCAGATTATGGACGATGCTGCGGTGTTTCGTGCTCTGATGCGGATTGCGCATGAAATTGAAGAGCGCAACAGCAGCTGCAGCGAGCTTTGCCTGGTGGGCATCTGCCGCCGTGGTGTTCCGCTGGCGCAGCAGATTGCGCAAAACATCCGCAGCTTTTCCAAAATAAAGATTTACGTGGGCGGATTGGATATTTCCAATCACCGTGATGACGGAAGGGCCGCCCGGAAAATAAGCGGTACCGAAATGAATTTTTCGGTGGAGGGGCGCACGGTCGTGCTGGTCGATGATGTCATCTGCACCGGACGCACCGTTCGCGCAGCGATGGACGCGCTGATGGAGCATGGCCGTCCGGCGTGTATTCAGCTTGCCGTGCTGATTGACCGCGGACACCGGGAACTGCCGATTCGCGGTGATTATGTCGGCAAAAACGTGCCAACAGCCCGCAGTGAGATCGTGCGGGTTTGCCTGCCCGGTTTTGACGAAACCACCGGAGTCAGAATTTACTGCCGCTCGGACGGAGAAGCAGAGTAAGCTTGTCGTTTTTTGCAATTCTGCAGTTTGATAAATCTGCAATTCTGAAACAGAAAAGGAAGGATTTGAATGAAAAACAAACTGGTCATTCCGCCCGAAGGGATCCGCGATGCAAGAAAGCTCGGGATTCCGAAAATGCTTCTGCTGGGTGTGCAGCACATGTTTGCCATGTTTGGCGCCACTATTCTGGTGCCGGTGCTTACCGGTCTGAGCATGTCGGCGACACTTCTGTTTGCCGGCCTTGGCACGCTGTTGTTCCATCTGTTCGCCAAAGGAAAGGTTCCTGCATTTCTTGGTTCATCGTTTGCGTTTCTCGGCGGTTACGCCACGGTAAAAACATTGGGTGCGCAGTACGGTCTCAGCGAGCAGCAATCGATTCCGTATGCCTGCATGGGCGTTGTTGCGGCCGGCCTGCTGTACTTTGTTCTTGCCGCGTTGTTCAAGCTGTTTGGCGTCAACCGCGTGATGAAATTTTTCCCGCCGATTGTTACAGGCCCCATTATTATTGCTATCGGCCTGACGCTTTCCGGCTCGGCCATCACCAACTGCTCCGCAAACTGGTGGATCGCTCTGCTGGCCATCGCCATCATTGTGGTCTGCAATATCTGGGGCAAGGGAATGATTAAAATTGTTCCGATTCTGCTCGGTGTGGTTGGTTCTTATGCCATTGCGGCCATTCTGGATGCTGCCGGAGTGGTGCAGCTGCTGGATCCGGAAAAGGTTCTTGCCTTGCAGAATGCCGAGTGGGTTGGTCTGCCGTTCCAGTGGAGCGATACGGGTCTTTCCATTTTCGGCAATGGGTTTAACAGCAGCCTGCTGATCAGCTCTGTTATCACCATTATGCCGATTGCCTTGGCTACCATGGTAGAACATATTGGAGATATGTGCGCCATTTCCTCCAGCGTCGGTGAAAATTATCTGCAGAATCCCGGTCTGCACCGGACTCTGATGGGTGACGGCCTTGCAACTATTCTAGCGTCGCTGTTTGGCGCGCCTGCGAATACGACATACGGTGAAAACACCGGCGTTCTGAATCTGACAAAGGTGTATGATCCGCGCGTCATTCGTATCGCGGCCTATATTGCCATTCTGTTTTCCTTCTGCCCGAAGTTTGTTGCATTAATCAACTGCATGCCAACAGCGACCATCGGCGGCGTTTCGCTGGTTCTGTACGGCATGATCTCTGCGGTTGGTGTGCGCAATGTGGTTGAAAATCAGGTTGACTTTACAAAGTCCCGCAATGTGATTATTGCGGCGTTGATCCTTGTGCTGGCCATTGGTATTAAATACGGCGCAAATGACGCGCTTTCCATCGGCTTCGCCAGCCTTTCCGGCATTGCGGTTGCAGCCTTGGTTGGCATTATCCTCAACGCGGTTCTTCCCGGCAAGGATTACGAGTTCGGCAAAGATCAAAAGGGAGATACCTCAGTCAATTTTGAGGTCGGACGAAACGACTGAGTTGTCGTCTTGCCTGTAAAAAGCGCTGTGCAGCTCATTCAGGCGTGTCCGAGTCTAATGAAAGAAAACCGTTGCGGATTGGGCAGACAGAGCAGCCCTATAAAGACGCTATTGGAACAAATCTAAGAAAAAAACCATGCGCTGAAATCGGATTGACCGCCGGTTTTCAGTGCATGGCTTTTCATTTTGTTTTTTCTGTATCCGGGGTTTCAGCCCGGGGAATCGATGTTTTCACCTGCGCTGCGTATGACTGAAAGCAGCCGCTCTGTCATTTGAGCAAAACCCTGCCGGTTTGGGTGCAGGAACCCGTCCTCAAACAGCTCGGTATCATGGTCAATCAGTGTACCGCCATCAATCAGTGTCATGTGGTCGTATTTCAGGGATTCCCGCAGCAGAATATTTTTGATTTCGGCAAGCGGTGCGCCGTGGGGAGGCAAACTGTCACAGTCCGCACGCCAGAGAGGGCTGATAATATAGATCGGCGTTTTGGGAAACAACTCATGCAAACGGGCAAGATAGGCAGAAGCGTTTTTGCAGATCGTCTCGACGGATGCGCAGTCGTGCCAGTCGTTGGTGCCGTAAGCCACCGTGACGCATACGGGCCGGAAGGAAAGCTGCTCCAGTCCGTTTAAACTTTCGGGCTGAAAAATGTGGCCGCCGATTCCCTGATTCAGCGCATCGACGTCCAAAGCGTCGGCAAGGCGCGCCACATAGCATTTGCTCGGCCATCCTGCAACAAAGCCCTGTGTAATCGAATCTCCCAGACAAAGAATCTGCGGCCTTTTGGCGGCAGGCTCCAGCGAACCGTTGGAATGCAAACGGGCAAAGCCGCAGCCGAGAATCAGCGGCAGAACAATCTGAACCTCGCGCAGGCGATGCTGCGGATTAGAAAAAGAAAAGTGAAGTGTCGCGCGCCGCGGCCGTTCGGACTTGACCAGCCGACCATCCAGCCAGAAATCAATTCCGTCCACCCGCGCGTGGCCGTGATTACCGCCCCCAAACATGCGTTTCATGTTTTCTTTGGCCTGTTTTTTGTCGGAAGGCTGAATTTGCCTGGCGACAGGCAAAAAAAGCTTTAAGACATTGTGCGGTCGGCAGCGAAGGGAGATCCGGCTGCCATTGGTGCGAAAACGCAGGACGACCCCGGCAGCAGAATCTGTCATAGCGCGCCACATGGCGTTTGGGGCGACTGCCTGCAGCTGTGCGGGGAAAAAACGGGAGAATGAAACATAACCGTCTTTCCCGGTAACGGATGCAACCGCATTCTGTGCAAAAATTTCTGGATTCATCTTACACCTCTTTTTCTATGTTCTGTTTCAAATATTTCGGTGGAGAGCAAATTTTTAAAAAATCGCCAGACGTACCCGGCCAAAGTACGTCTGGCGTAATACTTCTCCGAAAAAATCAGTTTTCGGGAAAAAATGCGTTGTGAATGGCGCGGACGGCGCGATCTGCGTCCTCGCGGACAATCAAAACAGAAACCTTGATTTCGCTGGTTGCGATCATCTGGATGTTAATTTGAGCGCTGTAAAGAGCTTCAAACATTTTGCTGGCAACGCCCGCGTGGGTTTCCATACCGGCGCCGACAATGGAAACCTTGGCAACGTCTTCGTCATAAATAACCTGTGCGTCGCCGAACGTGTCATCCAAAATTGCCAGAGCATCCTTCAGATAGCCTGCGGCAACCGTGAAGGTGATATCCTTTGTGCCGTCGCGGCCGACCGACTGCAGAATAATGTCCACATTGATATCTTTAGCCGAAAGGCGGGAAAAAAGCTTAAATGCAGTGCCCGGTTCATCCGGTACACCGATAACCGAAATCCGCGCCACATTGGTATCTTTTGCAACTCCGCTAATCATCATTTTTTCCATTCTGGTAGCCTCCTTCACAATTGTGCCGGGAACATTGGTCAGGCTGGAAAGAACCTCCAGCTCAACACTATATTTTTTTGCCATTTCCACAGAGCGGTTGTTGAGCACCTGCGCACCCAGCGTTGCAAGCTCCAGCATTTCGTCGTAGGAAATCGCATCCAATTTTGTTGCGGTCGGAACCTTGCGTGGGTCGGCGGTGTAAACGCCATCCACATCGGTATAGATCTGACACTTATCGGCCTTCATGACGGCTGCAATGGCGACGGCACTGGTGTCGCTGCCGCCGCGGCCGAGCGTTGTCATGTCGCCATATTGATTGACGCCCTGAAAGCCTGCTACAACAACAATATTGTGTTTATCCAGTTCTGCCTTCAGACGGTCGGTTTCCACGCGTTTGATGCGGGCGGCGCTGTAGGTGGAATTCGTTTTAAACCCTGCCTGCCAGCCAAGCAGAGAAACGACCGGATACCCCAGTTTCTGAATTGCCATAGCAAGCAAAGAGATGGAAATTTGTTCGCCGGAAGCCAGCAGCATATCCATTTCGCGCCGGGATGCGTTCGGGTTAATTTCATTTGCCTTGTCAATCAAATCGTCGGTGGTGTCGCCCTGTGCGGAAACAACGACGACAACATCGTTGCCCTGTTTATAGGTGTTGGTGACAATGCGCGCAACATTAAAAACGCGTTCTGCATTTGCAACCGAAGTTCCGCCGAACTTTTGAACAATCAGACTCATACGTTAGTTCCCTCCAATAATCAAGTCTATCTATCACCAAACGGGTCAGTCCAGAAAAACGGCTGCACCGTGACTGTCGCTTTTCAAAATTTTAAGCTGCCAGCCGGAAATTTCTTTTTCCTCCAGCCGCGCAATCGCGTATTTCTCAAAGTCCTGAGAAACCTCATCGCCGATGATGGCGATAATCGACGGGCCTGCGCCGCTGATGTACGTTCCGTAGGAACCAAGCTCATAAGTAATGCGGAACACCTGTTCCATGCCGGGGATAAAGTGCGCGCGATATGGCTGATGCAGCGTATCCTGCACCGCGACGCGCAGGTTTTCCAGCGAACCGGAGAACAGTGATGCGGTAATCAGTGCGGAGCGGGAAAGGTTATACACGGCGTTCTGCCGGGAAACCTCCTGCGGGAGAACGCCGCGTGCCACTTCTGTTTTCAGCTCAAACGGCGGAATTAACACCGCAAAACGGATTTTCGGTGCAACCGGAACGCTGACGCTGTAAACGCGCCGGTTTTCCACGGCGGACGCTACCAAGCCCCCCAACACGGCAGGGGTAGTGTTGTCGGGGTGGCCCTCCAGTCGGTTGGCCAGATTGACGATCTCGTGCCGGTCGAACGGATTGCCGAGCAGCCGGTTTGCGCCGAGCAGACCGGCCACAATGCAGGCGGAACTGCTGCCCAGACCGCGCGTCATCGGAATATCGCTTTGCTGCTCGATCCGCAGACCGGGCAGCTTTGCGCCGCATTCGTCATAAAGCTGTTTGGCGGCCCAGTAGATCAGATTGTCTTCTCCGGTTGGGACATCCAGTCCGTCGCGTGAGGAGATGAAAATGCCGTCCTCTTCCTCCATCCAAACCTGATTATAAAGTGTAAGCGCAATGCCAAGCGCATCAAAGCCGGAACCAAGATTAGCACTTGTTGCGGGAACCTGAATACGAATCATGAAAGAAAAACCCTTTCTTCAGCGTGGGATTATTCAAAGTCGGCAAGGCGAATCTGGCTTGCAATCGTGCAGCCATGATTCATAAGCGCGGCGCATTTCTGATCCAAAAACTCCTCAGATTCTGCGCAGGACGTTACAAAAGCAACCTCGCCAGCAGGTACATTCTCGCGGTTCAGGAAGGTGACCTTGCCGAACTCTTTTTCGGCCGCCGCCCTGGCAGCTTCCGTGGAAGAAGCGCAGATACGATAATATTTTCTCACAGCAGCTTTGCGATAATCCGCAACAACGCCGTCGCCGCCGTCTGCCCAACTCAGGTATTTACGGGCGTCCAGGTGTTTTGCGCAATCGATTACGTCGGCCACCACAGCGCTGGCGGTGGGGTATTTGCCTGCGCCCTTGCCGTAAAACAGCACGTCGCCGGTTTCGTCGCCTTCGACCATAATTGCGTTGAACACGTCGTCAACGCCTGCCAGCTGGCTTTCACGCGGAACCAGATACGGAGCGGTGATAACATATACGGTGCCGTCCTCCATACGACGCGTGCAGCCGAGCAGTTTGACAGCACATCCAAATTGGTCGGCGTATTCAACATCCGCCAAAGAAACACCGGTGATGCCTTCGGTATGAACCTGACGGGGATAAACGTGGCGTCCAAAGGCCAGTGAAGCCAGAATGCAGATTTTGCGGCAGGTGTCGTGGCCTTCAATGTCGGCGGCCGGGTTGCGTTCCGCATAACCAAGCTTCTGTGCCAGAGCCAGTGCGTTTTCAAACGACATTTGATCCTTTATCATTTTAGTCAGAATAAAGTTTGTGGTTCCATTTAAAATGCCGGAAATCTGCTTTACTTCATTTGCCGCAAGACATTGCACCATGGGACGGATAATCGGAATTCCACCGCCTACGCTGGCTTCAAAAAGAAAATTCGCATTGTGCTTTTCCGCCAGCTGCAAAAGTTCAGCGCCCTTTTCCGCCACAAGCTCTTTGTTGGAGGTGACAACGCTTTTGCCTTCAGAAAGGCAGCGCGAAACAAACTCAAATGCCGGGTGCACACCGCCCATCACCTCAACAACAATCCGAATTTCCGGGTCTCCGGCAATTACTTCAAAATCCTTTGTAAATTTATCTGAATAAGAAAGCCCCGGAAAATCACGGAGATCGAGAATATATTTTACGTTAATTTCCTGTTTGGCACGTTTGGCGATGCTGTCATGGTGAGAAAGAAGAACCTCCACCACACCGGAACCGACGACTCCGTGTCCCATTACGGCAACTTGAATCATGAACAAAGACACCCTTTCCAAAATAAAAGTCCTGCAGAATAAAGTTTTTGCGCCCGGCCATGCAAACGTTAATTAATTGCCGGAAATGCTCTCGATTGTGTCGACGCCCTCAATATTCCGCAGCCGGTCAAGCAGCTGAGAAACGGAGATATCAAGGTTCTGCACGTCACATGAAACCGCAACCAGCGCAGCACCGGCAATCGGAATATTCTGATTGACCGTCAGAATATTGGCTCCCGCATTATAGAATGTCGAAATCAGCGACATTAATACCCCTGGTTTATCCCGCAGAATCGCGTGAACAGAGATAATATGGGAAGCGGGCGCATCGCTGTAAGCATAAACACAATCCTTATACTTATAAAACGCGCTGCGGGAAATACCAACCAAGCGGGTTGCCTCGGCAGCGGAATGAGCCTGACCGGTGGAAAGAAGCTTTTTCGCTTCCACAACCTTTAAAAAAATTTCCGGCAGAGCAGAGGAAGAAACCAGCAAAAACGAGGAATCCTTCATGGAAAGTCCACCACCTGAATACGAATGTATTTTGTCGAAATACACTATACCATGCATTTAGAAGATTCTCAAATACGAAATTAGAACAAATCAAGACAAATAGAAGGAAATAATCGAAAAAGTCCAATATAATTGCAAAATTACTTCCAATCCCGCGTGATTCCTCTTGTTTTCTTTCATTTAAAATCAAAAGACGTGTTGCCGTTTTTCAACAAAAGACTAATGTTTTTTTTACAAGGACACCGCAAATCTATTTTTGTGTATTCTCTGCAGAAAAAGAATCCGCAAAGGGAAAATACCGTACAAATTGAGATTGGCGGCATATCAAGAAAAAGCCATGCCATCGGCTGGGTGCAAAGCATTCAGTCAACAGCACGGCCTGCAAAACGGAATCAGTCGGCCTCTTCTTCCGGATTTGATAGAGAGGAAGAGGGGGAAGAAGAGGTGAAATCAGAAGGCTTTAAAGATGATGGGGGTGTGCTGGACGCCGGAGCGGTGGAGGAGGAAGAGTCCGGAGATGAGGAGGACGATACAACCTCTTCCGAACTGGTTTCGGGCTGGCTTTCCGGCGGCGTCCAGGTTTGACCGGGACGAATAACGGTGCCCTCATGAATGTCGCACGGCTCCACGCAGGAATCTTTTTTGAACCAGCCGAGTCCCACATCGGTGCAGGCGGTAGTTGCAAAGCCGCCGGATTCTTTGCAGTAATAGCGCTGTTGAATCGTATCGGGTACCGCAAAGGTTTTTTTCGGTTTATTGGCAAGGTACTGTTTCATAATCCCTGTCCAGATCGGTACAGCCCAGTGACTGCCTGCAATTTTTGCCGGTGTTTTGTAACCGACCCAGACGGCGGCGACACAATAGGGGTTTCCGCCAATAAACCAGCGATCCTTGAAATCGTTGGTGGTACCGGTTTTACCAAAGCATTCCCAACCGGGAATCCGCGCATATTTTGCCGTTCCTTCGTTGCCGGTAACAATTGCCTGCAGCAGTTTGTTCATCACACCGGCCGTCGCAGTGGAAATTGCCTGCGTGTAGGTGTTGTCACGGTTGTCCAATAGAATTTTTCCGTCACTATCCGTCACATAGTAGTAGGAATATGGCTCATAATATTTGCCCTCGTTGCCAAAAGTGGCGTAAGCGGCGGCCATCTCCCGTGCAGTGGTTCCGGTGATGGTGCCGCCGGTTCCCATGGAAGACATGGTAACGTCGGTCAATTGTACGCCGGTAGAGGTAACATATTTCTGATAAATGGTGGAAATATGAAAATTGTTTTTCAAAAAATCAAAGCAGCGCTGCAAACCGACCAGATTTGCCGTACGGACGGCAGCACAGTTGGAGGAAATTTCAAGTGCCTTCTGCACCGTCATGTCGCCGCGATAGCTGCCGTAGGAGTTGATGGGGTATTTGTTTCCGTTGTTCAGCGTAACCGGTTCATCCTGTACAATGGTGGACCAATCCAGCAGGCCGTATTCCAACGCAGGAGAGTATGCCGAAAGCGGCTTAATCGAAGAACCCGGTTGGCGCTGCGCATCGACTGCATAAGAGAAAAGCCGGTTGCCTTTTTTCTCCCCTCTTGCTCCAACCGTTGCCAGAACCCGCCCTTCATAATCCATAACGAAAATGCCGGACTGCAGGTTCGGGTAAGCCGCAATCAGGGTGTCTGCGTTTGTAATATAGGCATCCTCGCAAAGCGACTGCATTTCCTGATCTTTGGCGGAATAAATTTTCAGCCCGCCCTGATACAACAGCTGCGTGGCGGTTTGCTCGGAAAGCCCTTTTTGTTTCATCAGATCGTCAATTACATCTTCCCGGACAAGATCCGTGTACCAGTCAACCGTGGCAGTTGCACTGGACGTTGCACTGCTGCTCGTATCCAACACCAACTCCTGATCCTTGACTGCGTTGTACTGGCTTTCGTTAATGATTTCCTGATTATACATATTATACAGAACATCCTGCCGGCGCTGCTTATTGTTTTTGGGATTATAAATCGGATTGTAGCGCGATGGATTTTGTGTGATGCCGGCGATGGCCGCGCATTCCAGCAGCGAAAGTTCGGAGACATCCTTGTTGAAGTAGGTTTCCGCGGCGGCCTGCACACCATAAGCTCCGTTTCCAAGCGGTATAATATTAAGGTAATATTCCAGAATCTCGTCCTTGGAATATTCCTTTTCCAGATTTAGCGCCTGAAAAATCTCCTTCAGCTTTCGTTCAATGCTTACCTCATTGTTTCCGGTTACGTTTTTGATCAACTGCTGTGTAATGGTCGAACCGCCCGCCTTGCCGGAACTCATGTGAAAAAAAAGGTTCAGCACTGCATAAGCCGTGCGGTTCCAGTCCACGCCGTGGTGCTCTTCAAAGCGCTTGTCCTCAGTGGCGATTACGGCGTTCTTCAGGTCTTCCGGAATCTGGTTCAGATTGACCCATTTGGTGTTCCGTTCGCCGCGCAGCTGTGTGGTTTCAGCCCAGTTGCCTTCTGCATCCTGTTCATAAACGTAGCTGGTCTGCGGCTGCTGAAAGGTTTTCAGATTGATGTCCGCCTTGGAATCCCGCAGCGTGAAAACATAAGCAAGCATGGCGATTCCGACGATAATTCCGGTAATCATCCCAATCAGAACGACGCTCCAGAAGCCTTTCCAAAAGACACGGAAAACACATCCGGCAACTCCGGCAGCGCTTCGCTGGGACTGCGGTTCGTTCATGTGAGAAACATCGGTTGAGTGTTCAGCTTTTTTCTGCATTGCAGAAATTCGCCCCCTTTGCGAAAACAGATATCATTTGTGTGCCCGGGAAGTATCCGCGGGCGCGAACTTACAGACAGGCAGATTCCACTCATACAGCAAAGCAGAATAAAGTTATTATACCACATCTGCGCGCTAAAAGTAAATAAATCTAAATTTTCTGCTAAAAAGAGGAAATCAAACAAAAGAAAAAAACCGCTCAAAGGCCTTTTGCATAAATTGCCGTATTTTTCGCCACAATAAGGATAAAAAGAATCCATTTGCCGAAGAAAACGAAAAACGGCCGGGAAGATGAGCAAAGCCCGGAATTGCTGAGCGAAAGGAATGAAAATTTGTGCTGAAAAAATGGTTTATTGCGGCGTGCTGTTCGGTTGTTGTTTGTCTGGCGATTACACTGTGGGTGGTGCCCGAAATTAAAAGCTCGCGCGCGGCAGCTGCAGTGCAGCCTGCGTCCTCGGTCGGGGCCTCCTCCGCTGTGACGGTAAGCCGGTTTCCGTCAAGTTCGTCGGCGCCGCCTCAATCCGAAAAACCGATGTATCTTGTGGGCGAATTTGAGGGCAGCGTTGCGTTTTTCCGCTTTGGGGAGAAAGAGCCGCAGCAGGTGCTCGAAACGCCGCTGAGTATGCTGCCCGAACAGGATCGCCGGCTGCTGCGCGAGGGAATTCCCGTGATGACGGAGGAGGAACTGGCGTCGGTACTGGAGGATTACTCATAATAGCCACAGCCGGGAATAGAGCAAAATCTATCATGTATCATACCCGGAAAAAAGAAAAATTGCAATCGGTTTCACGAATTGTGACAGAATTGAAAGATTGCCGGTTTGCGCGGGAATGCGGCGAGAGGAAGGGAACGTCAGAATGGAAACAGTCATTTTGTGTGGGTGCAGTGCCTCGGAGCGCAGAATTGCAGGTTCGTTTGCCAGATATGCCGCCGTTCGGTATTTTGGTGAAAACGGTATCTGGCGGCGTGGGGAACCGGGACGGGAACTTGCCGTTTATTCCGCGCCACAGCTGCCGCGCATGGAAAATTTGTCGGCGGTTCTGGTGCTCGGCAGCGAGCTTCGGGCGCAGACAGATCGGATTCAGCCGAATTTGCTGCCGGTGTTTGATTCCAGAAGCACGATTGCGGCACGCCTGTTGTCGCAGTACAGCGGCGCGGCAATCGGTTGCGGAACCTCCCCAAGGGACACTTTCAGTCTGGCAAGCTTTTCGGAGCAGAAGGCAGTTGTCAGCCTGCAGCGCAATTTGTTGACGCTGACCGGTGAAACGGTCGAACCGAGGGATATCACCCTTCGCTTGCGCCGCGGATGTTCTGTTTTTGAAATCATGGCATTTTGCGCCGTAATGCTGCTTTGCGGTGACGGCTCTGAGCAGGAAATGGAGATACTCTGACAAGAGAAACCACCAGAGGGAGAATTCTGCCACAGAATAAAATTCGGTTGTTTTTAAGAACGCATCATGATATAATGCAGTCAAAGGACTTGCAGAAAGCGAATGCGGAATGGGGACGCCGAAATGGGCACGGCACAGGAAAAGCGAAAACCGCGAAAAAAGCTGCGGGTTCCGGATGTTATTTTGACTGTGCTGGCGGCAGTGATGCTTGTGCTGCTGTTTCTTCGGCTGGCCGGGGTACGAATCTATATGATGGCTTCGTCTGTTTTCTCTTTGCCGAGGGAAAAGGTGCAGCTCCGCTTCGTAAGAAAGGACAGGCCGACAGCGTTTGTCATAAAAACAAATACCCCGCCCGGTGAGCGGCAGTTTCTGCCGGCTGATCGAGCGGGGTATTTTGTGTTTTGGGGGTTCAGCCCGACGGGCCGGGAGGTGTCAGGCGTTTTCTAGGCGCTTCAGGTCCTCAAAGCAGATTCTTGCTTCGGTAATGCCGTCCGGCGTGAGGGTTTCGCTTTCCACGACCATGGGAACGCCAAGCTCAATTGCTTTGCGGTAAACCGCAGCAACAGGCGCCGTGCCCATACCGAGCGGAGTGCCGTGACCGCGCGCATCGCCGTCCTTGATGTGGATAAACTGCAGTCGATCCTTGTATTGTTCCATCAGCGCGACAGGGTCACGGCCGGCAACATACGCCCAATAGGTGTCAATTTCCAGCTTAAGCGCGGTGCGGGAAACAATCTCATCATACGGCACAAAGCCGTCCGCCATGGTTTCAAACTCCTTATAATGGTTGTGAAAACCGAGCGTCATTCCCATCGCTTCCAGCTTCGGCTGTACTTCGTTCACATTGGCAACAAAGGCATCCATAGTTTTGCGGCTCCAAAGGTCGGTGCCGGGGATAATGATATGGTTTGTGCCGATTGCCTTGTGGTATTCCGCAATTTCTTCGGGGTTCTGCAGAATTGCATCCCAGCCGGTGTGCGTACCAGATGTGGTCAGGCCGTAACGGCGGAGCATGGCGGCAACCTCTTCAGCCGAATGGCCGAAGAAGCCGGCAAACTCTACGTTGCGGTAACCGATTTCGCTTACCTGACGCAGAGCGTCCTCCAGATTTTTTTCTGTCAGGTCGCGGATGCTGTACAGTTGAATGCCATAATCCATAATCGGTATGGCTCCTTTCTATTGCGTTAATTCTTAAAGTTCCGGAATTTCGACATTAATCTCATGTCCGCATTCGGCGGATTTCACGATGCTGTCGATAATGGCCTGATTGTAAAGAATCTGACTGCTGGGAACAGGGGCGGGAGTGCCATTTTTGATCGCGTCCAGGAAGGAGCGGATTTTGATGTCAAACAGACCCGCGCGCGCAGAGTTCTTAATGATCGGGATCGTGGTGGAGGTTTGCTCGCCGCAAACATCATGATAAAGCGTCATTGCGCCACCCACCGTGCCGTTCCAGCATTCTGTGGAAGGAATCCGCAGGGCGCCTTCGGTGCCATAGATAATGGTGTCGCCGCTCGTGTCGGGGTGCATTGCCCAGGCGATGCGGAAATCAAGAATAATGCCGCCTTCCAGACGGACAAACGCGGCGGCAAAATCGTCGACGCTGAAGCGCTTTGCGTTTTCTTCGGCTGTATGGAATTTATCGGGTGTGGCATATTTGGGATTGGTGCCAAAAAATGCGGATTTGTAGCCGGTAACGGTCAGCGGCTTCGGGTAGCCGATGGCGTTAAGCACCATGTCGAGTGAATAGCAGCCGATATCGCCCAGAGCGCCGATTCCGGCAGTTTCCTTTTCGATAAATGTGCTGTTCGGAATTCCTCTGCGGCGGCCGCCGCCGGTCTGGATGTAATAAATGTTGCCCAGAACACCGGATTCGACAATCTTTTTAATCATCTGCATATTCTCGTCGCCGCGCGGCTGAAAACCGATGGAGAGCAGCTTGCCGCTCTTCTTTTCGGCGCGCATCACCTCGACGGCCTCTTCGGTCGTAACGGTGAACGGTTTTTCCAACAGAACGTTCACGCCGGCGTTCAGCGAATCGATCGCGCAGACGGCGTGCTGTGTGTTGTAGGTGCAGACGCTGACGGCGTCGAGCTCCTCGGCTTCCAGCATTGCTTTGTGGTTGGGGTAGCAGCGGACGCCTTCCACGCCGTATCTCTTGAAAAAGGCTTCGGCCTTGCCGGGGATCAGGTCTGCACCCGCAACGATCTCAACATCGGGCATATTCTTGTAGCTTTCAATGTGTGCTTCTGCAATCCAACCGGTGCCAATGATGCCCACCTTGAATTTTTTTCCTGTAAAAGTGGGTTTCTCATCGTCAAAGGACTGCGTGAACTGACTCAGAACAGCGTCACTCATGGTTTAGTTCCTCCTGTTATGTTTCATACATTTCCATTCGCAGTTGCGTCTGGATTTATCTGTATTATAGCCCATCTGCCGTGAAATGAAAAGAGCATTTTCAAAAAAACTCGGTGTATTATCGTATAAATGTGGCATAAAAAATGGTGCAAATTGAATTAACTAAATAGTTACCGCGCAATATATGACACAAAAAGCAAAGAGAATGGCACAAATGCATTTTGTATCCATTCTCTTCGCTGTTTACCGTATTGCTTTTTGAAAACTTTTGTCTGCGGTCAGGAAGCGGAAAAGAAAACTGCCGTTTCCTCGGGGGAAAGCCAAAGGCAGGGCCTTTGGTCGAACACCATATCCGTGTCAGGGAAGACCATCCCGTTTTTTTGGATGTCGAACGACAGGTGCGTACCGTCTTGCAGGTCGAGCCTCAGCTGAACATGCTCTTTTGAGTAATCGAGCTGCTGCTCCGTAAACGGCGTCAGCATCAACCGGCGCAGAAAGCGATCCAAATCCTTTTGTTCCAATGCTCCGCCCGGCAGAAGCTTCTCCCAGCCGCCGCTGCTGTTTCTGAGGAAGGCGGCGGTGGCACGGCCGTTTCCGTCTGCGTGCATCAACACGGCTAGCAGGTCGGCGCCGCGGTGCAGCGTCCGGTTTTCCAGAGAATCCATCACAATAAAATAGTTTAATTGAGGGTCTCCGTCGGGGCTTTTTACCGCAATGCGGAAATCCGTATCATAGCCGCGGACGGAAACAATGCTGCCCGCCGACAAAGAGCAAAGGCGATCCGTATCCTGCAATTGATACAAAACTTCGCCGGTCAGGTTTTCCGCAGCGGCGTCATCCGACCCGATGAGACTGTTGAAATTTCCGTTGGAATAATACCGTCCGTTGTAAAGCACACAGGGGCGAAGGTAACCCGTGTTGGGGACCAGCTCGGTGATGCCGCTGCCTGAAACGGTAACGCCCGGAACGGAGTAATACCATGCGCAGAAACCGCCGAAGAGCGCAGCCGGGATCAGAATAATAAGGCAGAGGGCCGTGATCAGCCTTTTCCGAGTCTTTTTACTGAGCTTTTTCATTTTTCCTTCCATTCTGTCACCACGGACTCGGCTACACAGTTTGCTGCAGCGAGGTCCTCCAGAAGCAGAGAAACAGGACGGCCGTCATACCGTGCGCACATCAGTTCCTTTCCCATGGAGATAAGACGATTGTTTTCATCAACATAAAAAACACTGTTTTCCAAATCCACAGCCTGATAATAGCCATTATCGAATTTTGAGAGCATTAAAAGAACGGAATCACCGTTTTCAAGCTTTGTTTGCATATCGGCTGTGTGAGGTTCTCCAAGCTGGAAAACCTGAATGGTTTCGTCTGAAAAATTTCCGTCAATGATTTTTGTAATTTTAACAGTCGCAATCGTTGCGGGCAAATAAACATTGATTCCTTTTTCGGCTGCCGCAGCGGCGTATTCTTCATTCCCGGAAGAATTGAATTGAATGACCTGGCTGTCAGATATAACAGTACCGGTTACAATGACATCGGAAAGGTTTGCCATTTCAGCAACTGATTTCAGAGGAACCTTGGTGGCCATCATATTATCGGAGCCAACGATCTTTTTGGAAAGGTCAGGAGCCTCATTATACCGGCTTTCTTTTGCACAACCGAACAACGACAGGAGAACAACAGCGCAGAACAGAGCTGCAACAAAACGTTTCATTACTCATACCTCCTCGTAATTTAGCTGTAAAGCTGATTGTACATCGAACTTAAAACGGAACGGTCGTAAGCGGTCGGCCGGTCGTAATTGGAAGAAGAAAAGCTGGCGCTTGTAATATATATCTTATTTCCGGAATACAGATTCCAGTTTTGCGAGGCTTGTGTAACATGGCCGGAATAAGAGCCGGTCAGATAATCTTTGTTTAGTTTTATGTCGCAGCGCGGATTGTTGTTCAGGTTGGACATATGACACCAACGGCGTCCGGAAAGCATTTGTTCCGCAGAAGACGAGACCTGGATTACCGACACAAAGCATAAGCAGAGGCAAACGGTGAGAAAAAGTCGCGCTATTTTTTTCATAATCCTATCTCCTTTGTGAAAATATTTCTTAATTCTATTATAGAGCCAATTTTAAAAAAAAGTCAACAAAAGTTTTCATTAAAAAGAAAAAATAGTAACAGAACCAGAGAATATTTTGTAAAGATAAAGAAAATTAGAGAATAAATAGGATTATCTTTTTCTCTTTCGGAAATGCACTGAGGCAATCTGCAAATAAAAAACCGCAGCGTGAAAGGAAGGCTGATTTCTGTGCAACATTCGTACATATTCTTTGTACCTTTTTTTCTTGCGATTTTCGGTATTCCCGGTATAATAAGAAAAAGAAGGTATACCACTAACGCAAACAGGGGGTTGGATCATGAGTACGATAGTACAGCTGCGAGAGAAAATCAGCGACGGCTTGGACGAAACATTGGCGTCGGTTTACTGCGCGGATGCTGCCGGTGTCGCAGTGCAGAAAACACGCTATCTTAAGGCGGTGGAGTCTTTTGAAAAAATTTTTTCTCAGAGGGACGGGCTTTCGCTGTTCAGTGCGCCCGGTCGTACCGAGATCGGCGGCAATCATACGGATCATCAACACGGGTGTGTGCTGGCGGCAAGCGTTAATCTGGATGTCATTGCGGTTGTCGCGCCGCGCACGGATACTGTGATCACCATTAAATCGGAAGGGTTTGAAGCCGACCGGGTAGATATTTCAAACCTTACGCCGCGCAGTGCAGAGGTCGGCTATTCTGCTGCGCTGATCCGAGGTGTCTGCGAAGGCTTTGTTTGCCGCGGATTCCAGATCGGCGCGTTTGACGCCTATACCACGTCCAATGTGCTGAAGGGTTCGGGGCTTTCATCCTCCGCCGCATTTGAGGTGTTGGTTGGAACGATCCTGAATCATCTCTACAATGACGGAAAAATCGACGCGGTGACTATTGCACAAATTGCGCAGTATGCCGAGCGGGAGTACTTCGGCAAGCCGTGCGGATTGATGGATCAGACGGCGAGCTCGGTGGGCGGTTTTGTCGCGATTGATTTTGAAAACCCACAGAAACCGGTTGTCCGGCGGGTGAATTTTCAGTTTTCGGACTGCGGTCACAACCTTGTTATTGTGGACACCCGTGGAGACCACGCAGACCTGACCGCTGATTACGCGGCAATTGGCGACGAAATGCGCAGTGTGGCGGCATATTTTGGGAAGGAGTTTCTGCGGCAGGTGAATCCGGCTGCGTTTTATGCGGAGCTTGGTCAGTTAAAAGGAAAGGTCAGCGGCAGAGCGTTGCTGCGTGCAATGCACTTTTTTTCCGAGAATGAACTGGCGCAGCAAGAGGCGGAAACGCTCGAAGCCGGTGATTTTGAAGTCTTTAAAAAACAGGTTCTGGTTTCGGGTGAATCGTCCTATTGCCTGTTGCAAAACGTGTTCAGTGTCGCTCATCCCGAACGGCAGGAGGTTCCTCTGGCGCTTGCGCTTTCCAAACGGATGCTTGCGGGGAAGGGCGCTTGGCGCGTTCATGGCGGGGGCTTTGCAGGAACAATACAGGCTTTTATCCCCGTGGAACTGACGGCAGAGTATTGCCGCACGATGGAATCCGTGTTTGGCAGCGATTGTTGTCATGTGCTTGCGGTTCGTCCCGTGGGTGCTATAAAAATCGTGTAACAATCGGTTTTTGATAGATGCAGGTGCCGTTCTGAATGAGACGGGTGCTTTTCTGATTAATGAAGGCTAATGGAAGGCAGAAAAAATCCGGTGGGGATGCTCGTCATCCCCACCGGATTTTTTCTGCCGCCAGCATCTTTAGCCATAGCCTTACATACCCATCCAATATTGCATCTTCTGAGTAAATTATGAAATTTTTATCGTTATCCATTCTGATTTCAGGCTCATCAAACGTTTCATCGCAAGGGTTAACAGCATCTGTCAACCAGTTGATCTCGCGGTGTTCGTTCTCGCTTTTTGTGGTTGTTATATATCCTCTGCAAGAATCTTTCGCTTTTTCCACTTGCCGGAGAGAAAATATACCATGCCGGGAACTGCGCAGCCGTATGGGGCAAGGGCGTAACCCAGAACAAAACCGTAGAATCCCCAATTCAAGACAATACCAAATAGCCAACTCATGCCAATGCGAAGAACCACACCATCCAGTAGTGCCAATACCATGCTGAGCCTTGTATTGCCAATGCCCTGAATGAAGGAGTTGCTTCCGCGCATCACAGCAAGTGCCGGGAACATCCATAGAATTGCGTGAATAAAGGTCCCGGACATTTGATGTACCGCTGGGTCGTCAGAGAAAATCATGAATAATTGCTTTCCAAAAATCAAATACGCTGCCATGGAAATGACAGTCATCATCAGCGAATAAATCCATGTCCAATAGACAACGCTTACGGCCCGCTTCTGTTGATTTGCGGCAATATTTTGGCTAATCATGGGCAGCGCTGCAAACTGGATACCCTGAGAAATCTTGTTGACAATGTCATCGATGCGGATGCCAACACCAAAAGTAGCCGAGGCCACTACACCCACATCATTGACCATAGAATTTACATAAAGCATGGAAATGTTGATGCAGCCGGACTGGATCGCCATAGGTGTGCCGAGGGAAAGAATCATTTTGGTGTAATGACCGCTGATTCGGAAACTGTCACGGCTGAAATCAAAGCCAAATTCTTCTTTATGGCGGAAAAGATACCAGATAGAAAACAGGAAAGAAACCGCCTGACCGATGATGGTTGCCCATGCAGCACCGGCAACCTCCCATTTGAAAATACCTGTGAATAGGATATCCAGCACTAAATTCACTGCGGACGCAATGCAGATAAACAGGAACGGTCGCTTGGAATCTCCCATGCCACGAAGCACAGCGGAAACCATATTATAGCCAGCTGTAAAGACGAGACCTGCACCACAGATGATCAGATAATCCTCTGCATAGGCATAGGACTCAGCGGGAATGTTCATGATATCTAAAATCCAGTTCTTTGCGCCCAAAAACACAATAGATAGCACGACTGCAAACAGAGAAATCAAGCTGAACAAGGTGCCGATGATACGGCTCATTTCCTTTCGTTTTCCCGCACCAAAGGCCTGAGATACCAGAACCTGTCCACCATTGGAAAAGCCAAAGCAGACCATCGTGGCGAAGTTCAAGATCTGACTGCTTTGTGACACGGCAGCAAGACCTGGAGTTCCCACATATTCACCAACGATGATCATATCGATGGTACTGTAAAGCACCTGCAAGGCATTGGATGCCATGAACGGCAGCATAAAAACAAGCAACTGTTTCGGAATGCTACCTGTTGCAAAACTTTTAGATATGCTTTTTGCGCGCATGGTTTGGACACTTCCTTTGGTTACTTGTTGTTTCCATTATAGCAATTTTTTTAAGAAATTCAATATTCCGCGGGTTCAATGGAACCATGGAGCTTATCAGCACTTTTCAGCATCTAATTCAATAATTGTTTTACTATACTACATTTTCATATGTTTTTCAATTTGCAAAAATCCCCGCACCTCTTTTCAGAAGTACGGGGATTCGTTTCAGATATACAGTTCTACCTTACTGTCCTTCCACCGGAGCACGCGGTGCTTGGCGAAGTCGGAGCAAAGGCATTTCTGTGCATCCTGTTTTGTGAGCGTGAACTCAGCAAACCAGGCGCACGAAAATTATTTCGCAGCCTTCGCTTTGATCGCGGCCTGTGCAGCGGCAAGGCGAGCGATCGGCACGCGATACGGGCTGCAGGAAACATAGTTCAAACCGATGGAATTGCAGAATTCGATGGAGGACGGATCGCCGCCGTGCTCACCGCAGATGCCGCAGTGGAGAGCAGAGTTGGCGCCCTTGCCGAGCTCGACTGCCATATCCATCAGCTTGCCGACGCCGGTGGTATCCAGACGGGCAAACGGATCGGATTCATAGATCTTGTTCTGATAATATGCCGGGAGGAACTTGCCGGCGTCGTCACGGCTGAAGCCAAAGGTCATCTGAGTCAGATCGTTGGTGCCGAAGCAGAAGAAGTCAGCTTCCTTGGCAATTTCGTCAGCAGTCAGCGCAGCGCGCGGAATCTCGATCATCGTGCCGACCTCATACTTCAGGTCGCTGCCGGCGGCTTTGATTTCGGCGTCGGCGGTCTTGACAACGATATCCTTGACAAACTTGAATTCTTTGATCTCACCAACCAGCGGAATCATGATTTCCGGAACAATGTTCCAGTCGGCATGACGAGCTTTAACGGCCAGAGCGGCCTTAATGATTGCTCTGGTCTGCATGGCGGCGATTTCCGGATAGGTGACCGTCAGACGGCAGCCACGGTGACCCATCATCGGGTTGAATTCATGCAGATCGGCGATGACCTGCTTGATATAAGCGACGGTTTTGCCCTGAGCCTTGGCGAGCGCTTCGATATCGGCTTCGTCGGTCGGAACAAACTCGTGGAGCGGCGGATCGAGGAAGCGGATGGTGACCGGGTAGCCGCCCAGCGCTTCGAACAGGCCTTCAAAATCAGCCTGCTGCATCGGCTCGATCTTCGCCAGAGCGGCTTCGCGCTCTTCGACGGTTTCGGAGCAGATCATCTCACGGAATGCGCCGATGCGTTCCGGCTCGAAGAACATGTGTTCGGTGCGGCAAAGGCCGATGCCCTGTGCGCCGAATGCAGCAGCCTGCTTGGCGTCCTTCGGCGTATCGGCATTCGTGCGGACGCCCATGGTCTTGTATTTGTCGGCAAGCTCCATGATGCGGCCGAAATAACCGCTGTTCGGATCAGCCGGAATCGTGGGGATCAGGCAATCGTAAATGTTGCCGGTGGAACCATCCAGAGAGAGGAAATCGCCCTCGTGGAAGGTCTTGCCCATCAGCGTGAAGCACTTGTTTTCTTCGTCCATCTTGATATCGCCGCAGCCGGAAACACAGCAGGTACCCATGCCGCGCGCAACAACGGCTGCGTGGGAGGTCTGGCCGCCGCGCACCGTCAGGATGCCCTGAGAATACTTCATGCCTTCAATGTCTTCCGGAGAGGTTTCCAGGCGGACAAGAACGACCTTTTCACCTTTTTTGCCTTCAACAACGGCGTCTTCGGCAGTGAAAACAATCTTGCCGGCGGCAGCACCGGGAGAAGCGGCAATACCCTTTGCAATGGCCTGAGCCTTTTTCAGCGCGGCCGGGTCAAACTGCGGGTGCAGCAGCATATCCAAAGATTTTGCGTCAATCTGCATCAGCGCTTCTTCTTCGGAGATCATGCCCTCGTCGATCAGATCACAGGCGATCTTGATGGCGGCGGCGGCGGTGCGCTTGCCGTTGCGGGTCTGGAGCATATAAAGCTTTTTGTCTTCAATGGTGAACTCCATGTCCTGCATGTCGCGGTAATGGTCTTCCAACGTCTTGCAAATGCCGAGGAATTCGTCGTAAACTTCCGGCAGAACTTCCTTCATCTTTTCAATCGGCATTGGAGTGCGCACGCCGGCAACAACGTCTTCGCCCTGTGCGTTCATCAGGAATTCGCCCATCAGGCCCTTGGCACCGGTGGCCGGGTTACGCGTAAACGCAACGCCTGTGCCGGACGTATCGCCCATGTTGCCGAACGCCATCATCTGAACGTTGACGGCCGTGCCCCAGGAATACGGAATATCGTGATCCATACGGTAAATGTTTGCACGGGGGTTGTCCCAGGAACGGAAAACGGCTTTGATAGCCTCAAACAGCTGTTCCTTCGGATCGTTCGGGAAATCCTTGCCCAACTGGTTCTTGTACTCTGCCTTAAACTGATCTGCCAGTTCATGCAGGTCGTCGGCGGTCAGCTCAACGTCATAGGTTACGCCCTTCTTTTCCTTCATGGCGTCGATGAGCTTTTCAAAGTACTTCTTGCCGACTTCCATAACGACGTCGGAGAACATCTGGATAAATCTTCTGTAGCAGTCCCATGCCCAACGCGGATTGCCGGATTTTTTCGCGATCACATTGACGACGTCCTCATTCAGACCAAGGTTGAGGATGGTATCCATCATACCCGGCATGGAAGCACGAGCGCCGGAACGGACAGACACCAGCAGCGGATTTTCCATATCGCCGAACTTTTTGCCGGTGATCTCCTCCATCTTGCCGATGTATTCCATGATCTGCGCCTGAATTTCGTCGTTGATTCTGCGACCGTCCTCATAATACTGTGTGCAGGCCTCGGTGGAAATGGTGAAGCCCTGCGGTACCGGCAGACCAATGTTGGTCATCTCGGCCAGGTTTGCGCCTTTGCCGCCGAGCAGCTCGCGCATTTTGGCGCTGCCCTCGGAGAACAGGTAGACATACTTGTGACTCATTCTTTTGTTTACCTCCTGTGTTTTTGGTTACGGCACTGCTCCGGAAGGTTTTTGAAGCAGCCGTATTCTCATGATATATTTTATCTAAACTATTATACCAAACGCAAGATAAAAATGCCAATAGTTTTTTAAAAAATATAAAGAAAAATACCTCTAAAAATAAACCCGATTCCGGCGAAAGAGGTAGATGGATTCCACAAAGAAGGCAAAATTCCGAAGAAGCACTTGAAAAAGGCGCGTAATCTTGCGATAATAGAAACGGAAATTGCAGATTGTTGCGCAAGGGGCGTTTTGTTTTGCGGCGAGCGAGAGAAAGGGATGACATCGCAATGAAGACGGTCGGCAGACGTGGTTGTGCGCGTTCATCAGGGGCAAACTGTATCTGTCTGCTTTCCGGAGGGCAACATTGGAATGGAAAAGCTGTATGAACCGGAGCCGGGGCGGGACCCGATTGCGGAGGTGCAGCTTTTTTTTCATGCAAATGAACGGGAGGAAAAACAAATGAATTTTCACGGCAAGGATATCAAGATTTTTGCGGCAAACGGCAGCAAGGATGTTGCAGAAGGGATCTGCAACTGCCTGGGGATCAAGATGGGCTGTTCCGAGGTTGGGCAGTTCAGCGACGGCGAAATCAGCGTTTCGCTGAAGGAATCCGTTCGCGGCCACGACTGCTTTATTGTCCAGTCAACCTGCGCGCCGGTCAACGACAATATGATGGAGCTGCTGATTATGATCGATGCGATGAAGCGGGCTTCGGCTGCCCGTATCACCGCAGTGATGCCATACTTTGGCTATGCGCGTCAGGACCGCAAGGCAAAGCCCCGCGATCCGATCTCTGCCAAGCTTGTCGCCGATCTGCTCACCACTGCCGGTGCCGACCGTGTTTTGACGATGGATCTGCATGCGCCGCAGATCCAGGGCTTTTTCAACATTCCGGTGGATAATCTTGTGGGCGCGCCGCTGCTCGCCAGCTACTTCAAAAAGAAAATCGGTGATCAGAACGAGGATTATGTCGTTGTTTCCCCGGATCTCGGTTCGGTAACCCGCGCGCGCAATTTTGCGACCCGCATCGACTGCCCGCTTGCCATTGTGGACAAACGCCGCCAGCGTGCCAATGTTTCCGAAGTGATGAATATTATCGGCAATGTGCAGGGTAAAAAAATCATCATTGTCGACGACATGATCGATACGGCAGGAACGCTCTGCAACGGCGCTGCCGCCATCATCGAAAAGGGCGGTGCAACAGAGGTTTATGCCTGCGCAACGCACGGAGTGCTTTCCGGCCCGGCCATCGAGCGCCTTTCTGCCAGCCCGATCAAGGAGCTGGTGCTGCTTGACACGGTGGCTCTGCCGGCGGAAAAGAAACTGGAGAAAATTACGCAGCTTTCCGTTGCGCCGATTTTTGCGGAAGCCATCGAGCGTATTTATGAGGATAAGCCGGTTTCTCCGATGTTCATCTGACCGGAAGGGCAAAAGCACGAAACAGTGCGAAATCAATCGAATCGGACCGAAAAGGCGGGGCGGCACGGCTGTCCCGCCCGTTGTGGTTTATGGAAATCATGGGGGACATAATTTATGACAGGAATTTTTTCAAAGCTGCTGCAAACGAGTACTCCCCCGGCAGGACCGGTGGAGTGGTTAATTGCCGGTCTGGGCAACCCGGGAAAGGAGTACGAAACAACGCGCCACAACGCAGGCTTCCGCGCGCTGGACGCCGTGGCGGAGTCCTGCGGTGCACGCGTTGACCGGCTTAAATTTAAGTCGCTCTGCGGGGAAGCGCAGCTCGGCGGCAGACGGGTGCTGCTGCTCAAACCGCAAACTTTTATGAACAGCAGCGGAGAGGCGCTGCGCGACGCTGCCGCATTTTATAAGATTCCGCCGGAGCGGATGCTGGTGCTTTATGACGATATCTCGCTGCAGCCCGGAAAACTGCGTATCCGTTTAAAGGGCAGCGACGGCGGGCATAACGGAATAAAGAGCATCATATACCTCACGGGGAAGGACACGTTTCCGCGCGTTAAAATCGGCGTGGGTGCAAAGCCGGATCCGCGCTGGGATCTTGCAGACTGGGTGCTGTCCTCGTGCAAAGGCGATGATGCCGCAGCGCTGGACGAGGCTCTTAAAAAAATGCCGGAGGTCTGCGCCTTATTGGTGGAGGGAAAATTCGCCGAAGCAATGAACCGGTTTAATTCCTGACAGATCGTCTTTCGTTAAAATGCCGGAGCGCGTGGAAAGCTTCCCGGGCAAACGGGCAGGGTAAGGAGAAAAAACCATGAGGAAAAAGATCAAAATGGCGGCGCATCGGGGTGTTTCGGGCGCTAACATTCCCTGCAACACGCCAACAGCCTTTGAAATCGCGCTGCTGCAGGGTGCGGATATCATTGAACTGGACGTTGCGCCCAGTTCAGACGGTGTGTTGTTTGTTTTTCATCCGGGCATGGAGAAGCCTTACCTGACTTGCCCGACGCCAATTGCGCAGATGACTGCAAAGGAAGTCTCTGCATGGCACTATCGAAATCAGGACGGTGTATTGACGCATTACGGTGTTTCACGGCTAGATGATGTTTTGGAACAGCTCAAGAGCCGCTGTGTGGTGAATGTGGATAAATTCTGGCATGCGCCGCAGGCGATCGCAGATGCGATCCACCGCCATAACATGGCGGAGCAGGTCATCATCAAAACGCCGGAAAAACCGGAATATTTTGATGCGGTGGAGCGTTTTGCCCCTGAAATGGCGTTTATGCCGGTGATCCGCTACCGCGACAGCTGTACGAAAATGCTGCAGAAGCGCGCACTGCACTGTATCGGCGCGGAGGTTCTGTTTGAAAACGACAGCGATCCGGTTGCCTGCCTGGAATATCTGGAAGAGATGCATCGGGCAGGAATGGATGTTTGGGTGAATACGATTGTATATGATGAAAAAGAGGTTATTTCTGCGGGACATACCGACGATTGTGCAGTGAACGGAAATCCGGACGCCGGGTGGGGTAATCTGATCGATCGGGGATTTGATATTATTCAGACCGACTGGTGTGCCATGCTGCGGCAATATCTGCAAAGCAGAGAGGAGCAAAACCATTGAAGCTGCTGACGAACGCCATGCGGCGAAACCCCGAATACAAGGCGGTTTCCGAGGCATTTGCCGCCGGAAAACTGCCGGCCTGCGTAACCGGCGTTGCAACGGTTCACAAGGCGCATCTGATCTCATCGCTTTGTGAGGAACATGGAAGAAAGGCATTTGTTGTGGTGGGCGATGAGGCGGAAGGGCAGCGGATCCACGATGATCTGACGATGATGGGAATGCGCTGCGTCGTTTATCCTTACCGGGAGTTTTCCCTGCGCGATGTGGAAAGCAGCAGCCGTGAATACGAACATCAAAGGCTTGGCGCGCTGGCGCAGATTTTGGATCAGACGGCCGACGCGGTCATCTGCTGTATTGACGCGGCGCTGGAGCTGACCATTCCGCCGGAGGAACTGAAGGCGCGCACAGCGTCGGTCAGTGCGGGGGAACAGATTTCCATGCAGACGCTGGAACGCGCGCTGCTTGCCGCCGGTTATGAACGTGCAGAGCAGGTGGAGGGCGCGGGGCAGTTTTCGCACCGCGGCGGTATTCTGGATTTCTTCGCGCCGGGTGCGCCCGCGCCGATCCGAACCGAGTTTTGGGGCGACGAAATCGATACCGTCAGTTTTTTTGACCCGGAAACGCAGCGCCGAACCAATCCGGCCGAAACCGTTACGCTGGCGCCTTCCTGTGAGGCAGTGATCGACCGGCCGGAAGAGCTGGCAGCGCAAATTGAAAAGCTTTCGTCCTCGCTGCGCGGAAAATCTGCCGAAGCGGCACGGGCGGTGCTGCAGGCGGAAGCCCAAAAGCTGCGTGACGGAAGAACGCCCGGCTCTGCAGATAAGTTTCTGCCGCTGCTTTACGGCGGCAAAACAGCCAGTCTGTTGGATTATATCGACGAAGGTTTTTCAGTCTTTCTTTCGGAGGAGTCCCGCGTGCGTGAGCGGGCGCGTTCGGCAGCGTGGCAGTTCGGTGAGGACGTTAAGGGGCTGCTGGAGGAAGGCGTTCTCTGCCGAGGGCTGGACACCTACGCGCGCGACTGGATGGACGCGTTGCGCTTTTTTGAGAAACGCGGCGCGGTGTATCTGGAGGCGTTTCCGCACGGCGGGTTTGAAACAAGCGTGCGCACTCTGGTCAACATGACGGCCCGTTCCGTTTCCGTCTGGGGCGGCGGTGTGAAGCAGCTTTGCGAGGACGTTGCACCGGCGATTGAAAAAAACTGGTGTGCCATTGTGCTGGCCGGAACCGAAAAAGCGGCGCAGAGCCTTGCGGACGACCTGAAAAAGGAAAACCTGCCCGCGCAGTTTGACAAAAAACCGCCGCAGCCGCTGCCGGGAACTGTGCTCGTGCTGGAAGGCGGCCTTTCGGGCGGTATGGAATACCCGGCGGCCGGTGTGCTGGTGGTTACCCACGGGGCGGTGGCGCAGCGCCATGCCAAACGGCGAAAAATTAAGCAGGGGCAGGATATTCAGAGCCTTTCGGAGCTGTCTCCCGGCGATTACGTCGTTCATTCCGTGCATGGAATCGGCGTGTTTGAAGGAATTCATAAAATTGAAATGCAGGGCATTACAAAGGATTATATCAAAATCCGCTATGCAAAACAGGACACGCTTTATGTTCCGGTGACACAGCTTGACCTGGTGGCGAAATACATTGGTTCCAGCGAAGAAGCGCAGCTCAAACTCAACCGGCTGGGCGGAACCGAGTGGCAAAAAGCAAAAACGCGCGTTCGGGCGGCGGTTAAGGATATTGCAAAGGAACTGATTGCGCTTTACGCCAAGCGGATGCAGGCGCCCGGCCATGCGTTCCCGCCCGATACCGACTGGCAAAAGGATTTTGAAGCGCATTTTGAATATACCGAAACGGAAGATCAGATGCGCTGCATCGACGAAATCAAGGCGGATATGATGCGGACGGCGCCCATGGATCGGCTGCTCTGCGGCGATGTCGGTTTCGGGAAAACGGAGGTTGCGCTGCGCGCGGCGTTCAAGTGCATTGCCGATTCCAAGCAGTGTGCGCTGCTGGTGCCCACGACCATTCTTGCCTGGCAGCATTATCAGACCGTACTGCGCCGGATGGAAGGCTTTCCGATTCGGGTGGGGCTGCTTTCGCGCTTCCGCACGCCGAAACAACAGGAAAAAACCATTGAACAGCTGCGGCGCGGCGAAATCGATATGGTTGTCGGCACTCACCGGTTGGTGCAGAAGGACGTGCAGTTCCGGGATCTCGGCCTTGTCATTATCGACGAAGAACAGCGGTTCGGTGTGGCGCAAAAGGAAAAGCTGAAATCGCTGTGCAATAATGTGGATGTACTGACGCTTTCGGCGACGCCGATTCCGCGCACGCTGAATATGGCCATGAGCGGCATTCGTGACATGTCGGTCATCGAAGAAGCCCCGCAGGACCGTCATCCGGTGCAGACCTATGTGCTCGAGCACGATCAGGGAATTGTCAACGATGCAATCCGACGCGAACTGCGGCGCGGCGGGCAGGTTTATTACCTGCACAATCGTGTGGAATCAATTGAAAGCGTCGCTTCCCGGCTGCAAAAGGCGCTGCCCGATGCCAGAATTGCCGTGGCACATGGTAAAATGGACGAAGAAACGCTTTCCGAGGTGTGGCGCAAGCTGCTCGAACAGGAAATCGACGTCCTTGTCTGCACGACCATCATCGAAACAGGGATCGACGTGCCGAATGTAAACACGCTGATTATTGAAAACGCCGACCGGATGGGGCTTTCTCAGCTGCATCAGCTGCGCGGCCGTGTGGGGCGCTCCTCGCGGAGAGCTTATGCGTATCTGACGTTTACACGCGGCAAGGTTCTGTCTGAAATCTCCACCAAACGCCTCGAAGCGATTCGGGAATTTACGGAGTTTGGCTCCGGTTTCCGCATCGCAATGCGTGACCTTGAGATCCGCGGAGCGGGCAATGTGCTCGGCGCGCAGCAGCATGGTCACATGGAAGCGGTCGGCTATGATATGTACCTCAAACTGCTCGGGGAGGCAGTTGCGCTCGAAAAGGGAGAAACACCGGATTACAATGTGGATAATGAATGTCTGGTTGATATTCAGGTGCAGGCGCATATTCCGGAGAGCTATATTCCGAATCTGAATCAGCGTCTGGATATTTATCGCCGCATTGCCGACATCCGTGGCGAAGAGGACGCCGACGACGTGGTGGATGAGATGATCGACCGCTACGGCGACCCGCCCGCCTCCGTCACCGGGCTGGTAGATGTTGCACTGCTGCGGAATACCGCCCGTTCGCTCGGTATTTATGAAATCCGCCAGAATGCGGGTAACCTGCTGATTTATCAGAATCAGATCGACAAGGCGGCGATTGCACGGCTGGTGGTGGCAATGCGCGGCAGGGTGCTGCTCAGCGCCGGCGCAAAGCCTTATCTTTCCGTTAAAATGCAGCAGCCGGTGCTCGCGGAACTGAAAACAGTGCTCGGAATTCTGAAAGAAAATCAAAAATAACCGGCAGACCTTTGGGCAAAACCTTTGGGCAAAATAAAAGAATTGGTAGACAAATCAGAAATTTCATTGTATAATTCTTTCATGCGTTCCCTGAGAACAGGAGAAAAATCCGCGGCCATCGTGCGGCGGTTTACAGCGAAAGGAATGGTTAAACAACATGAAGCTCATGAAAAAAATTGCGGCGGCAGCGCTTGCAATGCTGATGGCGTTTTCGGCAACAGCGTGCTCCAACGTCGGCTCCTGGATTGTGAAAACAAATTCCAGAGAAATTCCGGTCGGCATTTACATTGCGTATTTGCAGTCGGCTTATGCCAGCGCGCGTTATATGACGGAGGATGTAACCGCGTCGCCGATCGGGCAGACGGTTACGGTAGACGACGAGAAAATCGATGCTGAAACATGGATGAAAAACCAGGCGCTTGACGCCTCCAAAAAGTTGCTTACTGTGTTGGATCTCTGCGACGCTGCAAAAATTACGTTGACCGACGAGGAGCAGAGTGCTATTAACGAATCCGTGGATACCGCATGGGATTCGAACAGCTCCAGCTATGAAAAAATTGGGATTGCAAAAACCTCGCTGAAGGATCTATATCAGTTTTCCAAGCTTTCCGAAAAGCACTTTGACTCTATTTACGGCGCGAACGGCACCAGCGCAGTAAGCGACAGTGATGTGAAGGAATATTTTACCAAGAACTATTCCAGCATCAAATATTTTTCGGTCAGCCTGAAGGACAGCTCCGGCAATGCGCTGGGTACCGAGGATCAGCAGAAAATTGAAACCGAGCTTAACGGCGTTAAGGACAGCTACGAGAAAGGCGACAAAACGTTTTCCGAAATCGTTGACGAATATAATGCCAAGCACAGCAGCGCGAAGGTCAATATGTCGGAGAATATTACGGTGCTCACCAAAAGCTATGCCGAGGACTTTTACAAAAACCTGACGAGCGTCAAAGCCGGCAAAGCGACGGTATTTACGTATGGTAACTATATGTATGTGGTGGCTATGTACGATATTGAAAAAGAAACCGATTATCTCAAAAACAACGCCTCCACCATTCGTCATGCGATTAAAGATACCGAGTACACCGAACTGATTGAGAAGGAAATGAGCAACCGTACCTTTACGGTAAACGAAGCGGCTCAGAACAAATATTCGCCCAGCTGGATGGAGAAAAGCGCCGGCTGAGCCAGAGAGAGTTTTGTGCTCTGAAAAAGAAAGA
The DNA here is from genome assembly GCA_050947015.1 of Acutalibacteraceae bacterium. Classification (GTDB taxonomy): domain Bacteria; phylum Bacillota; class Clostridia; order Oscillospirales; family Acutalibacteraceae; genus CAKXIK01. Next base: position 163,469 of record JBMNVT010000001.1, read on the forward strand.
ACGAAAGGCTCTTACGGCACAACGGCCGCAGGAGCCTTCTCTTTTCAGAAAGGAAGGGCGAAGAGGATATGCCGGTTTCCAGAAAAACGGTTTGGGCAATTTCCGTCTTCGGATGCGGAGCGCTGCTGTTTTTTTTCTTTTTTGATTTGCCGGTCGCGCAATTGGTTTACCGACCGGGAACATGGTTCGGCGCGTTTTTTCGTGTTGCCGCGCCAATGGCGCCGCCGATATGCGGACTGCTTTTTTCCGGCTGCCTTACGCGCTCAAAAAGCCAAACGGTCGGATGGCGCCTGTTCGGTTGTTTTGCTGCGCTTCTGTTTGCTGCGGCGGGCGGATATCTTTTCTTTCGCTATCTTGATCGGGTTCATCCTGCGGCGGTTATGGCGCTGACGCTGCTGTTGTTCGGCGGCACGCTGCTGTTGGGCGGTGTGCTGCACCCGGAGCCGGAGACTCTCCGCTGCGCGGAGGTAACGGCGATTGTTACAATTACCGCAGTATTTCTTGCGGTGGAGTTGCTGAAAAACATCTGGGGACGGCCGCGTTTTTACGCCATGACAGAACCGGCGGCGGAATTTGTGCGCTGGCTGTTTCCGCAGGGAAAACCGGTATCCGATGCGTTTAAATCATTCCCCAGTGGGCACACGGCAAACGGCAGCATGGTTTTACTGCTGCTGCTTCTGCCGTCGGTTTTCCCCGGTGTCGCGCGTCATAAAACCGTGCTGGAGGTGTTTGTTTGCTGTTGGGCTGCGTTGACGGCTTTTTCCCGCATGGTAGAAGGCATGCATTTTGCGTCCGACGTCACTGCAGGATTTTTAGTGGCGTTCTGGATATTTTGCGGAACAAGCAGCGCCGTGTTTGCCCGCGGCACGAAACCGGCAGCGCCTGAAAATAAAACTTGAAGGAAAGGAAGTTGCGGCAATGCGGCAATGCAGAGCAGAACTGACCACTATGTGTATGGTGGAAGATTTAACGACAGGAAGGCTGCTGGTTCAGAACCGGCGTCTGAGTTGGAAGGGAATTGCGTTTCCCGGCGGTCATGTTGAACCGGGAGAACCCGTGACAGAGGCCGCTGCCCGGGAGGTGTTTGAGGAAACCGGGCTGACCGTTTCAAACCTTCACCTTTGCGGATGCAAAAGCTGGTGGGAAGAAGATTTTTGCTATCTGGTCTTTTTTTACCGAACCAACTGTTTCTCCGGTGAGCTTTTGAATGAAAGCGAGGAAGGAGAAAATTTTTGGGCGACCGAGGATGAAATCCGCAAGATGGAGCTTTCGCCGGGTTTTGGCCGGATGCTCGATGTGTTTCAAAATGATGCGATCAATGAAGAATTTCTGCGATGGGATCCTGAAACGGATCAAACCCAGCATGAATTTTATTGATGCAAAGCCGCCGGTATTCCTTGCAGAATAAGGAATACCGGCGGCTTTACATTTATCTGCACTATTTATGCCGTTTTGCTTCATAGGGAACGGGATTGTCCGTCAGCTCGAGCAGATAGTCAATACTCGTTTTATGAAAAACGGCAAGCTTTTTGAGAGCTTCCACCGGAATATTGATTTTTCCGTGTTCATAATCGGAATAAGTCGTCTGTGCAACATTTAAAATGGCTGCCATTTCTTTTTGAGAGAGATCTTTGTCTTCGCGAAGACTCCGAATTCGTTCGTACATCCTCATCACCCTGCTTTATTGAAACATAAACCGGAAGCGGGATTGAATTTTAACGGTATTTACGTTAAAATAGAGTTTGAGGTGATAAAAATGAATTTATACGCAGAAATTATTTCAAAAATATTGGAACAGGAAGAAATTCAAATAACATTTCCAAACCTGATGATAGACGCGAACGAACTTGCAGAAAAAAAGTCTTATGAAGCGTTGCGGCAAATCAAAACAATTATTCAGGATGACAGTTTGAACGATGAAGAGTGTTTTTTAAAAATCGAACAGATTGTCCGGGTATTTGAAGAAATAGGGAGCTCCGGCGGCGGAAGGCATGATTTTGGCTAAAAGACAAAGCCGCCGGCATTCCTTGCAGAATAAGGAATACCGGCGGGTTGTTTTCAGGCGGTTTATGCGTTGAGCGAAGCGAGAAAACGTTCAAAAGCGCGGCGGCCGTCCGGGTTTCGGGCAAATACGCCGCATTGCTCCAAAAGGGCGCAGTAAGCGCGGCCGACCTCTTGCTGCAGAATATTGTCGGCCGTTTCGGCAGAAAAGTCAGGGTGGCGGGTCAGAATTTCCTGCATCCAGTCCGCGTGCTTGGCAAGCGTTTCATCCGATTGCAGGTCGGCGCCGGAAAGCACCGCATTGCGAAGAGCGGCAAGCTCGGTTTTCAGTCGGGCCGGCAGCACCGCAAGCCCCATGACCTCAATCAGGCCGATGTTTTCTTTTTTAATGTGGTGGAACTCCTCGTGCGGATGGTAAAGCCCGAGCGGATGCTGCGGTGTAGCCAAATTATTGCGCAGAACAAGGTCAAGTTCGTAATCGGTGCCGTTTTTGCGTGCAATCGGCGTGATCGTGTTGTGCGCAGTGCCGTCGGTTTCCGCAAAAATAACGGCGCTTTCGTCCGTATAAGCGCGCCAGGCCGCAAGAATTTTCTCCGCCAGAGCAACCACGCGTGTTTCGTCGGGGGAATCCAGACGGAGAACGCTCATCGGCCAACGAACGATCCCTGCGCGTACGTCTTCAAACCCGTGGACAGAAAACGGTTGTTCCACCGGCGCTTTTGCCATCGCAAAAGAATAACGCCCGCCCTGAAAGTGGTCGTGAGCCAGAATGGAACCGCCGACGATCGGCAGATCGGCGTTGGAACCGACAAAATAGTGCGGAAACTGGCGCACAAAGCTGAACAGCTTTCGGAAGGTATCGCCGTCGATTTTCATCGGTGTGTGGCAGCGGTTGAATACAATGCAGTGTTCATTGTAATAGACGTAGGGGGAATATTGCAAAAACCACGAAGAGCCGTTGACGGTTACGGGGATCAGCCGGTGATTTTGACGCGCCGGGGCGTTCAGTCTGCCTGCATAGCCTTCGTTTTCGCGGCAGAGGGCGCATTCCGGGTAGGAAGAGGTTCCTGCAGAAAGCGCGGCTGCAATGGCTTTCGGGTCTTTTTCCGGTTTGGAAAGATTGATGGTGATATCCAGCGCGCCGTATGGTGTTTCAGTCACCCATTTGACGTCGCGTGCAATCCGGTAACGGCGAATGTAATTGCAATCGCCGCAAAGTTTGTAAAAATAATCGGTGGCGCTTTGGGGAGAAACCGCGTATTTTTCGCGGAAAACGCGTTGGACCTCTGCGGGGCGCGGCGTCAGGCAGTTCATCAGCCGTGTGTCAAATAAATCGCGGGCGGTGGCGCTGTCTCCGCGGGTCAAGCCGTTCTCGACCGCATAGTCGATCATCGGCTGCAGAATTTGCGAAAGGTCGTCTGAATCGGGCGCGTCGGTTTCGATGTAATCGTCCAGCTGCAGCTCGCCGAGCAGCAGGTTGCGGGCGTAAATGAATTCTTCCTCCGGCAGCAGCCCGCAGCGCAGCCCGTAGCGTACCAACCGGCCGATTGCCGCATAAACCTGTGTTTTTTCCGTCATGCTTAACACTCCTCTTTGCCTTTCAGTTTATCACATCGGAACGGTAAAACGAATGCGGGAATGTTTTTGTATCATGCAAGTTTGTTGCAACTTTTTGAAAAGTAAGGTATAATAACAAAGCGGGGCGGGGCCGGCAGACGCGCCGAAAGGGGAAGTTGCGTTTGAAGATAGGAAATCTGGAATGGGATGGAAAAGTAGCGCTGGCGCCGATGGCCGGCGTGGCGGATCGAGCGTTCCGCGAGCTTTGTGTCGGATTCGGCGCGAGCTATGTCGTCAGCGAAATGGTCAGCTCCAAGGGATTACATTTTTCAGATCGGAAATCTGCCGAGCTGATGGAGCTTTCCCAAAAAGAAAGGCCTGCGGGAATTCAGCTGTTCGGCGATGACCCGGCGGTGATGGCGGAAGCTGCTCGACGTGCGATGGATTTTGAGCCGGACGTGATCGATATCAATATGGGCTGCCCGGCGCCAAAAGTGAATTCCAGCGGTGGCGGGGCATCTCTAATGAAGGATCCGGCGCTTTGTGCCAGAATTGTGGAAGCGGTTGCAAACGCGGTGCCAGTGCCGGTTACCGTTAAGCTGCGCAAGGGCTGGGACGAACACTCCGTCAACGGGATTGAGGTGGCGCAGCTCTGTGAGGCTGCGGGCGCGCAGGCAGTTACCATTCACGGACGCACGCGCGCGCAGATGTATGCTCCCCCGGCGGACTGGGATTATATTGCACAGCTCAAGCGTTCGGTCAAAATTCCGGTGATCGGCAACGGCGATATTTTTACTCCGGAGGATGCCGCAAAAATGTTGGAGCAGACAGGCTGTGACGCGGTCATGATTGGTCGGGGGGCGTGCGGGAACCCGTGGATTTTTCAACGGACGTGCGCGTGGATCACCGAGCACCGCCAAATTCCGGAACCGGGACCCGCTGAACGGATGCAGGTGATGTGCCGTCATATGGAGCAGCTTTGTGCGCTGCGCGGGGAGGCTCATGGAATGCGGGAAGCTCGCAAGCACGCCGCGTGGTATGTGCATGGGTTAAAGGGAGCCGCCGGTTTCCGCCGAGAGGCAGGGGAGCTTTGTACGCTTGAGCAGCTTTATCGCCTTGCAGCCAGAGTGATTCTTGCAAATGAGGATCGTGCGCAATAGAATGTCCTTGGGGCGAAATCCCTCCGACCCCGGGTTCTTTTGCGCCGGCAGAATGGCTTTTGCCGCGGAGACTGTTTTTTGCAATTTGCTGAAATAAAAACTTGAAAAAAGTGTTGACTTTTTGCGCGGCATGTAGTATTATATAACACGTCGCTACGGCACACGCTAAAAGCGGCGCATCGGTTGGGGAGCATAGCTCAGCTGGGAGAGCATCTGCCTTACAAGCAGAGGGTCACAGGTTCGAGCCCTGTTGTTCCCACCACCTTATGGCCCGGTAGTTCAGTTGGTTAGAACGCCTGCCTGTCACGCAGGAGGTCGACGGTTCGAGCCCGTTCCGGGTCGCCATATTTGCCTCTGTAGCTCAGTCGGTAGAGCAGGGGACTGAAAATCCCCGTGTCATTGGTTCGATTCCGATCGGAGGCACCATCTGCGGATGTAGCTCATCTGGTAGAGCGCCACCTTGCCAAGGTGGAGGTAGCGAGTTCGAGCCTCGTCATCCGCTCCAAAATGAAACAAAAGCGCTTATTTAAGCGCTTTTTGTTTCCAAACTTATGGCGCCATAGCCAAGTGGTAAGGCAGAGGTCTGCAAAACCTTCACCCCCAGTTCAAGTCTGGGTGGCGCCTCCATGTTTGTGCATCTAAGCACAGAGTAAAAACCCCTTGATTTTTTCGAGGGGTTTTTACTTTTTATATAATGTAATGTTTTGCATGAACGATTGCTGTGGCTCTGACGCAACGTTGTACCCTCACCTCCGATATGCTTGCGCTACAATAGAGACAAAGTTAATTATGATGTAGAAAATTCGCTGTTTTTAAGCAATAATCAAAAAATGTAATATGATGCGGAGATGAATATAAAATGAAGTATAAGGCAATTTTCTTTGACAGAGATGGGACAATAACTTATTTCTGTAAAGAGAAAGAACTTTGGCGCGATAGTCAAATAAGCGAGTGGTCTGGGAAACAATTTGAATTGCCTTATGAAAAAATGATGAAACTCTTTAATTTGGCAAGTGAAGGTAAAAAACTTGGTATAAAACACTTGATGATGAACGTGATTTCTTCAAAAGATATTATAGATATTTACTCATTGAAGAGGGTGTTATACAAGACATTGAAGAACGTGCAGAGATGGCGATATAAAACGATACGGGAAGATATAAGGGTATTTCGTACAAGGTAGTAGCGTGATTGAAAAACTCATATATGGTTTCTATAATATATGGGATACAAATCGACAAATTTGAACTTGGGGGATCGTTATATGAATGAAACTTTTTCGGAAAAGGTACAGGAAATTATGAACGAACGGTTTAGGCATGATACTTTGATAGCCCTTGCAACTATCAATGGTAATTTCCCAAGTGTACGAACTGTAGATGCGTATTATGAAAATGGAGCGTTTTATATAATTACATATGCGTTATCAAACAAAATGAAACAGATTGAAATAAATCCCAATGTGGGACTATGTGGTGATTGGTTTGCTGCACATGGAAAAGGTATAAGTTTAGGTTGGTTTTGTAAAGAAGAAAACAAAGGAATTGCGGAAAAACTGAAGAAAGCCTTTAGTGAGTGGATTGATAACGGTCACAATAATTTTGATGATGAGAATACTATTATTTTATGTGTCAAATTAACAGATGGTGTTCTATTCTCACATGGAACACGATATGATGTAGATTTTACCGCTAATTGATTTCGACAACTTCCAGTTTAAATAAGGGTTTGCGATATCCCAACAAGCGAAAATCACTCTTTCTGTCGCAGACGAGAAATTATGATTTTTATGGAAAGGGTACCCCATTTCCTATGATTGCTACGGAACTTTTCGCAAAGGAACGGAATGGATAATCTAAATGGGTAGCATTTCTCTCTGAAATATTATACAGTTAAAGGACATTGTTGAGGGAAAAGGTGTAAGCATCTTACCCGATAGTTTTAATGTCTGGAAAGATATTCTACAAGGCTTATTGAATTTCTATTCTACGCATGGACAAAGCAAGGGGCAGACTATAATGTGTGGGATTTGAGTCCGCTGATAAAAGATGTTCTTAAAATAAAGAAAAACTCAGATTGTGAATATTTAATATTGGATTATCCTTTTGCATACTGCCATAAAGCATTAAGCGAACATATTGATTGCGCCATTTTTATAGATACTCCGTTAGATATCGCAATGGCGAGAAGAATTTTGCGGGATATGAATCACGCTACCGGCGAGGAAATTAGACAAGATTTAGAGTTCTACCTCAAGTATGCCAGAAACGCGAACCGGTCTTTGCGGCAGATGTACAAACAATAGCACCCAAAAGAAGGTGTCAGTTGACAGGCAAAGCAGTTTGCGATCTCGTCATATTGGTTGTTTTGTGTAACGATGCAGTTGCTTTATGCCTTGATATTTGTTTTTTTATTGTTATAGTGTAATAAAAAATGGATGAAAGGCGGGAACCGATGATTACATCCGCAGATATTAAAGCGGCAGCAAAAAGAATGGGTGCCGATATTGTAGGCATCGGTTCAATCGACCGGTGGAGCACTGCGCCGATACAAATGGATCCCAAGCAGATTATGCCGAAAGCAAAATCCGTCATCGCTTTAGGGTTTCGCGTGTTAAGGGGTTCGCTCCGCGGTGTGGAAGAGGGAACCTATTTTTCTAACTATTCCGCGATGGGTTATGGCGACATCACCTATTTGTATATGCCTCTGGTCGTGATCAATCTAAGCAAAATGATCGAAGACGCCGGATACGAAGCGGTTCCCATGGGGCACCAGAGCGACTGGAGAGCCATCGATAATTTTGGCTTTTTTAAGGAAAACGATTCCCGTCCCGTAGCGCCCGGAAAGGCAGCTCCCGACGTGCTGATCAGCATGAGGATCGCAGGTTTTTTGTGCGGTCTCGGTGAGATCGGATATTCCAAAATGCTGCTGACGCCGGAGTTCGGCCCCCGCGTCCGTATGGGGATCATCATCACCGAACTGGAATTGGAGCCCGACCCGATCATGAAGCCCGGCACTCTCTGCAATCGCTGCATGCCTTGTGTGCGCGAATGCCACGGTGGCTGCATCCCTGCTGACAGAACGATCAAAGATCATATCAGCGGCTATGACCTGGAGCGGGTCGATGTTGATATGGATCGATGCGACTGGGCTTTTCAGGGCGGCGCTGAGATCCGGGAAGGGGAAAAGGGCGACTATTTTAACAAGCAAAGACCTGCCTGGTCGACACGATGAAACTTGCGACCAGAATGCACACGTTCCCCGGCATGGTAATCGATGCCTATGCCAGAAGAAGTTTTGTGGGGAATACGCTGGATCTTTTCGAACCCGGTTTCGGCAGGGCGATTGCGTCCGATATCATCAGCAACAAAGATTTCCCCGAAGATTGGTTTGCCAAAACGTCGACCTGCGATAAAAGGTGTCACCGATGCGGATACTGCAAATCGGTCCTCCGGAAAGTTCTAAAAAATGCTGGAGAAAGAATATGAATACGGAATCTTTCAGATGAATGGAATTTTTGCAACATTACCGTTATTTCGGGGAAGCGACCGTCCGGGCGAACGGTCGTGCAGGGGGAAAACGGCAGAAAAAACTGCGGCTTTTTCTATATCAGAAGTGGAAGCGCCTGTTTCCGGGAGATAGAAGGGACAACCCTGACTGCCGAAGCGGAAGATCTCGTTTTTTTGCCGAAAGGCAAAGTGTACCGCATGAAATACACGGCAGAAGACCGCATTGCCGCGGGCGAGCTTCACTTGGAGCAGACCTATCTTCAAAACCTTCCGGTCCAAAGGTTTGCCGACGTATGCCACATGAGCGTGAACACGTTTCGAAGGCTGTTTCACAAACAGTTTGGGATGTCGCCGGTAAAATACCGGAACCGACTGAGAATAAACCGCGCAAGGGTGCTTCTTACTGAAGAGACTATCACAGTGGCAGATGTGATATATGCCTGCGGGTTCGAAAATATCGGGTATTTCTGCCGCTGCTACCGCGCAATGACCGGCGAGACCCCCAATGAGACAAAAAGAAGAAACGAATGAAAAAAGTCCCAACGATCAGACCGCCGTTTTACGGAGTCGATGTTGGGGCTTTCTTTTTGTTCGCTATTTGTTATTTGTGCGGTCGTCGTTCTCCCGCCGCGGTTTCTGCACCGGACGATATTCCGGGAAAGGAAGCTTTATCCAAGGCAAAATCTTAATCCGTTGAGCCAAGCAGTGCAATATTTTGAATGCATTCTTCAATTGATTCACGGTTCGGCATAGCAGGAATAGCACCTTTGCGCGTTGTGGTCAGGCTGCCTGCGGCATTTGCAAATTGAACCGCGGAATTCCATTCCGCACCCGAAAGCTGAGCAAGCTGCTGCGCAGATTTGCCGCGCAGGCACCAGAGCAGCGCGCCTAAAAAGGCATCTCCGGCACCGGTCGTATCGATTGTTTTGACGTCATAGGTCGGCAGAAGACCGGACTGATGTGGCGTGTAGTAAAATGCTCCTCCTGCGCCAAGCGTGATCAGAACCACCGTTGGTCCCATTGCAGCAAGTTTTTTTGCACCCTCTGTCAATGTGTTTTCTCCCGTCAGCAGCCGCATCTCTTCCTCCGATACCTTCAGCACATCCGAAAGGACGATTGCCGCTTTCATTTCTGCAACCGCATGCGCTTCATCATCCCAAAGCAAAGGGCGGTAGTTTGGGTCATAACTGATGAGAGCGCCTGCTGTTTTGGCGGATACTGCAGCGTTCAGGGTGGCAGAACGGCAGGGTTCGGCAGTCAGCGATACGCTGCCAAAGTGAAAGATGCGGCAGTCCGAAATCAATTTTGCAGAGACTTCCTCCGTCCGGAGCATAATGTCGGCTCCGGGATTGCGGTAAAAGCTGAAGTTGCGGTCGCCGTGCTCATCCAGCTGAACAAAGGCGAGTGTCGTGGGCACTGTGGGATCCTGAAGAACACCGCGGGTGTCGATTCCGGCAGAATCCATGTTGGAAATCAGGAACTGTCCGAATGCATCTTTTCCTACTTTTCCAATAAAGGCGCTTTTTCCGCCTAATTTCGAAAACATTGCCAGAACATTGGCGGGGGCACCGCCCGGATTACAACTGAACAGAGGCATTCCTAATTCATTTTTTCCCGCGGGGACAAAGTCGATCAGGCTTTCACCCAATGCCACAATATCATACGTTTTTTCCATTTTATATCAGCACTCCTCAGCGATGTTCACAGCAGTTCCCCCTGCTTCCCGGCTTTTAATCTTCGCTTGCATCCACATCAATCAGCACCTTCATGGTGCTTTCGCGGTTTGCATCAATATACCGGTAAGCGGACAAATAATCACGGAATGCAAAGTGCTTTGTCATCAGCGGCTTGAGTTGAATCTTTCCTTCCTGCACATAACGAATTGCGTCCAAGTAGTCTTCGTGGCGATACATCATGGAGGTGTCCAGATCAAGCTCATGGTCGTTGAGTACGGCAAGGTCAATCGTTGCCATGCCTGCAAATACAGCAACCAGCACCAGCTTGCTGCCCTTGCGCGCATACTTGATCGCCTGCCCCATGGTGATGTTGTTGCCGGCGCAATCGTAGATCACGTCTGCCTTGTCGGGACCGAAGCAATTTACCATTGCCTCTCCGAAATCAGTGTTTTTGGTGTTGATTGTATAGTCAACGCCACATGTTTTGGCAATTGCCAGGCGGGTATCCGAAATATCGGTAATCATCACTTTGGCCGCGCCAAGTGCTTTACAGCTTTGTGCAAGCAGAATTCCAATCGGTCCGCAGCCCAGAATCGCCACCTTGGAACCCTTAAGCTCCGAAAAGCGTTTTGCAGCGTGCATGGTGACTGCCAATGGTTCAATCATAGCGCCTTCGTTATAGGTCATCTCATCCGGCAGCAGAGTGATTTTGGAGGCAGGAACCGCAAAAAACTCGCTTGCGGTTCCGGTGGTTTGGAATCCCATAACCTTTAAGCTTTCGCACAGATTATATTTGCCGTGGCGGCAGGGGTAGCATTCGCCGCAAACGACCTGTGGTTCAATGGTCACCTTTTGTCCGATGTGCAGATCGGATACACCGTCTCCCAGCGCTTCGATCCGGCCGGAAACCTCGTGTCCCTGTGTAACGGGGTATTTGGTAAACGGATGCTCGCCATGATAAACGTGAATATCGCTGCCGCACACACCGATTTTCATAATCTTGACCAGAACCTCTCCGGCTTTTGGGGTTGGTTTTTCAACCTCGCGAAAAACAATTTCACCAGGGGCTGTCATAACCTGTTGTAACAATGCAATACACTCCTTTGGTTAAATTTAAACTTTATTAAACAGTCTATTAAAGTAACTCTATATTGCATTATTTTTTTCTGTTTGTCAAGAGAATGTTTAAAAAACGAAATTATTTTGTTCTCGTTACAAGGTAAGCAAATGCAATTATTTTTTATGAATCCCATTTTTTTGAAACAGCAGCTAAAAATCCGGCTGCAGCAGTCTGCTGCAGCCGGGTATGAAAAAATATTTCGTTATATACTCTCAAGATATGTGTCTAATGGGCGAAGCGCAGCCCCATATGCGCTTGCCAGCTGTCGATATTTTCCGCAAAACAGGTAATCTCCGGCGTGACCGAAAGGATCCAGCTTTTGCACTTGAGTGCGGAGGGGATCCAGATAGGGCGCCAAATATCCGCCAACATAGCCGCCTAAAATAATTTTTCCATCAAATATCATGCGTAAATTGATAACCGCATAGGAAAGCCAATGCAGATAATCCTGCCAGACAGTCATCAGCTCCGGGTTTTCACGATTTATTCCATCAAAGAACCGTTCCAGACTTCCGCCGGCTTTTTCGCTTAAGCGCAGCGCAGAACAATAAGCATCGAAGCAACCTTTTTGTCCACAATAGCAAAGCTTTCCCTCCGGCTCCAGGCGCATATGTCCGAATTCTCCGCCGCGCTCTTCACTTCCCGGCAAAAGAACTCCGTTCTGATAAATTGCACCGCCAACGCTGTTGCTGAGAGAAAGGTAAATCACAGTTCCTTCGGCCGAAAGGTCGCGCAATTCTGCATAGCCTGCCGCATTGGCGTCATTTTCAAAGCTGCACTGCCACGGCAGATTTTCCTGAAACACGGTGCAGTCAAGATGCGCCAATTCTAACACATGGGAATCGGTAATCGCCTTTTTTTCACGATCAAGAATGCCGGGAATAGAAATGCCGGCATATCGAATACGCTCGCAATAAATACCGCTTTGCTGCGTAAAATGCTCAACAGTGGTGCTCAGTTGACGATAATAATCGGCATGATTGCAATAGACACAATTTTCTCTGGATTCACAAACGAGGTTACCGCCAAGATCGACCAGTACCATGCCGATGTGATTGCGCGTAATCTCAATGCCGACACTGTAAACAGCATCTGCATTTGCCGCAACAATGCCGGCCTTCCGTCCGCCGGTTGATTCATACTGTCCGGCATCACGCACAAATCCCATCTGCATTAGTTCGTTGACATTTTGCAAAACCGTTGGTGTGCTAATTCCCAGTCCCTGTGCAATTTCCTGCCGGGAGATTGCATGATGCGACAGAATATACCGAAGAACCTTGCGCCGATTATTTCGTTTAATTTGCAGGGTAGAAGTAAGTTCTTTTTTCATTCAGCCACCTGTTATCGTTGTTTTCTGTGTGCCTCACGGCATCACAGTTATCTTTTGTGTTTATTATATTTCAGAAATGCGTGGGAATCAAGTATTTGTATCATACTGCAAATTCGGTTCGGCGCGAGCCTGTTAAAGGGCGGAAAACAAGAAAAATGCTGTGCCGGAGGAAAAAATAGACCTGATTTCGTCATATTTCACAAAATGCCTTGCATATTATCGTGATGCAAGGCATTTTTTTTATTTTATCCTAAAAAATCATTGAAATGTGGCAGCAAAGCAGCTATAATTTATTTAACATACGATTGCAATTTTAAATAAAATTACAATCTGCGTGCACAGCGCAAATTTAAACGGTTTTCCGTCTGCGCCGTGTAATATGAAGCCCCGCAAATTGGGGGTTCATATTGGTACGCCGGATTTCTTGGCGCCATATCAGAAAGGAGTTTAAGAACGTTGAAACAGTATGAAGCAAAAAACATCAAAAATATTGCCCTTGCAGGCCATGCCGGTTCGGGAAAGACTTCTCTGGCGGAGGCTCTGCTCTATTTTGCGGGTGCAACCGATCGCCTTGGCAAAGTGGCAGATGGAAATACCGTCTGTGATTTTGACCCGGAGGAAGTGAAGCGTCAGGCTACCGTGGCAACGGCCGTTGCTCCGCTGGAATGGAAGGGTGAAAAAATCAATTTGCTGGACACGCCCGGCCTGTTTGATTTTGCCGAAGGAATGTGCGAGGGAATCCGGGCGGCTGAAACGGTTCTGATCAATATTTCGGGCAAATCCGGTGTGGCGGTTGGAACGGAGAAAGCGTTTGAAGCCGCGAGCGACAGGAACCTGGCAAAATTTTTCTTTGTCAACAAGCTCGATTCGGATCATGCAGATTTTTACAAGGTGTTCGAAGAACTGAAGACCGAGTTCGGCCCCGCAGTTTGTCCAATTGTGGTGCCGTTTGTGCAGGAACACAAGGTGCAGTGCTATGTCAATATGCTTGAGTATAAAGCTTATGCGTATCGTGACGGAAAGCCCTCCGAGGTGCCGATTCCGGAGATGGGCGCGCGGCTCGACGGGCTGCGTACCGCAATTAACGAGGCAGTCGCCGAAACAAGCGACGAAGCGTTTGAAAAATATTTTTCCGGCGAAACCTTTACACCGGAGGAACTGATTGTCGGTCTGAGCACCGGCGTGCGCAACGGGACAGTGTATCCGGTGTTTTGCGGTGCGTCTCAGTCCATGCAGGCCATCGATCAGCTGATGACCGGATTGGCATGGCTTGCACCTACCGCAGAGGCAAAGGGCGGAGAAACGGCGACGGTTGGAGACGACCTGCAGGAAATTGCGGTGGATGCCTCTGCACCGACGGCTGCGGTGGTCTTTAAAACGGTAGCCGACCCGTTTGTCGGCAAGCTTTCTTATTTCAAGGTGATTCGCGGCAAACTTTCACCGGATCAGCAACTGATTAATATGAGGACCGGTATGCCGGAGAAAATCGGAAAGACTTTGACCATCCGCGGCAAAAAACAGGAAGATACTCCTTACATTCCGGCGGGGGATATTGGTGCAGTCGCAAAGCTTGCGCAGGCCAAAACAGGAGATACCCTCTGCGCTGCCGAAGCCCCGGTGGTTCTGGCTGGGCTCGAGCCGCCGAAGCCATCACTGTCCATGGCAATTCGGCCGAAGAACAAGGGCGATGAGGAAAAAATTGCGCAGGGAATTCTGCGCCTGATGGAAGAAGACCCGACCATTCGCTTTGAAAACAACAGCGAGACACACCAGATGATTCTCTATGGATTGGGTGAGCAGCATCTGGATGTCATTGCGTCGCGGCTGAAAAGCAAGTTCGGCGTTGAGGTACAGCTGGAGCAGCCTCGAGTGGCGTACCGGGAAACAATCCGTAAAAAAGTGCAGGTGCAGGGGCGTCACAAAAAGCAAACGGGCGGCCATGGCCAGTTCGGCGACGTTTGGATTGAGTTTGAGCCGTGTGAAAGCGAGACAATGGAATTCGGCGAGCGCGTGGTGGGCGGTTCGGTGCCGAAAGGATTTTTCCCGGCGGTGGAAAAAGGGCTGCGCGACTGCATCGCTAAGGGACCGTTGGCAGGTTATCCGGTGGTCGGTTTGCGCGCAACACTTTACGACGGCTCATACCATCCGGTAGATTCCAGCGAAATGTCATTTAAAATGGCGGCCGCGCTTGCGTATAAGGCGGGAATGCCGCTTGCGCATCCGGTACTGTTGGAGCCGATCGGCACACTGCTGGTAAACGCGCCTGACGACAACATGGGAGACATAATGGGTGAAATCAACAAACGCCGCGGTCGTGTTCTCGGAATGAATCCGGGCAAGCCCGGGCGTCAGGAGATCGAGGCCGAGGTTCCAATGGCTGAGATGAATGATTTTACAACCTTTATCCGTCAGGCAACTCAGGCACGCGGCAGTTATTCGTTTGAATTTGCCCGCTATGAAGAGGCGCCGCCTGCCGTTGCACAAAAGGTGATTGAGAAGGCAAAGCAGGAAGGGCGCGTGGAAGGCTGAGGCGCGGCCTGCCTTTAAAAACAGAAGGATCGCGGCATGTGGATATTGCCGCGATCCTTTTTTATATTTCCAAATATGCCTGCAGCGCGGGCAGAACCGCTTCTGCTTCTTTGCGTCCCTGCTCATATAAAAGGCGCAGACGCAGCGTGTCGCGTTCCAAATTGGAAATGGTGATCGGCCACTGCGGGCGGATAATAAAAATTTTTCCTTCGGCTTCCAGCTCGTCAAAATGCGTCATCTGCCGGTTGTAACGCAGCGAATTGGTACGCATTGCACGAACCAGATTCGGATAGCGCCGGTAACGAACCTCGCTCAGTTCTCGCTGGCCGCGCGTGACAGGCGGTTTCCGAAATCCCTTGTGGCGCGTCAGAACGGCGACAACCTTGTCATATCCCTGCTCCAGCGCCCAATCCACAGGAGCCGAAAGCGCAATGCTGCCGTCAAGGTAAGGAATTCCGGCAAACCGGACAAACGGCGCGATCAGAGGAACACTGGCGGAAGCGCGCGCCGCGCGCATGATATCCGCACATTTTCCGCGTTCAAAAAAGGCAGCTTCTCCGGTCAGGCAGTTTGTTGCCACGGCGACATAGCGCTGCGGAGAGGCATAAAACGCTTCATAATCAAACGGGATTAACTGTTCGCTGATTTCGCCGAACATAAAGTCATAGCCAAACAGGCTGTGCGATTTTACCAGCGGGCGAACGCCCAGATAGCGTGGGTCGCGCGCATATTCCAGATTAATTTTTGCAGCCCAGCCTGGTTGATGAGAAACATATCCCAGCGCGTTAAGCGCACCGGCGGAAACACCGGCAGCGCATTCCAACTCTAACCGGTGCTCCTGCAAAACATCCAGCACACCGGAAGTATAAACGCCCCGCAGGGCGCCGCCTTCCAGCACAATCGCACCATGAATCATTGCAGGCACCTCTTTCCCGCCGGGATCGGCCGGCTGTATTGTCAAATTATAGTCCGTATTATCACGGTTGTCAATTGCACCGTAATCCGTTATAATAAAATAAGGACGATAAAGGGTGACAGGGTGACGGCGTGATTTGAGGCTGCGGCGGGGCCGGCTGTCTGCTGTGTCGCGTAAAGATGTTTTGCAGCGTTTGAAAGGAATGGTATTCATGAGGATTGCAATTTATGGCGCGGGATCTCTCGGTACGGTGCTTGGCGCTTATCTGACAAAAAACGGGCAGCCAGTTGAACTGATTAACCGCAATCGCGCCCATGTGGAGGCGTTGAACCGGCAGGGTGCACAGATCAGCGGAACAGTATCCTTTACGGTTCCGGTTGTAGCCTTGTTACCGGAAGAAATGCGCGGGGAATATGATATTATTTTTTTGATGACCAAGCAGCTTGCAAACCGGGAGACCGCCAGCTTTCTGCAGCCGTTTCTCGGTAAAAACGGTGTGCTCTGTACTATGCAGAACGGCTTGCCCGAACCAGGATTGATGGAAATTATCGGTGATTCACAAGTGCTTGGCTGTACGGTGGCATGGGGCGCGACGCTGCTCGCACCGGGTAAGGCGGAATTGACCAGCGCTCCGGACGCTCTGTCCTTCGGTTTGGGA
Source organism: Acutalibacteraceae bacterium (assembly GCA_050947015.1). Lineage (GTDB taxonomy): Bacteria > Bacillota > Clostridia > Oscillospirales > Acutalibacteraceae > CAKXIK01. The sequence goes on from JBMNVT010000001.1 coordinate 179,925, forward strand.
AGCTTCGGCAGAACGGCGCCGGCAAAGCTCGATCAGGTAAAAGCCGTTCTGGAAAAAATGTGCCCGGTGGCAGTAGAATCCAATTTTGCAGGAGTACGCTGGTCCAAGCTGCTGATTAACGCCGCGTTCAGCGGGATGAGTGCGGTGATTGGCGGAACGTTCGGTGATGCGGCAAATGACAAAGCCTCCCGCCGCTGTGTGCAGTGCCTGATCAAAGAGTGTATCGATGTTGCAGCAGCTTCCGGTGTCAAAATCGAACCGGTTCAGGGAAAGGATATCGTGCGTCTGCTGGATTATAATTCTTCACTGAAACGCAGAATATCCTTTGCTATTATCCCGGTTGCCATCAAAAAGCATGCGGCATTGAAGGCCAGTATGCTGCAGGATTTGGAAAAAGGGAAGATGACCGAGGTTGATTCCATCAATGGTGCTGTCTGTGCCGCGGGGAAAGCTGTGGGCAAGGCAACTCCGTTTAACGATACCGTGGTGCGGCTGATTCATGAAATGGAGCAGGGAAAGCGCAAACCGGGCCGTCAAAACCTTGCAGAATTCCCGGCTGAGTACGACTGATCTGCCTTGTTCGCGTTTTGGGTTGTACCATGCGGCAAAAAAGTTACAAAAAGGTTACAAATAGTTACAATGTTGTAATAATCGTATACAAATCGCCTTGTTCGTGATACAATAATAGTAACAAAACAACAGGAGGTATCACGACATGACGAAAAAACTGTTACGAGCAGCATTACCGTATCTTTTTATCGGCCTTTTGATTTCAGGAGCCGTCGCCGCGCTGATGATACCGGCTGTTGAAGGACTTCCTTTCATTGCATAGTCCGTGCGGTTTGGGCATCAGCGCCACCGCGGTGTTTCCTTCCTGCAGTCAGAAGCGGAACACAAAAGAAAAGCCTGCCGGATTTTGCGGCAGGCTTTTCTTTTGTAATTATGGTGAGAAGGATCAGCACTGAACCCATTTTTCTGTGCGCGTGCACAAGTCGTTCAGGGTAATTGTGCCCATGCCGAAAATAGTGGTTTCCAGTTTTCCGTGCAGCGGCGCATACCATTCTGGACCGATCCCGGTTTCGCCCAGCAGCATTCCAAGAACAGAACCGGCAGTGGCGCCGTTGCAGTCGGTGTCAAAACCGCATTCCACCGCCAGACAGATCGTTTTACCGAAATCTTTGCCGCCATACAGCAGCGCAGCCGTTACAATTGCGGCATTTGAGATTGTGTGACACCAATCGTGTGGAGAACGGTCGTCAAAACGAGCCTGAATTCTGCGTACGCATTCCTCCTGTGCAACGCCGGCGCGGTAATCGTTCAAAATACCGGAAATCGTTTCATGCAGGCGGCTGGTAAATGGAATGCAAGCCAGACCGGCTTCGATCACCGGCTCGACCTCGGTGCAGACGGCAGCCTTTGCCAACAGGGCCGCGACAAACATGCCGCCGTAAATGCCATTTTTTACATGTGAGATGCGCGCGTCGCGCCATGCCATCTCGGCGGCAGCCTTTGGGTTTCCGGGATTGATGTAGCCGTAAAAATCGGCCCGGATCTGTGCGCCGATCCATTCACGGTACGGGTTGCGCCATGTTGCGGTGTCCGGCGGCAGATATCCGTTGACAATATTGCGGTAGGCGACGCGCTCGGCGGTGCAGTATGCCCGTTTTACCTGAGAATCGACCCAAAGCCGGGCCACGTCCTCAGAAGTAAAGGAACGTCCGTACAGCTCCAGCAGGCGGAGCGCAAGAACGGTATAGTTGGTATCATCGTCCACCGGAGCGGCAGAAACGGTATCGGCATAGCAGCGGCAGGAAAGGTCGAAGGAATAGGTTTCCCGCACCGCATCGGTCACATCGGAGGAACGCAGGTAGCGGTGCATCGGAAAATTGCCGACTTGTTTTAAAAACGGGATCAATTCAAAAAGACGCATTCCCTCCACCGGTTTGCCTAGCAGACAACCGCAGATTCGTCCCAGCCACGCGCCGCGCAGTTTGGAAGACAGGGCTGCCGACCCGGGTACAGGTTCTGCGGCCGGAGGAGTGCAGAGCAGGGCAATGTGTGCATAATCCGAAGGTTCTACATAGCGGTAACCGGAACGCTGCGGCGCGCTTTCAATGATTTCATAAAGAGTGTCCGCCAGCTGCTTCTTGTGCAGATCAGGCGGCAGGCGGTCAATTTCTGCGGCAAGCTTTTCATAGCGTTTTACGTCCCTCCCTTCTTCGGCTGACTGACGAAGCTCCAGAGGAAGCTGAGAGTAATAGGCCTCCCAGTCCGGCAGAGAAGCATACTGCGGCAGACCGGTGCTTTCGTGGCGAACCGCATCAGCATCCGGTTCACGATTGTTCAGCAGATAATCCAGCGAAACGCCGAACAGCGATGAAATGGCGATAAGCTTCGGAATGTCGGGCATTGCGGCGCCTCGTTCCCACTTCTGTACTGCCTGACGCGTTACATCAAGGATTTCGGCCAGCTTTTCCTGCGAGAATCCTGCGCGTTTGCGCAGAGCAGACAATTTTTCATTCAGCAAGACGATCGCTCCCTTTTTCTGATTTTTCTCCGACACTGTATCCGGTCTGCGGTAACAGTGGCGGAAAAATCTAATTTTATTATACCGGATCGAGCCTGAAACGCAACCGACGAATTGTTGTCAAAAAAAGCAACCCGCAGTTGCAGGGGAACCTGCAACTGCGGGGGAATATACAAAACTCAGATGATATAGTGAATGGGGAGACCGTTTTGCGTGCGGATCGCAGGCTCGCCCTGGATCAGCGGCAGAAAATAATCGATTGCGGCGGGTAGCACGTTGTTCTGCTGTTCATTGATCCATTCGGCAGGGAAAGGCTTTTCCTTGTTTGCCACGCTGCCTGCGTTTACCGAATCGATTTGTACTGCATAAGGGTGGTCGGCAACGCGGCGGAAGATCATCATTTTTCCCGTTTCACCGGCCAAAGCTGCGCGAACCGCTCCGGCGCCGATTTGTTGTGCCTCATCAAGGTCGGTCAGCGAGGCCAGATGTGAAGAACAGCGCTGCATAACGTTCAGTTCAACAGAGCGCACCTTGCAGTGCAGCTCGCGGCGGACGATATGCTCCAGACATTTTCCGACTCCAGAAAGGTATTTGTGCCCAAACGGATCGGTTACGCCGGATAAAAATCCGCTGCCGGCCTCGTCTGCGGAAAAAGAAATTCCTTCAGAAACGGCAACGACGACTGCTTTGTATTTTTTTTGCTGCTGCCGGATATCGTCAAGAAATTTCTGTACGGAAAACGGGTTTTCCGGCAGATAAATCAGATGCGGCGCCGTTTCCCCGTTGGCACGTAGAACAGAGCAGGAGGCAGTGAGCCAGCCAGCGTGACGCCCCATAATTTCAATGACAGTGACGGACTGCAGGCTGTAAACCGAGCTGTCGCGGATAATTTCCTGCACAGTTGCGGCGACGTATTTTGCTGCGGAGCCGAATCCGGGGGTGTGATCGGTGTACATCAGGTCGTTATCGATGGTTTTCGGAACGCCGATGACGCGGATGGGGCTGCCCTTTTGCGCCAGCCAGGCGGAAAGCTTGGCTACTGTGTCCATAGAATCGTTGCCGCCGATGTAAAAGAACGCGCCGATTCCATAACGCTGCATGGTGGCAAGCACGGCTTCATAGGGCTCCGCGTCTTTTTCGGCGGGCGGCAGCTTGTACCGGCAGGAGCCCAGCGCGGTGGACGGCGTCTGCAAAAGCAGGGCAATGTCATCCTCTCCTGTGAGCTTGTCCGAAAGGTTGACCAGTCCGTCGCCGATCATTCCCTCGATTCCGTTGCGAGAACCATATATAATTTCAATTTTCTCACTGCGCAGGGCTTCGCGAAAAACGCCCACCAAAGAAGCGTTGATGGCACAGGTGGGTCCTCCCGATTGAGCGACAGCAATATTCATCCATTCATCCAGCCTTTCCTTTTCACAAATGCATGCGTTATATTTTAACACAGACGGAGGCCGGCGCACAATGCGCGTTTTTCATAAATAACGGCCTTGGGTTAAGAATTTTCTCTGCGGTATGTGCCCGGTGAGACGCCGACGCTCTGCTTGAATGTGCGGTTAAAATGATTCAGATTGTTAAAGCCCGATTCATAGCAGATATCGATCACCTTTTTGTCGGAGGTTTTTAGCATTTCCGCGGCTTTGGCAATCCGAAGATTTTTCAGATATTCCGTAAAGGTTTTAGAGGTCAGGTTCTTAAAAAGATAGCCGAAAAACGACGGGGAAAGCATAAACATCTTCGCAACGGAATCGATGGTCAGGTTTTCAGTGAAATGTTCTTCGATGTAATTAATGGCGCCCTTAATGGCGTCGCGGTGACGGTCAAAAAGCGGGCGTGTTTTGGAATCGGTCAGGTCTTCGGTCAGTTCACGGCCAACAATAACCAGCAGCTTCAGCAGCAGGGATTTAATCAGCAGCTCAAAGCCCGGCCGGCGCAGTTCGTTTTCCCGCAGCGCTTCGTTGAGCAGGTTTTCCACCTCAATCTGAATCTTTCCGGCAAGGTTCAGCCGCGGTTTCACCAGGTTTTCCTCCACCAGAAACGGTTCAATGTATGCAAAATCCCAAAATGCTTCCGAGGTGGTAACACGGTCAAAAGCGGGATTGATGAAGCTGGGTAGAAATTCAAACTCAATTACTTCTGCCGCAGCCTGTTCAGCCGGAGAAAGTAAGTGCGGAACAAATGGTGGAATGACAAAAATATCTCCGTGCACCACATCGCAGATGTTGTCATGCACCATATGTCGTGCGCTCCCGCTGTAGATGTAATCAATCTGGATGCTGTCGTGTGTGTGAAGCACTGGAGAAAGATCGGAATCAATGGAGTATTTTCGAATGAAAAAATCCAGATTCCCGTTATTGTTGTCCACCATTCTGCAAAGAACCACTGGGTCTTCACGCGGATGGGTCATGAAGCTTCCCTCCTTTTGCACGGCGCCTCGCCGGGCAGGATATCATGCGTTTATTATACCTCTTTTTGCTCTGAACGAAAAGGGGGGATTACAGGAAGATGCCGCGATTTCTGATGGAAATCGCGGCATCTTCAAAGAGAGGATAAAGAAAAGTCAGTTTAGGAGATAGCTCAGGCCTTTTTGGTGTGCTTAAAGAAATGCCATCCGCCAATGTTTTCCGGATTTCCCGGGTCGTCTGCCAAAAGCTCCTTGTAGTTCAGCGCGACCTTTTTGAAAGCGTTAGCATACTGCTCAATAATTTCAGGACGGTAATGCTTGAACCACGGAATTGCAAAGGTGTGTGCGCCAAGCGCCTCGCTGTTCGGAAGGTCGCTGTCCAGCTCGCGGACATCGCGATCGGCAAATGCAATGCGGGTCGGCTTGCCGTCGCCGTAAATATCGGCGGTTTTAAAGACTGCGTGCGTGTTCAAAGCGTTATTTGCACCGGCGTAAATACCATCTACGCCTTCTGCTTCAAGCGCTTCTACAAAGCGAGTAATGCTCAGCCCGCCAAGCTCCTCGGGGACGTAGTGTGCGTGCGCGCAATACCAGCCGGCCATCGTCGTGCCTTCCGATTCGTTGGTGCGGTGAGCACGGATTCCCGGAACACCCTCCAGCAGATCCCAGAAGTAGTTCATAGCCTTGCGGATTTCGACGCACCGATCGTCGTAATGCTTCAGCTGAACCAGACCGACGGCTGAACTCATCTGATGCATCCGGTATTTAAAGCCGCCCATCGGCAGCCCGCAATACGGCTTCAGGTCTTCGGACTCAATTTCGCCTGCGTTAAAACGCTCGTAATGGCCCAGCACCAACGCGTGTTCGTAAATCTCGCGATTGTTGGTAACCAGCATACCGGCTTCGCCGATGGCAAAGGATTTTCCCGTCATCAAGCTCATGGCGGCCACATCGCCGAACGTACCCAACTTTTTGCCCTTATACATACCGCCCTGTGCGTGGGAAACATCCTCAATAACCTTCAGGTTGTGTTTTTTCGCAATGGCCATAATGGCGTCCATGTCGGCCGGATGGCTCAGGTAATGTACAACCATGATCGCCTTGGTTTTCGGCCCGATCCGGTGCTCAATGTCTTTCGGGTCGATGCAGAGAGAATCGGGATCGATATCGGCGAACACCACAGTGCCGCCAAGAGAGAAAACCTGCATGCAGCTTGCCCAATAGGTCACGCTCGGGCAGATCATCTCGTCGCCGCGGCGGATTCCCACGGCATACATGGCTGCCTGTAATGCCGCCGTGCCGGAAGAGAACCCCAGTGCGTATTCAGTTCCCTGCCACTTTGAAAATTCTTTTTCAAATTGCATGGTGATATCAGTGCCGGACATTGCGCGGCGGTGCAGAACATTCAGCACAGCCTCTTCGTCCTCTTTGGTGATAATCGGCCAGGTAAACATATCGCCGGGATCGGATGTGACCGCTTTCTTTCCGCCCAGAATTGCTAATTCAGACATTGCAACCGCTCCTTTTCTGAAAATCAAGTCGTTTATTGCGGTACCGGTTGTGTGGTAACCGTCTGATTCTATTATGAAGCCAAATCTCTTTTTTGACTTTGCATATTTAACGAGGAAGTTGACGGATTTCACTCACGCCGTTTTTCACGACCATTATTCTGCCGAAGACGCCTGACTGCTCTGCAGCTCCACCCGCCGCAGTTCGGAAAGCCCAAGGACATAACATATACCGCTGCCGGCGTAAAGAGCGCGCTGAGCATCGCTGCCGGCCTCTGCAGAGGAAAGCATCGTTCCGTTTTCGTCCAGCAGCATCAGCTTTCCACCGCTGAGCACCAGAATTCCGTCCGCGCTGAGGTCAAGGGAAAGCACCGGGTCGGAAAATTTTGCAACGGAATGCACGGAACCGTCGGCAGCAAGAAATACCACCGAGGCGTTGCGCCCGCCTGAGGAGGAAAGCGCTACGACACCGCCAAGCTCTGCGCGGAAGGCAGAGCAGAAAAGCGCGGCGCTGTGGTAGTCGTATTCGGTTTGCTGCCCGTTTTCGGGGTTGAGCACGGCGGCGGAGCGGTCCCCGATGAAGAACAGGCTGCCGTTTTGCAGAATACCGATTGATCTCGGCAGGGAGTTCTGCAGCGTAAAAACGGCAGTGGGAGAATCACTTGTGATGGAAAACAGAGAAACCTGCGAAATCAGATCGCCGTTCTGCGTGGTGAATCCGGCTGCTGCCAGCTGCTGCCCGGTTTCAGAAAGGCTGCACGCCGAAAGCAGATAATTCTGAGAAGCCCACCGAAACAGCTGGCTGCCGCGGGAATCAAAAACCGTTGCCATCGAGGCGTAGCCCTGCGCGCCGCTTAAAATGGCAAAGCTGCCGTTGGAGGCGATGGCTCCGCCGTAAATGCTGAAGTCGTAGGAAGCAGGAGAACCAAATGAACCGCTGTCACCGGTCATATATTTTTTCCCGCCCAAATTGAACAGCAGAAAGCGGCTGCCGGAGTTTTGCAGCATGGGAGAGGAAAAGCCGTGCTGTACTGCCGCCAGCTGCGCGCCGCCGCCGCGGTACATGGCAAAGGACGTGTCGCTTACCACGGCGGGCCGACCGTCGGAAAGCACAAAATTATTATAATCCACCGTTGTTCCCGGAAACGGGACAGGATATCCGTCGCCTTCGGAATAGCCAAGCAGGTTCTGCTGAAACCAGGTCTTTATGTTCGCGGGCGCAAGGGCCTCATGGTTGGCGGCCACAAAGGTTCCCAGCGCAAGCAGCACCAAAATGAGCAGAAGGTATTTGACCGGACGCGGCAGCAGGCGTTTTTTCTTTTGCTTTACGGCGTTTTTTTTTGCGGAAGAATCATTTGCCATCGTTGCGGTCATTCCTTTCTGCAGTATTGTTTTCGTAAAATACACGGTTCAAAAAAAGCCCGCAGGCTGGCGCGGTTGGCCCGGCGGCAGCACGGCTTTTGGCGCCGATAACCGCGGGAATGGCGTTGGGAGCAAGCTTTCCCTGCGCAACACGCAGCAGAGTGCCGACCATAATGCGCACCATGTTGTAAAGATATCCGTCTGCGGCGGTGGTCATGGTGACGAGCGGGCCGGTCCGCTCAACGGAAAAGCGAAAGACCGTGCGGGTGTTGTCCTGTTTTTTGCTGCCGGCCGAGCAGAACGAGGTAAAATCATGCGTGCCGCAATATGCCTGTGCGGCGTCGTTCAGCAGCTCCGTGCAAAGATCGTAAGGGTACTGCAGGGAGTACGGAAACAGAAACGGATTTTTGACATTGCTGTTCCAGATCTGATACACATATTCCTTTCCGGTGCAGCTGTACCGCGCGTGAAAATCGAGCGGTACCTCGCGGCAATCCAGCACGGCAATATCCCGCGGAAGACGGTTGTTCAGCGCGGCCTGTAGCCGCTGCGGAGAAATGCCGTTTTCGGTTTTTACACTGGCAAAATATTCCCGGGCGTGAACGCCTGTATCTGTCCGGCTGCAGCCTTTTACGTCATGTACGCCGCCAAGCACTGGGAAGAGTGCGTCCTGCAGCACGCTTTGCACACTTTGCGCGTTCTGCTGCACCTGCCAGCCGTGGTAGCGAGTTCCGTCATAGCTGAGCCGCAGCAGCAGGTTGCGTTCCGCGTTCAAAGAGACGGCGGGATCTGGTTGCATAGAATCACCCCGCAGAACAGAATAGCGCCAAACGCCAGCGTGGCAAAATCGCGCGAAGACAGATGCAGCTGCTTCATCCGGGTACGGCCCTCGCCGCCGTGGTAACAGCGGCATTCCATCGCCATGGCAAGCTCATAAGCCCGCCGGAATGCCGAAACAAACAGAGGAATCAAAATCGGAATCATTGCGCGGACGCGCTGCATCAGGCTGCCGCTTTCCAGGTCGGCGCCGCGGGCTTTCTGCGCGCTGGTAATCTTGTCGGTTTCCTCCAGCAGCGTCGGCACAAAGCGCAGTGCAATCGTCATCATCATGGCAATTTCGTGCACCGGCACCCGGATGATTTTCAGCGGTTTCATCAGGCGTTCAATCGCATCGGTCAGGTCGGTGGGAGAGGTTGTATAGGTTAAGATGCAGCTGATCAGAATCATGACGGCGATACGGACGGCAATCAGAGCGCTGCGCATCAGCCCCTGATCGGTTATGGTAATGAATTTCCAGTTCCAGAGAATGTTGCCGGTCCTGATATAAAAAATATTGAGCAATGAGGTGATGAGGATAATAACCAGAATCGGTTTCAGCCCCTTAAAATAGAGCTTGACGGGGATCCGAGTGAGCGCGATCACCGAAAAGACGGCCAGCGTCATCAGCGTGATGGCGACGGCGGAATTTGCCACGAAAACGAAGACAATAGCCGCAAAGGTCAGTGTGAACTTGATGCGCGGGTCGAGCCGGTGGATGACCGAGTTCCCCGGAAAAAACTGACCGATGGTAATATCCTTAATCATGGCGGTCACCTCCGTTTGTGGCGTCTTCGCGGATCGTTCCGGCAGCGCGGCGAAACTCGGCCAGTGCCTGTTCCACCGTGTAAACGCTGTCCTTCACCGGACAGCCAAGCTCACGCAGGCGCATGAAAATGCGGGTAACCTGCGGAACCTGAAGCCCCATTTGCTGCAGCTCGCGTCCGCGGGCAAAAATTTCGGCTGTCGGAGCAAGCATAGCGGCGCGGCTTTCGTTCATCACAAGCACGCGATCGCTGTATTTCGCTATATCCTCCATGCTGTGAGAAACCAGCAGCACGGTGTTTTTCCGTTCCTTATGGTACGCTGCAATCTGTTCCAGCAGGTCGTCGCGGCCCATTGGGTCAAGCCCGGCGGTCGGTTCGTCCAGAATCAAAACCTGCGGATCCATTGCAATCACACCGGCAATGGCAGCGCGACGCTTTTCCCCGCCGGAAAGATCAAACGGAGATTTTTCCAGCAATGCTTTGGGCAGACCGGCAAATTCAGCAGCCTTCTGCACGCGCTGTGCAATCTCTTCTTCGGAAAGCTTCATGTTTTTTGGACCGAACGCAATATCTTTTGCGACGGTTTCCTCAAACAGCTGATGCTCCGGGTATTGAAATACCATACCCACCTGAAAGCGTACCGAAGGAATGGCCTTCGGGTTTTCCCAGATATCTTTGCCGTTGAGCAAAACTTGCCCGGAGGTTGGGCGGAACAGACCGTTGAGGTGCTGCACCAACGTCGATTTTCCCGAGCCGGTGTGCCCGATAATGCCGAGAAATTCACCTTCCCGCACCGCGACGGAAACATCGGTGATCGCGTCGTGAGCAAAGGGCGTTCCCTGGCTGTAGGTATAAGTCAGATTTTTTGTTTCAAGAATATTCATGCCGTATTGATTCCTTTCGCAGCGGAAAACGTCAAACTGCGTTTTTGCCGAACAGTTTTGCAAGAGCCTGCGCGCATTCTTCCTCGGTCAAAACATCCGGGGCGATGGGGAAGCCGGCCTGGTTCAATTCAAAGGCCAGCTCGGTGGCCTGCGGAACGTCCAGTCGAAGCGACTGCATTCGTTCCACCTGAGAGAATACCTCCCGCGGGGTGCCTTCAAACACCGGTTTGCCGCGGTCCATCACAACAACGCGGTCGGCGAGAACGGCCTCGTCCATATTGTGTGTAATCAGCACAATGGTGATGCCCTGCTCGCGGTTGAGCTTCAGCACGGTGTCGAGAACCTCCCTGCGGCCGCGCGGGTCGAGCATAGAGGTCGGTTCGTCCAGCACAATGCATTCCGGCTGCATGGCAAGAATGCCTGCAATAGCAACGCGCTGCTTCTGCCCGCCGGAAAGTTTGTGCGGCGCGTGGCGGCGATATTCGTACATGCCGACGGTTTTGAGCGCGCTGTCAACCCGGCGGCGAATCTCGTCCGGCGCAACGCCAAGGTTTTCCGGCCCAAAGGCAACGTCCTCTTCCACAATGCTGGCCACAAGCTGATTGTCCGGGTTTTGCTGGATCAGCCCAACCCGGCGGCGGATGGCAAGCTTTTTTTCCTCGTCGGCGGTGTCCATTTCCTCAACGAACACCTTGCCGCCGGTGGGCAGCAGCATGGCGTTGAAATGCTTGGCCAACGTCGATTTTCCGGATCCGTTATGTCCCAGCAAGGCCAGGAATTCGCCGCGGCGCACCCCAAGGCTTACATCCGACAAAACTTCCGGCAGCTTTTCGTTTTCAAATTCATATTTGAAATCCACATGCTCTGCACGGATAAAATCTTCCAAGAGACCAATACCTCCTTTTATTTCTGCCAGATGGCAGTAGAGCCGCACGGCAGCGCCATTCCGGTGGAGGCGACGGGCAGCCCGATCTCTTCTGCCGAAAGCGAACCGCCAAACCGCGGTTTCAGCAGCGCGCCCAACAGATACTGCATCACTGCGGGCGAAAGGCCGGTGGTGTAGCTGTTGAGCAGGAAAAACAGCGGATTATCGCTGAGGATCGGCAGACAGAGCTGCACCAGACCAAAAAGCTGCTCCTCCAGCTTCCAGACCTCGCCGCCCGGCCCGCGGCCGTAAGAGGGCGGATCCATCAGAATGCCGTCGTAGCGGTTGCCGCGCCGGGCTTCGCGTTGCACAAACTTTGCGCAGTCGTCCACCAGCCAGCGGATCGGCTTTTCCCCAAGTCCCGAGAGAACACCGTTCTGTTTTGCCCATGCGACCATCCCCTTGGATGCGTCAACATGGCAGACCTCTGCCCCCGCAGCCGCACAGGCACACGTTGCACCACCGGTGTAAGCAAACAGGTTCAGAATTTTTACAGGGCGCCCGGCGGTTCGGATTTTTTCGCTCATCCAGTCCCAGTTGACGGCCTGCTCCGGAAAAATGCCGGTATGCTTGAAGCCCATCGGTTTCAGCTGGAACCTCAGTTTTCCGTAAGAGATCTGCCAGCTGTCCGGTATCTTGCGGTACATTTCCCAGTGACCGCCGCCCGTCTGCGAACGGTGGTAGCGGGCGTGCGCCGAACGCCACAGCGGACTCTGCTTTTCCGTGTTCCAGATAATCTGCGGGTCCGGGCGGATTAAAATAATATCGCCCCATCGCTCCAGTCGTTCGCCGGCGCAGGCATCCAGCAGCTCGTAATCGTTCCATTGTGCAATTCTCATATGAATAACCGTTCCTTCCCGCTGAGCCGTAACTTCGGTGCCGGTCGCTTCAGTAAAGCGTCTGCTGATTCTGCTCCGGCGCTGCGTCGGGCGGCGTCAGCCCTAAGTGCAGATAAGCCGCGGGCGTAACGCATCTTCCGCGCGGCGTCCGGCTCAAAAAACCGATCTGCATCAGATAAGGCTCGTAAACATCCTCAATTGTGATGGATTCTTCGCCGATGGCGGCCGCGATGGTCTCCAGTCCGACAGGGCCGCCGTTGTAAAAGCGAATCATCGTGCGCAGCAGCCGCCGGTCTGTTTTGTCCAACCCAAGCTCGTCAATCTCCTGCTTTTCCAGAGCGATGCGTGCAATCTCCAGCGTGACGGCACCGTTGTTGAAAACCTGTGCAAAATCGCGCACACGCTTGAGCAGCCGGTTTGCAATTCGCGGTGTTCCTCGCGAACGGGAAGCGACCTCCAACGCAGCGTCCGGCTCAATTTCCATGCCGAGGATCCCCGCGGAGCGTGTTACAATGCGGGCAAGCTCCTCCGGGGTGTACATCTCCAGGCGAAGCACAACACCAAAACGATCGCGCAGCGGAGCCGAAAGCTGACCCGCACGCGTGGTTGCGCCGATCAGAGTAAATTTGGGCAGTGGAAGGTGATAGCTTGCTGCCATCTGTCCCTTGCCGGTAATAATATCAATTGCAAAGTCTTCCATCGCGGGGTAAAGGATCTCCTCCACCGCGCGGGAAAGCCGGTGTACCTCATCAATAAACAGCACATCGCCGGGGTTAAGATTCGTCAACAGCGCGGCAAGGTCGCCGGGCTTTTCAATCGCCGGGCCGGAGGTAATGCGGATATTGACGTCAAGTTCGTTTGCGATGATCGCGGCGAGCGTTGTTTTGCCCAGCCCGGGAGGCCCGTACAGCAGAACGTGATCCAGCGATTCTTTGCGCAGCCGTGCGGCTTCAATGAAAACCGAAAGATTTTCCTTGGCTTTTTCCTGTCCAATGTATTCGCGCAGGCTGCGCGGACGCAGCGGATTTTCCACCTCGGCGTCCTCTGGGGAAAAATCCGGGCTGGTAATCCGGTTTTCAAAGTCCATTTCCATATCGTCGGCTTCTACGGTATGGCTTAAAAGACCGTCCGATTCCTTTTTTTTCATAGGGGGATCCTTGCTCCTTTCCGCTTATTCCGGCAGGTTACATTCGTGATCCCATCGCTTTGAGCGAAAGACGGATCAATTCCTCGGTGGGCAGGGAGCTGTCAAGCTTCGCAACGACCGCGGCTGCGTCGGACGGGGTATAACCCAGAACCGTGAGCGCGCCGATGGCTTCGGCCGCGTGTCCGGCGGCGGAAGGAATTCCTCCTCCGCTGGGCAACCCGGCCGGTGTTTCGGCAGAAAGCTTTGCAACCTTGTCGCGCAGCTCCAGCACAATTCTCTGAGCAAGCTTCGGGCCGACTCCGGCTGCGCGGGTCAGCGCTTTAAAATCGCCGGCGGAAATCGCAATGGCCAGCTGCTCCGGAGCGAGCTCGGAAAGAATGCTCAGCCCTGCCTTTGGCCCGACGCCGGAAACGTTGGTCAGTGTTTTAAAGCAATTCAGCTCAGCCTGTGTGGCAAAGCCGAACAGATCCAACGCGTCCTCCCGAACGTTCAGATGTGTAAAAAGCGTGGTTTCTTTACCGATGGGAGGAAGCGCGCGCAGAGTGCTCATGGTGGTCATACATTTAAAGCCGACGCCGCCGCATTCCACAACGGCAAAGCCGGGCTCGGTGCGAATCAGAGTTCCTTTTAAACTGTAAAACATGAATCGTTCGCCTCTCGTTCCTTGAATGGATGATTACCGGGTACCGCGCTGTGCAAAGGCTCTGCGCAGGGGAGAACCGGCCGCCTGTGCGTGGCAGATGGCAATGGCCAATGCGTCGGCGGTGTCGTCCGGCTTTGGTACCTGCCGCAGGCAAAGCAGCCGCCGCGTCATTTCCATCACTTGCGGTTTTTCGGCTCGTCCGTACCCGGTGACCGCTGTTTTCACCTGCAAGGGAGTATATTCAAACAACGGAATACGGTTCTTCTGTGCCGCCAGCAAAATGACTCCGCGCGCTTCGGCAACGCCAATGGCCGTTGTCGTGTTGGTATTGAAATAAAGTTTTTCCACGGCAACTGCGTCGGGACGCCATTTTTCCATAATCACCGTCAGGCAATCGAAAATACTTTCCAGTCGGCGCGAAAAATCGGTTTCTGCGGCGGTGGAAACCGCGCCGTATTCCAACGGAATATACCGGCCCTGCTCCTGGCGAATGACGCCAAAGCCAACGATGGCGTAGCCGGGGTCGATGCCAAGAATAATCATCTGCCAAATTCCTCCTGCCGGTTATTTTCCGTGCCGTCGCGGTAAGGGGGATCCTCTGAACCGCGGGGGCTAATTCAAGCTATTATAACATATTATTGGCGACCGGGCAACGCCTCTGCGGCGGAAAGCAAAAAATACCGGAAAAATTTGCTGAGAAGCAGGGAATGCGGGATTTTTCAAAAAGCGCGCATTTTTTGCAAAATATCGTGTCAACCGGCCGTGGAGGCTCATAAGATGAATCAAACTGATACACTGCGACGGATACAGCCCTGCGTTTTGCAGCCGGCGGAGGACAGAATCCGCTTCACAGACGAAAGGAATGGTTGTTAAGATGTTTTACAACAGGAATGTCCCCTGTTTTTTTCTGGGAGCTAATTCTGCACAAGGCTTTGCATCCCGGTTTGACGCATTATACGATCCACAGAGCGATTGGCGCGCCTTTATCCTGAAGGGCGGTCCCGGCAGCGGCAAATCCACGCTGATGAAGTCGGTGGCCAAATCGTTGCTGGAACATGGGGAGGAAACAGAGCTGATTTATTGCTCGTCCGACCCGGCTTCTCTGGACGCGGTCATTTTTCCGCGGGCACACTTCTGCATTGCCGACGGCACCGCGCCGCACGTATTGGAACCCCAATATCCCGGCGCATGCGAAACCCTGCTTAACCCGGGCGACTGCTGGGACGGCGATGCGCTCTTTCTGCAGAGGAAAGAAATTTTTTCACTCTGTGCAAAAGTTTCTCAACAGCACCGTCGTGCCCGTCGGTATCTGAACGCGGCGGGTTCTCTGCTGGGCGAAAACCGCAGGCTTGCGTTGGAATCGCTGGATACCGCCGCGCTGGAATCATACGCCAGGCGGCTTGGCAGGCGGCTTTTTCCAAAGCACCGCGCGCAAAGAGGCGCTGAAAGACCGCGGTTTCTCTCCGGCTTTACACCGGACGGATGTATTTGTTTTTGGAATACGGTTTCCTGTTATGCCAAAACGGTGACGGCTGTTGAGGACGAGTACGGCGCGGCGGCTCCGATTCTGCTTTCTTCCCTGCGGGACAGCGCGCTTGCTTCCGGTTACGACGTGATTGCCTGCTATTGTCCGCTGTTCCCCTTCGACAAGCTGGACGCGCTGATTGTTCCGGAACTTGAGCTTGCGTTTGTTACCGTCAACCGTTTTTTAAAGCCGGAGATTGATTTGGTCAGAACCATTCACACCAGGCGCTTTTTAAAAGAAAGCATCGCAGCCCACCGGCAAAGAATTCGTTTTGGCCGCCGCGCTGCCGCAGAATTGATTGACGAGGCGGTTGCCTCGCTCTGGCAGGCTCGCCACATTCATGACGACCTGGAAGCAATTTATAAAAAAGCAATGGATTTTGACCGTCTAAACCGAGTGACGGAAACTTTGATTAACCAGATCCTGGAGCGACTCTAATCGATTCATTGGATGGTAAACCGGATACCGGGCAAAAGCTTGCCGCGGCTGTCCGGTTTTTTTGTTTGGAAAAATGCGGAAGTATAAATTTTGTCGCAGAGATAAAAATAGCATGGAAACCGATTTTTTGGCGTGGGGAATGCTGTTGCGGCGTTAATGCTATACCGCAGCAGACTCCGCCGCACCAAAGCCGTCGCAGCTTTGCGGCAAGGCAGAAAGGAAGATCAAAACATGAAACCGACCCCCAAAGAATATTCTAAAATGACCGGCAAGGCTTCGCCGCCCAGCAGTTTTGTTAAAGATATGATTCTTGCGTTTGTCTGCGGCGGCGCAATCTGCACGGTTGGTCAGCTGCTGTGCAACCTGTATCAGAATGCGGGGATGAGCCAGAACGCCGCCCGCGCGACGGTTTCCGTTTCTCTGATTGGTATTGTGGCGATTCTGACGGCGTTTAATGTATACGACGACTTTGCAAAATTTGCCGGAGCAGGCAGCTTGGTGCCGATCACCGGTTTTGCCAATGCCATGGTGTCTCCGGCCATTGAATTCAAAACCGAAGGCCATGTGCTGGGGATCGGCGCAAAAATGTTTTCCATCGCCGGCCCCGTGATTTTATACGGCACGTTTGCATCTGCCGTTTACGGTCTTATTATCTGGATTTTTCGGTTGTTTTAATTGTTCGGAAAAAGGAAAGGACGGAACACATTATGGCAAAACGAATCGGCACCGATACGGTGATATGCGAAACGGAGCCGCAGATTTTGAGCGCAGCGGCCATTGTCGGAAAAAAGGAGGGAGAAGGCCCTCTTCAGGAACATTTTGACGTCATCCACGAAGATACTACGCTTTGTGAAAAATCATGGGAAAAGGCAGAAAGCCGAATGCAGTCGGAGGCGCTTTCCCGTGCGCTGGACAAGGCGGTGCTTGCACCTGCCGATGTGCAGTATGTTTTTGCGGGCGACCTGCTCAACCAGTGCACCGGTTCGGCGTTTGGACTGCGCAGCACAAACATTCCGTTTTTAGGACAATACGGCGCCTGCTCCACCATGGCTCAGACGCTGGCGATGGCGTCTCTGTTTGTGGAAGGCGGAATTGCGCGCACAGCCGCAGCGGTTACCTCTTCACATTTTTGCTCGGCGGAACGGCAATTTCGTTTTCCGCTGGAATACGGAGGCGTTCGCGCGCCAACCTCTCAGTGGACCGTTACCGGTTCGGGAGCGGCGGTGATCGGTCATGGGGAGGATGAAGGCTGTCCGCGTGTTTGTGCGGTCACCGTTGGCAGGATGGTCGATCTGGGCGTCAAGGATGCAAATAATATGGGTGCGGCAATGGCGCCGGCAGCCAGCACAACTATCGCAGCTTTTTTAAACGATACAAGCACCTGTCCGGAAGATTACGACCTGATTTTGACGGGAGATCTCGGTTTTACAGGTTCTCAGCTTCTGATTGAACTGCTAAAGCGGGAAAATATCGATATTCATAAAAACCACGCAGACTGCGGACTTCTGATTTTTGACCGGGAAAAGCAGGATGTTAAAGCCGGAGGATCCGGCTGTGGCTGTGCGGGATCCGTTTTTTGCTCTTATGTGATGCACCGTCTGCGCAAAAGGGAGCTGCGGAACATTCTGTTTATTGCAACAGGTGCCATGATGTCGACTACCTCGAGCCAGCAGGGAGAATCCATTCCCGGTATTGCGCATCTGCTGAACATTCGCTCATGAAAAGAGTCAAACACAGGGAAAGCGCAAGATCGGAAAACTATCATACAGGAGGACTTTTTCATGGAATATGTGAAAGCGTTTGTGGTCGGCGGCCTGATCTGTGTTGTTGGACAGGTGCTGATTGATTTTACGAAGCTGACTCCGGCGAGGATCCTGGTCGGATATGTGGTTTCGGGAGTTGCTCTGACGGCGCTCGGCGTTTATGAGCCGCTGGTTACTTTTGCTGGAGCAGGCGCCACGGTGCCGCTGAGCGGGTTTGGCTATACACTTGCAAAGGGTGTGGAAAAGGCCGTTCGGGAAGACGGGCTGCTCGGTGTGCTGACCGGCGGCTTGACTGCCACGGCGGCCGGAATTTCGGCCGCAATGGTATTCGGATACCTTGCGGCGCTGATTTCGCGTTCGGCGGATAAAAGCAAGTAATGCAGCGCCTGAAAAAAGCAGAAGAAAACAGCCCGAAGCCGGTGCAGGCAATTTGTTTTGTCTGCGTTTTCGCCGGTTTCGGGCTTACTTTTTTACTTCAGAACGCTGATAGCGTCGGTAATGGTTTTTTCGTGAGCCTCCATGCCGTACTGGTCAACCTCCGCCTTGTTGCGTTCACTATGTGAAAGGCATCCCGCACCGCCGATGCAGCCGCCCACACAGGCCATGCCTTCAATAAAGTTGTTGGGAAGCATCCCTTTGGAGGCCTTGAGCAGCGCCACACGGCAGGCTTCGATTCCGTCGCAGGCAATCGGGTTAAACTCGGCGTTTTCAAGCCCCTGCTCCTTCAGCCCCTGCCGGACCGCATCGGTCAGGCCGCCGCTGCGGGCAAAGATGCGGCCGTAGTAGGAGGCGTTGTCCAACAAACCTTCATCCAGCGCGGTGATGTCGATGTCGCGGCTGTCAAACAGCGCCTGCAATTCCTCAAAGGTAATCACGCTGTCAATCCACGGGCGTACCTCTTCGCGCTGAAATTCCATTTTTTTTGCGGTACATGGCCCGATAAAAACAATTTTTGAGGAAGGATCGGTGCCTTTGATGTATTTTGCAATCGCGGCGGCGGGCGAAAGATTATGCGAAATATGTTCCTTCAAATCAGGGAACTGTTTATTGATATACATGACAAATGCCGGACAGCAGCTGCTGGTCATAAAGCTATCGCGCTCTGTCAGCTCGCGCGATTCGGCATAAGCGACCATGTCGGCGCCAAGCGCTGCCTCAACCACATGGTAAAAGCCCAGGCGCTGAATGCCGGTGATCACCTGTCCCAGTTTTGCGTAAGAAAACTGGCTGGCAATGGATGGTGCAATTACAGCATAAACCTTGTATTTCCGGTTTTCCTCGCTGGCTTTCAGTATGTCGATCACGTCGAGAATAAACGATTTATCCATAATTGCGCCGAACGGACATTGATAAACGCAGGCGCCGCAGGCAATGCATTTACTGTTGTCGATCTGTGCTGCCTTGTCGTTGCCCATTTTGATCGCTTTGACTTTGCAGGCATTTTCACACGGGCGTTTGCGGTTTGTGATGGCGCTGTAAGGGCAAACCTTAGCGCATTGACCGCAGTTAACGCATTTTGTTTTATCGATGTGAGCCTTTTGATGCTCGTCAAACGTGATGGCGCCACGCTTGCAGACGTCCTCACAGCGGTGGGCAATACAGCCGCGGCAGGATTCAGTCACCTCGTAGCCGCTCATCGGGCATTCGTCGCAGGCGATATCGAGCACTTCGATTACATTCGGGTTTTTCCGGTTGCCGCCCATTGCGAGCTTCATCCGTTCCAAAACAATGGCGCGTTCCTTGTAAATGCAACAGCGCATGGTGGCTGTTTCGCCCGGGACGATCACCTTCGGAATTTCATTGTACTCCTCCATCAACGTGCCGTCAAACGCGCGGCGTGCAACCTCACGCAGAACCTTATATTTCAGGTGCTGGACTTTTGTGTCAAATTTTCTCATTGTGCAATTGTCCTTTCTCGGGGAACCGGAAATTAGAAGTAACTTACTTTAATGCGTTTGCCCATTTTTTTCAGACATTCGGAAAGCTCGTCGACCAGACGCATTTTGATGTTAAAATTGATCGGCAGGCTCGGGTTCTGATGTGCGGGATTCACCGCGCGGCCAACGAAGAAATTGATGTCGGTTGCTTCTTCAAACAGCATCCGGGCAATCAGCGATGCGCCGTCCTTTTTGTAGCTCCATTGTTTGTAATGCTCGTTGTCCTCCAGATAATTCTGGGCATAAGAAAGTACCTTGTTGATAGTGATCACGCCTTCGGTCACCAGATCGACGCCTTCAATTTTAGAGGTCGGCGGAATTTCAGGGTCAATGTAAACCGGGAGGCCTGTGTCGAGCGGCTTGCCGAGGAACTGCGCCGCCAGCGACGAAGTGGTGCCGCCGCAGACAATGTGCTTGCCTTCCTTGGAAAAGAACAGTGACATCATTTTTGCAACATCGTCCGGGTTTGCCGGCGGGCCGATCATCAGGTTCATCGGCTGCCGCTCACGGATTTTGACCGTACAGACGGTGGTGTCGTCGCCCGGCTCGCCTTCGTAAAGCCGGTTGCATTCGTCCAAAAGAATCGTGCTGATGGTTTTTGCGGTGAATCCGCTGTCGTACATTATTTCCATGAAGTCGATAATGTTTTCCCGCTGCCAGCCGTAATTCAGCGATTTTTCCACGCCTGCGTAAATTGCGCCGTCGCTCATGGCGATAAAGGTGTCGTTTTTCTGCAGCGTAACGTGCGAGCGGTAAATGGTTTTGCCGCCGATTTCGGAGGCTGTTTCGGGATAAACAAAGTTTTTGCCGTTGCGCAATAAAATGACATGCGGATTGTCGTATTGAATAATATCGGCCGACTCGTTATTCTGAATCAAAATGATGGTGAACGTGGAATAGGCGATCCCGCGAACCTCGCAGACGGGCAGCGTGGAAGCGATGGTCGCCACGCATTCCTCAATCGGCATCGATTTAGCCATCATTGTGGAAATAATCTTGCTTGTCAGCGTGGAGAGAATGCAGGCCTTCACGCCGCTGCCCAGTCCGTCCGCCAAAACAATCACCGGCGAGGTCTCGTTTTGCTCCACCACGTCCACGTGGTCGCCGCAAAGCTGTTCGCCGCGCTTGTTCAGGCTGTAGTAGCCGATGTCGGTGCAAAGATTATTCATCGTTCAGCGACTCCTTCAGGTTGGTCAGGGCAATTTTTGTTTCGGCGGTTGTTTCGCCGAGCAGCGAAGCAATTTCCTGCACGACACGCATCTGCTTTTCGATCACTTTGTCGGTAATTTCAATGGTCTGCCGGCTGAGTGTTTCCTTTTTGGCGCGTTCACCCTCTTCGTCGGTGACGTCGCGCATAAAGCCCATCACAATATGATAGCTCTTGTCGTAAATGACGGTTAGCTCAACATATTTCTGGTATTCCGCCAGATAAACGCGCCGGTCACGAACGGCGCGACCGCTTTGCAGCACATCGAAAAACACTGTCGGATCCAGCACGCGGACAACCTGATCTCCCAAAATATCGCCCGCGTTTTTTATGTTCATAATTTTACACGCGGCACGGTTGATCTGCTGAACCTCCAACTGCTCGTTCAGCACCAGAATACCGTTTGGTGTATTCTTGATAATATTGTCGGAAAACGATTCCGCCTTTTCTTTCAAAAACGGCAGGCACATCGTCAGGTCCGCCTTGCCGTTGAAAACGGCAATTGCCTTTTCGCGGCAGGTGTTATAGCCGCAGCTGCCGCAGTTGAGCTCTTGTTCGGGAGAGGTTTTGCCCATTTTGCGCAGAATTTCTGCAATAGCGGCGCTGCCCGGCATTTCCCGGCGAACCTCCAAGGAAGTCATATGCTTCTGAAGCAGCTCAGGCGCAACCTCTGGAACGGGGAAGTCTTCTTTCCCGGCAAAGCGATCCACAGCCATGAAGCTGCGAACGGGGGAAAGCCCGCGTTTCGCGGTAATCGGGCCGCCGATGCAGCTGCCCGCGCAGGCCGACATTTCAATAAAGCAATTTTTGATTTTTCCGCTCAGAAGATCCTCCAGCGTATGGATGCAGTTTTCGGTGCCGTCCACCGCAAGGTAGGATACGTCTGCGCTGCCGCATTTCATGGTGCGTAGAATCCCACCGGCGGTGGGGAACAGGCGGGCACGGCTTTGGCGGTTGCCGTCGGCATCCTGTTCCGGAACAATGTTTTCTTCAGCAAACCACTGAGAAAGCTCTTCAAAGGTAAGTACACAGTCCACAATACCGGGATAAAGATCGCCTTCATCTTTTTTAGAAATACACGGCCCGATAAAAACGGTCTTTGCGCCAGGATGTTCCCGTTTGATCTCGGCGCAGTGCGCCTGCATCGGAGACTGAATTTTTGCAAGATATCTGAGCGCCTCCGGGTAATGTTTCTGAATCAGCAGATTGACGGAATGGCAGCAGGAGGAAATGACAACTTCCTGTTGTTTTTCATCGACCATGCGATCGTATTCGCGCTTGACAATCGTGGCGCCGAGCGCGGTTTCCTCGGCGGCTGCAAAACCAAGCCGTTTCAGCGCAGCCTCCATCGTGGCGCAGCTGGTGCCGGGGTAATTTGCAATGAACGACGGCGCAAGGCTGGCATAAACGGGCGCGCCGTCTGCAATCAGCTTCTTGGCGCGGTTAAGATCGGGGCGAATTACCTTGGCTCCCTGCGGACAGACGACATAACACTGCCCGCACAGAATGCATTCATTGTGAATAATGTGCGCCTGATTGTCCACAAAGCGAATGGATTTAACCGGACAGTGCCGGATGCATTTGTAACAATTACGGCAGTCGGATTTTTGAGAGTGCATTGCTTCGTTCATACTGCCGCCTCCTTTCCAATTTGCAATGATTCCGGAACCTGGCCGGAGTTTCAGGAATAAACAAGACTTGTGCCGAAAACGGCTGCGTTATTTCAGCCGGGGAAGAACCTCCGAACTGAAAAAGCCGTCCAGCGTTTCCGGATGAACCGAAAAGCGCTCTCCGTCAATGGTTACGTTGACGCCTTCTGCGCAGTGCCCCATGCAAAAAGCGCCGGCCAGCTCGATCCGGTCGTCAAGCTCATGCTCATGGATGCGCTGCTGCAGGCCTTCTACAATTTGGCGGGAACCCTTCAGGTGGCAAGAACTACCAATGCAAACGGTAATTTTCATAGGCGGATTTCCTTTCTCTTTTCAGATTGCGGTTCGTGGTGCAGACAGACACGCAATACGGTAACAGTTTTATTGTAGCATGCTTTTACAGAATCAACAAGATAAAATTTGATCCTGCAGTGCTTTCGGCGGGAAAAGTAAAAGTTTCTCAAAAAAGCATAGAGAGTGCGAAATAGAAAAAGCCGAAGGCCAGGCCGGCGTTTTCGGCGGGAAAACGCACGGCGAAACCATCGGCCTTGTGTCGGGCGGATTATTCGTATTCTACAACGTCGGCCCACTTCAAAAGGAACTCGCGCTCCTCGGGCTTGCCTTTAACCGACTGAGAGGCGGCCACAATCGGCAGCCAGCGCTGCACATACTGTTTTGCGGTATCGCTTTTTTTGCAGAAAAGGCTCAGATATTGTTCTGCCAGCTCCGTTTTGCCGGCCAGGCAGAACAGCAGATAGGTGCGGGCCACGTCAGCGCTCGCATTGCCCTGCGTTGCGTGCGACCAGTCCAGAATATAGGGATTGCCGTCCGCTTCGGAGATGATGATATTGCTGGGGTTAAAATCACCGTGGCAAACCTTTTCATGTTTCGGCATGCCTTCCAGACGGGTGTGCAGCTCATAACGGGTGGTGGCGTCCAGTGTGGACTGCGAAATTTTACGGTTCATTTTATCCTTGAGCTTGTTGAGCATGGGGGCGCGCTTGCTGTGCATTTCAAGCTGCAGATCAACAAAAAGGTTCAGGTACTCGTCTTGCTTTTCAGGGTTTTCCTCCATCAGGGTTTCCAGCGTTTTTCCTGCGATAAACTCGGTGACGATCGCCCATTTGCCGTCAACCTTTGTCACTTCGATCAGCTTGGGGATGCAGAGGCCGGTTTCTTCCACGCGAGCCTGATTCAAAGCCTCGTTGAGAACATCTGCCTTGGAATAATCCTCATTAAAGACCTTTACTGCCAGATCACCGTCACGATAAACGGTTTTGTCGTTGCGTACGGCAATGACCTTTTCCAGTTTCATAAACTTGACCTTTCCTTTCATATCGAATTGAAGAAGCTCACCCGCTGCGGTTTCTGAGCGCTGCCGTTCCCGGAGAGGAACAAGATAGGGGGGCGGCGGCCTAAACCGCGGTGCGCTTCTTATTTTGTTTCCTGACGGCCGTAGTAAGCGTTGAGGTACATCTGCTTGATCTCTTTCATCAGCGGGTAGTGCGGGTTTGCGCCAGTGCACTGATCGTCAAACGCCTGCTCCACCATTTCGTCAAGAGTGGAAAGGAACTTCTGCTCATCCACACCGTAATCGCGGATGGTTTTTTTGATACCGACCTTTTCCTTTAACGCATCGATGGCGGCAATCAAATTTTCCAGCTTTTCGCTGTCATTTTTGCCTTTGATCTTCAGCGCGTCGGCCACTTCGGCGTAACGGGCCAGCGTGTGCGGATGGTCGTACTGCGGGAAGGTGCCCATCTTGGCGGGGCATTCGTCAGCATTATAACGAAGGACTTCGTCGATCAGCAGCGCATTTGCAACGCCGTGGGGCAGATGATGGAACGCGCCAAGTTTGTGCGCCATCGAATGGCAGACGCCAAGGAAGGCGTTTGCAAACGCCATACCGGCCATCGTTGCCGCGTTGGCCATCTTTTCGCGGGCAACAGGATCGTGCGGGCCGTCCTCGTAGGCGCGGGGCAGGTATTCAAAGATCATCTGCAGCGAACGAATGGCGAGGCCGTCGGTGTAGTCGGTGGCAAGCATCGATGCATAGGCCTCCAGCGCATGTGTTACGGCGTCGATACCGGAAGCGGAGGTCAGTCCCTTCGGTGCGTTCATCATCATGTCGGCGTCAACGATCGCCATGTTCGGCATCAGCTCGTAATCAGCCAGCGGGTACTTTACGCCGGATTTCTCATCGGTGATGACCGCAAACGGAGTAACCTCGGAGCCGGTGCCGGCAGAGGTCGGAACCGCAATGAAATACGCTTTTTCGCCCATCTTCGGGAACGTGTAAACTCTTTTGCGAATGTCCATAAAGCGCATGGCCATATCCATAAAGTCAGCTTCCGGATGCTCATACATTACCCACATGATCTTGCCGGCGTCCATAGCGGAACCGCCGCCCACTGCGATGATTACATCGGGCTGGAACGCATTCATGGCGGCGGCGCCTTCCTTGGCGCAGGCCAGCGTCGGGTCGGGAGCAACGTTGAAGAAAGTGGTGTGGGTAATGCCCATCTGGTCGAGCTTGTCGGTAATGGTTTTGGTGTATCCGTTCTGATACAGGAACGTGTCGGTAACGATAAAGGCTTTCTTTTTGCCCATCACGGTTTTCAGCTCGTCAAGGGCAACTGGCAGACAGCCTTTTTTCAGATAAACCTTCTGCGGGGCGCGGAACCAGAGCATATTCTCTCTCCTCTCGGCAACGGTTTTGATGTTGAGCAGATGCTTTACGCCGACGTTTTCAGAAACCGAATTGCCGCCCCAGGAGCCGCAGCCCAGCGTCAGCGACGGAGTCATGTTGAAGTTGTAAAGATCGCCCAGACCGCCGTGCGAGGAGGGACTGTTCACAACGATGCGGCAGGTTTTCATCCGGGCGGAAAACTCGTCCAGCTTCGCCTGCTCGGTGCCGACATTCAAATAAATCGAGGAGGTGTGGCCGTAGCCGCCGTCCGCAACGAGGCGCTCTGCCTTGCTCAGCGCATCTTCAAAATCCTTAGCGCGATACATGGCAAGCAGCGGGGAAAGTTTTTCGTGGGCAAATTCTTCGGAAATATCGACGCTTTCCACCTCGCCGATCAGAATTTTGGTGCTTTCGGGAACAGTCAGCCCGGCGAGCGCGGCAATTTTGCAAGGATACTGACCAACGATCTTTGCATTGACGGAACCGTTAATCAGGATAACTTTGCGGATCTTGTCCAGCTCCTCCTTATTCAGGAAATAACATCCGCGCTTCTGGAATTCTTTTTTCACGGTGGCATAAACGCCGTCCAGAACAATGACGGACTGTTCGGAGGCGCAGATCATGCCGTTGTCAAAGGTTTTGGAGTGAATGATCGAATTGACGGCCAGCAGAATATCGGCGGTGTCGTCGATAATTGCGGGAGTGTTGCCGGGGCCGACGCCAAGCGCCGGTTTGCCGGAGGAGTAAGCAGCCTTCACCATGCCGGGGCCGCCGGTTGCCAGAATAATATCGGCTTCGCGCATGACAAGGTTCGTCATTTCCAGCGAGGGAACATCAATCCAGCTGATAATGCCTTCGGGAGCGCCGGCGGCAACAGCGGCTTCCAGCACAACCTTCGCGGCGGCGATGGTGCATCCCTTTGCGCGGGGATGCGGGCTGATGATGATTCCGTTGCGGGTTTTGAGAGCAAGCAGTGTCTTGAAAATTGCGGTGGAGGTCGGATTGGTTGTCGGAATGACGGCGGCAATGACGCCGAGCGGCTCTGCTATTTTTTTTGTGCCGTACACAGCGTCTTCCTCAATCACGCCGCAGGTTTTCGTGTCCTTGTAAGCATTGTAAATATATTCGGAAGCAAAATGATTCTTGATGACCTTGTCTTCCACAATGCCCATGCCGGTTTCTTCCACGGCCATTTTTGCAAGCGGAATACGGGCCTTGTTGGCAGCAATGGCGGCGGCGTGAAAAATTTTATCAACCTGTTCCTGAGTATAGGCTGCATAAATCTTTTGTGCTTCATGCAGCCTTGCGAGCGCGTCTTCCAGTGTTTCCACGCTGTCCACGATGGCATACGTCTTTTCGTTTGTCATAGTCAGCTTACTCCTTTATCATTTCATTTTTTGTTGCTTCATTTTGTGAAGCAGACTGGAAAGATTGCAGACACAACTTTTAAAAGTATGACCGAAATGCGTCCGGAATCTTTGTTAATTATTTAACGTTAATATTTTAACACACATCCTGGGGAATTTAAAATATATATTATAATATGAATGTATGTATTTTTTTATATATAAAATTGAAAAAAGAATAAAAACATCAGACTAAAAATCTTTTTCAGGCAGCGAATTGACGGATAATGATATAATCAGTATATCAATGTTAAAAATATTTGTCAATCATGTTTATTATTATTTTTGTAGATTATTTTCATCTGTCTGCAGATGCCGATAACGAAATTATCTTCCGTAGAGAAGTGTTTAATAAAAATTGTGGTTCCAGAGCAAATCATCAGCAAAACCACTCGATCAGTCCGAGAAGAATCAGCAGCAGCCCAGAAAGGAAAGGGGCAAATTTTCCGGGCAGCCTGCCAAGCAGGCGGCTGCCCAGCCAGAACCCGAGCGTAAGAAAGAAAAAACTGACGGCAAAATTAGCCGCCGCAGCGAGAAAAACAGGAATACCGGAAACACCCGCAACCAGACCGGTGCCAAGGTTGTTCAGAGTTAGTCCCAGCCCGACGGCCAGAGCCTCTTTAACGTCGATGGAGCCTGAAACATCCCGGTCAGAACGTTCGGCGTAGTCCAGCATTTCGTCAGCGCCGCGAAGCGCAACACTTTGCGCTTTTTTGCTTTGGCGCACGCTGTGCAGCACGCTTTTGCCAAAAAACACGCCGCCGAGCAACACCAGAACTCCGGCGCCTATTTTTCCGGCAGTCGAGGCGGGGATGATTGCCGTGAGCAGTTTGCCCGCCCACATGGAGGTAAGCGTTCCGGCGGTAGTAAACAGCGCAATCAGAAAATTGGAGGCCGTGCGCATTCGGATTTTCTTCATTCCGTAGGCAATTCCGATAACAATATTGTCTAGATTGGCGGAGAAGACAAACAAAAGAGCACTGAAAAAATGCACCGGCTTTTCCTCCTTGCGCAAAGGCTCTTTTATCCTATGCCGGCAACACAAAAGATGTGACGGTGTAAAGCCGCAGTAAAGTGGGGACTCTTTTCCCGGAAAATTGCCGCTGTAGGTTTGTCAATGATGTGTTACACATTAGGGAAAGAAAATAGGACAGCTTTGGGAGAGATCCAGTTGAGAGGACGCATGGGAAAATTGTTGTAATGCCTTTGCCAGACAGCGAGCTGTCTGG
>JBMNVT010000002.1:0-141159 GCA_050947015.1 Acutalibacteraceae bacterium
CGAAGAAAGAAAAACGGTCGTTGAAGACGGTAAGCTGGCCGCTGGAGAGCGTGACAAGAAAACTGGCGAACTCAAACCTTTGCGTGATGCATTTGAAAGCACCTGCTGGGATGATACCGAGGACATCTGAATTTGCTCTGTCCAAGAAAGAATACCATGAAATCACGGGGCGCTATCAGGAAAGCGACGTGATCGCCTATCAGATCAGGCAGGCGTTTAAGCCAGGTGAGGTTTCCCCGGAAGAAGCAAATCGTATCGGTTACGAATTTGCCGAACGGTTCCTGAAAGGAAATCACGCATTTATCGTCTGTACCCATATTGACAAAGCGCACATCCACAATCACATTATCTGGAACTCAACCGCACTGGACTGCACCAGGAAGTTCCGCAACTTTTGGGGAAGCACTGCTGCCGTCCGCAAGCTCTCGGATTTGATTTGCGCCGAGCACAGACTGTCCGTAATTGAGAATCCAGCAAGGCACGGAAAGAGTTACAACAAGTGGCTCGGCAACGAATACAAACTGAGCAACCGGGATCTGCTGCGAGTGGCCATAGATCAGGCTATTCAAAACGGGCCCAAGGATGTTGACGAGCTGATTCGCTTTTTGAAGGAAGCTGGTTACACCGTCAAGAGAGGAAAGTATCTTTCGTTTCGCCCTGAAGGTCAGAAACAGTTCATCCGGCTTCGTTCCCTCGGAGAAGGGTATAGTGAAGACGATCTCCTTGCCGTTCTGAAAAAGGAAAAGAAGCACATCCCCTTTGAAAAGAAAAAGTATCCGCGGCGTAAGCAGAAGACGACATTGGTTTCCCAGCTTGAGGCAAAGATCAATACCGGAAAAGGCTTCGGCTACGATCAGACGATGAAGGTAATCAAGTTCAAGCAGATGGCCAAGACTATGGTTTTTGCTGAAGAAAAAGGGTATGAAGATTTTGCCGCTCTTGCCCGCGCGGCGGCTGACGCTGAATCCCGTTTCTATGAATTGAAGACGAAAATAAAGACCGCGGAGAACAGGATGGTCGAGATCCAGACATTGAAAACTCACATCATCAACTACATCAAGACCAAAGAGGTTTGGGACGGATACCGCAAGTCCGGCTACTCAAAAAAGTACCTGGCCGAGCACGAAGGAGAAATCATTTTGCATCGGGCGTCGAAGAAAGCCTTTGACGATCTCGGCCTGAAAAAGCTCCCAACGGTTAAGAACTTGAACTCTGAATTTGCCACCCTCCTTGCAGAAAAGAAGGCGGCTTACGCGGAGTACCACGCAGCCCAAAATGAAATGCGGGAGCTTATGATCCACAAGGCAAACGCAGAGTATATCCTCGGAATCGGCGAGCAAACTGCTCAGAGGAAGGAGTACCAGTATGAATAAAGAAGCGCCTGAAAGGTGCGCAGCCAGAGAAGAATTCTCTGTCGAAGGGGTATGGGGATGTTGCCCCATCAAGCAGAACGGAGCACCCGTCAGGTGCTCCGTTTTCCGCTTTCGGGGCCCCGAAAGCATTGCTTGCCACATGTTTGAGCTTTGTCTTTATCTTCCGCTTTCAAACTGAGAAAGCCACGATAAAACTTCTTCTTTCGTTTTGTATCCAGCGGAATACAAAATTCTGACGATATCCCTTCCAGAAACAACGATTACGGGATGTTTATCTTCTTTAAGCTCCTTATAGGCATCTAAATCCAAATAGGATGTAGTAACAAGGATAGCAAACTGTCTGAATCTAATCCGTGAAATCACTCTGGACAATTCTTTAACACCCAATCCGTTCCCCGGTTTATAGTGTTTGGCCTCTAACGCAAAATCCACCTCTATGCCATCAGCGATACTTCCAATCCTATATTGTCCAACAGCGTCGCGTCCGCCATCTTTATAAAAACGAGTGTGCTCGACTTTCACGATATTGTTGTCCATCATTTCCGCAATTTTAATTGCACAAAACTCGAACAAGTAATCGTTTGAGAAATAATCATATATCGCTTGAAGGATCTCCATATCCCTTTCATTGTTTGGCAACTGTTCGGTTTTGTTCCTATACGTTATGATAGGATCGGCTTTTATGGCCTTTGCTGAACCTGTATCGACCCATTTTTTCCAAGAGATAGGAGCGTATTGACTATCATAACCTTTGCCAGCAATTAAGTCAGCTAACCACCTTCTGTCGATAGAGGGAACGTCAAGAATGGTAAAAACTGCCCTATAATTCTGATAGCGCTGTCCCTTTTGCGTTCGCCAGATCGCGACAAGCTGGTTTTCCAGGGAAGCGTTTTTTCCATCGCCTGGCACCAGCAATCCAACAAAACGCCTATTTCGGCCACCCGAGCTTTCGAAGAAAAAGAATGGGGGAATGAGAGCTCTTTGATTGTTGTATAAAGCTTCGAATGAATCCCGAAGAATGATATTCCCATTATTACTGGTTTGATGAAGCTGCTTTCCAGGTTCACGATTATCACCGTAATACGTTACGATCCCATTTTCTCTATCAATAACATCGATCCAATCAATTGAGTTTCCAGTTGATTCAAGGACGATATATGCATACTGCTTACGATCTCCAGTTTTTCTGGTTCTAAAGCCCCCTAATGTGCCGACATTCATCAATTTTGACAGTACATCACCGCTGCTATTGGTTGCTCCATTAGACAGATACTCTTCATCAATGACCAACTGAACAGATGTCAAATCGTTATTTTGAGAAAAAGAATCAAAAGGTATACTCATGTCTGCCCTTCCTTTTTTCAGGAACTAATATCCTCAACTAAGAGGTCTTGTTTCAACTTTTTCAGGCTTTATATACAAAATAGGTTAATCCATAATACTGCCAATGGCGTTTAATGAGCTTGCGATTTCTCTTTTAGGATTTCGGATTTTAGATGTATGGTTCAAAACATTTGTGAGAATTTCAGTACAATCATCGTTCGTAAGCTCCGTAATAATCTCTAATCTCAACCGAGCGCGAGAAGTCCCAACATAATAAATTAACACATTATCTGAGTTAAAAGTTGAACCATCAACGTCAATCAGAATAACTGCATCTGCTTCGAGACCTTTGAATTTCCTGCAAGTAGTAAATATATATTTGTTTCTGTAAATGCCATCCTTGACTTTGCTATTTAGAATACTTGTCGCCTCTGTTTTGCAGGTTAGAACAACGATGTCTTTATAACCTTCCGACTTAAGTGAATCTATCGTCTCATCAATTCGTGATAATGCAGTCTCATCTGTTGAACAGAAGTGGATTTTTGCCGGTGCTCCTTTAACACATCCTTCCAACAGCATCGGTTTTCTCTCTGAAATAGGTCGAAGCGAAGTTGTTGCGATATTTTCTGTGTTCCTGCAATTTCTGTAAAGAGTAAGTTTGCAGTCTGCATCTTCGATAAACTTTGGCATGTGTCTTGCTTGAATCAGTTGAAGTTTATCATAAAATACATAGAAGGAACCATTCAGTGCTTCGTTGTCAACAATGATTTCTTTGATCTGATTAAGTAAATCGGCTTCGGAGATTTCATCCATTCCAAAATCTTGCCCTTCATCAATGATTACATGCTGGAACGGAAACGATTCGGATA
Organism: Acutalibacteraceae bacterium; assembly: GCA_050947015.1. Classification (GTDB taxonomy): domain Bacteria; phylum Bacillota; class Clostridia; order Oscillospirales; family Acutalibacteraceae; genus CAKXIK01. The sequence goes on from JBMNVT010000002.1 coordinate 3,566, forward strand.
GGTACATGTCTTCAAGAACAGTCCTGAACTTTGAAAAATCAGGCGTGCTGGTAGAGCACATCTTGCAGGCAAGGCCAGAAATCGTAAAATAGGCAATGTTTTCGTGCGGATAATTTGCTTCGAGGAAATCCCTGAGCTTAGCATTGAAGCAAAGGAATAAGACGCTCTCTCCATTCCTTGCATGACGCTGTGCCTTTTCAACAGCTATCATAGTCTTGCCAGTTCCTGCTGCGCCGTTTATAACTGCAGTTTTTTGTTCTGACAGGAAATTCAATATCGCCGTTTGCTCTTTCAGGAGTCGGTGAAATACTATTCTTTTCAAGTCATTCTCAAAGGAAGAAGTCGGAAATACATTAAATTGAGGGCAGAAGATTTCTCGAATTAGGCTCTTCGCCTCATTTTCGCTTAGATCTGTGCTTATTCGATTGGGCAACTCAATAGAGAAGACCCGCTCCAAATAAGGTTCAGGGTTTTCCAGGGCTTCTTTAGTTAAAACAAGTTTCTTGTCTGCCTCGGAAGGCAGAGTCATCGTTCTCAAGACGGCATCTGTTACCGAGGGAAACCACACCGCATGAAGCATCTTGCATCGTGATACAAGATTCGACAAAACACTACGCTCAATTAGTCTTTTTAGCTTATACTTGTTTGAGGATGCTTGATTGAAAGGTCCTCCATTGTGCATAGGAATGCCGCTGGCATAATACCAATACCCGGCATCGTACTTAACCAAACCTGCTTTAGCTTCAAGGCAGAGCAAGCCCAGTTTTCTATTAAAAACAACGAAATCCGTCTCACTCTCGTAAAAGGTGTTATCTGTTACTGAGGTTATTCTGAATGAATGAAAAACGTAGTAGTCATCCGGAAGTTTTGCCAATGCTTCAAACATCAGCCCTTCTTGACTTGCTGCTTCAAACTCATGCGGAGTATTCGGAATCATTATCGCCATCTTACTTCTCCTTCAGTTCCTCTGCGATCAATTCTGGAGTCAATGTATCATCGTCTCCACAGAAACACTTCCAATCGGATTGCTGAGCGGCAACATATAGATCATGGTATTCTGCCGAGAAGTATATAACCTTTGATTTTTTCCAAACCAGTGTTCCAACATACTCTTCCGCATCACCAGACAACATGTATTTGCAATCATAGATCGGTTTTTCTTTTGTGGCAAATACGTCGGATAAGCAGATCAATTTATCAAGCAACGCGTTCTCCGTGGGATTTTCACTCCACTGCTTTACAGATTTCCAAATCTCGGGATAATCCAAATCTCTCATATCTGTCCCTGTCGTCGGAATCAACATACGGATATTATTAGTTGTGGCCCCCTGACTATCTGTTTGAGCTGGACGTGAGTGTATCTCCCAACGGTTATCACCGTAAATTTGATCGCAGTAAAAACCAAAGGTCGGATTATTAAATGTTCCGACTATGCTTCCTCTATCGAGAAAGATATTGAATTCTTCACAGCTTGTCTCAGGAATTAAGGCACAAGAATAGCAAGCAGAAAGATTCAATGAATCGCGGCCTTGCCCTAAACTTAAACTGCATACAGGATCATTGGAGCATGTCATACCTGATTCGATGGCTTTCTTGAAAATACTCGGGAATGTATCGGAGCGGCCTTGCCGCACTAAACCACCCATAGTACCTTCGGAATCACCACTGGCTGTATATATAAGAATTCCCGCCATCTCTTTTCCTTCTGAAGGTTCGCTACAATAGATTCTTTCTCTCAGTGACGCGATACTATAACCACATTCAAAGCTCAACTGTTTTATCAGAAGATGTGATAACGTGTGTAGAAGAACAAATTTGCCTGATATAGTTCTCGGGTTGCTCGATCCGATGAACGACTTGGCGTAGTTGTCATTCAGGATATTCACTCTGTGTTGGAGTTCTGTGTTTCCATTTCTCCATTTGTTGATGGCATCCGCATCAAACTCGATAAAGATGCCTTCGCCTCTGACCTCATAAGCTGGATACCAGTTCGTTTCTGGGTCTTTAACTGAAACGACATCACCTTGTTTGCCTATCGGCTCCGATTTATCTGCTGGCTTGATCCTTGAGAAGCCGGTCAAAGCCTGTACTTCACGCACTTTGTGAATAAGTGAAATCCTCTTAACATAAGGGAGAGCATATTCTCTTATATCTGTCGGTTCGCGTTGAAAATCTCCAAAATCATCATTACCGAACGATATCTCACCGCTTAGGGCATCATATTCTTCAGCCTTATACTTCACGCTTAGAGTGCTGTATTCCTCATCAGATGGTTGCCGCCATTTTCGTATAAGTACAGGCTTGACCTGATCTTTTGAGATACCAATCTCCAATCCGATTCGCGAAGAATATGTTTCGATCTGTGCACCGATAAATGCGTCTTTGATATCTTCCGTTATTCCTGGAGTTCGCATAAATGCCGTTATTGTATTTCTGCATTCACCAAATGCATCACTGTTTTCAATTTTCGTTGTAAGAATGCTGGAATACGGAGGAATTACAAGTGAGCTGGCAGTAACAGGGAAGTATACAGATGAGCTGCCTCGCTGTAACACTTTTGGATATGTATCGCACGGTTCTTTTTTGTTCTTCCACGGGTGTCTTCCGGTACAGCGGAAATTGTACTCATATCCGTGTTTTTTATCCAATTCTTCAAGTTTTCCTGCGTCAAATGCGCCTTTAAGAGTTGCCTTGGCGTGACATGTTTCACATGTTACAACAAGACCTTCCAAGCCTTCTGTGGATGAAGCACCAGTCTTAAAAGTCAACGAGGGATTATCACATACTTTCTTTGCACCACCAAAACTTTGGCAATGAACCCACTTGACCCAGGGAAAGTCGTCTATGTGTCCATGCTCGCAGACCGTAACAATACGAGCAACAACCAAATCCTGATTACATGAAGGGCAACGCATGTGCTTTACCATATAGGGATCAATCTCTTTCGTGCGCTGTCGTGCTTTTCTTTGAAAATCAGAAACCCACGCACTAATTGGCTGGAACTTTCTGCACTTTGGACAGAAATACCATTCAGGAAAACGAGCGTAAGAAATGCCTTCTTTGCAATGAGGGTCGTCTTTCCCGCCAGGCATACCAAAGAAGTCTACATGTAGGGCTTTTTCCAATCGCTCATCGTGGATCTTCACAACTCGTTCCTGCCAATACTCAGGAGCCGCAGTCATCAAGGTTTGATCAGGAAAATCCACCATTGCACCGACACCGTATTGTAAGACTGCCTGCGATGCCCTTACGGAATGAGTTATGCTGTTAAGTTGTATCTTTTGAGCGGCATCTAATTCCATATTTTATTCCTCCCAAACCAACACATTACCTGCAACCGAGGCATCGACATTTCGCATTGATGTCATAGTATCAAAAGCAGTATCGCTCCTGTCGGTATTAAACACTTTCAGCAGTCGTCCTTCTCCGTCCTCTGGACGCCGCACCATATACTTTTCTCCGTAAATAAAGTGTTCCTCGTCGAAGTTTTCAGCGATACGCTCCCACTCTTCGGTGATTAGATCTATCTCGGAAGAAATTGCAGCACCATCATCTTGCATTCCCGAGTTTATGCGTTTGATAACCGATGCATCGCGACTGGTAATATAGCGTTTTATACTCTCGATTTCATCGGCGTATTTTTTCCCTCGTAAACTCTGCTGCCCCCGCTTCAGGCGTTAATCTCGCATTCAAATGCCTAAGAAGGGAGATTACTATTGCATGCAAGGCCCTGTCTCGTGCCGGCTTTGAAAACGGTGTTGCGCCAGTTGGCTCAACGTATTTGTAAAAAGACTCATGATATGGCTTAAACTGTTCATAATGGGAGCGATCACGGCTTTTTGACCCATCATACATCGCGAAGGCAACCCCCGGAAAAGACCGACCTATGCGACTTGATGCCTGAATATACTCACTCGTCAGTTTCGGCTGACCTACAAGGAGCATTGCGTTTAGTCTCGCCACATCAATACCGACTGAGATCATATTTGTTGCAAGCAACACATTTGATGCATAGCGTTTGTTTTCCATGTTTTCTTTTGAATATGCCAATTTCTCGAGCTTATCCAAAGTTTCGTTTAGTTCTGTCGTTGAAACACGACTGGTCAATTCATCGGCACTACCGATCATGCGAGCATCCTTTGCGGTTCCGAGACGATATGCAGTTCTCTTAATAAAGTCCTTAACGTCGTCATCAACCAGTGTCGAACACTTACCAAGATCTTTCAAGCTGTTAAAATACGCAGTTAAAGTCCAGTATTTATCCTTAATTTCATCCGAAACACTCATTGTGTTAATCTTCTGAAGCAACGCAGCAATAGATCTGACTTCCATCATAGCCTTAGTCTTGCCCGAGGGCATCAAACCCACATAAAGTCTTCCGTATTTTCCGGTATCATGGTTTATTGTGGCTTCTCTGGCAAAAAACGAGTCCTCGGAATCCAGCCCTGGATGCGGGAACTGTGCGACATCACGATCATAAAGTGCTGAGCATTGCTCGGCAGCCCGCCGGATTGTGGCAGTGGAAGCAACTATCTTGGTTTTTGTTCCTTTTGATGCACAAAGCGCATCAATTGCCGTCTCGTATAAACCCACCATTGTTCCCAGCGGACCGGAAATTAGATGTAGCTCATCTTGGATTATCAGTTCAGGAGACCGATTAGCTGTGTTAAGTCCAAAGAAGGCTCCAATTTCCTTCTTCCAGGGAAGCATCGCAAATTTGTCAACGGTACCGAACAACAATGTCGGCGGTGCTTGATAGAGCTCATCGTCAACAATTTGAATTGGAAGTTTTCCGATTTGATTATAGAAACAGCTTTCTTGAGGACAGAACAACTCAAAATGCCGATTGTTTTTCATCCTGTAGCCAAATGTGCCTACAAGTCTCCCATTAATTTTATCCTTTACAAGTTTAGTTCCGCACCACGGACATTTCAAAACCTGAAACTTGTTATGCTTATCTTTGTTCTCTCGAAGGTTATCCGCTGTAGACCTTGTCAGAATATCGAGATGTTCTTTAGCTTTATCGTTTTTGTTTGGTGTATGATCTCCTCCTATCCAAAGTCCGATAGAAATTTCTTCGTCCCCAAGTGAGTATGCCTTATATCTCGGCCTGCGCTCAAGTGAATCTCTGCGGATGTATTCACAAGCGCAGATTAACGTGGATGCGCGAGTGAATTGTTGTGCAGCAAGAAGCCTTAACGTATAACGCATTATTACAGTCGTTCCTGCAGAAACACTGTTATGGGCCAATCTTCTATAGAAGATCGTAAATGCTGTCAATCCCAAATAAGCCTCGGTCTTACCGCCGCCGGTAGGGAACCAGATGAGATCCACCGTATTTCGATCATCACATGAATCGTCACTTACAGAATCAACACTCATCAACAGGAATGCAAGCTGGAATGGTCGCCAACTGTATTTATCTTCAGTCAGTTCAGACTCTTCTGAGTAATTCAAGCCTTCGAGCAGTTCGGTCAGTTCACCATCGTAGGGATAACGATCAATGTTTGATGTTTTGCTCTGCAATGCTAAATGTACTCTTTGCATGAACATTGCACGGTTAGCGAGCTCAAACGAAGACCATTTTGCTTCGTCGCCTGCAAGTGACTCAACACCCTTAACCATGCGTTGATGAGATTTCAAGCAACCCTCAATATTGTGTTGTCCGATCTCGTGATAGCGACGATCATACTTATCATCTATGTCTCGAAGTTTTGTTACCAGGCCATCAATCCACATTTTGTATGCTTGAATGAAAGAACGTAACAAACCGATTTTTTCATCTTTGGAGCTTGGTGATAGGTCAGATAAATACTTCATTGACAGAGTTCTCGGATCAATAGCATATTCAGCGGGAAGTTCAAAGTCCATCTGCGGGACCTCAACTTGAGGAAAGAAATCACTAAACAATTCCCCATTCCCGTTACTGTCAATTGACCATCCGATTGATGTACCCAGCCCGGTGCCGTATACTCTTTTGTTCCTGTATTGTAATTCAAGGGACTGTTCTTCACTATCAAGAAGAGTAAAGTCCGTTACTCCAGCATACTCTGCAAATGAAAAACGGTTATCTTCAGTCAAAACTCTGATTACTGGCTGGAACAAACATCTTGTTCCGTTTGATTTTTCCTCGCTGTCATTTACCAGCATGACAGTTATCGAGTATAAATCGTCACCGATCTTCCTGCGTAGCGCCGTCACTTTTGCGTTTGTTTCGTCCAGGGCTTTGTTTTTATCAATATAATCTGCACTGCCGAACTCAAGCCTGACCTCAACCGAATGAGGAACGCGCACGAATCCACCACGTAATTGGTCACTGAGCTTATACATGGCATTAAAGATTCCGTATTCATCGAAATCAAGAATGTCTCTTTCTTCTAAATCACGAACTGCTTTTTTGCTCACTCCGCCATTAGTATATTTCAGGCACTTTTCCTCTTTGTCGAATACGATCATTGAGGCTAATTGTTCTGGAACAATATAACTCTCGGGATCGCGGGGATAAAAAGGAATACGGCAGTCAGTTGCTTTTGCATGTTTATATGTTGCAAAGCTGACATGACAGTTTATTACAGATGAATCGCCTCGTGCAAAGAAGGTTATTCCCATCGACGATGGCATGTTCTGCGCTGCCAAACCGATCTCTTCATCGAGATTGTCCTCATCTCCTGGGTTGACAGCTTCTGGCTTCTCAATTCCTGTCTCGCCTTCAGTCTCGTCTTCAGGAATGTCCTCTTCAGCCTCTTCTTGGGCAGATTCTTCAACCCTGGCACTATCATCATTATCGGCGTTCAGCGTGTTATTCCGCGGGAACAAGATGCCGATTGAATAACGTACATCGGGAGAATTTGTAATTAACTCATGCTCCTTATCAGGGATAGATATTTCCGATCCCGGGCCAAGCAATTCATTCTGAATGAGTTCAACATACTGACGGCGTGTTTCAATATATTCCTTTGTCTTTTCAAGATCAGCCATGTTACCCTCCTACATATTTATCGGGCGATTCGTCATATTCATAGGTACATCGCGTTCAATACTCGTAATGCTTTCCAGCCGAAGTATTTGGGCAATAGACCCGATTCGTTCGTAAATATCTGCCATAATCGTACCAGCTACCGGCTCGCGACCGCTAAGTTTATCAATTATTGCTTTTCCGATTTGAGTCAGTATGTCCCGCCGGATTCTCCGAATTGTTGCACATGCCTCATGATAAACTCTTGCGTTTTCGAACATATCATTGTCTTCGACCAGCAGCGCAATTTGCTCAATAGAGTCTTCATGCCTTGGCCCAACCGTATGTGAGTCCTCATCAAGCCACCCGCGAATTGTGATCTCCTGAACACTCACCCCGTTCTTGACCATTGTTGAAGCAATCTCCTTAACCGGAATGCCGTTGCTCAGCATATAGTCGCGCAGTGCTTGCTTCCACCGCTTTGACTTTCGGTAACATTCAATCAAATCATCGCTGAATTTCTTCTCTTCGACCAATTTACCAAGAATTGTATCAACAATGTCTCGCGTTTCATCGTTGCTTCTGGTAAAAACAAGAGAATCTCCTTCGTTCAAATCCGAGACACTGAGTTCCTTCACGGTTCCATCTCCATCATCAAAGACATAAGCCTTATACATTCTCGTGAAGAAGATCTTTTCACCACTATCAAATGATCCGAAAGCAATAGCTTCCGTAGTTTGGCTTGAGCCTTGAGCAACACCATAAGATTCCAAACCGCGGAATACAGAAATCTCATTCAGATGTGTAAGGTACTCATCGACTTCATGGTCTATTTCAGCAATCTGAGCCACCTCATCTTCCGGAGCGCCATCAGAGTACAGTAAGTCTTCCGTATCCTCATCATATTCAATAGATGCAGCTGTATTCATGGCGTTGAGTTCGCTCTCTGCTTTTTTTGCGCTTCGCATCCGGTACTTGAAAATGTTCGACTCAAATTCATAAAGCAGCGTCTCAATTCTTTGTGAAGCCATACATCTGAATACGTCAAATCGCTTTCCAGCGAAATTACCGACTATAATAATCCTATCGTAGACAACAGAATTATCAAAACGGTTTGCCGTTGTGATGGTCAATAATTTCTCATCGTCCATCAACTCGTAAAATCCAGATTCTCTCATTACAGTGGCATAGTACGACTTCGGTACCACTACAGCAATTCTCTTGTCATGGCATTCAAGCAAGATATGGCGGAGATAGTCCTCTTTTTCTGATGATTCTGTCAAGTACAGATAGGCAGTTTCTAACTCTGATATGATGAATTCAGTCTTAGCTTTCAGGGCGTCTGCCATTCGACTTGAAGCATCCCGTAATCTACTAAATCGATCCTCGATAGGAAGAATGTCAATAACGCCGTCCCTAATGCATTTTTCAAGCTCAGTTATCCTAAAAACAGCCGTCAAAAAGAGGTTCATCAGAGAACATGCCGTTATAATAAAGTCTTCTTTGTCTTCTGAGACAAAATCGGAATTCTTAATGAAAATGATCGCTTTCTTAAACCCCTTATAATCATCCCAAGAAAAGAATCCCTCCAAAATATGTGGATTGATGTCTCTGTTTATAATAGCATCTACCTGTAACGAGAGCTCATCGGTATAAGCATTCGGGTTAACAGTGGGAAGCGAGTTGGATAATAAGAAGTCTTTTGAGCAAAGAAATACATTTGGCTCCCCAGTATCACGGATCAAGGAAAGCGCGTTATCATAATCCATATTCATCAGCAAATACACATATTGTATTGATCTCCTGTTGATGATCTCTGGAAGCTCAGATATGTTTCTGCTGATGATCTCATTTCCAAAAACAATAACACCAATATGTCGATTGCCGCTTCGTGATAGAATAAGCCTTCTGGCTACTGACATCCTACTTGTGACTTTGATTATGGGTTCGGTTCTTGCTGCATTTCCCCCTAATGGGTGCTCTTCGTTTTCGGTGAAATATGAGATGGTTACCAGATCTGTCAGCTTAACCTCGTTTTCACCGAAACGAATAGTCAGCTTATCAATGAGGTTGTTGATTCTTTCCTGTGACATCACAACAACCGACGAAACATTTAGAACGGATGGAATGGCATCAGGACTATATCCTAACACCTCAGAATAAAATACTCCTCTTGCATTACCCTTTGTTCGGATTCCACGGCCGTCCATTGTTTTAGCTGTGCCATAGTAGGGAATAACATGTCTCCAAAGTGCTTGAGGAACAAATGTTGAATCTGTTTCACTTCGACTTAGAAGGATGTAACTGACTCCAGGGTTTGAGGGAACAGTAGTAAAACCATTAAAAACATATCTTGCCTTTTTCTTTGTTCCATATAGAACGCTGTCTCCAATGCTTAGAGATGCGATTACATCATCTGCATTGGCATCATTATAGACAAGACAAGTTGCGGCTGAATAGACGAGGGCAAGCGCATCAAAGCAAACAGATCCCGTGTGTAATACGAAGCCGACGTTATGAGTGTTTTTTTCCGTGGTTGCGGAAAGGAATTCAGCAAAAGTTCGCAAAAGAAGCTCTTTCGAGAACACTTCGCCATCTAAAAGCAAATCGCATTTATCAATTATTATAGTGAGCGCTTCGATTGCATTCATGCCTTACTCCTTTCAAGTCCATGGTTCTACTAAATCATAAAGATGTAATGGCGGTCGGTTACTTTCCTCACACATCCACTTTCGGATAACTGCTTAAGTATTTGTGACGATCGAGCACTTGTACACTTCAAATAATCCGCCAGCTCACAGGTTCTGAATGGTGCATTATAACCGAAGTGATACACTGCATCAAAGAATTTGTTTAGTGTCTCCGTTCTAAGAGTATTTCCCAACGCATCAGCTATTCTCCTGCATACCTTAAATTCTCCGCAGTACATTGAGAACAATCGCGCCTCAGTTTTTGAGAAGGCTGTTGTCATGTCAATTAGGCATCGCTTTATGAACAGCGCCATTTCTTCGATAACCGGAATAGTAACGGAGTTTCCAAGCTGCTTGAATTGTTGGGTTACTGGAATCTGCTCTGGAAAAGAGAACTCGTCTATTCCATCCTTGTTCATGAATCCATAACCGACAAATCCTTGCAGCCGGCCCCACTCCGTAGGTGTCATTGTCCGTATACATTTACTGTTAATCGGGGAATATTTCCCCGTCACTTCCGTACCTGCATACTTTTCTCCATTAACAGGATCATAAATCAGATTTCTCTCTCTGCCGGAACCTCCTGTGGCGAGTAAAGTGTTGGCAATGGGGTGCTCAATAGATCCATCGTTGATTATTCTATAACCAAAACCATAACCATGTTGTTTCTGGCGCTCTCGGTGATCTTCAAGGGTTTTTAAGTATCCAGATGATAAGAAGAATCGAGCGGGAACACTCTCCTCCAGAATGTCATTAAGGCTTCCAAAGATTGTTTCTCGACTGCGTTCAAGAGGTAGTGCCGCTGGCAACATAGAAAGATACCGACCAAAATACTGCCTGCTGAAAGCAATAATATATACGCGAGGACGGTTTTGGGGAACTCCGAAATCCTTACTGTTTCTCACAAATGAGCGGGCATACCGCTTCAAGTTTTCGCTCTCACCATGCGGAAAACCTATTATTTCATAGTCCAATTCTTCATCCAGGGTTCTGATGATGGTTTTGAAGGTATTCCCTTTGTCATGAATAATGAGATTCTCAACATTCTCGAGGAAAACAACTTTAGGTATTGTTTCCTTGATTATTTGTGCAATTTCAAAGAAAATAGTTCCTCGTGTCGTATCTTCAAATCCCTGTTTTCGTCCAACACTGCTAAAGGCCTGGCAAGGGAAACCTGCCAATAATACATCGTAGTGTAGTTCTGCTACCTTCCTCTTGAATTCATCAGTTGCAACATCATTCCGAGGATCTTCATGAAACAAATGCTCATAAGTTTTACAAGCAAATTCATCGATTTCAGCGGAAATTACATTCTCGAATCCACCTGCAAGCTCAAACCCCCGACGTATTCCTCCAATACCTGCGCATAAATCGATTGTCTTATATGGCATTATTTCTTTCCTCCAATATCCGAACAATCTGATCAGCGCAAGCCTCTGTGTTTTTCTTAATGTCTTTGCCCCAAAAGCGTAAAACGATCCAACCTTGTTCTTCTAAGTACTTGTTTACTTCTTTATCTCTTTCGATGTTTCTTTCAATTTTCGGTATCCAAAAATCTCTGTTAGATTTGATTTCCCTATTCTTATGTTCCCAATCATAACCATGCCAGAATTCACTGTCGCAAAAGACTGCAACCTTTTTGCGAATAAAAGCAATATCAGGATGTCCGAAGACGGTTTTTACGTTTTTTCTGTATCGGACACCTTTGTTCCAAAGAGCACGTCGCAACAATAACTCAATTTCAGAATCCTTGTTTTTGACTGCCTTCATGTTCTTATGCCGCTGTTCAGGCGTATGTCTGTCCATCTTCTACCACTTCCATTCGACTCCCAATCGAATTATACGAGAATTAGTGTCCCAAAAAACGGACTACTCGCAGATAAACTCCATTATTTCATCCGGAGTACAATCCAGAGCTTTACAGACTTTCCCTATGACTTCGGTTGAGACATTCTCACCTTTGCTCAATTTTGTCATTTGATAATGGGTAATCCCTGCTAATGATTCGAGATCTTTTTTGAGCATGTTCTTGTCTAATAAGATATGCCATAATCTCTTATAGCTTACTGCCATTGAAGTCCTTGCCTCCTCGTATAAGGTTGACAATCATTATAGCACAAAATCGTAGAAAATTCAATTTCAAGTTTGAAAATTCGTACTTCATGTTCGATTGTCTTTATCGTATATGTGAATGGCGCAATCGTATCGCGGAAAAAAGAAAAACCCGCCAGTTCTTTACAAACCTGGCGGGGCTTCATTTTCCTTAACCGTTTCTTCTTTCCACAAACCATCGACCTATATTGTTTCCAGTTAGCTCCGTGCTTCTCTCGAAAAACAAATAACTCTGATGTCCACCGATCATGACCGTGTACCGATCTCCCTGGCCGCCGGCTTTCATAGCCGCTGCTTGCCGGATGTCGGTTACGCGGTCTATTTTATATTTTTCGCCGTCTTCCCAGGTAATCTCCCTGGGGAGCATGAGGCCATCTTCTCTGAAATCAGCCTTCACAGCCACATACACCTTCGGCGGCTTAGTATTCGTAGTCGTCTGCATTGATTGGCACCTCCAGATCACGCAGGAAATTACTCCGTGCGGTAATAGGAGGCTCCATCAATTTGTAGCCCTTCCACTTCATCACACGGAACTTGAAATCAAGTAGCTCCATCGGCACATATAGCGACGAAGCGGCGGAAAAAAATGTGTTGTCGGAGTTCAATGCTTCAAGAACATCGTCGTCTTCAAGCATCAGCTCTGCCGCAAAGAGATTTGCTTCCTTTTCAAGACGAGACGATTCATCAAACATACCCACATCGTGAAAGGCATGGACGCCGCCTCTTGCATGAAGCTGGGCATGTCCGATCTCGTGGCCCACGATAATCCGCTGGAGGACTGCCGGCAGGTCACAGTTATATGTAATGGTCTTGATCCGTTTTTCTTGAAGAAAAAAACCTTTGATAGCGTGCTCGTCCTTACCAAACGGCTGAGGCAAAAGAAATATTCTCATCGCCTTACAAAGCCTGAAAGGATCGTCTTCCTGATACCGTTTCTTAACCTTCTCTACAGCATCAACAATTTCAGCATAGAACAACTATCACCCCTCCTTTTGAAATAGGGTATAGTCCACCCTTGGCAACTTCCATTCTACAGACTTAACAGTCCCAAAAAACGGACATCAAGGGTTCTTCTTGCTGAACTTGGTCTTGGCTTCTTCTTTGCATTTCACATACGCCGCCATAACAGCCTGGAAAAAGGCATCCTTCTGTTCCTCAGAGAGTTCGCCGCCGGCAAATAGTGCAGCGTTGTCCGCGAGGAGTCGCTCCACATCACGCGCACCTCTCGCGCCATAGCGTTCGTGGGCTTCTTCAATATAGTTGTCCTTCTCAATCTCTGCGAGTGGATCTTCGCACTCCTCATCGGTGAGATATTTTACAGAAACCTTCAGGAACTTCGCTAGCTTCGCCATAGTAGCCTGACGTGGTGTCTTCTCACCATTTTCATATGCTTGGATTGACCGCTGAACCACCCCGACCTCTTTTCCGAGGTCAGTTTGAGACATCCCAAGGGATACACGTGCTTCCCTTAGCTTTTCACCAAAAGTCTTCATTTTTGGTAATCACTCCCTCACTTGTGAATAGTTCTTAAAAGTTCTCAGAACCTCTTGACAAAAGTTCTGATCGGTGGTACAATCAAGGAGAACTTTGGAGAACTTGTCGGAACCATTATACCCTATAGTTCTTATCGTGTCAAGAACTTTCCAGAAAAAGTTCTTAAAAGTTCACATTCTTGGGAGGCAAACCTACATGGACAAGCAAAGAGCCATCCTACACAGCGATCTGAATTCTTTCTATGCATCAGTTGAAATGATGCTTGATCCCACTCTCAAAGGGAAAGCAGTAGCTGTCTGCGGTTCAACCGAAAACAGGCACGGCATCGTCCTGGCAAAATCCGATCTGGCGAAGAAAGCCGGTGTTAAGACTGGCATGGTGAATTGGGAAGCACGTCAATGCTGCAAAGACCTGATAATGGTACCGCCCCAGTACGATCAGTATCTGAAGTACAGCAAATTGACCCGATCCATCTATGACCGCTTTACCGATCAGGTGGAACCCTTCGGCATGGATGAATGTTGGCTCGATGTGACAGCAAGCCGAACCCAAGGTTCTGCGATGGAAATTGCCGAACAAATCCGCCAGAGCGTCCGTGAAGAACTTGGTTTGACCGTCAGCATAGGAGTTTCCTTCAATAAGATCTTTGCGAAGCTGGGGTCAGACATGAAGAAACCCGATGCCATCACAGAGATCACTCAAGGAGGCTTCAAGGAAAAAATCTGGCCGCTTCAATGTTCTGAAATGATCTACTGCGGGCCAGCCACGACAAAAAAGCTCGCAATGTATGGCATTCACACCATCGGAGATGTTGCAAATACAGACCCCTTGTTCTTAAAGCAACTTCTCGGGGTGAACGGCCTCGCTTTGTGGACTTATGCCAGCGGAAAAGATCAATCAAGAGTCATGCACCGAGACTTTGTATCCCCCGTAAAATCGGTGGGGCATGGGATTACCTGTAATGCCGATCTGGAGGACAACGATGAAGTGTTCCGAGTGATGCTTGAACTATCCCAAGACGTAGGGCACAGGCTCAGGATTCATGAACTGTCTGCTCGCGGAGTACAGGTTTGGGTAAGAGGAAATGATCTTTTCGGAGCTCAATTCCAATGCAAACTTCCAGTGAGAACCCAACTCCCAAATGAAATTGCCGCTGCCGGTTTTCGCGTCTTCAAGGAGAAGTACCAATGGAACACAAAAGTCCGTGCCGTATGTGTCCGCGCAATTGATCTTGTTCCGAAAGCTGACCCGGAACAGCTAACTCTATTCGATAATGCCGTCAAAAGAGCTAAAAAAGAAAGCCTGGAAGATGCCGTGGAGTCAATTCGTTCCCGGTTCGGGAAAAGAGCAATAACCTACGCAACGCTGCTGGGCAATCTGAAAATGCCGGACGATGGCAGAGACTCAGTAAAAATGCCCGGATTGATGTATCAGTAAAGCAATAAGGAGGTAAACTGATGATCCTTTCTCACGACGACATTGAAGAAATCGCTGCCGCGACTATCAGCGATTTCAACGACTTCTTTTATAAAGGCGGCATCCCGGCGATGAGGACGATGCCGATCTCAACCCCGATTGATCAATTCGCGTCGGAATACCTGAAGCTTCAGGTCTCATTCACCCATCTTTCTTCAGACGGTTCCTTCTGCGGTCTGACAGCTTATGAGGACACCGAATACACCTGTGAGATTGACGGCGTGACGCGAATCATCCCCCTGAAGCGAAACCAGGTTCTTCTCGACAGCAGTTTCATTCAGCCCGGACAGGTCAAGAAACTCTGCGGAAAACGTAGATTTACTCTTGCCCACGAATGTGCCCATCAAATTCTTTTTCAACTGGAATCCGATGAAGGCAAGGCTGCTTGCCGAAAACGGTACTCTGCCCGCAGATGCTATTCCCTGCGCGATCTGAAAACCAGAGAGGACTGGAATGAGTGGCAGGCGAATGTCCTCGGAGCGGCAATCCTGATGCCCAAGGAGGAAATCGACTTTGCAATGTGGCGCTTCGCACCTGGTCGGAAGCTGAAAAACTTCTGCGGCTGGTTCCCCTATATGGATCGCTCAGTTCTGAAAATCATGTGCGGGCTTTTCGGAGTTTCCAAGACGGCCTTGATGATCCGTCTCCGTGAACTCGGACACCTTGAAGACCATCCAGCTTCTGAATACTATGATCCGCTGGAGGTTCTGGCATGAGCAAGGCAACAGTTCATATCCAGGAACCTTCTGAGGAATTGAAGCAAAAAATCATCCGGGCACGAATCGCAATATCAACGCAAAAGCAGAGGTTCCTGCTGTGCCCTTATTGCAAGCACAAAGCAATCGCAGTATTTGAAGATACCCGCGGTCATGTTGAAGCCAAATGCAGCAAATGCGGGCGCACAACCCCCTTTGACGTGGTGAACATGAGACGCTTGCGGCTGAATCGAAGATACCGCATTTTCTGAAAAACTGAATAACTCATAGCTGAGCTGTGGAGCCGCCTGATTGGTGTAGTCATCCTAATGCCGCATGAAGCAGAATCAACCGATTCTGTCTTTTTCGGCAGGGATTTCATAACTACCGTCATGCGGCTCTTTTTTGACCTTTCGGCTGCTCCAGGCAGCGGAAAGGTTTTTTCATGTCTCAGCGTTGGCTTTGCTACATCGCAAAGTACCCGTGATCTCCCGGTTTTGAGTTTCCACCAAAAACCAAAATCCAAAGGAGATTACGAAATGTACAAGTCAAAAGAATTCGATTACGACCTGTGGACAACCACGGAGAACGGCACGAAACACTATTGGGCCCGTGTAAAGGCCACGGGTGAAGTGACTGAAGTAAGTCACGAGGTTATGAAATTCCTCCGGGCAGAGGAAAAGAGAGTTTACCGGGAAATCACCGCCATCAAGAATCACGGTTCGCCGCTTTCTCTCGATGCTCCTCACGACGAGGAAAAGGAAAGCTGGTACGAAGACCATAGGGCCGGGGTTAGCGAAATGGAAACGATTCTTTTCGAGGAAGAGTTCCGTAAAACCCTGACGCCGAATCAAATCCTTGTTTTTGATGAATGCTTGCTTGGAAACATGTCTGAAACGGTGTTTGCCGTGAAGCACAGCATCAGCATCCCCGTTGCCTGCAAACGTATTGCCGCCGTCAGAAAAAAAGCAAAAAAATTTTTCGGGGTAGGGTAAAAAACAGCCGCGAAATGTCCGTTGTCGGGTGAGAGGACAAATCTCTCCCGATGGGATCTGGGATTCAGTTTTCTCCAAACCGTTCAGGTTTGTGTTCCTTGAAAACTGAATATCCAGTCACCAGGTACATTCCTGATGTCAACAGCCACTCTTACAGGCGCGCCAAGACTCCGCAAGGACGAGCGATAAAGCCCATGTAACAAAAACCGGCTTGCAACCGGCAGCGGCCATGACGGGCACCAGGGACAATGATACTTCCGTAATTCGCGGCCCGGCCACAAAGAAGGCGGGGAGGTTAAATCCCTATGGAGCGGCCCAGCAAGCCGCCGCCTGGTGATTCCCATCGGATTGATAAATCCGCTCTCGGGGTGTCGAGGACAAATAGAGAGAACAAACACGCTTGACAGGGAGCCGGTTCGCCGGCTGGCGGATCGGCTTCCTTATACATCAATCCACGGAGGGAAACATGACATATCAAGACAGATTCAATAGCGAGCGGTATCTCGATATGACCGCTTATCTGGCAATCAGAAATATCGAACGAAGCGAAAGGAGGAAAAGCAAATTGAGAGAAGATTGGGATTTTCGCCGCGGCGATCTTTACATGGCCGATCTTGGCTATGGAGCGTATGGGTATGACGGAAGCCACGTCCAGGGTGGAGTGCGTCCCGTGGTTTTGCTTCAGAACAACATTGGCAACTTTTACGCTCCGACCCTGGTGATAGTACCTATTACCTCAAAGATCTGGAAAAAGCCCGATCAACCGACCCACTACCTGATTCGGAAAACCCAGGGCTTGACTTCGGATTGTATTGCTCTCGGCGAGCAGATCACCACCATTGATAAACGCCAGTGCCTGAAATACCTCGGCAGACTAAGCCGGAAGGAAACAGATGCAATCAAAGAGGCCGCGATTATCGGGATCGGGGGCAACGTCGATATTCCCGAAGAAATCGACGCCCCGTGAAGAAAGGAGCAGAACATGAACATAGAAAGAGCAAGCAAGATCTCCCAGGAAAAAGCGTACCGGGTCATGCTCCGTGATTACCCGGATGTGATGAATATCCAGCAAGTAAGCCAGATTCTTCGTGTGAGTACAAAGGCTGTATATAAACTCATCCGTGAGGGACAGCTTTGCTGTCTCATAATCGGCAAAGCATATCGCGTCCCCAAAGTCCACCTTCTGGAATATCTCTGCGTCGGCTCCCGAAGCCAGCAGCAGGCAGTCTGATTCTATTCAAAAAAAGTTCAAGGCGGCATCCTTGTCCCCCTGAGATCGAATGAAGTATAATGATCTCGGTCAACGACAAGTGCCGCCCTGCGAGAAAGGAGTACATAATGGTAGCAGGACATGTAAGAGAAAAGAAAGGATATTTCTACGCGGTACTTAACTATACCGATGCCTTCGGAAACCGGAAGACAAAATGGATTAAAACCGGCTTGCCGGTCAAAGGCAACAAGAAAAAAGCGGAGGCGTTTCTGCAAGAGCAACGGCGACTTTTCGTTCAGGATGCACCGTCCTCCAACGATATGCTTTTCGCTGATTTCATGGAACAGTGGCTTGAAGTCGTGAAGACTTCCATCGCTGTGCCGACCTATGCTTCCTATTGTAACATGGTAAAGAAGGTCATTAGTCCCTATTTCAGAGAGAAAGAGATCACGTTGAAAGGATTGACTGCCAAGGACATTCAGGACTTCTACCTGAAACAGCTTGAACGTGTCAGCGCGGCTTCCGTGATCCACTACCACTCAAACATCCACAAGGCTTTGAAATACGCTGTGAAGCTCGACCTTATTCCGGGAAACCCCGCCGACAAGGTTGAACGGCCCAGGAAGGAAAAATTTGTTGCGAGTTTCTATGACGCCGATGAAATCAATAAGCTCTTTGAGATTGCGAAAGGAACAAAACTGGAAATGCCGATCCTTTTCGGAGCTTTCTACGGCCTGCGCCGCAGTGAGGCGATTGGCCTTAAATGGGACGCCATCGATTTTGAGGCTGACACCATCACGATCAAGCACACAGTAACGTCCGTTAATCTCGACGGCAAGCATATTCTCGTGCCCCAGGACACGACAAAAACCAAGTCCAGTAGAAGAACCCTTCCTCTTGTTCCTTTCGTCAAGGAAAGGTTACTGAGCCTCCAGGAAGAGCAGAAAGAAAACCGTCGCCTTTGCGGACGCTGCTATAACAGGGAGTTTGAAGGCTATATCTGCGTCAATGAAGTTGGGGATCTTATCAAGCCTGAGTATGTATCTTCAAGATTCGGCGAGTTTCTGGAGGAAAACGGGATGCGCAGGATCAGATTCCACGATCTCCGGCACTCCTGTGCCTCACTGATGCTCTCCAGCGGAGTTCCTATGAAGCAGATCCAGGAATGGCTTGGTCACAGCGATTTCTCAACAACGGCAAACATTTACGCCCATCTGGAGTACAGCTCTAAGATTTCCTCGGCTGATGCGATGCTTTCCGGGCTTGGAATTACAGCTTCTTAACAGCCAGGGAACAAGAACACGATGGGTAATCCCTCGGAGCAAAAAGTGGAAAGTGCCCGTTTCCGGACACTTTCCACTCAAGTCTGGCGGAGAGGATGGGATTCGAACCCATGTGGGATTGCTCCCAAACTGATTTCGAGTCAGCCCCGTTATGACCACTTCGATACCTCTCCGTGTTTATCTCAACATCCGCCCCCCGAAAATCACCCAGGATTTTGGGGAGAACTGATGGGGAGAACACATATGATATTTAGTTTTCGATCCCTCCGAAAACCCAGCAAAATCAAGGCTTCCGGGGTTTGGAGGGTACATAAAGGTCACATGATTTCGAGTCAGGCTCGTTATGACCACTTCGATACGCCTCCATATTCTATTTTAATACACCGAGCCTTTCGAAAAAGTCAAGGCAAAGTGTAGAAAAACCGTAGAAATTGGTAAAAAGCTAAATTTTCAAAATCCCGCAAACCCGCGAAAACTCAAGGGTTTCCCGCATTTTCAAAGCAACTGACCGAGTGGATTTCGAGTGCTGCACCTTCGACCACTCGGACAACTCTCCATATGTTAACTCTGAAATTCTGAAAAATACTGAGGACAGAACAACAGGGCAGAACAGCAAAATATTCACTTTTTTGAACCGGAACAAACCCGCATAAATACTGGGATTTCAGGTGGACGAAACGGACAACTCCCCGCAAGATTTCGAGTCAGCCTCGTTACGACCACTTCGAAACCTCTCCGTATATGTTAACTCGGATTTCCGAGATTAACACAAAAATAAAAGACTCTGTGAGAATTCTTTCGATTGCACTGCACATACTATCAAACAGCAGAGCAATGCGGCAAAACAAATTAAAAATGTGCCTGCACAAGCTGACAGCTTTAAAATTATACAACAGAAATAATTGTGTGTCAAGCTGAAAAAATCAGCTCCTGAAAAACCTACAAAAAAATCAGCTCCTGAAAAACAGCACTGCCTTATTTGAAGCACCTTCCATTTTAAGATCAGGTATACATTTGTGCAAAATAGCTGATTTTTTAATTGGACCTTTTCGCTTTCTCTGCGCAAAGGAAAATTCTGAGGAAACGCCCGTTAATTTCATGACAAGCTCTTGTAAATACGAAACAAATGCGATATTATTATAAGTAATAAGCTATGCGATGTGTAACAGTTCTAACGGGCATGTGTCCACCCACATGCCTGCCGTCTGCAATGTCCACCCATTGTACGATGCAGCTGAAATGCACACAGCGGCTTAACCAAAAAAATTAGGAGGTTCCAAAACAATGGCAATTAAAGTTGGCATCAATGGTTTTGGCCGCATCGGCCGTCTGGTTTTCCGCGCTGCTGTTTCTCAGCCGGAAACCTTTGAAATTGTAGGAATCAACGATCCGTTCATCGATTTGGACTACATGGTTTATATGGTAAAGTATGATTCCATGCATGGTCATTTTGACGGCGAAGTAACGACCGAAGATGGCAAGCTGGTCGTCAATGGCCGTAAGATTGAGGTCTATGCTGAAAAAGAACCGTCCATGATTCCGTGGGGTCAGATCAATGCAGAGTATGTTGTTGAATCCAC
The DNA here is from genome assembly GCA_050947015.1 of Acutalibacteraceae bacterium. GTDB lineage: Bacteria > Bacillota > Clostridia > Oscillospirales > Acutalibacteraceae > CAKXIK01. The sequence goes on from JBMNVT010000002.1 coordinate 24,056, forward strand.
CGGTGTGTTCTGCACCACCGAAAAGGCTTCTGCTCATCTGCAGGGCGGTGCAAAAAAGGTTGTTATCTCCGCTCCTGCAAAGGATAAAGAAACCCCGACCTTCGTCTGCGGCGTTAACCTTGACAAATACACCAAGGACATGAAGGTTGTTTCCAACGCTTCCTGCACCACGAACTGCCTTGCTCCGCTGACCAAAGTGATCAACGATAAGTTCGGTATTGTGGAAGGCCTGATGACGACCGTTCATTCCACCACCGCCACCCAGAAAACCGTTGACGGCCCGTCAAAGAAAGACTGGCGCGGCGGTCGTGCTGCTTCCGGCAACATCATCCCGTCTTCCACGGGCGCTGCCAAAGCCTGCGCGCTTGTTATTCCGGAAGTCAAGGGCAAACTGACCGGTATGTCTTTCCGCGTTCCGACGCTGGATGTTTCGGTTGTTGACCTGACCTGTCGTCTGGAGAAGGCTGCTACGATGGATGAGATCAATGCCGCTGTCAAAGAAGCTTCCGAGACTTCTATGAAGGGTATTCTGGGCTACACGGACGAAGCGGTTGTTTCTTCCGATTTCCTGGGCGATTCCAGAACCTCCATTTATGATGCTACCGCCGGTATTGCGCTGAACGACCATTTCTTCAAGCTGGTCTCCTGGTACGATAACGAATGGGGCTACAGCAACAAGGTGCTTGACCTGATTAAACACATGAGCAAGGTCGATCACGAATAATTTTTCGGACTACTCTTGGAAATCAAGTTGTCCGGACAACTTGATTTCTTCGGACTGCGCCCTCAGCTGGGGTGCAGTCCTTTTTTATTACTTGTCCTCTTTTTATTACATAAAAAGAGGATGCCGCGCCACATGACATCGACATCCCCTTTTGTTTTACAAAAGAATATGACGCTTATTTTCCCTGTTGTGCTTTTGCTTCTTCAAAATCCTGCTGAAGTTCCGCTGAAGGCTGTTTACTCACCAGTGAAACAACCAAAATAAACAGGCAGGAAACGACAAACGCCGGAAGCAGTTCATAAATACCGAATATGCCTCCCATCGGCTTAATTAGAAGCTTCCAGAGAAAAACGGTAGCGCCGCCGCTGATCATGCCGGCAATCGCTCCGGACTGCGTAGTCCGCTTCCAGAAAAGCGAAAACAACATGATCGGCCCAAAGGTTGCACCAAAGCCGGCCCATGCAAAAGAAACGACATTAAAAATAATGCTGTTTTCATCTAACGCAATTAAAACACCCACCAGACATACCAACAGCAACGTCACGCGGGAAACTGTCATCACCTGCTTTTCGGTGGCGTCTTTTTTCAGCACGCCCTGAAAAATATTTTTTGCTACCGCCGACGCTGCGATCAGCAGATAAGAATCCGAAGAACTGATCGTGGCCGCCAGAATACCGGCCATAACCAAACCAGCAAGCAACGGAGGCAAAAGATTTGTGGACATAACGATAAAAATATTTTCTGCAGTAGAAGCTGTATTAAGCATCGTAGGATACAAAGCACGGCCTATCAAACCAATGAAAACAGCCGCAGCCAAAGAAATTACAACCCATACCAGAGCAATGCGGCGGGACTTTTTTAATTCGCTGCCCTTGCGGATTGCCATAAAACGGAGCAAAACCTGAGGCATTCCGAAATAACCAAGTCCCCAGGAAAGTGTGGAGAGCACTGTCAGCAAACCATAACTTCCCGCGCTGCCAAACTGCGGTGTCTGATTGATTACCTGTTGGGTCCCGTTTTCGAGCACCGGCTTCGCGATCCCGAAAAACTCAAGGAAGCCCGGAAATGCCTGAATGTTATTGTACACGGTATTGATCCCACCGGCCGCCGTGATCGATGTTACCAAAATAACAGTCAGCGCAATTATCATAACAACGCCCTGCATAAAGTCGGAAACACTTTCGGCCAGAAAGCCCCCCAAAAACGTGTAAATAATAACAAACACGGCTCCGATAATCATCATTGCATGATAAGAAAAGCCAAAAAGCTGCGCAAACAGCTTGCCGCAGGTAACAAAACAGCTTGCCGCATAAACTGTAAAAAATACAAGGATAAACAACGCAGAAATCGTCATAATAATTTTTTTCTTTTCACGAAAGCGGTTGCTGAAAAAGTCCGGAATGGTGATCGCATTGCCGGCTACAACCGAATAACTGCGCAGACGCCGCGCAACGATCAGCCAGTTGATATAAGTACCGACTGCAAGGCCGACTGCCGTCCAGAAGGCATCGGCCAAGCCGCACCAATAGGCTACGCCCGGCAGCCCCATTAAAAGCCATCCGCTCATATCGGAAGCCTCGGCGCTCATCGCCGCAACCCACGGTCCCAAAGACCGTCCTCCGATAAAATATTCATCCGAATTTCTGTTCGCTCTTTTTGCAAAATAAAGCCCGATGCCGATGACCGCAAGCATATAAACGCCCATCATCATCATAATTTGTATTTTTCCTGAGTTCATTGACCGCATTCCTCTCCCCTGTTTTTTGTAATCCCGCGCACTTTTTCTCTTTATGGCGAAATCACTTTACCTTACGAAATAGCGATGTAAAAATTATATCATACTGGTGGCAAAAAGACAAATATTTTTTGCAACGTATCAAACCATTTCTTCGGTATGAGGATATCGTCCCAAAATTATAAGGAGAATAACACAAAAAACGACCCTACTCTCAATTTGGGAGCAGGGTCGCTTTTAACTCTCATTCATTTGCAAGGCCTTCTGGCCTTCGCATCATGAAAAGCAAAGGGCAGCAAACGCTTAGCCGTTCATTCTCTTATAAGCAGCATTCAGGTTGTCAAGGAAATCCTGATAGCCTGCATCATTAAGTTCCTTCTTCGCAGCTTCCCAAGCAGCGTCATCGCTGATATCGCGGCGGCCAATGATAAACTCATTGAACACGTTCAGGATCGTGGTACCGGTCGGGCCAACATCCGTTGCAACCTCGGTATAAGCCTCGGTTTCATCTGCATTATAGATGACTGTCGGCGGCAGATCGATCTGCTCATCCTTGAACAGGTTCCAAGTGTTGTTGTAGGTCTCGGACTGGTTGGTGTCGTACAGATCATAACCGAAGAAGTCCGGTTTGAATGCATAGAACGTCAGGTAGTTTACGCCGTAAGCAGCGTCAAAGTCCAAAGAAGTCGCAATTTCATCCGTATAGATCTTGGAGAGAGTCTTGTCAGCATTCTTGGTGTAGGTCTTGCCTTCGACACCGTAGGTCATCAGCAGGCAGCCTTCCTCAGAATAATACCAACCGTCGAGCATTGCAGCCAAACGCTCCGGATTCTCGCACTTGCCATTGAAGACGTTGGAACCGCCGACACCGACGTTCGCATAGATCTTCTGCTGGCCGCCTTCCAGAGCCGGGGTCAGCATAGGCTCCAGATCAAACTTGTCATAATTCTTTTTGCCGGCCAGATTCATGGTATCCGGGCGGGAGAAGTAGTCAACAGAGAAGAAGCCCTGGCTGGTGGTCAGCTTATCCTGCCAAGTGGTGGTATCATCCGACGCATAGGACGGATCGATCAAGCCTTCTTTATAAAGCTTGCTCATCCACTCCAGGAACCATCTGAAGTTTTCTTCTTCCATAATGGAAGTGAATTCTTTGGAATCCTCTTTCCAGACGCCCCAACCGGTATTGTTGCAAGCCATCGGAGAGCAATCGAATCCAAGGCCCGGAGCAAACACGTTGACGATCATATTGAATTTCTGACGGTTGATCCACGGATAAGCGTTCGGATATTTTTTCTTCATCGCTTTCAGTACATTGTACAGATCATCAAAGGTCTTCGGCATTTCCGTGATTCCGCATTCGTCCATGATATCCTTACGGATGAACTGGATGTAGTAAGCGGTCATGTTCACAGCGCCTTCGGTTGCGAGGGTCGTAGCCTGAGAATACATTTCCTTATCGGAATAAGACATCCAGGTCTTCAGAAGCGGGAAGCCTTCCATGCACTTCTGCAGATTCGGCATGTAATCCAGATAGTCGTGAAGGTTCAGGAAGGTGCCCTTCGGGCCATATTCGTTCGCAACATCTCTGGCAACGCCCATCAACAGGTCAGGAATATCCTGGCTGGAGATTGTCGTGCTCTGCTTGGTTGCCCAGTCGCTGGAAGGAACAGCTGTGATTTCCAGATCTACATTGTACTTTTCTTTGACCCAAGGAGCAATTACCCATGTGTCCTCATGATACAACTCTGTGGCATGCTCGCCAAACATCAGCGTAAAGGTAACCGCCTCTGTCGTATCGACCTTGCCGGGTTTCTTGCTATCGGCTGCAGAGCTGGTATCTGCGCCAGCTGCAGACGACGTTGTTGTTCCGTTACCCTTACAGCCGGCAAATACGGATACCGCAAAAATTGCCGCCAAAAGCATACACAGAACTTTTTTTGTAGCTTTCATCTGATTTACCTCCTAAACGATTTTCTCTTTTCTCAGAGAGATTTTATTGAGAAGCGGAAAAGCTTTCCGCTTAACTCCGTAACCAAATCATTAACCCTTGACCGCGCCAACCATAATACCTTTGACAAAATACTTCTGGATAAACGGGTAAATGCACATAACAGGAAGCATAACGACCATAATGCAGGCCGCTTTCAGGGTATCGCCGCTTGTATCAAGCGCCTGCTCGGACGATCCTCCGGCGCCAAGGTCTGTCATCTGTCCCTGCAGAACGATATTGCGCAGCAGCATCTGCAGCGTATATTTAGTGTCGTCGTTCAAATAAATCAACGGCTGAACATACGAATTCCAGAAGCCGATAGCGAAAAACAGTGCCAGCGCAGCATAAATCGCTTTGCTCAGCGGGATATAGATCTTGAGCATGATCCCCCAGTTGCCGAGGCCGTCGATCTTAGCAGCCTCTTCCAGATCATTCGGGATCGATTCGAAATTTGTTCTGAGAATAATGGCATAGTAAACGGAGATGCAGCCCGGAATGACCAGCGACCAAACCGTGTCGATCATTCCTAAGCTCTTGACCACCAGAAAGGTGGGGATCAAGCCGCCGTTAAAGATATTGGTGAAATAGAAGAAAAAGGAGAAGAATCTTCTGCCAACCAAACGCCTTTTAGAAAGCGGGTAGGCTAAAAATGTTGTACCGATCAACTGCAGCACGGTTCCCAACGCAGTGTAATACAACGTATTCCCATATGCTCGGACGATCTTTCCGGATTCAAAGACCTTTCCGTATGAAGTCAGCGTAGCGTCTACCGGCCACAAAAAAACCTTATGAGCGGCAACTGCCTGCGAATTGGAAAAGGAAATTGCCAGCTGGTACAGCATCGGATAGAAAAACACGATTCCCAGCAGCGACAGTAGCACTGTATTGATTATGACGAACGCTCTGTCGCCAACACTCTTATTCCTGACCATAGAATTGATACCTTCTTTCCAAAGTATTACACTTCCAAATTACCACAGGCTGATATCTGCCGTTTTACGGCTGATCGTATTGAAGATAGTAACAAGCGTCAGATTCAGCACACCCTGGAACATATCAACTGCAGCGGAATAAGAATAGTCCAATTTGATAATACCCTGTTTGTAAACATAAGTACCGATAATTTCAGACGCCGAAAGGTTCAGGTCATTCTGCATCAGATATGCTTTTTCAAATCCGACGGCAAGCAGCGAACCGAGATTCATCAACAGCAGAATCAAAATCGTCGGCAGAATGCCCGGCAGCGTAATGTGCCACATTTTGCGCCAACGGCCTGCACCATCCACCTCTGCGGCCTCGTAAAGCTCCTGGCTGATTCCACTGAGAGCGGAAAGATACAGGATCGAGCTGTAGCCCAGGCTGGACCAGATTCCGGACACTACATACATCGGAAGAAAATATTTCGGTTCGTTGTTAAAATTAATTACGTCGCCGCCGAGCGCTTTAATGACATCGTTCACCACGCCGGTCGTCGGGGAAAGGATCTGGTTCATCATACCGATAACGATAACCGTCGAAACAAAGTACGGCAGATAGCTGGCTGTCTGGATCGCCTTCTTAAAACGGCTGCTCGTTACCTCGTTCAGCATCAAAGCAAAAATAATGGGGCACGGGAAACCAAAGATCAGGCTCGCGAAGCTGACCTTCAGCGTGTTGCTCAGCAAAAGGCCGAATTTACGGTAACCGAAGAACTTCGCGAAATTTTCCCATCCAACCCACTCGCTTCCGAACAGGCCGTCAACAAAGTTATAATCTTCAAAAGCAATCCCGAGATATGCAATCGGCACATAACGGAAAATGATTGCAATGGTAACGGGGAGCAGAAGCATAATATAAAGCGCAGTATCACGTTTTACGCTGCTTACGAACGATGTATCCTTATCTCCTTTTAAAATTTTTGCACTCATCTTATCACCGCCTGATGTAAATTTAAGTCAAGGAAATTTTTCAAACAAAAACACAAAAAACATACGACCCATTCGTAACACGCCGGCGCCGTTTTAAGGGTTTCGACTGTCTCCGTGGAGCATCTTTCTTTTGTACCCGATTTTGTATGTTTTGCTTCACTCCTTTGTTCTGTTTGTACATTTATTTGTACATCGGATTCTGCAAAATGGGAAGCTGTATATTGTTTTTTGTTCATATTACAATATGATTATAGTTGTTTATTTTTATTTTGTAAACATTTTTTGCGTATGTTCCGAAAAAACGCAAAACTCATACAAAATCAGCCTAAAAATATGCGCAAATTTGCTCTTTTGACAAAGTAACTTTTTGTTTACTTTTAAATTGCCTGCCTGTAGCCTGACAAAGGCTTCCTGTTTGAACCCGTCCTGCATGCAAATTAAATATCATAAGACATTATGCAAAAAGGAGCAATGAGGCCTTGTGAGCCCCATTGCTCCTTTCATTTACCGCAAAACAGAATCTCAGAATTTAACGGGAAGCGGATTTTGCTCGTGAACCTTTTCCATGAGCGCAATTTCCTGCTTAATCTTTTCCGGCTTAATCACAAGCTCGCCGCCATCCACCAGATGATGGTAGACCATGGTGTAATATTCATCCACTGCGGACGTAAACGCACTGCCGGTAAGGTCTTCATCAAACTCATACCATTTCAGTTTCTCACCGCAATAAGCCGGTGAACCGTCCTCATGGCTGAGCGGTTCCAGAATCAGTTTCTGCTCCGGAGCTTCTTCTTCCTTAAAATACTTGTAATTCAAATGCGTCAGCGTTGCTTTCAAGCCGCCGCGCGTTCCCTGCACCTTATAGTTATAATCGGAATAAGCGTCGCAGGAATTAATTTCGACATCGAAGACCGGGCGACCCGGATGCATCAGCAGAATTTTAACGTAATCCTCAGCATCGCCAAAGGTATTCGCCTGCCCCAAACGGGAAACAATGACTTCCGGCAGCTTGTCGCAATCCAAATCCATCAGGTCAAGCACCTGCTCCATGGGATGCGGGCCGGTGTTGCGCAGACTTCCACCGTAAAAGCGCTGGCTGCACTGCCAGTCCCAACGGCGGGCAAAGCCGGAAAACGCCACACTGATCTGTTTGATTTCACCCAGCACACCGCTGTTGAGGATCTCCTTCACGCGCTTATAAGCCGGGGCATAATGCGATTGCTGGAACACTGTCAGCATCACATTGTTCGCCTTTGCCGCGTCAATCATATCCTGGCATTCGGCGGCATGCGCAGAAAATGGCTTTTCTACCACGACGTTCAGTCCGTGATTGAGCAAATCCATAGTGATCGGATAATGCTCGTGAGAAAACGTGGAATTGACAACAATGTCCAAATCATTGCGGTTAAAAAGTTCTTTATAATCGCTGTAAACATCACAGCCAAAGTCTTTTTTCGCGCGCTCACGACGGAATTCAATCTGGTCGACCACAGCAACCACATTAAACAGTTTGTTCGCCTCGCTAAGGAAATACGCGCCATGAATATCGCGGCCGCTTCTTCCCTGACCGATAATGGCAACATTCAGCTTTTTCATAAACCCGTTCCTTTCCCACATGAATAATTTTCGGCTTTTGCCTGCATTTGCTGGTACCGATATATATATTAAGCTACAAAATACGGACAAAAGTCAATCATTTTTTTAAAATTCTGAATTATAGCAAGCTTTTTCCTTGATTTTTTTGAAAATATGCGCGAAATATTTTGTAAAAAATGAAAAACGGTGAAGCCTAAAATCCATAATTTTACACGAGCTTTACCTTCTGCTGTTTTGGCCTTTACGCGGATGCGGTATGCTGAAAGCAAATGCAGCAGATTCTTTTACCGATTGCATTTGGGGGCCTGATTTCATTTTTTTGCAGGAGGATGTCTTTATGAACCATAATCCCGGATTGATTCGGACCTATTCCGGCGACACACTTTCGTTGGCGCAGAACGCTTATTTATTTTCTCTTTCTGCCCGCGGAAGCGCAGTCTCCTGCATTGGGATACGTCGCGAGGCTTGTGTGCTTTCCGCTTCGCTGCTGGAGCTTGTGTTCCGCGAGGTATTGCTTCCCGCAGGCGGGAGCGGATTCTTTCTGACTGAACAAAAACCGCCGGAATATCTTGCCGCGCTTTGTAGGGAAATGAAACCCGGATTCATCGGACTAGAGGATTTGCTGGCAGATCTTCTGTTTGGAACGATTCCTTCCCCTGCGCTGACCCGACTGAATCATTCTTTGGGCGAAAGCGTCTGCTTGCTTGGACTGACCGGGCGCAGGCGCAGCAAAAACCAGCTGTTCTTCCCACCCTGCCGTCCCGCTGTGGAACAGCTTGCCGCGCAGCTGAAGCATTTGCTGCTGACAAACGCTCCCCTTGTACCGCAGCTTTGGATTCTCTGTTATCTGCTGGATGCAACCGGGCTTTGGAACCGTTTTTTTTCACGCCGGGAGCTTACTCTGGCACGGCGGCGTCTGCCAAAGATGGAGCACACGCTGGCCGGACGGATCCTCGGTACAATCGACCGGATGGACAGCTTACTAACCTTGGAAAACTTTTGTGCCTGCTGAAAACAAAGCAGTAAAATACCGCGGCTCCGCATTGTAAAATGACGGAACCGCGGTGTTTTTGTTCTGAATTTGCAAAATCAACTGCGGAAGAAGGCTTCGAACGCGCGGAACGTCATAAAAACATCCAGCTTGGAAACAACCTCCAGAGGCGCATGCATGGAAAGCACCGGTACGCCGACATCCACAACGTCGACGTTAAGATTTGCGATATACATGGCAACAGTACCGCCGCCGCCGATATCCACACGACCCAGCTCTCCGGTTTGCCAGACAACGCCTGCGTCGTCCAGAATTTTACGCACAGAGCCCATAAATTCCGCCGTCGCATCCGAGGTGCCGGATTTGCCGCGCGAGCCAGTGTATTTGGTAATCACGACGCCGCCATTGCAGTAGGCAGAGTTGTTTTCCTCATAAGCGGACGCATAAGCCGGGTCGTAAGCGGCGTTGACATCCGCTGAAAAGCAGGTAGACCTGCGAAACACCTCACGTGCGGGCACATTTTCCATCGTGGCAAGGTCTTCGATAAAATGACGCAGATAATCGCACTGCAGGCCGGTGTTGCCTTCGCTGCCGATTTCTTCCTTATCCGTCAGAACCGTAACGGTAGTATGCTCCGGCTGCCCGACTGCCAGGGCCGCTGTAAAACTGGTATATGCGCAGACGCGGTCATCATGACCGTAGGAACCGATCATGCTGCGGTCAAAGCCGATATCCACCGCGCGAAACGCCGGAACCATGGTCAGATCGGCAGAGACAAAATCGTCTTCGGTAATGCCGTATTTTTCATGGAGCAGCATCATAATGTTTGTTTTGACGGAATCCGCTCCGTCATCATCTCCCAGCGGACGGCTGCCGATGAGAATATCGAGGTTTTCGCCGTCAATTGCCTTCGCCATGGTTTTTTGCATCTGCTCTCCAGCAAGGTGCGGCAGCAGATCGGTAACGCAGAACTGCGGATCGCCGGCGTCTTCCCCCAGACGAATATCCACGCAGGTTCCGTCCTTCTTTACAACACGGCCGTGCAGCGCCAGCGGAATGGTTGTCCACTGATACTTTTTAATTCCTCCGTAATAATGGGTATCAAAAAACGCCAGCCCGGTTTTCTCATAAAGCGGATTCGGTTTCAGGTCAAGCCGGGGCGAATCAATGTGCGCCGCGGCAATACGCACGCCCTCGGCACAGGGCTTTTTACCGAAAACCGCAAGAATAATCGCCTTGTTGCGGTTGTTCAGATAAACCTTGTCGCCCGCTTTGTAGGCGGCTTTTGCGTTGAACGGCACAAAGCCCGCGGCCTCCGCATGCTTGATTGCATAAAGGACGGCTTCGCGTTCCGTTTTTGCCTCGTCCAGAAACTCCTTGTACGCTCCGCAGTATTCATCCGCCTGTCTCACGGCTTCGGCGCCGGCGCGAATCACGCCGCTCTTTTTGTTGCGCAGCAGCTTTTCCTTCATCTGTTCCAAATTCGTTTTTTCTCCCACTGGAAAACACCCTTTCATCATGTTTTTGATCATAGCTTCTTAAATAGATAATCACCGGAAAACCCGGCGGCAGCAACTCAGGACTTGTACAAGCTTCGGTAAATCTCACAGCGACGGTGAATCCGTGCCACATACTGCGCCGTATCAGCATAGGGAATCTTCTGCAACGTAACGCCGTCGGCGGAATATTCGGAATTCTGCAGCCATTTCTGCACGCCGTTGAGTCCTGCGTGATAGGCTGCCGCAACCGTATCTGGTTCCGCAAATTTTTCAAACAGAATCGAAAGAAAATAGACCCCGTACCGGATATTGATCTCGGGATCGAACAGGTCTGCGCGCACATAGTGATCGTCCTCCGCGGTCAGCGTCTGCAGCCATTCCAGCGTGGAGGGCAAAAGCTGCATCAACCCGCAGGCGTCGTCGCCGGAAACCGCATCCGGCCTGAAATCGCTTTCGGTTTTAATTATTGCGTAAATAAACACGGAATCCACGTCATATTCTGCGGCATAACGCCCTACATATTCAGAATATTTTCTGGGATAGGACGCGCGCTGATAAGCACGGTAGGCAAAAAACAGCCCGACAGCAATTCCAATCAGCACCGCAGCGCTGAGCATTGCGGCAGCGGCGCCGTGCTTTTTTTCGGTCTTTTCGTGCTTCATCTGTCAATATCCTCCCCGGCGCTTTTTTAGAAAAACGGCTATTTGTGAAGAAACGAGCGAATCCAGCGGCGCACAGCTTCTTCAAACGCAGCGAGATCCGCGTTGTTTTCAAAAACGGCGCCCGCGCGCCGACGGTAAAATTCATCGGGCTGCTGTGCCGAGATTCGGCGCAGAGCCTCTTCCTCGGTGATCCCGTCCCGCGCCATGATCCGGCTGCAGCGGATCGGCTGCCGGGCAAGCACCGCAACTGTCTGACCGCAAAGCGCATCGGCTCCGCTTTCAAACAGGAGGGGAGCATCCAGAACGACCGCCTCGGTTTGGGCAGCGCCGATCTCCGTTTGAACACGGTTCATAATCGGCGGATGCGTGATCGCGTTGAGCTTCAGCTCGTTTTCACGACTGGCAAATGCAATTGCCGCCAGCCTTCTGCGGTTCAACGTGCCGTCCGGCAGCAGAACCTCCGCCCCAAACGCATCGGCAAGCGCTTGTAAACAGACGCCGTCCGTGCGTGTTACATCCCTTGCAACACGGTCACAGTCGATCACCGTGCAGCCTTCCTGCGCAAAGACGGCCGCGGCGGCGCTTTTACCCGCTCCGGTCGGTCCTGTCAACCCCAAAACCCTCTTTTGCATTTTCAGGATCCTTTCTTGTATTTGTAAATCTGACTCATACATCGAGGAATGAGAAGCCGGCTGCGCGGATCAGGCGGTTATAAACTGCGAGGCCAACTCCCTGCTGCGACGGGCAGCGTGCAAAAACCTTTTTTGCGCCGCGTTCGTCCAACAATCGAAGCGCATCAAAGAGCAGGTGTGCCTGCGAGGAACTGTCCTCCTCCCTACCATAACAGACGAACGGCACCCGGAGCGCCGGTTCGTCCTCCTCAAAGCAGAGCGCAAACACGCCCGGCTGCGCATGAGCATTTACATAATCAAGATATGCCTGCCGTGTGCCGCGCAGAATCGTAACATCCGCAGCCGGTGCGTAATGCTTGTATTTCATTCCCGGAGAAATTGCCTGCTGCCCCTCGGCCAGCCTGTGCGTGACCGCGGGATCGATCTCCAGATCGCCAAGCACCGCGTGAAGCTGCTCCGGCGTAATCCCGCCCGGGCGCAGCAGGAGCGGACGCTCCGAAGTAAGCGTCACCACCGTGGATTCCACGCCGACGCCGCAGTCTCCGCCGTCGAGCACCGCATCGATTTTGCCGTCCATATCAAGCAGAACGTGCTCTGCGCACGTTGGGCTCGGTTTGCCGGAGCTGTTGGCGGAGGGCGCCGCCAAAGGCACACCCGCCGCCCGAATGATCGCCTGAGCCGCCGGATGGGACGGAAAACGCACCGCCACGGTGGAAAGCCCCGCGCTGACTTCCTCCGGAATGCAGTCCGCCTTCGGCAGAATCATCGTCATGGGGCCCGGCCAATACGCCTCGGCCAGCGCACGGGCCTGCGCCGGAAATTCCCGCACCAGCGGCAGAACATCCTCCGGCTGGGCAATGTGTACAATCAGCGGATTATCCATCGGACGCCCTTTTGCGGCAAAAATTTTTGCCACAGCGCCGCTATCCAGCGCGTTTGCCGCCAGACCGTAAACCGTTTCGGTCGGAATGGCGACCAGCTTTCCCTCCCGCAGCAATTCTCCCGCGCGGGCAATTCCCTGTTCATCGGCTTTCAGCCGTTCGGTTTTCATTTTTCCATTCCTCGAATCCTTATTTCTTATTCTGCGGCTTGTTCTGCGCCGAGCTCTTCTGTGCGGGAAGCCGTAATCAGCGCATCGATCACCTCATCCAGATCGCCGTTGAGCACATCGTCGAGCCGGTAAAGCGTCAGGCCGATGCGGTGATCGGTCACGCGGCTTTGCGGATAATTGTAGGTGCGGATGCGCTCCGAACGATCACCGGTTCCCACCTGAGAACGACGTTCACCCGCAATCTGGGATTCCTGCTCACGGCGCTTCGCATCAAGCAGGCGCGAACGAAGCACCCGGAGCGCTTTGTCCTTATTCTTGTACTGACTGCGCTCGTCCTGACATTCCACCACGGTTCCGGTGGGCAAATGCGTCACGCGGATCGCCGACGACGTTTTGTTGATATGCTGCCCGCCCGCGCCGCTGGAGCGGAAGGTATCGATCTGCAGATCCTTCGGATCCAGTTCGAACTCCACTTCTTCTGCCTCCGGCAGAACGGCAACCGTTACGGTAGAGGTGTGAATGCGCCCCTGGGTTTCGGTTTCCGGCACCCGCTGCACCCGATGCACACCGCTTTCAAATTTCAGCCGGGAATATGCTCCGAAACCGGAAATCAGAAAGCTGATCTCTTTAAATCCGCCAAGCTCCGTTTCATTGACATTCATCAATTCGGTCTGCCAGCCGTGCGACACGGCATACATGGAATACATCCGGTAAAGCACGGCAGAAAATAACGCGGCTTCTTCCCCGCCGGCACCGCCGCGGATTTCCACAATCACATTTTTGTCATCGTTGGGGTCTTTGGGCAGCAGCAGCACGCGAAGCTCTGCAGCGGCAGCCTGTTCCTGCAGGCGCGCTTCTTCCAGTTCTTCTGCCGCCAGCTCGCGCAATTCCCGTTCCAACGCTGCGTCATCGAGCATTGACCGGGCGTCCGCCGCCTGCCTTTGTGCTGCGCGATATTCACGGTATTTCAGCACAATCGGCTCAATCGCTTTATACTCCCGGATTACCGAACCATAGCGCCCGGCGTCCGCCGCAACGGCCGGATCGTAAAGCTGCTGTGAAAGCTGTTCGTATTTTTCTTCGATCGCTTGAACTTTCCCAAACATCAGGCGTTCTGTTCCTCCCCGGACTGTTCCTGTGGACGGATGATTTTGCGGATATTCTTTTCAATTTTTGCGCGCGGAGCCATCAGCTCGCGCCCGCATTTTTCGCACCGCAGACGAAAATCCATTCCGGAGCGCAGCACCAGAAAACGACGCGCACCGCACGGATGTTCCTTTTTCATTTCCAGAACATCACCGACACGAACATCCATTCGACGTTCCTCCTACTCTTGAATGATATCGTTTCTATTTTATCACAATCTGCCGCAAAAAGCACCCCTGCGCACAAAATTCGCTCCGAAAAGCATACCGCCAAAGCGCGGCGCATAATAATGACCCGGAATCCTCCGCAGGGGCACCATAAAAGCGGAGGAAAACGGAAAGGATTGAATTGAAAATGAAAGAATTCAGACCGGAGGGCTGGCTGATCGACACCGCCGAAAATCGCGCTGCACTGCGCTCTCAGGCTGCGCTCGGCGAAGCAATGCGCCTGCACCAGCTTCTGGAAGCGCGCGCCGCTGTTTGCGACAGCACCCATAACCTGATTGTGGATCTTGGGTGTATGAAAGGAATCATCCCGCGGGAAGAAGGCGCTCTCGGCGTTGCAGAAGGCGCCGTGAAGGACATTGCGATGATTTCACGCGTCAATAAGCCGGTCAGTTTTTTTGTAACCGGATTCACCAGTGTAAACGGACGCCCTTACGCCATGCTCTCCCGCCGCATGGCCCAAGAGGAATGCCGCCGGGAATACTTGAACACGCTGCACCCCGGTGACATCATCGACGCAAGAGTAACACACCTGGAGCCGTTCGGCGCGTTTGCCGATATCGGCTGCGGAATTCCATCTCTGATCCCCATCGACGCCATCTCTGTTTCGCGCATTGACCACCCGCGGGAGCGCTTTTCCCCGGGAATGGATATCCGCGCGGTTGTCCGCTCTATCGACGCGGAAGGGCGAATCTGCCTTTCGCACAAGGAGCTGCTGGGGACCTGGGAAGAAAACGCCGCCATGTTTGCCCCTGGTGAAACGGTTGCGGGGGTGGTGCGTTCGGTGGAAGACTACGGCATCTTCGTGGAACTTACGCCAAACCTTGCCGGGCTGGCAGAACCCAGAGAAGGCGTGCTGCCCGGGCAGCAGGCCAGCGTATACATCAAAAGTCTTCTGCCGGAAAAGATGAAAATCAAGCTGATTGTCATCGACACCTTTCGATACGATTACTCTCCCGCTGTGCCCGAATACTTTTTTACCGGCAGTCATATGGAACGGTTTGTTTACTCCCCGGAATGTTCCTCCCGAAAAATCGAGACGGTTTTCGACGCCTCATCGGAAGATTGACCCGTTTTTTGCAAAGTTACTAACCGGGAAAAACATGAGATTTAAAACGAAACTTGCGGTTCGGGCAGCGTGATTCCGAAAAGGCGGCAGGTATTCTCCCTCCCGCGGTCAATCACTGTCTGCGCCTCCTCGCCGCGTATTTCGGCAATTTTCATCGCCGTGTGAACAATCAGCGAAGAATCGTTCCTTCTGCCGCGCAGCGGCACCGGAGTCATATAAGGCGCGTCGGTTTCGAGCAACAGCCGGTCGGACGGCACTTCACCAGCCACCCGCACCGGCTGCACCGCATTTTTGAACGTCACCGCTCCGCCCAGACCGATCATCAGCCCAAGCGAAACCACCTCGCGCATCATTTCAACACTGCCGGAAAAACAGTGCACCACGCCGCGGGGACGGAACTCGCGCAGCAGTTCCAGCATAGGTGCATGTGCTTCCCGGTCATGCAGAATGACCGGAAGGTCAAAATCCTTTGCCAGCGCAAGCTGCGCACGGATGAGCTTCATCTGCTCGTCCCTCGGCGTATCATAATGATAATCCAGCCCGATTTCACCAACAGCGACAACCTTCCGGTGCGACAACAACGCAGCCAGCCGTTCCATGGAATCCGGACGGACGGTTTCCACGTCCAGCCCGTGGATCCCTGCGGCAGCATAGATAAAATCGTACTGCTCTGCAAGGTGAATGCATTGATTGGCGCTTTCCAGGTTGCTCGCCGCATTGATTACACCGCAAACGCCTTTTTGCGGTAGCGTATGGAGGATCCCGGCGCGGTCCTCCGCAAAGGCTTCGTCGTCATAATGCGCGTGTGAATCAAAAATTCCGGTCAGCATTTTATCATCCTCCAAAATTCCTGCCTCCTTGCAGCTTTCCGTTTACGGCTGCGGCGGTGAAAGCGGCAGTGCAAAGCACGCCAAATCACACCACCGCTGCAGCTTGAATCCGGTATTGCTTCAGATTCCCTGCAACACGAAACCAAATTTGCGGTGCAATGCCTTGCTTGCTGCGTTCGGAATGGAAACCAGCGCATAGGCCGTGTAATATCCCTGCAGCGGAATTCCTCCGCACCGGGTACGGCAGTTTCAAAGGTAATCGTAGTTTTGAGCACGTAGGGCGCATAAATTTCATTGATCTGCTCCGCGTCGGCAGGAGCCGCAATCCGAATTTTCATATCATTCCACCATCGGTTTCCAGTAAATAAAATTATTCTGTCTGCCTGTCATAAAAAGATGGCCTTCAGAATGAAAAACAGAATCAGCAGCCAGACCAGAACGAACGGAATTGCGTAATACCAACGTTTCTCGGTCTTTTCCTGCCACAGGAGAGCCGCCTCGTTTCGACAGCGCTCCAGCACCTTCGGCGGAATCATGCGGATCGTCCAGGCGGCAAGCGCCGGCAGAATCAACAGATCGTCCAGACAACCCAACACCGGAATAAAGTCCGGAATCAGATCGACCGGCGAAAGCGCATAGGTGACCGTTACCGCAGCCAACAGTTTTGCATACCATGGAGTCTGCGGAGACCGAAGCGCCAGAAAAATTGCCGGAATGTCCCGTTTCAGTGCTGCCGCACGTTTTTTCCAATCCATTTTCGGTTGCTCCCCCCTGCGGGTAAGAGCGGTTGAGTTCGTACCTTTACTCAGGTAAAAAACGCCGCTCTTCATTAAAAATGCGACACGGCACAGAAAAGTTCTCCGCCGTATCGCACTTTTTACTCATCGAAAAGTCAGTGCAGACGCGCGCCCGCGGGCAGATCGTCGGCAAAAACCACTTTGACGCCGCCATCCGGCGTATCGCCGGCGATCAACATTCCGCTGCTTTCCACGCCGCAGAGCGTGGCAGGCGCCAGATTGGCGATCACAATAATATTATGACCGATCAGCTGCTCGGGAGTGTAGTGCTTTGCGATGCCGGAAACGATGGTCCGTTCACCCTCTCCGTCATCCAGCGTAATTTTCAGCAGCTTCTTCGCGCGCTTAACCGGCTCGCAGGCAATGATCTTTGCGACACGCAGTTCGACCTTTTCAAAGTCGCCGATCGTGATCTGCGCCGGCTTTTCTTTTTGCTGCAGTTCTTCTTCCGGCTTTCCTCCGGCAGGGCTGGCATCTTTCTGCGCAGCCTGCTGCTGCCTGTCGATCATGTCGTTGAGCGCTGCAATTTCCTGATCCATATCAATCCGCTGGAACAGAATTTCACCCTTCTTCACCGTAACATTGGCCGGCAAAACACCAAATTGATTCAGCTTATCGTATTCAACATCTGCTGCGGAAGCGCCGATCTGTTCGAGCGCCTTCGGCATGATGGTCGGCATAAACGGCGCAAGCAGCGCAGCTGTAACACGGATGCTTTCCAGTAAATGATAAAGCACAGTGGCAAGGCGCGCTTTTTTGTTTTCATCCTTAGCAAGCGACCACGGCGTCGTTTCATCAATATACTTGTTTGCGCGGGAAACCACTTTGAAAATCTCCGCAAGCGCGTTGCTCAGCTGTGTTTGATCGATTAGCTCATCGACCGCAGAGCGCAGATCGGTAATCATGGAAATAAATTCCTGATCCAAATCTGTCGCCTCACGCTCTTCCGGCAGCGTTCCGCCGAAATATTTGATCACCATTGCGACCGTGCGCGAAACCAGATTGCCGAAATCATTGGCAAGGTCGGAATTGATGCGGTTGATCATGATCTCGTTTGAGAACGAGCTGTCCGCGCCGAGCGCCATTTCGCGCAGGATATGATAACGGATGGCGTCCGCGCCGTAGCGTTCGCCGAGCACCAGCGGATCGACCACGTTGCCAAGCGATTTGCTCATTTTTTTGCCGTTAAAGGTAATCCAGCCGTGAACCGCCAGATGCTTCGGCAGCGGCAGCTCGAGCGCCATCAGAATGGCAGGCCAGATGATCGCATGGAAACGCATGATATCCTTTGCGACCATGTGAACGTCGGCAGGCCAGTATTTTTCAAAATCGTTGTATTTTTCATTGTCAAAGCCCAGCGCCGTAATATAGTTGGAAAGCGCGTCCACCCAGACATAAATCACGTGCCCGGGGTCAAAAGAGACCGGAACACCCCAGGTAAAGGAGGTACGCGAAACACAGAGATCCTCGAGGCCGGGACGGATAAAGTTATTGACCAGCTCCTGTGCGCGCGTTTTAGGGCGCAGGTAATCTGTATTGAGCAGCAGGTCTTCCAGACGGTCGGCAAACTGCGAAAGCTTGAAGAAATACGCTTCTTCTTTGGCATCGATCACTTCGCGGCCGCAGTCGGGGCATTTGCCGTCCACCAGCTGCGTTTCCGTCCAGAAGCTTTCGCAGGGGGTACAGTATTTTCCCGCGTATTCACCCTTGTAAATGTAACCGCGGTCGTAAAGCTCCTTGAAGATCTTCTGCACCGCTTCCACATGGTAATCATCCGTCGTGCGGATGTAACGGTCGTAGCTAATATTCATGTAGCTCCAGAGGTTGTTGAACACCGCGACAATTTCATCGACATACTCTTTCGGCGTGACACCCTTTTCTCTGGCCTTTTGCTCAATCTTCTGGCCATGCTCGTCGGTGCCCGTCAGAAACATAACGTCATAACCCTGCATTCGCTTATAACGCGCGATGGAATCGCAGGCCACCGTCGTATAGCAGTGACCGATATGCGGATTCCCCGAGGGATAATAAATCGGAGTGGTGATATAAAATGTTTTCTTCTCTTTTTCCATTTTCGATCATTCCTTTCGCCTCCCCGCGGATGAAACGAGAGGGCAGAATACATATAGTATACGCGAAACGGAAGGAAATTTCAACCTTTCCGCAAATAATACGCCGGGAAACGCCGGTTTGCTCACATAACCAAAACCGAAAGCAGAATTCCGCCCACCATCAGGAACGCAATCAGCCCCGCAACGACGCGCAGCACCATCGCTTTTTTCTTTTCGTTCACGCTTTTCACCATTCCTTTCCGACATGCCGCAAATCTGAACAGACGGTTTCCCAAGCGGTACCACCGCCGAAAACCGCACCGCACAGAAAAAACCTTTTTATAAGAACGCCAAAAGCTTCCCCTGTTTTGGGCAGGGAAAGCTTTCGGAAAATTCTGCACACCGTCGCTTTTATTTTGTAATCATTTTTTCAATTTCATTGACCCGCTGCGATGTTCCCGGCGCCATGATATAATTCAGAAACAGTGCATCCGTCACATCATACATGCTCATCAGCTCGCTCAGATTCTGCGTAAAATAGCGGGGATCCACCACCAACGTTGTCTGATAATCGTGGCAGACAAACGGAACGAACGCATTGGCATATGATTCCTTGAAAATGATCAGCGTTTTGCCGTTTTGATTATCCAGATTTTCGATTTTTTCCAGCGGCTGGTCGCCATGGATGAAGCACATATAACTTTTCGGATTTTCCGCAACCAGCGTTCCCTTGCCCAGATAGCTTGCCGGCGTTGTGATGCTTTCTTTTGGATAATAAGAAAGCTGATAGTTGTAATCGGGATAATAGACGGTAAGTGTATCGGGATTGTTTTCCAGCGCCGTCCGGTCCACCTTACCCTTCAGATCCTTGTACAGGCTGCCCAAAAAGCCGGTATAATTTGCCGTGCGCAGGCCATCAAGCTTCATGGGGCTTGTAATTCCAGCGGTTTGGGCAAAAGCAGTGTAACCGTAATAAGCACCCAGCTGCGTCCAGTGGTGATCGGTACGAAAATAGATTTCTTCACCCAGATGCTGTGCAATCGTACCGTAGGCGTCGACCGTCGTTACCTTGTCGCTCATCATGGAATAGATCTTTTCGATAGATTCTTTCTGGCTGGTTGTCTGGAAGCCCTCCGGCGCATAAAATTCCGAATTAATCGGCACAACCATACACATCGTATTGACTGTGGGATATTTTTCTGCAAACAGGCTGACATTTTTTGCGTAACGCTCGTTTACCTTCGGCGCATAGCCGTAAAGCTGAAAAACCGTGCTGTTGACCAGAATCAGACCGATATCTGTTTTCACAACATCGCCTTCCTCATGGTAATCGGCCGAGCTTGTCCCTGCAGAGGACGTCTCCTGAGAACTTACTCCGCTGGCAGGGTGGGATTGCGTTCCCGCAGATTCCGCGGCGGAAGAGCTGTCCTCCGCTATTCCCTTGTCGTCGCTCCCCGTGTTGGGGATAAAGGTCGGCGTTTTGTCATCATTGATGCCATAAAGCTTTTTCAGCTTTCCAACATAGGAAACCAGCGATTCTCGCCCAAGAAAAGTATCGCTCAGATAGGTGGATACGCCGGAAATATAGCTGCCGTCCGCCAGGGCGGAAAACGAAAATTCCGGCATTGTGGCAAGCGCGCGTTTTTCTTCTTCCGAATACGTCGGCTTCGGCACCACAAGATTAATCATACCGACCACCAGCAGTGCAGAAAAGAACAGCGCAATACCGGACTTATATTTCACATATTTTCTTTTCATAAATCAAGCCATTCCTTTCTGCTCAGAAGCGGAAATAAATAAACGGATGATAGGTGTTGCCGGCAAGCATGGCCGTCGCCGTAAAGAGCAGCAACGCCAGCACGATGCCCTTGACCACATACGCAACGGCCGCCGGAATATTGCGTTCCGAAACGAGTGTCCCTTCTGCGTTCACTTTTGCGCCGCTCTGACACACGCGTACATACAGCTTTTTGACCGCCTTGATTACCGGCGTGCAGGCTATGATCGCCGCCAGCACAAAGAACATATTGTTTTTGAAATACGTCATCACCGTTGCGGAGGTAAAGGCGTTTCCGTTCAGACCGAACAGACCCTTGAACAGCGTTCCCATCTGAGAAAGGTCAGTGTAGTAAAAAATCATCCAACCGATCACAATCAAGAACAGAAAATAAACGTGGGAAAAGATTTTGTGTTTCGCCAAAAAGTTACCGATAACATACTTTTCAAGCACCAGAAAGATAAAGAAATAAAGTCCCCACAAAACAAAATTCCAGCTGGCGCCGTGCCAAAGCCCCGTTAAGAACCAGACGATAAACAGATTAAAAATATGGCGCGCGGGTTTGCAGCGATTGCCGCCGAGCGGAATATAAAGATAATCGCGGAAGAAAGAGCCGAGGGACATATGCCACCGCCGCCAGAACTCCGTGATGGAGCCGGAAAGGTAAGGATAGTTGAAATTTTCGTGGTAATGGAAACCAACCATGCGCCCCATGCCGATTGCCATATCGGAATAGCCCGAAAAATCAAAATAAATCTGCATGGAATACATAATCAGGCCAAACCATGCGCCCAGCACCGGAACCTCGGCCAGATTGCTGCTTTCCAGATACGTTTTTGCAAGCTGCGCACAAGTATCGGCCAGAATCACCTTTTTGGCCAGCCCGACAATAAAGCGGTCGATCCCCATGGAGACCTCCACCGGCGTTACACGGCGGTTGTCAATCTCATCGGCAATGTGATCGTAACGCACAATAGGGCCTGCGATCAGCTGATGGAACAGGTTAATATACAGCAGCAGCTTAAGCGGCTGACGCTGAGCCCTGACATCCCCACGGTAAACATCGATCAGATAGGAGACAATCTGGAACGTGTAAAAAGAAATACCGATCGGCAGATCAATTTGCGGCACAGGAATTGACGTGCCAAGCAGGCCGTTGACACTACCCACCAGAAAGCCGGCATATTTAAAAACTGCCAGCAGCCCGAGCGCCACCACCAGCGAACCCACCAGACACAGCTTACTGCCCTTTGTCCCGCGAAATTTTTCGATGCCGAGCGCAAAGAAATATTCCACCAGCACCGTTCCCAGCATCAAAAACAGATAAACCGGCTCGCCCCAGGCATAAAAGAACAGCGAGAACACGATCAGAACCGCGTTTCGCAGATTGGTTGTTTTTGCGATGAAATAAAACAGCATACAAAGCGGGAAAAAAACATAGAGAAATTCCAGACTGGAAAAGACCAACCCTACCACCACTTTCTTCATTAACAGCTCATTCTTGTATTTTTAACTATTTTATTCTACCATATTCATTGCGATTTGCAAGCGAAAAGCGCCAATTTAAAAATTACAGTTTTGTTACAATTACCGAATATTTTTCTCTGCAAAAAAATTGCAGCATCATTCAAGAATTGCAAATTGACATGTGTAATCATTTTGTTATGATGGATGGTGGTATCACAAATTTTAAGAAAGAAGGTCGGTTTACATGGCACCGTTTTTAAAGGTTACCAATGAAGCGTTCCGCCTCAAACTGAATTTTGACACCGAGATCCCCCCAGATTTACAGCGGCTGACAGCCGCACGCCGCGATCACGCTGCTTTTCAGCTGATTTTGCAGTCTGACCTGCAGTACAGCGTCAACACAGGGCATTCCGACTGGTTTTCCTCCAAGGGCAGGCTGGCAGGCCCGCACGAACGGCTTCGGGTAGCGGTTGAAGCCCCGTTCCCCGTAAAAATGAATCCGGAGGAATTTGTCACCGACGACGACGGCGTTGAAAAAGCCGATATCCTGTTGGAGCAGGATGTTCGGGAAAGCCGTGCCAACGTACCGTCGGCAGTATGGATCGAGCTTGAAATCCCGGAGGATGCCATTCCCGGCGATTATCCTGTCACAGTACATCTGTACAGTTCCCGGTATTTTGAGGATGAAACGCCGGTTCAGAGCAAAACCGTTATGCTTACCGTCGCAAGCACAGTTCTTCCCGCTCCGCAGGACTGGAAATTCTATCTGGATTTGTGGCAGCACAGCTCAAACATTGCCCGAAAACACGACGTGCCGCTTTGGAGCGAGGCGCATTTTTCCGTTTTGAAGCAATATGCCGCCTCTCTGGCTGCGCTGGGACAAAAATCTATCACCGTTATCGCAAGCGAAATCCCCTGGAACGGGCAGAGCTGTCAGGAAGACCATGAATATAAGGGCAATCTGTTTGAATATTCCATGATTCGCATAACCCGCCGGACGGATGGGCGTTTTACATACGATTACAGTCCCATGCAGCGTTACATCGATCTTTGCACCGACGCCGGAATCTGCGGCGACATTGAAGTGTTCGGCATTGTGAACGTATGGAGCGACCCCGGACTGGCGGCAAAATGCCCCTGCCCCGATTATCCGGAAGCAATCCGGCTGCGCTATCTCGATGAGGCGGACGGCTGCATGAAATATGTGCGCGACGCATCTGCCATCCACGATTATGTCCGCGCGTTGGAGGATTATTTTATCCGAACCGGTCAGATCTCACGGGTACGCATTGCCGCCGACGAACCGGTCGATCTTGAAAAATATCGCCACAGCTTGACGCTTCTGCAGGAGCTTGCACCGAATTTCCGCTGTAAAACCGCAATCAACCATGCAGAATTCATTGAGGAGTTTCACGACCGGATTGACGATTTTGTTCCCTACCTGCGCTGCACCGTTGTGGAGTATGACCGGCTGATGCGGTATCGCCGTGAATATCCCGAAAAGAAATTTCTGTGGTATGTCTGCTGCGGCGGCGCAAGCCCGAACACCTTTTTGCGCACACCGCCGATTGAGTGCCGCATGATTGGGATTCTAACCAGCGCGTTGCGCATGGACGGCTTTCTGCGATGGAACTACACGGTATGGCCGGACGACCCGCGCCGTGAAATCCGCTACAGCGCCTTTGAGGCCGGCGACACCAATTTTGTATACCCTGCAAACAACGGCGGCGCACTGCTTTCTCTGCGGTACAAAAACCTTCAGCGCGGCATTGCCGACTACGAACTTCTGGAACAGCTGCGAACGCTGCGCGGAGACCGTGCGGTGAACGCCGTGCTGAAAAACGTTTTGTTCGCCCCCGGTGTTCAGGACTTCTGGCAGGAAAAAGCGCTTCTTCCCAGTGAAAAGCTGTTCAGTTTAAACTGGGAGGATTATAACAGAACCAAAGCGGAGCTGCTTCGCGCGCTGCAGGCATAAAATCGCTCCGTTGCGCACAGTTGCAATTTTTGATTCATAATGATATAATAATTTCAAACTTTAGAACTATTCCGAAAGGATTACGGCGGTTTCTCTGTCGGCGGACGCCCAAAACGATGCGGCAAATTGCCGTTTTGCGGCGTTGGCTGCAGCCGCCAAATGATTGAAAGGACGATGAATCAAATGGCAAAGCCCATCAAAATCTGTGCGGACAGTACCTGCGATTTGCCGAAGGATCTCCTGGAAAAGTACAACATCGACGTTTTTGCGCTGCCCGTCAATCTGGGTGACAAACCCTGTCTGGACGGCGTGGACGTCCATCCCGACGATCTTTATGAATATTATAGAAAAACAGGCAGGCTGACAACAACATCCGCTCCTTCTCCGACCATGTGTGAGGACTGGTACCGGCCGTATGTGGAGCAGGGCTATGCCGTTATTCATTTCAGCATCAGCTCTGAAATGACCGTTACTCACGCAAATCATAAAGCGGGCGCCGCTGCTTTTGAAGACGTTTATCCGGTCGATTCGCGCTCACTCTCCTCCGGCATGGGAATGCTTGCCATCCGTGCCGCAAAAATGGCACAGGAAGGAAAAACGGTTGAAGAGATTCTGGCAGCCGTAAACGAACTGCGCGACCACATCGAAGTCAGCTTCGTTCTTGACCAACTGGAATACATGTGGAAGGGCGGCCGTTGCTCGGGTGTTGCCGCGCTTGGCGCCAATGTTTTGAAGCTGAAACCCTGTATTGAGGTTCGCGAGGCCAAAATGGGCGTTACAAAAAAATACCGCGGCAACCTTGCTGCGGTACATATGCAGTTTTTGGAGGATAAGCTCAAGGGACGCAATGATCTCGATTTGGACACCATCTTTATTACACATTCCAAAATAGATCCCTCATACATCGAAGCTGTTATAAACAAAATCCGCGAGCTGCAGCCGTTTGCAAATATCATTCCGACCGATGCCAGCTGCTCAGTCTGCAATCACTGCGGTCCGAACACCGTCGGAATTATTTACATGACAAAATAATGTCATACTAATACTGAAAAACCTCATCCGCTATATAACGAATGAGGTTTTTCTATTGGACAGAATTTTCAAAGTGCAGCACACTGCTGCCATCCAAGCATTTCGCCGATCTCGCGGCCGAACACCCGCGCCATACATAAAAAACCCAGATCGTTCGGATGGCATTCGTCAACGGTGCAGCTGTCCGCCGTCAACCCCTGCGCTTCCAGCTCGAAAAAGACCGTTCCGCCATCGATTAACTTCTGAAATTCGACTCATCTTTTCTACGCTTCCTTTTTTCATGATTGGGATACCGGATCAGACGAACCCAAAACGCCCGCCTGCAACACCTTTCGCAGCAAATCCTTTGCCTTTGCGCCGATTTCCTTAACCGGACATTTTTCGTCAAAACTACTGCGAATAAACCCCCAAAGGCCATTGCAAAGGAACCCGGTCATCTGCCTGAGCGAATAATCCAACTTCAGCCGGCTGCGTTCCTTTTGAATATAGAACCGAACATACCGGAACACATATTGCTGCAGAGAAAACTGCAGATATGGATTTTGCTGTGAATCAATGCGGGAAAAAAACGGAAGCTGGCTGCAATACAAATTCAGAATGCATTCCAGCAGATTTTCGCAGCCGAGAATCGGGTCGTTTTTTACATTGTTTTCCCTTTGCAAACGGCAAAAATCACGTTTTGCAATTCGCACCATATCCTGAAACACATCGTCGGCCAGCTCGTATTTATCCCCGTAATGCACATAAAATGTGATTCTGCTCACCCGGGAATATGAACAGATTTCCGTCACGGTAATCTGTTCAAACGGCTTTTCCTTCAGCAAGGCAGTCAACGCCTGTTTCAGCGCGGTTCTGGTTTTTTGAACCCGCCGGTCCTTTGATTTAATTGTACATTTTTTCATTTTTGTACAACTACCTTTCAATCCGGAAAATCTGTCATTGTAATTTCTGCTCCGTCTTGATATCATTTTAATGGATGGATTGCCAAGTGTCAACTTGGCAAAACAGATTTTTTCATCTATGAACTTTTTTGGAAAAATATTTTGGAAAGGAATGACTTTCAATGGAAAATTACGTTGTCAGCTGCTGCTCCACCGCAGATTTAACTGCCGAACACTTTGCCGCACGGAACATTCACGTCATCTATTTTCATTTTCTGTTGGACGGAAAACAATACGATGACGATTTGGGTCAATCGATTTCGTTTCAGAAATTTTATCAGGCGATGCGCGACGGCGCCGACACGCGCACCTCTCAGGTAAACGCGGAGGAATTTGAGCGTTTTTTTGAACAGTTTCTCAAGGATGGGAAGGATGTTCTGCACGTTTGCCTTTCCAGCGGAATTTCCGGCGTATACAATTCCGCCAACGCTGCCAAAGAGGTATTGCAGAAAAAATATCCCGAACGCAAAATCTTTGTGGTCGATTCTTTGGGCGCATCCTCCGGTTACGGACTGCTGATGGATAAAATCGCTGATCTGCGTGACGAAGGAATGCCGATCGACACACTTTACACCTGGGTTAACGGTCACCGACTGGAACTGAACCACTGGTTCTTCTCCACCGATCTTTCGTTTTATGTCAAAGGCGGCCGCATTTCCAAAACCTCCGGCCGTGTTGGGACGCTGCTCGGTATCTGCCCGCTGCTCAATATGGATTACCTTGGTCGGCTAATTCCGCGTTACAAGCTTCGCGGCAAAAAACGCGTGATTGAAGAAATCGTGAAAAAGATGGAGGAAAACGCGCAGGATGGCCTGAATTACAGCGGCAAATGCTATATTTCCCAGTCCGACTGTTACGAGGACGCCGCTGAAGTTGCCCGGCTGGTGGAAGAACGCTTTCCCAGGCTGAACGGCAAGGTGGAAATTAATTATGTCGGCACCACCATCGGCAGCCACACCGGCCCCGGCACTGTTGCGCTCTTCTTCTGGGGCAATCTGCGCAACAATTGACCGCCAAAAAAGAAACAGCGCGTCTTTCGGGAGGGGGAATCTCTCGAGAGGCGCGCTTTGCTGTATTGTTGATCTGTTTTAAAAAAATCGCAGCAGCTTTGCATTCAGAATTCATTTTTCAGGCTGCGGGCAAACAGCGCCGCAAGCATCGTATCCGGATCCGCGCCTTCATGCAGAATCGCGTTGACCGCCGTACAGATCGGCAGCTCCACGTTATACTGCCGCTGCAGCTTCATCAGTGCCTGCACCGTGAAAAAGCCTTCGGCAAGGCTTTTGTATGCTTCGCCCCGCACAAACGCCTCCCCAAAAGCGCGGTTATGGCTGTACGGCGAAAACACGGTCGCCTCGTAATCGCCGAGATGGCAAAGCCCATAGGCAGAAAGCTCGCTGCCACCCATTGCCTGAATCAGCCGGGCAATTTCCCTTGTGCCGCGGGACATCAGCGCACCCTTCAGTGTGGAAAGACGTTTTCCGTCCAACATGCCTGCCGCAATGCCGATTACATTTTTTGCTGCGGCGCCGATCTCACTGCCGATCAGATCCTGCCCGTAATAAAAGCGGATCAGATCGCCGGAAAACGCATCGATCAGGCGCTTTTTCACAGCTTCCGCGGCGCTGTCGATCACCATACAGTTGGGAATGCCGCGTGTAAATTCCTGCACATGGCCGGGTCCGAGCCACACGGCAATTTCCGATTCCGGCGAAAGCAACTCCGCCGCGATCTGTGAAAGACGCTTTCCTGTTGAAACCTCCAACCCTTTCATGCAAAGCACAAAGGTCCGGCTCTTCAGCGAGGAAAGCTCCTGCGCACAAAGCAGCGAACGCAGGTTTTGAGACGGAACTGAAATAACCATGACATCACTCGTCTGCGCCGCAGCAAGCGAATCGGTCAGCATCACCGATTCCGGCAGCTGCACCAGCCCATTGGAGCGCGTGTTCCGGAGCTGTTCCAGCGAAGGGGATCCGGGTCGGCCGTAAAGCGAAACGCGATGGCCGATCCGATTCAGATACCATGCCAGAAAGGTTCCCCAACGACCGCACCCGATTACAAAAATATTCAAGTTTCGCTCTTCCTCCCGAATTAAATGCGCGCAACACCCGTTTTGTGCGCGGCTTCTATCACAGCGTCTGCCACAGCGCGGCTGATGCGCTTATCCAGCGCATTGGGCAGAATGTACTCCTCACTGAGTTCCTCCGGTTTTACAAGATCCGCCAGCGCATGCGACGTTGCAACCTTCATTTCTTCATTGATTTCGCTGGCACGGCAGTCCAGCGCGCCGCGGAAGATGCCCGGAAACGCCAGTACGTTGTTGATCTGATTCGGAAAATCCGAACGTCCGGTACCAACCACGCGGGCGCCGGCGGCCTTGGCCTCGTCCGGCATAATTTCCGGCGTGGGGTTCGCCATTGCAAAAACGATCGGGTCGGCAGCCATCGAACGAATCATTTCCGGTTTGAGCACATTTGGCGCGGAAACGCCGAAGAAAATGTCCGCACCGCGCACTGCGTCGGCCAAAAGACCGCGCCTATGCTCCAGATTCGTCACCTTTCCCATCCGCGCCTGCTCCGGATTCAACTCTTCCATACCCTCGCACACGATGCCGAACCGATCCACCATGGTCAGATTTTTCAGGCCGAGATTGAGCAGATGCTTTCCGATGGCGATTCCTGCGCTGCCCGCCCCGTTGATTACGGCACGGACGGTTGAAATATCCTTGCCGACTACCTTCAGCGCGTTTAAAAACGCCGCGGCAACCACAATCGCTGTACCGTGCTGATCGTCATGAAAAACCGGAATGTCGCAGACTTCTTTTAAGCGGCGCTCCACTTCAAAGCAGCGCGGCGCGGAAATGTCCTCCAGATTGATCCCGCCGAAGCTGCCGGAGATAAGCTGCACGGTGCGCACGATTTCATCCACGCTTTTGGAACGGACGCAGATAGGAAAAGCGTCGACCCCGGCAAACTCCTTGAACAGCGCGCATTTTCCCTCCATCACGGGCATGCCTGCCTCGGGGCCGATATCTCCCAGCCCGAGCACGGCGGTACCGTCAGTCACGACCGCCACCAGATTATTCCGGCGGGTCAGTTCATAGGATTTGTTGACGTCCTTCTGAATTTCAAGACAGGCTTCGGCTACACCCGGCGTATAGGCCAGTGAAAGATCTTTCGCCGTGTTGATCGGCACACGGGAAACGACTTCGATTTTCCCGTTCCATTCATAATGCTTCGCAAGCGATTCTTCCCTGATATTCATGGCAAAATTCCTCATTTGTAAAGATTTGCAGATCGTTTTAAGTGCATCTGCTTGGTGCACTGAAAATGAACCGTCCGGCTTTGAAGCGCTTTTTCGCCGCAACAGCCGCAGACTCATTTGTTCTATTGTACCACGCCGAAAGCATTTGGCAAGCCTTTCACGCAAAGCCGAAAAAAGCGCCGGTTCGGCCCGGTCTGGCAAAAATAAAAAACAAAATTCTTCAGAAATCCGTGTTTTTCAAATCAGTCTCCGTGCTGCTGAAATTCCTGCGCTTTTTGCCCGCGCTGCCGCCGGATCGCCTCGCGTTCACGGCAAAGTTCTTCATAAAGCGATATCATGCTCCAGCTGCGGTTAGTCGGCGTCATAATCGCTTTCAGCCCCACTGGAAGACCGCGCAGGGCAGAAAGCGCAGTGTCCAGCTGGGCATCGCTCAGATTACAGAATACCGCCATCGCTTCGCCCGGGGCATTCTCCGCCAGCGAAGAGGCTTCTCTGCCTTCAAAGCATTCCTGCACCGTAAGCTTCAGCTGCTGCGCGGAAAGCTCGAAAAATGGAAGGTTTTCCCGGCGCAGCGCCACACGGATCAAATCGCTGTCCGGCACGTCATCCGGCAGATACAGCAATATCATTGTGCGCTTTGGAATCCGAACCTTCATCTAACATCCTCCTATCAATTACTGACACGTTCTTTATTTCTCTTCTCCGGCCATTCCGTCGTCATGCTGCAGACGGGCAGCCAGCGCCTTATACTCATTATAATCCAGAAAGCTGTTGATGGCCTGCAGCATAGCGTTGGCGGACATACGCTGCGGAAGACCTAACGCAGAAAGCAACCGGGAACGAAGCCGGGCGCTGTTTTCCCCGCCCGAAAAGCCGTCCTCGAACAAATCGAGCTTTGTGACCCGCTGCGCAGACGGGTTTGCGGCTTCCCCCGTTACTCCGGCACGCCGAAGCGCATTCAGCAGCGTTTCACGGTTCATACCCTCCACGCCGAGCTTTCCCTCTCTGGAAGGAGCGCGCTTGCGTTTTTCCTTGCCGAAAAGATCAGGAATATAGGCATGGCGCACTTGTTCCGGCGGCAGAACGCCCGAAAGAAAATTCCGGATCACAAACCCCGCGCCGTCACTGTCTGTCAGCACCAGAACACCGCGGGCTGCGGCAAGGCGGCGAATCAGCTCCAGGCGTTCTTTGTCCACAAAAATTCCAAACCCGTCGGTCGGCAGAATAAAACCGTCCACCATTGATTCCAGCTTAATTTTATCGTACTTGCCCTCCACAAGGATTACCGGGCGCACTTTGATTTTTTCCATTTCATGCGGCTCCCTGTCTGTTATTTTTTCGCTGCGATCAGCAGCAGACGCGCCATTGTTTTTTCAAGTACCACACGGGAATCCGTCCGCGAGCCCTTCAGTTCCCGATCCGCCTGATAAAGCGTGTCCAAACAATTTCTCAGCTGAGAAAGGTCGAGCCTGCGGCAGGCACGCGCGGCATTTTTCAGTTTGAAATCCATTTTTCCGTAGTCAAACGGCGCAGAAAGCTCCAGCACATTCTGACCGCTGTCAATGGCGGCGCGCGCACGGTAAAGGTCGATATATGCCGAAGAAATAGCCGCGAGCAGAATCACAGGCTCCTCCCGCTGATAGAGCAGCAGGTCAAGCAACCTGTAGGCGGTGTCGTAATCCCCTGCGGTGAGCGCGTTCGCCATGCGGAACGTCGCCGCCTCCTGCGTCTGAACACAGACGGCGTCACAGTGGGCGCGCGTCACTTCGCCCAAACCGGCAAAAGCGCACACCTTTTCCATTTCATTTTCGAGCGTTGACATCTGGCTGCCGCAAAGCGCCAGAATATAACGGCACACGTCGGGAGAAACGGTGCAGCCGCGCTCCTGCGCAAAAGAAACGAGAAATTTGTTCAACGCGGCGGCATCGCGCACAGGGAATTCCACCACGCTGCCCACCGCCGCGACCGCTTTCTGAAAAGCCCTCCATTTGGTGGACTTTTTCCAGTTGATCTCACGCGTACAGGAAAAGACCAGCACACAGCTTTCCGGAGGGTCTGCCAGCAGCTCCGCCATTTTGGCCGTCTGCGAGGCGTTTGTTTCGGCATTGTAATTGTGCACGATCACGCATTTGCGTTCACTCATCATCGGGAGCGCTTCGACGGCTTCGGCGATCTGATCGACCGAGGCTTCGTCGTCAAACCGTTGAAGATTAAACTCCTCAAACGCGTCGACCGCTTTTTTTGCAATCTGCGCCGTATAATGGCGCACAAGCCACGGTTCATCCCCAAACAAAAAATAAACACGCGAAAACACTTTTTCCCTCAACTGCTTTTTGAGCGCCGCTTCTTCCACGCAAAACACCTCCCGTACGGCGGGTAGCCTTTTCACATATGATTTATTTTACCATGCCGCAGTTGGATTTACAACCGATTCTGCCGCAAAACTTCCTTCCCGCCCGCAACGGCAGAACAGTTGCGGCGCTGCCGCTTCAGTTCCACGCAAAAATTGCGTTCTGCGGTTCAAAATACAGCGTCAGCGATCCGTTCTGCAAGGTGGAATATGTTTTGGCGCCGGTTTTTTCCGCGTTGCTGCACAGCATCTGATCGGAAGCGGCATCCGATGAAACCAGAACCGTTTTGCAGCGAATTCCGGAAAGATTGCGGACAGACGCGCTCAGCACCAGAATATCGGCGTGTCGGTATTTTGCTTCCAGCTCGGCCGCATCGCACTCGCCAACCGGAATCAGCACAACGTTTTGCCCCACGATCACACGGTACCAGCGCCCCGTTTCCGTTCGGATCTGCTGCACGGTGATGTCGCCGCACGAGAGCTGTTCGTCGCCGGAGGAAAGCAGCGCGTTCCTTCGCAGAAAACGCAGTTCGTCGGGAACGCGCCGACTGCCGAGAACGGTTTGCTGCGGCAGCCGCTCCTGCAGCGCCGCTCTCGCTGCCAACGCAGCCGTACGGTCGTATCCGCCCGGCATCAGCAGGATCTCGGGGCTCTTTTCGTCAAAAGCGTCTGCGCAGGCGGTAATAGCGCCCTTTCCGCAGCCGGACAGAATCAGCGCGCTTTCTTTTCCGGAAGAAACAACCGCCGCCAATCCGCCACCGCATTCGAACAACGTAACCCGGGGCTGTCGCCTTGCGGCATCCGCCGCATCTGCCGAAGCGATAAAAAGCACAAGCACCAGCAGCACCGAACAGAACGGCAATCGTTTCGCCCGCGGAAACCACAGGCACAGCGCTGCCAATAGCAGCCCGGCCGCCGTTAAAAACATCCACCCGGCGGAGGAAATGGAAACGCTTGGCGCAAGCCGGGCAAAAAAATCAGCTATTGCGGAAAGCGCGCGCGAAAACAACCCGCAGAGCAAAGCCATCGGGCGCGCCAGAATCGAAAGCCCGCTCAGCTGCAGCAGCGCGGTAAACAGAGAAAGCTGCAAAAGCAGCTGAGCAGGTAGCTCTGCAAACAGGTTTACCACTGGAGCGATCAGCGAAACGGTTCCAAACGCAACCAGCGTGACCGGCAGTGTGAACAGCGACGCTGAAAGCGTGGTACACAGAGCGGAAACCAATCGGCGGTTTATCTGCAAAGCAGCAAGCTTGTTCGGCATTTGCTGAAGGATCCGGCTGCACCACCGGCCGGAGCAGCATTGAATTCCAAGCGTCGCTAAAAATGAAAGCTGCAGCCCGACATCTCCGGCCGCGCACGGATTAAGCAGACAAATTGCCCAAACAGCTGCTGCCAGCGAGGTTTTGGAATCCGCTGTTCGGAACAGCAGAATTGCCAGCAGATAGATCGCCATCATGATCCCGGTACGGAGCACCGACGGCGTAAAACCGACGACCGCCATAAACAGCAGCAGCACCGGCAGGCAAATCCCCGCCGCCAGCCGTTTGCGCCGCAGCAGTTTTTGCAGAAGCCGCTGCAGCCCCAGAATGAAAAACGAAAGATGCAGACCCGACACTACCAGCAGATGGCTGATACCGCACGAACGAAAGTTTTCAATCAAACTCTCGGAAAGGCCGGATTTGTCACCGAGTAAAATGCCGCACGCCAAGCCGGACGCCTGTTGCGGCAAAAGAATGTGCAGTGCATCGGAAATCTGTTCACGCAGCGCGTCCGCAAAAGCGTACCAAGGGCGCTCTCCTCTCTGAATAACGGCGTTGTAAGAAGAAAAAGTTCCGGTCAGCGCAATACCGCGCGATTCAAAATGTGCCCGGGAAGAATAACCGATTCCACCCCGCGGGGCAAGTAAGTATGCTTTGGATATTGTGACGCAATCGTATTTCCGCGCATCCAACGGCGTCTGGCTGCTCAGCCGGAGCGTTACCGTGCCCAAATCGCGCAGCGAACCGGTTTGGACAAGCGAATCGGTTCGGATGACATAATAATACCGGCCGCCGGATTCTTCCGGTTCCTGGCAGATCGCACCGGAAAGCGCCGCTGATTGCCCCCGAAGCCCCCGAACCGGCTCAAACGTCAACGTCCGGTATATGGCAGTTCCCGCACAGGAAGCTGCGCACACCACAAGCACCAACGCCGTCATTCGGAATTTTTCCCTTCGGCGGCACAGCAGCAGAAACACCCCGGCGGCCATCAGCCAGGCAGCGCAAACAAAAGAAAACCGGATACCTGTCAACATTGCTGCCCACTGGGCAGCCAGCCAGCCGAAGCCGGCGGCAGCCAAGGGCCGCCTGACAGATATCCGGTTTTTCCCGTTCGTGTGCATTTAAATCACTTAAAGAACAACGGGAGTTTTTCCAAAAAGACGATGTCTTTTCGGTCCGCAGCGTCGCCTTCGGCAAGAACCGCCGCGCAGCCAACGATCTTTCCGCCGGCCGCTTCCACCAGCTTGACGACCGCGCTGAGCGATTCGCCGGTACTGATGACATCATCGGCAATCAGGATCCGCTTGCCTTTGATCTGTTCGGCCTCCTCTTCGGAAAGGTAAAGATGCTGCAGATGATCGGTCGTAATGGAACGAACCGCAACCTCCAGCGGATGGGTCATATAAAGCTTTGTTGCCTTACGCGCAACAAAGTATCTGCGGCAACCCTGCCGCGCCATTTCATAAGCCAACGGGATCCCTTTGGCCTCGGCTGTTACAACATAATCATGCTCCGGGCACTTTTTCAGCAGCTCCGCCGCGGCTTTTTCCGTCAGCTCCACGTCGCCGAACATCACGAACGCTGCAATATCCAATTTTTCATTGACAGGGCACAGCGGAAGACTCCGCTCACAGCCCGCAATCGTCATTTTGTATGCCTGCTGCACAGTAACATTCTCCTTTAAATTCTGTCTTTCCGGTTTTCTCAACCCGGAGGCCAGGTAAAATCGCGACCGCCAAGCAGATGAAAATGCAGATGCGGCACCGACTGCCCGGCGGATTCGCCGCAGTTGGAAACGACCCGGAAGCCGTCTTTCAGCCCAAGCTCTTCAGAAAGTTTTGCTGCGACTTCAAAGATATGCGCCACAACCGCGCTGTTTTCCGGCGTGATCTCCGCGACAGACTGAATGTGCTGTTTGGGAATCATCAGCACATGGGTCGGCGCCTGCGGGTCAAGGTCGTAAAACGCAAGGACCGTATCATCCTCATACGCTTTGCGCGAAGGTATTTCACCGTTTGCAATTTTGCAGAAAATGCAATCCATTTTTCATTCGCCTCCTTGCCTTAACGCACTGAACTTATCATAACACAAACCGGGCAGCCGTTGCAAGACCGCCCGGCAATTTTATCCCGGGCAAAGCATTTTTCCCTGAAATTATTTCAGCATAGCGGAAACGATTTCTTTTGCCGCCGCCAGAGCGGAAGCCAGTTTGGGAATCTCCTTCGCGCCGGCCGTTGCGCTGTCCGGTCTGCCGCCGCCGTTTCCGCCGGCAAGCTTTGCGATTTCGCGCACGATGTTTCCGGCGTGAGCACCGCTTTGCTGTGCCTTTTTACCAACTGCACAGGCAATTACGGCTTTTTCGCCGACACCTGCAATGACCGCAACGATGTCATCGGCGAGGTCACGCGCTTTATCGCACATGGCCCTTGCTTCGTCCGCCGCCAGCCCTTCGATGGAAGCTGTGAGCAGGCGAACCGAACCGACCGTTTCCGCTGCGGAAACTAACTCATTCACCCTTGCGGCGGCCATCTGAGACCGGAGCGCAGCCAGTTCCTTTTCTTTTGCCTTCAGCTCTGCCGTGACCTGCGCCGCACGCTGCACCAGTTCTGCGCCGTTTGTCTTCAGCGCCGCTGCCGCTGCGAAAATCTCCGCCAGGGAAGCGTCCAGGAGCTGCTTTGCACCGAAACCGGTAACGGCCTCGATCCGGCGAACACCGGCAGCCACAGAGCTTTCACCCGTGATCTTGAACAGACCCAGCTTTGCGGTATTGTCAATGTGAGTGCCGCCGCAGAATTCCACCGAGAACTCCCCTGCGCGAACCACCCGAACCACCGCGCCGTATTTTTCTCCGAACAGCGCCATTGCACCGAGCTTTTTGGCCTCTTCGATCGGCATTTCCGTCATCGTAACCGGCTCGCCGCGCAGCAGTTCTTCATTGACAAGCTGCTCCACCTGCTGCAGTTCTTCCGTGCTCAGCGCCGCAAAATGCGTGAAGTCAAAACGGACATGCTCTGCCGTCACCAACTGACCGGCCTGCTCCACATGAGTGCCAAGCACACGGCGCAGCGCTGCCTGCAGCAGATGCGCTGCAGTATGGTTGCGCATAATGGCCAGACGGCGTTCCGTATTTACCGTCGCATGAACGTTCATTCCCTGCACCGCTTCACCGGCAGTCACCGTGCAGCGGTGAACGAACACGCCGTCGGTCTTGATGGTATCGGTCACGGTCAGCGTGCAGCTTTCCGCGGTCATTGTGCCCGTATCTCCGACCTGACCGCCGCTTTCTCCGTAAAACGGCGTTGCATTCAGCACGACCAGAACTTCTTCTCCTTCTTCCGCAGAGGAAACCTGTTCGCCGTTCTTCACAAGCGCCAACACCGAAGCATCGCACTCCATTGCCGAATAACCGACAAAATCCGTCTGCGCCAGATCCTCAAACGGAGAATCCTCGCCGGCCCACGCATCCACGTCGGACTTTTTGCGTCTGGAACGTGCGCGCTCCTTCTGCTCCCGCATCAGCTCATGAAAGCGCTCTTCATCAACGATTTTTCCACGTTCTGCAACGATTTCACGTGTCAGGTCGAGTGGGAAGCCGTAGGTATCGCTCAGCTTGAAGGCATCGTCGCCGGAAAGCACTTCGCCGGCGGTATTCTGCAGCATTTCCTCCAACAGGGAAAGACCCTGATCTACCGTACGGTTAAAGCTTTCTTCCTCAACGGCAATCACCTTTTTAATAAAGGTCTCCTTTTCCTTCAGCTCCGGATAAGCAGTCTCGTTGGCGGCGATCACGCTGTCACACAGCTCGGCGAGGAACGGACGGTCGATGCCGAGCAAGCGGCCGTGGCGTGCCGCACGGCGCAGCAGACGGCGTAGAACGTAGCCGCGCCCTTCGTTGGAGGGCATCACGCCGTCGCCGATCATGAACGTAGTGGAGCGGATGTGGTCGGTGATGACACGCAGGGAGATATCGCTCTTTTCTCCCGCTCCGTAGGCCACGCCGGAGATCTCGCTGACCTTTTTCATGATGGATTGGACCGTATCAACGAGGAAGAGATTATCTACCCCCTGCATCACGCACGCCAGACGTTCCAACCCCATGCCGGTATCGATGTTTTTATGTTCCATTTCGGTATAGTTGCCGTTTCCGTCGTTGACGAACTGCGAAAACACGTTGTTCCAGACTTCCACATAACGGTCGCAATCACAGCCGACACCGCAGGTCGGCTTTCCGCAGCCATACTGTTCGCCGCGATCAAAATAGATCTCCGAGCAGGGACCGCACGGCCCGGGGCCATGCTCCCAGAAGTTATCCTCTTTGCCGAGGCGCTTCATGTGAGAAGGGTCGACTCCAATTTCTTTTGTCCAGATATCGTACGCCTCGTCATCGTTTTCATAAACGGAAACATAGATCTTTTCGGCAGGCATCTCCAGCACCTTGGTGAAAAATTCCCACGACCAGCCGATCGCTTCGCGTTTGAAATAATCGCCGAAGGAAAAGTTGCCCAGCATTTCAAAAAAGGTGCCGTGGCGGGCGGTGATACCGACACGCTCGATATCCGGCGTGCGGATGCACTTTTGGCAGGTGGTAACACGGGAGCGCGGAGGCGTAACCTCACCGGTAAAGAATTTTTTCATCGGCGCCATGCCGGAGTTAATCAGCAGCAGGCTTTTATCATTTTGCGGCACCAGTGAAAAGCTTTTAAGCCGCAGATGTCCTTTCGATTCAAAAAATGAAAGATATTTTTCGCGCAGTTCGTTCAGTCCGGTCCATTCCATTTTGATTGACCCCTTTCCAAATTTTATCCCGTTTTTCATGCTGTTTTGCACGCAGCGGGATGCATGACAGATTACTTTGCCGAATGAGCAAAAAAAAGGATCTTCCCCTCCCATTCATGGGACGAAAAGATCCGCGGTACCACCCAAATTGCGCCCTGCAAAGCAAAACGCCGCTCTTTTTCTTAACGCGAAAACACGCCGGCACTCTTCGTGCCGGAACTCCGGGGCGGCAAAGGATGCACAAACCGACAAAAGCCTTTCAGCCAAGGGCTTTTTCTCTGCAGCCGATGAATACAACTCTTCCCCATCATCGTTTCTTTATCAGATTTATTATAGACGCGGCCGGAGGACTTGTCAACGGTTAAGACAAAATTTTTCACCGAGACTGAAAGCTACCGACCGGCGCGGTGTAAAAATAAATTTCTTCCTTTCCCTCCGGAGCGTCCCAACCCTGTGGGAAGATCCACTCTCCACGAAAAACCGAAAGACCTCCCCATGCCAATGTTCCGCCGCGGTGCAGCTGCGGCGCGGCATCGAGCCGGCCGGCCGGATAAAACGCCTGAGCGGCGGCATCGCGGCCGTTTGTGTCGCTGTAAAAAAAGTCCAGCATCAGATCACCTGTCACAGGATCGGACAGCGCGCAGGCCACCTCATAGATGTGCGTTCCCATGGACGATGGCAGGACAAGATAAGTCTGCTGGCGGAAGCTCCAGTGCAGCAGGTCGTCCGATTCGCCGATATATTGCCGGCCACCGCAGCCCTCGCTGAGAAACATTTGGTATTTGCCTCCCGTTCTGACCGCCGAACCATCGCCGCCGCGCGGAATAACCGCCGCTTTGACCCACAGACGCGAAATTTCGTCCGGAACGACGGAACCCCGCTTTTCCCAATGAATCAGGTCGCTGCTGACCGCCATAAGCAAATCGACGCAGATGGCGCCCGGTTCCACACCGTACGCTTCCGCCTGCTGCGGAGAGGCGTTGTAAATACCGTTGTAAAACATGACGAAGGTACCGTCCTCCGCGCGGTAGACCTT
This sequence comes from Acutalibacteraceae bacterium, assembly GCA_050947015.1. Taxonomy (GTDB): domain Bacteria; phylum Bacillota; class Clostridia; order Oscillospirales; family Acutalibacteraceae; genus CAKXIK01. The sequence goes on from JBMNVT010000002.1 coordinate 62,837, forward strand.
GGGATCCTCCACACTCTGCACCTCGTTCGATTCGGTTGGCCAGATGACCGGTTCGGTGTATTCCTGCCAGCCGGTCTCTTCGCTCCAGACGGCAAGACCGATACGGCTGCCGAGCGATTCCTTTTTTACTCCGGCGCGGTAAAACAACCACAATTGGTCGTCCTGCACCAACAGAGACGGGTTGAACAGAAAAGAAGACGTCCAACCGATGCCGGTTGGATCGCCGAGCGGCTTCCGCTTGCGGAAAGTCAGCCGGTCGTTGCGCCGGAACGGACCGACCGACCACTCCGGTTGCGGTTCATAACGGCCGCAGAAGGACTCCGTATTCAGTTCCCGCACTGCATCGCTCGTTTTCCGGTTCAGTGCCGCCAGATAATTCTGTTTCAGCTGTTCAAAATATTGTTGCTCCATTCGATCCTCGCCGTTTCTGCTAAATCAAAATTACTCGATATTCCGAGCTGGATTCATTGTATCACACAGCGGAAGAGCGTGTCAATCGGACTGAACTTCGGTATCTCTATTCAACTGAACTTCGGTATCTCTATTCATGAGCCATCCGTTCTGCCCAGCCCCGCAAGACCATCGGCAATCTCTTTGAACACAGGAGCGCATATCCTGCTGCCCGATTTTCCGTTTTCCGCAAAAACAACAATGACATATTGCGGCTGTTCCGCAGGATAAAACCCGGCGCACCATGCCTGAATGACCGCTTCGCCGTCCGCATCGAAGCTGCCGGTTTCTGCGGTGGCGGTTTTTGCCCCTGCGCCGCCGGTTTCCGGCTTTCCGTCCGAAACGGTTCCATTTTCAACCGCATCCATCATATAACCGCGCACCAGCTCAGCCGTATGGGCAGTCATTGCGCGGGAGCTGACCTCGGCGGCCGACGCCGCAACAGTTTCTCCTCCCGAAACGCGTCCCTCCACCAGCGAAGGCTCGGTATAAATTCCTCCGCACGCAATCGCCTGTACCATTGCCGCAATCTGCAGAGGCGTTGCCAGCAGCTCGCCCTGACCAAACGAAAAATTGGCCAGCGCAGCCGGCGCGCTCAGGTCGCGTGCTCCCGGCAGGCTGCCCGCCGCCGCACAAAAATTGTTTGCCAACCATGTTGCCCTGCCAAAACCAAGTTTTTGGGCCATCTGCAGAATCGGCTGATAACCGATAGTATCCGCCAGATGAATAAAATAGCAATTGCAGGAAACTGCAACGGCACGGGAAAGATCTACCGTTCCATGCGGAACCCCGCCGATGCACTGAAACAGCCGTTTGGCGTAATCTGTGGTTCCGGTACATTCCATCGTCATTCCGGTTTCATTCTGATCTGCCGCCGCGCAGGCCACTACCAGCTTAAAAACCGATCCGGTGTTGTATGCACTGAGCACACGGTTGACCAGAGGGGACGAAGCATCCTCCAATGCTGCAGAAAGGTTCTCCGGATCATAATCGGGCAGGCTGACCATGGCGCGAATTTTGGCGGAGCCTGTTTCCAGCACAACAACCGCACCCGAAGAAAAATGATTTTTTGCCGCCTGTGCTGCAATTTTCTGAATTCGTTCATCGATGGTAAGCACAACGCCGCTGCGGCTGTTTGCGGTGGTATCCTCCAGCGTCATGCTCTCCCCTGTGAGCGCACGGCCAAGCGCATCCGCCCGATACCGCAGGGATACCGCACCGCTGCATTCGGAAAGCCATGTGTCAAACGATTGTTCGATTCCCGTTACACCGTGCCCATCCTGACCGACATACCCGATAATATGCTCCAAACCGTCCTGCGGCGTATAGCGTTGCGGCAGACGATACGCCAGCAAACCGGCCGCCGAGGCTGCTGCATCCTCCGGCCACTCGAACAGAACCGGACGACCTTTTTGCAGCTGCTCAAACAATCTGGATGATTCGTACGGCGGTAGCGCCTTGCTGATTGCGGTCACGCTTTCCGGTGTGGCAATTGCCACCGCACGGGAAAGCGACACCGCATTTGTCAACGGATTAAGATTACAGTCATAAATCGTACCGCGTGTTTTGCCAAGCGTCATTACATAACTGCTTTGCATTTGCGCCGCCTGCCGGAGCGTTTCTCCCTGAGAAAGATCCAGCAGACGAAAAATCATCCCTGTAAACAGGGCGATCAAAAAACAAAAGCTGATTACCGCCCGCCTTTTCATCAGACTTCTTCCTTTCGTCCGGGCTGTGGCGCGCTGCCTGCCGCCCGCTTTGCAGTTTCATTCTGCAGGTAGTATGGACGAAAAAAAAGAAAATAGTCGGCTGTCATATTTCAAAGGTATAAGGAATAAGCGTTCTGCTTAAATTCCCCAAAAATACGTTTCAACCATGCGGCAGAGCGCATGATAAACCGGCAGGGTAAGCTCCTGCACCAGATAAGTTTCGGTTTCCGGCAAAAGGATGCAGGTATCGCAAAGCTTTTTGAGCCTGCCGCCCGTTCCCCCGCAGATCCCGATGCTTTGAACCCCCATCGCCTTTGCGACCTTGACGGCATTCAATACATTGGAAGAATTTCCGGAAGTGCTTAACGCCAAAAGAATATCGTGCTCTTTGCCAAAACCGTAAAGCTCCTGCGCAAAAACCATTTCCGGATCTGCGTCGTTGGCATAAGCGCTTGAAAACGCCTGATTGACGCCCAAAGCGACAGCGGGAAGCGCCGCCTGCAGCCTTGTTTCCAGCTGATCTTCCGGGAAAAGCTGCCGCAGCTTTGCCGGAACATCCCCTTGGATCTCCCTCTTCCGGGCAAATTCCTTCATCAGCTCCCCCACAATATGCTGAGCATCCGCTCCGCTGCCTCCGTTTCCGCAAACCATCAGTTTTCCGCCAAGCGCAAAACAGCTGCAAAGCAGCTCAAACGCCTGAGCAATGCTTTCCCGGCACAAATTCAGCTTTGGTAGCCGAACGGTAAGGTCTTCCAAAATTTCATTCGTTTTCTGCTGCACATTTTCCTCCAAAATGATACCCGACCAGCGAAAGCGCGGCGTAAGCGCCAATTGCATTCCCCAGCTGTGCCGGAACGATTCTGCACGCTTCTCTGGAAGCTTTCAGGCTTTCTTTCTCAATTTCTTCCTTTGCATACGGCCAGAGCAGGTGACCGCTCCGTTCAAAAATGCTGCCAATCACAATTACTTGCGGATTCAGAATATCGATCAGAACCGATAATCCTTTTCCGAGATATTTTCCGCTCAGCGCGTAAATTTCCCTCGCCGCTTCGTCGCCATTTTCTGCCGCAGCCGCCACTGCTTTCGCACTCAGCTCATTCGGGCGCTTTCCTCCTCTTAAAAGTTCCGGAGTACGCCCCTGTTCAAGCTGCTCCAACATTTTCATCTGCGCAAGCTGACCAATTCCGCCTCCGCTGCAAAAACCTTCAAACGAACCCATCTTTCCAAAACCGACCGGCCCGCATTCCGCCAGCCTGATATGACCGACCTCACCGGCCATGCCGTTTGTCCCGCGGTAAAGCCTTCCGTCCAAGATCATCCCCATGCCAAGCCCGGTTCCAAATGTCAGGAACAGCACGTTATTGCAATCTCTTCCGGCTCCATACTTCCACTCGGCAACCGCGCAGGCGTTTGCATCGTTCTCCAAAACGACGGGAATCCGGTACCGCTCCTGCAAAATATGCACAATTGGAACATTCACCCAACCCGCCAAATTGGGCGGGTTTAAAATAACGCCTTTTTCCTGATCCAACGGTCCCCCGCAGCTGATCCCGATCCCCAGAAGCTCCTGCGGCGTAAGGCGGTATTCCTCCAACAGTTCGTCAATCAGCCGGATACAGCGGTCGATCACCTCGCGGGGACCGCCTGCCTCACGCGTGTTAAATTCCGTCCGTTTCAGAATCGGCGCATCCTGCTGACGGCGAAAGTCACAGTTACCGAGAAGCACTGCGCATTTTGTTCCGCCAATGTCGATTCCTATCCCGTATTTCATGAACCACACTCCCGCTTTGCAAAATTTGAGTTTCGTTCCGTCAATGTACGAATCATATCATGTTCCCTCTATAAAATCAACATTCCGCATATCGGTCCGCTCCGGCTTTTCTCCAAAAAAATAAAAGTAATTTTTCCCCTAACAGTCGGCTCCAAAATGCACAAAGCCGGTGCAAACAACGTCTGCACCGGCTTTGCTCAAATCAATCCCAGATAACAACGCAGACCGCCCGTCTGCGTGCCTTTGCCCGGCGCGGGAACCTGACAAAGGCTGGAATCAGTGAATTACACGGACACGCTTTACGCCCGGAATGGCGCAAATTTTTTCCACGGCTCCGTTTGCTGTGCCGGTAATATCAAGAATCGTATAGGCGTAATCCTTTTTGGAAACGCTCTGCATGTTTTCAATGTTGACACCCTGCGCGGAGCAAAGACCCGAAATCTGCGAAAGCATATTCGGAATATTTTGGTGGATCACGCAGATTCTCTCGTCTCCGCCACGCGGCAGAGAAACATTCGGCAGATTAACGGAATTGCGGATATTTCCGTTTTCCAGATAATCCATCAGCTCATTGGCAGCCATTTCTGCGCAGTTATCCTCCGACTCCGGCGTGGAAGCGCCGAGATGCGGAATGGCGGTAACGCCATCCACACACAGCATTTCATCACTCGGAAAATCCGTCACATAAGCGGCAACCTTGCCCGAAGAAATTCCGGCGAGCAGCGCCCCGGTATCCACCAGATCGCCGCGCGCAAAATTCAGAATGCGAACGCCGTCCTTCATGGCTGCAATGGTTTCCGCATTGATCATTCCCTTGGTGGAAGGGGTCAGCGGAACATGGACGGTGATGTAATCGCTGTTCTGATAAATTTCATCGAGCGAAAGCGCATGGCGGATACCGCGAGAAAGCTTCCACGCCGCGTCCACCGAAAGGTACGGATCGTAGCCCAGAACCGTCATGCCAAGCGCCTGAGCGGCATTAGCAACCAGAATACCGATTGCGCCAAGACCAACTACACCGAGCGTCTTGCCCGAAAGCTCCGGCCCGGCAAACGCACCCTTCCCCTTTTCCACAGCTTTGCCGACAGCATCGCCCTGTCCTTTCAGGCTTTTTGCCCATTCAATGGCAGGGACCACTTTTCGAGAGGAAAGCAGCAGCCCCGCCAGAACGAGCTCTTTCACCGCGTTGGCATTGGCGCCGGGGGTGTTGAAGACGACGATTCCCTGCTCGCTGCAGGCATCGACGGGAATATTGTTCACGCCCGCGCCTGCACGCGCAATTGCCAGCAAAGATTCCGGCAGCTGCATTTCATGCATGGAAGCCGAACGAACCAAAATTCCGTCCGGTGCGGCAATATTTTCACCGTAGGTATAATCCTTGCCGAAGCGGTTTAACCCGACCGGCGAAATCTTGTTTAAAGTCTGAATCTGAAACATTCTGTTCACCATGCCCCTTCCGTCGAACCGCGCTTGTGCGGCTTCGGCTTACCGTCCGCGGCAGAATTCTCCTCCGCACGGCACTTTTCCTCTTTTCTCAGCCGTTCGCGGCTTCAAAAGCTTTCATAAACTCAACCAGCTTTTCCACGCCTTCCACCGGCATTGCGTTGTACATAGAGGCGCGCATTCCGCCGACCGTACGGTGACCCTTCAGGTTGACAAATCCGGCCGCCGTAGCCTCCTTTACAAACTTTGCGTCCATTTCTTCATTTCCGGTGACAAACGGCGCATTCATCAAAGAACGATCCTTCGGCACCACCGTGCCATGAAACAGTGAGGAAGAATCAAGAAAATCGTAAAGCGTATTCGCCTTTTTCAGGTTAATCTGATACATGTTTTCCAGCCCGCCGATTTCTTCCTTCAGCCAGCGAAGAACCAGCATCGCAATATAGATGGTGTAACAGGGCGGCGTGTTGAACATGGAACCGTTATCGGCGTGGGTCTGGTAATTGAACATCGTGGGAGTAAGCTCCTGCGCGTGTCCAATCAGATCGTCGCGCACAATGACCACTGTCAGCCCCGCAGGCGCCATATTTTTCTGAGCGCCGGCATAAAGCAGGCCAAAACGGGAAACGTCGATTGGCCGCGAAAGCACACAGGAAGAAATATCCGCTACCAGCGGAACATTCCCGGTCTGCGGCAACTCGTGGTAAACGGTTCCGTAAATCGTATTGTTCATGCAGATGTGGAAATAATCGGCGTCCTTTGTAAAGGTATCCGGATCAAGCTCCGGAATATAGCTGAAGGTTTTGTCCTTGCTGCTTGCCACGGCCTTTGCTTCACCGTAGCGGGAGGCTTCTTTGAAGGCCTTGGTCGCCCACTGACCGGTCAGCACATAATCGGCTTTGCCGCTGCCTGTCATCAAATTGAGCGGAACCATCGCGAATTGTGAGGAAGCGCCGCCCTGCAAAAATAAAACCTTGTAGTTGGACGGGATCTGCATCAGCTCACGCAGCAGCGACTCCGCCTCGGTGATGATGCCTTCGTACACCTTTGAACGGTGAGACATCTCCATCACGGACTGACCTGAGCCCTGGTAATCCAGCATTTCTTCAGCTGCGCGCCGTAAAACGGGTTCCGGGAGCATCGAGGGGCCGGCGGAAAAATTGTAAACTCTGCTCATTCAAGACAACCTCCATATAAAATTTTGCCAATTTTACGCATATTCTCTACACTAATCAGTGATTTAATGCGGTAAAGGCTTATCTGCATTTTATGAGCACAGCTGCAATTTGTCAATCCCAATTTAAAAAAAAGGTGTAGGAAATTCTCCCATTTCGCCATCAAAATACCCCTAACAAGATAGTTACTTTATAAAAATGAAAGCTTTTTGCAAAATTCCAGCAGCGGAATTGCTTGATTTTGTTTTAAAATATTTTTGAATTTATTGAAAGTCACAGTTTCTTCCTGTATAATAAAAAACAGAACGCGTCATGGCAGGACACAGCGCCAAAAAGCGACGGTTTTCTTGCCCCGCCGCGGAAAATTTTCAATAAATAACAGAAAGAGGCGATTCTGTTTGAAAGTGAATGAAATGATTCATCTTTTGGATGCAAAACTGATTTCGGGTTCTCCCGAGCTGGAGGTTCACACTGCCTGCGGCAGCGATATGATGAGCGATGTGCTTGCTTTTGTTAAGGATCAGGCCGTGCTGCTGACCGGTCTGGTAAATCCGCAGGTGGTGCGCACGGCAGACATGATGGATATTCACTGCGTCGTTTTTGTTCGCGGAAAAGAGCCGGACAACGCAATGATTTCGCTTGCCGAGGATCGCGGCATGGTTCTGATGACGACGCAGAAGCGGATGTTCACCGCCTGCGGGCTGCTGTATCAGGCGGGACTGCGGGGCGGCGATGACGAATGAACAGACACAATTGCGAAAGGGGCGGCAGAAATGAATGCTGTTACCATGCATTATGACGTTCCCGGCGACGATTTTACCCGTGCGGGAGAAGCGTCCGGCAGCGTTAAACGCGCGCTCAAGCAGCTGGGGATTCCCTCGGATGTGATCCGGCGCGTGGCTATTGCCATGTATGAAGGAGAAATCAACATGGTGATTCACGCCAACGGCGGAGAAGCGTTGGTAAACGTGGATACCGACAAGGTCGATATTGTACTTTCGGATTCCGGACCGGGGATTGCAGATGTGGAAAAGGCGATGCAGGAAGGGTATTCCACTGCGCCGGACCGTGTTCGTGCGCTTGGCTTCGGCGCCGGAATGGGGCTGCCGAACATAAAGAAATATACTGATTCCATGCGGATCGAGACGGAACTCGGCAGGGGAACCCGGGTTTATATGACTGTGTACATTCAGCAAAAAGGTCAGGTTTCGCCGTCCTGACCGGTATGCCGAACCGAAAAATTACAACAGAACAGGATGGTGAATCCAATGGATAAGTTTTTTCATTCGGTTTATCTGGAAAGCGACAGATGCCTTGGCTGCACCAACTGCATGAAACGCTGCCCCACCGAGGCAATCCGCGTGCGGGAAGGGAAAGCGCGGATTATTGCGGAACGGTGCATCGATTGCGGCCAGTGTATTCAGCTTTGCCCTCACCACGCAAAAAAGGCGCGGGTTAATACGCTGCAGGAGGTTTTTTCGGCGCAGGGAAAGCAATATTATGTTGCGATTCCCGCGCCATCTCTTTACGGTCAGTTCAACAATCTGGACAGCATCGATCTGGCGCTTACCGCGTTGCTCCGTCTTGGCTTTGACGACGTGTTCGAGGTTGCGCAGGCAGCGGAGCTTGTTTCGGAAAACACACGGGAGCTGATGCGCTCCGATTCGTTGCCGAAACCGCTGATCTCTTCGGCCTGCCCGGCCGTGGTGCGGCTGATTCGCGTCCGCTTTCCGGATCTTTGCGATCATGTTCTGCCGGAAAAAACACCGATGGAGGTAGCTGCCCGCTTTGCGCGGCAGCGTGCCGTACGGAAAACCGGTCTGCCGCCGGAAGCCATATCGGTCACCTTTATCACGCCGTGCCCCGCCAAGATGACCGATGTTGCCGTGCCGATTGGCACCCAAAAATCACAGGTAGATTTTGTAGTCGCCATCAGCGAGGTGTTCCCTCTGCTTGCCGAAGCAATGAAGAAGATCGATCAGCCCGAGGCTCTTTCCCAGTCCGGCCTGATCGGCGTCGGGTGGGCGGGCTGCGGCGGTGAATCGGCAGCGCTGCTCAATGAAAAGTACCTTGCGGCGGATGGAATTGAAAATGTGATCCGCGTGCTGGAGGAGCTGGAGGACGACCGGATCGGCGAACTTGACTTCATCGAGCTGAACGCCTGCTCCGGCGGCTGCGTCGGCGGCGTTTTGACGGTTGAAAACGCATATGTTGCGCGCGCAAGGCTGCAGCGGCTGCGCAAATATCTGCCGGTTTCCTGCAATCATCTCGACGGTGAAAACAGCAGAGAACTCAGCTGGAGCAGCACGTTGGAATACGCGCCGGTCATGAAACTCTCCGACGATTTGGAAGAAGCGCTGCGCATGATGAATGAAATCCGAACGATTGAAAAACGGCTGCCCGGGCTGGACTGCGGTTCCTGCGGCGCACCATCCTGCCGCGCACTGGCCGAGGACATTGTGCGCGGTCTGGCACGGGAGGACGACTGCATTTTTATTCTTCGCGAACAGCTGCAGCAGGTAGCGGATCGACTTTCTTCCATCCAGCGATACGTTCCGCCGCGGGAAAGCGAGAGGGAAAACGAGCCGTGACACGTAAGCAAAACACCGGAAACGGTTCGTTCAGAAAGGAGTTTTGATGAAACCATGACCGTTTGGGAATTAAAAAACGCATGTGGCCTGCAGCCACTTGTGGGCGACGAAGCAGCAATGAGCACGGAGGTTTCCGGCTGCTACATCGGTGACCTGCTCAGTTGGGCGATGAGCCGTGCCGGCGAAAAGGAAGCGTGGATTACCGTGATGGGAAATGTAAACGCTGTCGCCGTTGCTGTTTTAGCCGAATGCGCGTGCATTATTCTTTGCGATTGTGCGCCGCTGGACGACGACGCCCGCGCGCGCGCCGAGCAGCAGGGCGTTGTTGTACTGCAAAGCGAAGAACACGCCTATACTCTGGCGCTTAAGATCGGCGCGTGCTTTGCCGCCGGAAAATAATTTTCGCAAAGGAGACGATCTGTTTGCGCTTCTCGTACGATCTTCATGTACATTCCTGCCTTTCGCCGTGCGGAGACGCTGATATGACACCGAACAACATCGTTCATCTTGCGTCCCTTTTGGGCATAGAGATTCTTGCGCTCACCGACCACAACAGCTGCGGCAACTGTGCCGCAGCCGCCGCCGTTGGAAAAAAGGCCGGAGTGCTTGTCGTACCGGGCATGGAGCTTTGCACCGCGGAGGAAATTCATGTAATCTGCCTGATGCCGGACTGTACTGCAGCGCAGGATTTTTCTGAATTGGTGCAGGAGCACAGTCCATATTATGCCAACCGTGCCGAAATTTTTGGCGAACAGCTGTTGATGGATGAAAACGATGAGGTGACCGGACATGAGGATCGACTTCTGATTGCGGCAAGCGCCATTCCGGCAACCGCGGTAAAGCGTCTAGTGGAAGGCTTTGGCGGTATCTGTTTTCCGGCGCATATCGAAAAGGACTCTTACAGTATTCTTTCTGTGCTCGGCGGATGGCCGGAGGAATGCGGTTTTTTGGCTGCAGAACTGCAGGACCCCGCTCAAAGAGACAACGTATTTGCTCAGTTTCGGCTGCCGACCGGCCTGCGAATTCTTTCCAGTTCCGACGCGCATTATCTGGAGCAGCTTGGTTCTGCGGGCGGTTGCATTGAGCTGCCGGAACGCTCAATTCCCGCGCTTTTTACTGCGCTGCGTGGCGGCGTTTTTTCTCAGCAGCTGGCGTAAAAAGCTGCCGCTGCCAATCCCGGTTTTCCTTTTTCGCAGAAAATTTTTAATCGTTTTTTTGCTATCAATATTGTTGTATCGATAGTAAAATATTTTTTATATGGTATACGCGATTTCTATGGCATTTTAACAGGAAAATTGCTATAATTAGTGTTAATGTCGAGTTGTTAGAAAATTAACGATTCGGATCAGCGAAGGTATTTAAATTTGCAAGGAGGAAAAGCAATGCAAAAGCGAATCAGCTCAATCCCGTTCAAGGGAACGCCGGAGCAGGCAAAAAAGCTTGCTGAGGTCATTGAGCAGCACAGAAACCAGCGGGGCGCTGTTCTGCCGGTTTTGCAGGCCGCACAGGAAATCTACGGTTATCTGCCGGTCGAGGTGCAGACTATGGTGGCGGAAGGAATGGACGTTCCACTGGAAACTGTTTACGGCGTTTCCACATTCTATTCTCAGTTTGCGCTTACGCCAAAGGGGCAGTATCATATTTCCGTCTGCCTCGGAACCGCTTGCTATGTGAAAGGCTCCGGTAAACTGATTGAAAAAATTACCGAAAAGCTCGGAATCGGCCCGGAAGAATGCACGCCGGACGGCCGTTTTTCCCTGACTGCCTGCCGCTGTGTCGGCGCCTGCGGCCTTGCGCCTGTTCTGACGATCAACGACGACGTTTACGGTCGCCTGACGCCGGAAGAGGTTGAAGGGGTGCTTGCCAAGTACATGTAATTCGACACCGGAATTCCGGATACTGAACGAAAGGCATGACGGATATGAGAGAGCTTTCCCTGAATGTACTGGACATCGCTCAGAACTCCATTGCGGCCGGAGCGCGCAGGATCCGAATTCTGATTCGGGAAGACAGCGTCCGCCGCCTGCTGAAAATCCGTGTGGAAGACGATGGCTGCGGCATGACGCCGGAACAGGTGAAGCAGGTCTGCGATCCTTTTTACACCTCCCGCACAACGCGAAAGGTCGGGCTTGGAATTCCTCTGTTTAAAATGGCAGCGGAAATGACGGGCGGCAGCTTTCGTATTGATTCCGTGCGCGGAGCGGGAACCGCTGTAAACGCGGAATTCTGTACCGATCACTTGGACATGACCCCTTTGGGGGACATAAACAACACGGTGGTTCTGCTGATTCGCTGCAACCCGGATCTGGATTTTGAATTCCGCCGTTCTGTTGGGGAAAGAGAGCTTTCACTGGATACCGCCCTGCTGCGCAATGAACTGGGGGAAGGCATTCCGCTCAACGATGCGGATGTGATGCAGTGGATTACGGAATACCTGCAGGAGGAAACCGAACAGCTTCTTTCAGCGCAGACGCCTTTTGCGACAAACTCGCCGCGGACGGATCACGGAAAACCGGATGAGAATCTGCCTTTGGCCACACAGGAAAGGAAGGGTATTACAAGATGAAATCGTTAGCTGAACTCAAAGCAATTAAAGAAAAAATGCAGGGTCAGGTTGGTCTTCGGGAAGAAAGCGACGCCGGAATCCGCGTGGTTGTCGGAATGGCGACCTGTGGAATTGCAGCGGGCGCACGCCCTGTTTTGAATGCATTGGCAGAAGAAGTAACGAAGCGCCGCCTGAACAATGTGCTTGTCACGCAGACCGGCTGCATCGGCATCTGCCAGTTTGAGCCGGTTGTTGAGGTCTATGACGCCGACGGAACCAAGACAACCTATGTTAAAATGACGGCAGAAAAAGCCGTTCGCGTTGTCAACGACCATCTGGTCAACGGCAATGTCGTAACCGAATTTACGATCGGCGCCAATTCGAAATAAGGAGGAAACGGAATGTATCGTTCCAATGTGCTTGTATGCGGCGGTACGGGGTGTACCTCCTCGAACAGCGAAAAAATTATTGAAGCACTGAAAGAAGAAATTGCCAAGAACGGGCTTGAAAAAGAAGTCAACGTGGTGCGCACCGGATGCTTTGGTCTCTGCGCGCTCGGCCCGATCATGATCGTTTACCCGGAAGGCAGCTTTTACAGCCGCGTGACGGTGGAGGACATCCCCGAAATCGTGGAAGAGCATCTGCTGAAGGGCCGCATTGTGAAGCGCCTGCTTTATCAGGAGACCGTCGTGGAAGACGGGATCAAATCCCTGAACGAAACTGATTTCTATGCAAAGCAGCGCCGCACCGCTCTTCGCAACTGCGGTGTTATTAATCCGGAAAATATTGATGAGTACATCGCGATGGACGGCTATGCCGCTCTGGGCAAGGTTTTGACTGAAATGACCCCGCAGGAGGTCATCGATGTTATCTCGGCCTCTGGTCTGCGCGGCCGCGGCGGCGCAGGCTTCCCGACCGGCCGCAAATGGAGTTTTGCTGCCGCCAATCAGGCAGATCAGAAATATGTTTGCTGCAACGCCGACGAAGGCGACCCCGGCGCGTTTATGGACCGTTCCGTTCTGGAAGGCGACCCGCACGTCGTGCTGGAAGCCATGACGATCGCCGGCTATGCCATTGGCGCTTCACAGGGCTACATTTATGTCCGCGCAGAATACCCGATCGCGGTGAAACGCCTGCAAATCGCCATTGACCAGGCACACGAATACGGGCTGCTTGGCGACAACATTTTTGATTCCGGTTTTTCGTTCGACATTGAGCTTCGTCTTGGCGCGGGTGCCTTTGTTTGCGGCGAAGAAACCGCTTTGATGACCTCTATTGAAGGCAAGCGCGGCGAGCCCCGCCCCCGCCCCCCATTCCCCGCTGTCAAAGGACTGTTCGGCAAGCCGACGATTCTGAACAACGTGGAAACCTGGGCAAACGTGCCGCAGATTATTCTCAAGGGCGCTGAATGGTTCAGCAGCATCGGCACCGAAAAATCCAAGGGCACCAAGGTATTTGCCCTCGGCGGCAAAATTAAGCACACGGGTCTGGTCGAAGTTCCTATGGGTACTACCCTGCGTGAAATTGTCGAAGAAATCGGCGGCGGCGTGCCGAACGGCCACAAGTTCAAGGCCGCACAGACGGGCGGACCTTCCGGCGGATGCATTCCGGCAGAGCATTTTGATATTCCGATCGATTATGACAACCTGCTTGCCATCGGTTCGATGATGGGCTCCGGCGGTCTGATCGTCATGGATGACACCACTTGCATGGTTGACATTGCAAAGTTCTTCCTTGAGTTTACAGTCGATGAGTCCTGCGGAAAATGCACGCCGTGCCGCGTTGGTACCAAGCGCCTTTATGAGATCCTGGATAAGATCACCAAGGGCAACGGCACGATGGAAGATCTCGATCGTTTGGAGCGCCTGTGCTATTACATCAAGGACAACGCGCTCTGCGGCCTTGGCCAGACTGCGCCGAACCCGGTGCTTTCCACGCTGCGTTACTTCCGTGACGAATACATCGCGCACGTTGTGGACAAAAAGTGTCCGGCCGGCGTGTGCAAAGCGCTGCTGAATTATCACATCGATCCCGACAAGTGCCGCGGATGCACGCTCTGCGCGCGCAACTGCCCGGCGGACGCTATCAGCGGAACCGTTAAGCAGCCGCACGTCATCGATACATCCAAGTGTATCAAGTGCGGCGCATGCATGGAAAAATGCAAATTCGGCGCAATTGAAAAGAAATAAGAAAGGAGTGTGCCCAGCATGAATATGGTCAATCTTAAAATTAACGGCATGCCCCTCTCGGTGCCGGCCGGATCCACTATTTTGGAAGCTGCGCGCTTTGCGGGAATTCATATTCCCACGCTTTGCTATCTGAAGGAGATCAACGAAATCGGCGCCTGCCGGATCTGCGTTGTGGAAGTGAAGGGTGCCAGAAGCCTTGTCGCCTCCTGTGTTTATCCGGTCAACGAGGGCATGGAAGTTTTTACAAATACCCCGAAGGTCCGCAATTCCAGAAAAATGACGCTGGAACTGATTCTTTCCACCCATGAACGCCGCTGCCTTTCCTGCGTACGCAGCACCAACTGTGAGCTGCAGAAGCTTTGCCAGGAATACGGTGTGGACGAGACCGAGTTTGAAGGTGCGCGCCCGAACACCACGACAGACGAGAGCACCGATTATCTGGTGCGCGACAACAGCAAGTGCATTCTTTGCCGCCGCTGTGTTGCAGCATGTCAGGCGCAGGCAATCGGCGTAATCGGCGCAAACAACCGTGGTTTTGACAGCGAGATCGGCTGCGCATTCGGTCTGCAGCTCGATCAGGTCGCGTGCGTTGGCTGCGGCCAGTGCGTCGTCAACTGCCCGACCGGCGCGCTGCGCGAAAAAGACGACACCGATCGTGTATTTGAAGCGCTGGCCGACCCGAGCAAGCATGTCGTCGTGCAGACTGCCCCGGCGATCCGCGCAACACTTGGCGAATGCTTCGGCATGCCGGTCGGCACCAACGTCAAGGGCAAAATGGTCGCCGCGCTGCGCCGTCTTGGCTTTGATAAGGTGTTTGACACTGATTTCGGCGCCGACCTGACGATTATGGAAGAGGCCACCGAATTTTTGGATCGCGTGAAAAACGGCGGTGTGCTGCCGATGATCACCTCCTGCTCGCCCGGATGGATCAAATACTGCGAACATTACTACCCGGAGATGCTCCCGCATCTTTCGAGCTGCAAATCTCCGCAGCAGATGACCGGCGCGGTCATCAAGACCTGGTACGCCGAAAAGAATAACATTGACCCGAAGGATATCGTCTGCGTTTCGATTATGCCCTGTACGGCGAAAAAGTTCGAGGTCGGCCGCGACGGCGAATCCGCTGCCGGTGTGCCGGATGTGGACTATGCGCTCACCACCCGCGAGCTTGCCCGGATGATCAACCGCGCGCATCTCAGCTTTACAGAGCTGCCGGATGAAGAATTTGATCCGGCGCTTGACGTTACGACTGGTGCAGCCGCGATCTTCGGCGCGACCGGCGGCGTGATGGAAGCCGCGCTGCGCACCGCGGCCGACGTTCTGGAAGGCAAAGCGCTTGACAGCGTTGATTACAACGAAGTCCGCGGCACCAAGGGCATCAAGGAAGCCACCTACCATGTTGGCGGTATGGATGTCAAAGTTGCCGTAGCGAGCGGCCTCGCAAACGCCAAGGAAGTATTGGAGAAGGTCAGGTCCGGAGAAGCGGATTATCAGTTCATTGAGATTATGTGCTGCCCGGGCGGCTGTGTAAACGGCGGCGGCCAGCCGATTCAACCGGCTTCTGTCCGCAACTTTACCGACCTTCGCGCAATTCGTGCAAAGGCGCTGTATGAGGAAGATCAGAATCTTCCTCTGCGCAAATCACATGAAAGCCCCGTCATTAAAATGATCTATGACGATTATTTTGGTGAGCCGGGCAGCCACAAGGCGCATGAGATTCTGCATACGCATTATGTGGAACGCAAAAAGTATTAATCTCTGAAAAGCAGGAGAGCCGGAACCCGGGTGGATGGGTTTCGGCTCTCTTTTTGATGCGCTTAAAACTTTATGTATCGATCTGCAGACGGCTTAAAGATTCTGATAATATTCAAGTAACTGTTTTAAACTTTTTGTTTTGGCAAAAACAGTAAATGGTTTTTCGATCAGAATATGAAGTGCATATGCAATACAGGTACTGACTCCATAAATACAAATAAAATTCTTATATGCAGATCCCAGCGAAACGTACGGAATCAGGAAGAAATGAATTAAATAGATTCCAAAACTGATTTTGCCCAAAAATACAAACACTTTGTTTCCCAACAATTTTGAAAGGAAGCCGGTCGGATTCAACAACAAAAGCAATATCAATATGCCCGTTAAGGAACTGCACCACAGCGGCAATTGCCATCCGATATAATATTTCGCAAATCGTTCGTCAAATCTGCTGAGCACGGAATTGGAAGACAAAACACAGCCTAACAGCAAAAGTAATGCTAAAACGTCAAAAATCATTCTGACGCTGCGATGTTTATTCCATTGCAAATTTGAAATTTTGTATGCGCGATAAACATATGCTGCTGCCATGCCAACGGTAAACTGCCAGATGCGGAAGACGCCGTTTCCGTTGTTTGCCCTTAACGAAAAAACATTAACCGTAAGATATTTCCATGTCAGGAAAGTAATAATCAGCAATACAGCTACGCACACAAGGTCGTTATACTTGCAGCGTACCATCAGTTTAATACCTGTCAACAACAACATCAGCAGGGGTAAAATGAGATACATCAGCATCTCCTGCTGCAAAAACCACAGATGTCCCGTACAATTGGTAAAAATCATATTTTGAAAAAGAACAGTTTTACTTGCAAAAAACTTTCCTCCCGTGAGGAATTTAACCGTAAGCAAAATAAAATAATACAGCGGCAAAATTCGAAAAATACGCCCGAAATAATAGTTCAACGTATATCTGGCCGACAAATACCGCTTTTCCCCGTTTTCTACAAAAGGCATCGCTGCAAAAAAACCGCTTAGGCAAAAGAAAATTGCGTTTCCCAGCCCACCCTGATTTAAAATATTAGTATGGCTTGCAACGACCAGGGTGACCGCGATCATCCGAATGCCGTCTAACGACCGGTTTCTTTCTCCTTCTGTCTGTTTTTCAATTGACGCGTTTTTTTCATCGTCCAACTTTTCCCCTCCGTGATTCATATTTAGCTGTTTTGTTGTTTCCTGTGGTGACCGTTGTACAAAACAACGTTTTCTGCAACGGGTCTGAATTTCAAATGCAAACTTATTTATCCAGCATTTTTTTCAGATACTTACCAGTATAAGACGCTTCACAGGCGGCAACCTGCTCCGGCGTTCCAATGACAACTACCTCGCCGCCGCGGTTTCCGCCCTCGGGACCGAGGTCAATGATATAGTCGGCGGTTTTGATCACATCCAGATTGTGCTCGATCACAACGACCGTGTTTCCCGCATCGGTAAGGCTTTGCAGCACATCGATCAACTTGTGCACATCTGCAACATGTAGCCCGGTGGTCGGCTCGTCAAGAATATAGATCGTGCGGCCGGTAGAACGGCGGGCAAGCTCGGTTGCCAACTTCACACGCTGCGCTTCTCCGCCGGAAAGCGTTGTCGCGGGCTGACCGATCTTTACATATCCAAGCCCAACCTCACAGAGCGTCTGCAGTTTGCGCCGAATTTTGGGCACATTGGAAAAGAACTCAAGCCCTTCCTCCACCGTCATTTCAAGCACATCGTAAATATTCTTCCCCTTATATTTGATCTCCAGCGTTTCGCGGTTATAACGCTTGCCGTTACAGACCTCGCACGGAACATAGACATCGGAAAGAAAATGCATTTCAATCTTTTTAATGCCGTCGCCTTCGCACGCCTCACAGCGCCCGCCTTTTACATTGAATGAAAAGCGGCTTGCACTGTAGCCGCGCAGCTTTGCGTCCTGCGTGGAGGCGTACAGTTCACGGATATCGTTGAACACACCGGTATAGGTTGCCGGGTTGGAACGCGGCGTCCGCCCAATCGGCGCCTGCGTAATATTGATGACTTTGTCAAGCTCCCTGATTCCACGAATCTCGCGGTGCTTGCCGGGACGAGATTTGGCTCCGTTCAGTTCTGCGGAAAGCCGCTTGTTCAGGATCTCATTGACCAACGAGGATTTTCCCGACCCGGAGACGCCCGTGACGCACACAAACATTCCAAGCGGAAAATCGACCGTGATGTTTTTCAAATTATTTTGCTGTGCGCCGACAACCGTCAACTTTTTGCCGCTGCCCTTGCGGCGGGTTTTTGGCACCTCGATCTTCTTTTGGCCGCTGAGATATTGGCCCGTAACCGAACGCGGGCACTTCATGATCTCGCTCGCAGGGCCGGTGCAGACGATCTCCCCGCCGTGAATTCCCGCGCCGGGACCCACATCAATGATCGTGTCCGCGGCACGCATCGTATCTTCGTCGTGCTCCACCACCAACACCGTATTGCCGATGTCCCGCAGATGCTTGAGTGTGGCGAGCAGCTTGTCATTGTCGCGCTGATGCAGGCCAATGCTCGGCTCGTCCAGAATATAAATAACGCCCATCAAAGAGGAACCAATCTGCGTCGCCAGACGAATACGCTGGCTTTCACCACCGGAGAGCGTGGCCGCCGAACGCGAAAGCGTCAGGTAATCAAGTCCCACATTTTTCAGGAAGGCGAGCCGGCTGCGAATCTCCTTCAGAATCAGGTCGCCAATCATGTGTTCCCGCTGCGTCAGCTCCAGCGTGTTGACAAAATCAAGCGCGTCGGAAACGGTTTTATCACAGAAATCGCTGATATTGATTCCGCCGACTGTTACGGCAAGGCTGACAGGATTCAGTCGCCTTCCATGGCACTCACTGCACGGAATGGCGCTCATATAAGCTTCGATTTCTTCCTTCATCCAATTGCTCTGTGTTTCGCGGAACCTCCGTTCCAGATTATTTACAATTCCCTCAAACTCCGTCATATAGGAGCCGCTGCCGTATTCATTGCGGCGCACCAGCTTAATACGCTCGCCGTTTGTGCCGTAAAGCAAAATATTCAAAACCTGTTCCGGCAGCTCGCCGACCGGCGTATCCATGGAAAAGTTGTAATGCTTGGCAAGTGCTTCGTAATACATGGCCGCAATGGACGAACCGTCCGCATAGTACCAGCCGCTTGCTTTTACGGCGCCTTCCCGCAGGGAAAGTGATTTGTTCGGGATCACCAGATCGGGATCGACACGCATGAAAACGCCGAGGCCGGTGCATTTGGGACAGGCCCCGAACGGGTTATTGAACGAAAACATCCGCGGCGTCAGTTCATCAATGCTGACGCCGTGGTCGGGACAGGCATAGCTTTGAGAAAAAAGCAGATCTTCACCGTCCACCACACTGACGACTGTCAGGCCGCCGCTGAGCCCGGAAGCGGTTTCGACCGAATCGGCCAGACGCGAACGGATATCCTGCTTTACCACGATCCGGTCCACCACGATCTCGATGGTGTGCTTTTTGTTTTTTTCCAGTTTAATGTTTTCGGAAAGGTCATACAGAATACCGTCTGCTCGGACACGGACATAGCCTGCTCGCCGTGCGGCCTCCAGTTCTTTGGCGTGTTCGCCTTTGCGCGCGCGGACAACGGGCGCCAAAATCTGTATTTTCTTGCCGTCGCCGAGCGCCAGCACCTGATCCACAATCTGATCCACCGTCTGCTGAACAATCTCTCTGCCGCAAACCGGGCAATGCGGCACACCGATGCGCGCAAACAGCAGACGCAGATAATCATAAATTTCAGTCACGGTTCCGACGGTGGAACGCGGGTTTTTACTCGTCGTCTTCTGGTCAATGGAGATTGCCGGGGAAAGACCTTCGATGGAATCCACATCGGGCTTGTCCATCTGCCCCAAAAACATTCTTGCGTATGAGGAAAGCGATTCCACATATCGCCGCTGCCCTTCGGCATAAATCGTATCGAACGCAAGCGATGATTTTCCCGAACCGGAAAGCCCTGTGAGCACCACAAGCTGATCGCGCGGAATTTCCACATTGACGTTTTTTAAGTTGTGCTCACGGGCACCCTTGACAACAATATTTTTGTTTGACACCTGATTACACCGGTCCTTCCGCTTCAATAAGCCTCGCGGCACACTCCCGCAGGCAAGTTATTTCGGTACATTCAGCTGCACCTTGTCCTCATTGCGCAGCTTTTGAATCCGGTCGCGCAGATACGCTGCGTGCTCAAATTCCAACAGCTTTGCGGCGGCCTTCATTTCTTTTGTAAGCTGCACAATCAGTTCCTCACGTTCGGCGTGGGAAAGCTTTTTGCCTTTCTTTTTGCTCTTTTCATCTGTTGCCTTGCTGCTGATCTCGATCAGATCGGCCACCTTTTTTACAATCGTTTTCGGCACGATTCCATGCGACTGATTATACGCCTGCTGAACCTTGCGACGGCGCTCTGTTTCACGAATGGCGCTTTCCATCGACGGCGTAACGGTATCTGCATACATCACCACCTGACCTTCGGCATTGCGCGCCGCGCGACCGATCGTCTGAATCAACGAAGTCTCCGAACGAAGGAAACCTTCCTTATCGGCGTCGAGAATTGCAACAAGCGAAACCTCCGGAATATCCAAGCCTTCGCGCAGCAGGTTGATTCCGACGAGCACGTCGAATTCTCCAAGCCGCAGATCGCGGATGATCTCCATGCGCTCTACCGTATCGATATCGTGGTGCATATACCGCACACGGATGCCGACACCCTCGAGATACGCCGTCAGATCCTCGGCCATCTTTTTGGTCAGCGTGGTCACAAGCACCCGCTGCTGTTTTGCGCTGCGGGTATTGATCTCGGAGATCAGATCGTCGATCTGTCCTTCCGTCGGACGCACTGAGATCTCCGGGTCAAGCAGACCGGTCGGTCGGATCACCTGTTCCACAATTTGCTCGCTCTTTTCCTTTTCAAACGGACCCGGCGTTGCACTGACAAAAATAACCTGATTCACCCTCTGATAAAATTCATCAAAGTTGAGCGGACGGTTATCGAAAGCGGACGGCAGACGGAAACCGTAATTGACCAGCGCCTCCTTGCGGGCGCGATCCCCTGCATACATTCCGCGTACCTGAGGGACGGTAACATGAGATTCGTCGATAAACAACAGGTAATCCTTCGGGAAATAATCGAGCAGCGTATAAGGGGAGCTGCCCGGCGCGCGGCGGGAAAGCACGCGCGAATAATTCTCGATCCCCTTGCAGAAGCCGATCTCCTGCAGCATTTCAATGTCATACTTGGTGCGCTGCTCAATGCGCTGGGCTTCGATCAGCTTGTCGTTTTCTCTGAACCAGCGTACCCGCTCCCCCATTTCGACTTCCAGCTCGGCCACTGCCTCGCGCATTTTTTCCTGCGGCACAATGTAATGTGAGGCAGGATAAATTGCCGCGTGGCGTAGATTGGCGACCAGCTCCCCGGTCAGCGGGTTTACCTCACTGACCCGGTCAATTTCATCACCGAAGAATTCTACACGGATAATATTCTCGCCCGACGCTGCCGGAAAAATTTCCACAACATCGCCGCGCACACGAAACTTGTTGCGCGTCAGGCTGACATCGTTGCGTTCATACTGCAGTTCCACCAGCTTTTTCAGCAACCCATCGCGATCTTTCTGCATGCCTGGCCGCAGCGAAATCACCATGCTGCGGTAATCAATCGGGTTGCCTAGGCTGTAAATGCACGAAACACTCGCCACAATAATGACGTCGCGGCGCTCCGAAAGCGCCAGTGTTGCCGAGTGACGCAGTTTATCGATTTCGTCATTAATGGCGGAATCCTTCTCTATATAAGTGTCCGTCGTCGGAATATACGCTTCCGGCTGGTAATAGTCATAATAAGAGACAAAGTACTCCACCGCATTTTCCGGAAAAAATTCGCGGAACTCGCTGCAAAGCTGTGCTGCCAGCGTTTTGTTATGCGCCAGCACCAGCGTGGGACGGTTGAGGTTCGCAATGATATTGGCCAT
The DNA here is from genome assembly GCA_050947015.1 of Acutalibacteraceae bacterium. Classification (GTDB taxonomy): domain Bacteria; phylum Bacillota; class Clostridia; order Oscillospirales; family Acutalibacteraceae; genus CAKXIK01. The sequence continues at coordinate 84,499 of JBMNVT010000002.1, forward strand.
GGTGAAGGTTTTGCCGGAACCGGTAACACCCATCAAAGCCTGTTCCCGATAACCGTTCCGAACGCCTTCCGTCAGCTCGCTGATCGCCTCGGGCTGATCGCCGGTCGGCCGATATTCACTGTGTAAAATAAATTTGTCCATTGAAAGCTCCTCCGTCACTCACGCAGATCTGCTAAAATTCCGCTGTCGGCAAGGGAAACGTAATCGCCATCGGCCACAATAATATGATCGATCAGGTGCACGCCGACAGAGGCAAGCGCTTTTGCAATCGCCCGCGTTGTCTCCAAATCATTCTGAGACGGCAGCGCAATCCCGCTGGGGTGATTGTGCGCCAGAATTGCAGACGAAGATTTGAATTTCATACCGAGGGAAAGCAGCCTGCGAATATCCACATCTGCGGAATTAAAACCTCCGCGGGCAACCGTATCGCAAAAACGGATTTTTCCCGTCACAGAAATCAGCAGCAAAACCACAATTTCCTCCTGCACACCGATAAACCGCGCGGAAAGATATCTTCCGGCTTCCTCGGAGGAATGAATGCACTCCCCCTGCGGTCGGGAAACATCCTCCATGTATTTTCGGCAGATTTGCGGAATAAAATGCAAAAAGGACGCCGCCTGAGGGCCAATCCCTTCAATTTTTCGCAGTTCTTCCTCGGGAGCCTCCAGAACGGCGGAAAGTGAGCCGAAGGTTTCTTCCAGCCGATGTGCAATTTCGTTGGTATCCTTGCGCGGAATCGCGTAAAAAAGCAGCAGTTCGAGCACGTTGTGTGTTTCAAAGGCGTCAAGCCCTTCTGTTTCATATCTGCGGCGCAGGCGTTCGCGGTGACCCTCATGTTCCATCTGATTTCCTCCCGCCCGAAGAAAGTCCACGGGTTTCAGTATAGCATTTTCGGTTCAAATATGCAATAGTTCCGCACATTAAACCTCATATTTCTTTGCCATATCGTAATATATGCGGGTAATCCCCTGCAGAATATCCGCATGTGCAAAATCCTTGTGATAAACAATGTTTACCTCCCGGATCATGCTCAGATTCTCCACCGGCAGCACCTTGAGCTTGCCCTTACGCACCTCATCCATGCAGGCGCTCTTGGCCAGAATGGAGACGCCAAAATCACGGCGGATCAAATCCTTGATCGTCGCAATATTGTCCACCTCAAGAATTACATTAAACTCCTCAATGGAAACATTGTTGCTTTCCAGATGAGAAATAAAAAGGTTGCGTGTCCCTGAATTCGGCAGACGCAAAATCATTTTTTCATTTTTTAATTCATCCAGCGTTACCATGCTCTTTTTGGCAAGTGGGTTATTGTTTGAGACAGCCAGCATCAGACAATCGGTATCCACCAAAACGGAGCTCAGATTAGGGTCGGCAATTTTACCTTCCACAATCGCCAAATCAATCTCATAATTTTTCAGCTTAATATAAAGATTATTTATTGTATCAGAAAGAATTGTAAGCTTCACATTATTCTGTTCATTGCAGTATTTTGCGAGTACCTCCGCCATCAGATTACTTTCGGCCGTGTGGGTCAACCCGACCGAGAGGCGCGTGGCGTGCTGCTTGGCATCCGTCAGATTTTGCTGCATATTCAAATAGAGCATTTTGATCCGCTTCGCATATTTTACAACAATTTCACCTTCTGCGGTCAGTTTTAAACCGCCTTCTCCACGATTGAAAATGCGCGTGTTCAAATCTTTTTCCAACTGCTTGATATGCTGGCTGACCGCGGGCTGTGTCAGCGAAAGTTCTTCGGCCGCGCGGGTAAAATTGCCTGTTTCGCATACCCTGAGCAGCGTTTCAATTTTAGGATCGATCATGCCAATCCTCCTTCATAATATAATTTTATACATCATTAATCAAACATAATTTGACTTTATTCTATTGAACGATATAATGTTACCATAATGAGATAAAAAACGCAACGGTTGGAAGCGATGCTTACAGGAAATTTTTTATATTTTTCAGTAAAATGAAAGGGGCGAATTGCCGTGAAACTATACTCGTTTTATCAGAACCTCAGCAGCGGCACCGTCATCCTGATTGCATTGGCGGTTATCCTTTTCTCTGGATTTCTCGTTACGCGAATCACCAAACTGCTTCACCTGCCGAACGTCAGCGGGTACATTTTGGCGGGTATTCTGATCGGTCCGTATGTACTCGGCGCTATTCCTCCTTCCTTGACAGAGGGGATGGGATTTATCAGCGACATTGCGCTTGCGTTTATCGCTTTTGGCGTAGGAAAATTTTTTAAAAAGAAGGTTATTCGGCGAACCGGCAGCCGTATTGTAATTATTACTGCGCTGGAATCGCTGTTGGCCGGTGTTCTGGTTACGTTCGGTATGCTGCTGATTTTTGGCCTGGATTTAAAATTTTGCCTGCTGCTGGGCGCCATCGCCACCGCCACCGCCCCTGCCAGCACAATGATGACGATTAACCAATATCACGCAAAGGGTGAGTTTGTCAATACACTGCTGCAGGTGGTTGCTTTGGACGATGTCGTCTGCCTTCTGGCCTTCAGCGCCGTTACCGCCGTGGCCGGTTCGGAAAGTGGTTCCGCTTCTGCCTGGGATGTTATTCTTCCAATTCTTTATAACCTTGGGGCAATCGTTTTGGGTTTTCTTTGCGGTTTTTTGCTCGGTCGGCTGCTCACCCCACAGCGCAGCAAGGATAATCGGCTGATCCTGGCAATCGCCATGCTGCTCGGTCTCTGCGGAATCTGCGCAGCCGTTAATGTGTCCCCTCTGCTTTCCTGCATGGTGTTTGGCGCTGCTTACATCAATCTGACTCGCGACAAGAAGCTGTTTCGTCAGCTTAACAACTTTACTCCACCGGTGCTCTCCATTTTCTTTATTATGTCCGGTATGAACCTTGACGTGGCAGCCCTCGGCACGATCGGCGTGGTAGGAATCGCCTACTTCCTGATTCGGATTGCCGGAAAATATGTTGGAGCCTTTCTTGGGTGTGCCTTCACAAAGTCTCCGGTCAAAACGAGAAATTATCTTGGGCTTGGGTTGATTCCGCAGGCCGGCGTTGCGATTGGTCTGGCATTTTTGGGACAGCGGATGCTCCCCCCGGAATTAGGCAATGCTTTTTTAACCATCATCCTCTGTTCCTCTGTTTTGTATGAATTGATCGGTCCTGCCAGTGCAAAGGCCGCTTTGGTGCTGGCAGGCGTTATTCCGAAAAATGTTCCCGCCGCAGCAGAAGAGCTGGACGCAGGCTCCGGTGAGCCGGAACTGACCGACGCAACGATTTCACCCGAGGACGACTTGAATACTTCCGAACGCTCTGCTTGCTGTGAATGCGGCGGCAAAACACAGAGCTGTGAAACTCAGCCGTGACCGGACAAAAAATGAAAAAGATGCAGATCCCTTTCCAACGGGCACTGGTTCCATACCGATGAACAAATGAATTTCATAGATAAATGGTTCATGCAGCTAACTTAAAAACGGTGCGGATGACAAAATCAAATCTTTGCGCCACAAACAAAGACCGATGTTGTCCGGACGGATGGCGTCGGTCTTTGTTTCACAGCACATTTTGATGAGTTGCGGCAAATTTTATGTTGATTTTTGGGGTTGACCGCTTGACAAATTCGACACCATAGTATACTATTTATATAGTGCACTAATATCCTGTATGTAAGGAGGGTGTGTCAATGGAATTCGATTACAATATTCCGATTTATCTGCAGGTTGCACGCAGAATTAAATCGCAGATTGCCTCCGGGCTCTTGCGCCCAGGAGATAAGCTTCCTTCCAATCTGGATCTTGCAATCGAATATAAGATCAATCCCAATACAGTGCAGCGGATTTACCGCGAACTGGAAAACGAACAAATTTCTTTTACGAGGCGCGGAATTGGTACGTTTGTTTCAGAGGATGAAGCAGTCGTCAGCCGCCTGAAACAGGAAATGTCCGCGGAGGTCACCACCGCTTTTTTAAAAGAAATGCAGGCAATCGGTTTTTCTGCGGAAGAAATTCTCGCCACCATAACCGCGGCTTTGACCGAACAAAACAATCCCGAAACAGGAAAGGATGATTTTTATGCTGAAATTTGATTCCATTACCAAGGGGTACGGCGGACGGCAGGCTCTGTTCAACGTCAACCTGCAGTTTGAACCGGGCTGCCTCTGCGCATTGGTCGGCCCAAATGGCAGCGGCAAAAGCACGCTGATGAAAATCGGCGCCGGCCTGGTAAAACCCACCCACGGAACGGCAAGCTACAACGGGCTGCCCATCGGCAAAGAATCCAAGGCAAAAATTGCATATATGTCAACGGAACCGTTTTATTACAGCTACATGAATATCGGCAACGTCGGTCAGTTCTATGAGGATTTTTATCAGGATTTCGACCCGCGTGCCTACGCTGAGCTGATTCGCTTCATGGAACTTTCCATGGATATGAAAGTAAAATCGCTTTCCTCCGGCATGGCGGCCAAGTTGAAAATTGCAGCCACTCTTGCGCGCAACGCCGAAGTAGTGATGCTGGACGAACCTCTGAACGGGATCGATCTGATCGGGCGTGATCAGATCATCAATTCCATTATCCGATATACCGGCGCCGGCAGAACTTTTATTATTTCCAGCCATCTGCTTGATGAGCTTGAATCGATTACCGACACCGTGGTCATGCTGCGGAACGGCCAGGTTATTCTGAGCGGCAAAGCGGAGGAAATCCGCGAGCAGCACGGAAAATCTATCGTTGAGCTTTACAAGGAGATTTATTCCGCCGGATATCCGAACGTGCCGGGTCAGCCGCCTTACGGTGCGCCAGGCTTCCCACCTCAAGCTTATTACGGTCAGCCTCCTATATATCAGAACGTGCAGCAGCCATACGGACAGACGCCCCAGCCGCCTGTACCAGGCGTTTCGCCGACTGCACCGGAAGAGCGTGACAAAGACAAAGCCGACGGTCCAAACGACTGAGCGCAGAAAGGGGTAATTGACTTATGATTAAACTAATTAAATACGACCTCATCAAATCGCGGGCATGGTACATTATTACTGCGGCAGCGCTGCTGCTGATTGAAGCGGCTTATCTGCTCGGTTACTGGATTGAGAACGACGATCTTTTTAGCATCGGCGGCGTACTGTTTGTTGTTGCCGGCGCGTTTTCGCTGCTTGCTCTTCTGATTTATTCCGTTCAGCTCTATTCGGAGGAGTTGACCAAAAAGTCGGGTTACATGACGTTTCTGACGCCACGCACCGCTTACCAGATTATTGGCAGCAAACTGATTGTTTCCTTTATCGTTCTGGTGATCGGGTTTGTCGTCTACTGCACGCTTGGTCTGCTCAATCTTCAGATCATCGCCAATATGCAGGGAAATCTTTTGGGTGAGATCATTTCCATGATTTCACCGGACGATATCCCCGAGCTTCTTCTGCTTCTCTTTAATACGTTGATCCAATGGTTCGTGACGATTATCACCATTTATTTTTCCGTTACACTGGCCAGCACGCTGTTAGGCAATATTAAATTTCGCTGGTTGATTTCAGCGGCAATTTTCCTCGCAATCAACACTGTGGTCAGCGTCATTTCTTCCTCCCTGGTGATGAACAAAGCGCTTCAGTTTTCCTACAGCATGACAGAAACCAGCAGCCCCTCCTTTTCATTTTTTCTGGACAATTCCGCGGAACTGATGCTGATCTCTTTGGCGATCAATCTGGTTCTTGCCGTTGGTTTTTACTTTGCGACCGCAGCTCTTGCCGAAAAAAAACTCAGCCTGTAATGCTATTTTTAAAATAATAACGGCAGACATCTGCTTTCTCTGGGCATTTGTCTGCTGTTTTTTGCCGCGGTTTGTGTCTTTGACTCAGGATTCCGGCGGTTTTTTCTTCTGTTTCTCCGGTTCGTGCGGAAATCCCTGCGCAATTGCAGGAAACCGATTGCCGGAATCTGCCGTGGGCTGGATGTTGTACGTTCCGTACTTATTAATCAACTCGTCTGCGGTCTCCGGTTGATCCATGATTGGCTTTACCGAAATTTCCTCTCCCTTTTTCCATTTATCTCTCACATTCGTCGTTCCCTTCCAGTAAATTTCCGGCGGTAAAAACTTTATGACGCATAAATCTGCCGGCAAAGTCAGTATTCCCGAAAAACGCAATTCTATTGTTTTTCCGATTCCGCAACTAATAAGTTCCCCCTTTCAAACTGCTGCGTTCTTGTTTGCGTTCAACACCACATGGTAAAATAGGGTTACTTCATCGAAAGGCGGTCTATAAAATGGAATCAAACGAAAAACTGCAGTTAAAAAAACAAAAAAGAGAGTCCGCCCGACTTCAGCGCCGATTTACCGCAACTTTTCTGGCTCAAAACCGTGCGTCGTTTTTGATTACGCTGGGTACTGTTATTCTTCTTTGCGCACTGGAACTGTTGCTCGCATGGTTGATACAGCAGATTCTGGACGCCGCTGCCGGCAGCGATGCCGCATCTTTGCTCCGAACGGTATTTTGTTTCCTGATTGCGTTTTTTCTGTTTCTGGCGGCATCCATGATTCGGCGGTGCACCTTTTCGTGTTTTATGCAGCGTGCCATGCGTCAGTACAAAGAATATGCGTTTGTCGAAATTACAAAAAAAAGCATCGGCTCCTTCAACCAAGAAAACACCGGACGCTATATTTCTGCGCTGACAAACGACGCAACTTCTATTGAGACAAATTATCTGGAAAAATGTTTTACGCTGATTATGCAGTCGTTGCTGTTCTGCGGCGCACTCACGATGATGTTTTGCTACAGTCCGCTGCTGACCGGAATTGCTGTGTTGATTTCTATGCTGCCCGTGGCCGCATCCCTGATTTGCGGAAAGCGGCTAACCGACAAAGAAAAGGCCGTTTCCATTCAAAATGAAAATTTTATGTCAATGCTGAAGGATCTGCTGACCGGGTTCCCCGTTATCAAAAGCTTTAAAGCCGAAAAAGAAGTTACCGAGCAATTTGCGGAACAAAACCGGGAATTGGAAAGCTGCAAACGTGCTCGCCGCATGACCGCCGACACAATTGACATCATCGGCACTTCAACCGGTCTGCTGGCGCAGTTTGGTGTGTTTTTTGCCGGAGCTTTTCTTGCGGTTACAGAAAATTCTATTACCACCGGTGTTGTCATTGTGTTTGTGCAGTTGATGAACTATGTGCTACAGCCGATTTCCACGGTACCGGCTCTGATCGCAAACCGCAAAGCGGCCTTGGCGCTGATTGACAAGCTGGCGCAGGCTGTTTCCTCCAACACATCGCGCAGCGGCAAGCCGGTCGGTCAGGTGCTGAACGATAAAATCGAAATCCGCAGCCTCACCTTTGGCTATGAGCCGGAGCAGGTTGTTCTCAAGGATATCACTCTGGATTTTGAGGCCGGAAAAAGCTATGCGCTGGTTGGTTCTTCCGGCAGCGGAAAGTCCACTCTGCTGAATCTTTTGATGGGTAGCTATGAAAATTACAGCGGTTCCATTCGTTTTGACGGCAACGAACTGCGCACCATCTGTACCGACTCTCTTTATGATATGATCTCGATGATTCAGCAAAACGTTTTTATTTTCAACAACACCATCCAAAACAATGTGACCATGTTCCGCGAATTTCCCCAGGAAAAAATTGACCGGGCAATCCGGATGTCCGGTCTGGAGGAGCTTATCCGCCAGCGCGGCGCCGGTTATCTTTGCGGCGAAAACGGTTTAGGGCTTTCCGGCGGAGAACGACAGCGTGTTTCCATTGCGCGCAGTCTGTTGCGGGAAACACCGATTCTGCTGGTGGATGAAGCAACTGCAGCGCTTGACCCTGCCACTGCACACGCAGTTTCTTCTTCAATTCTGGATATTTCGGACCTGACCCGTGTGGTGGTAACGCATTGGCTGGAGGAATCGCTCCTGCGCCGTTATGACAGGATTGTGGTTCTGCGCAGCGGGAGGGTTTGTGAACAGGGAACCTTTGAAGAGCTAATGCAAAAGCAAAGCTATTTTTACTCTCTGTACACCGTTTCGGCCGCAGACGCTGCCGATTCATAAGATCCTCTGCCGGTACAGAAAAAATCTCCTGCAGGCGACATGGCAACCGCCTGCAGGAGATTTTTATCATCGGGTATTCAGTTTTTCCGCTGCGCTTCGTTTCATCCCGTTGGCCTGCGAGCAAACATCCTCATCAGCCAATTCAGCCGATCTGTTCGGCAAATTTGCGGATATTGGATACATTGGCGTAAGTTCTGGCTTTTTCGCCGTCGATTACAACCAGAGTCGGCGCCTGACAGACACCATATTTCCGCACCAGCTCCGCATGCTCCTCCGCGTCGATAATCTCATAAGCAACCCTGGCCTGCTGCAAAAAAGTGTTCGCCATCCGGCAGTTTGGACATGTTTTTGTAGTAAAAAGCAGCATCTGCCTCGCTTCTCCTTCCTCTGCTGGCTGATTCGTTTCCGACGCCGCCGGAATCCTCTTTTTCAGTACAGAAGCGGAAGGATCATACACCCTGCGCTCTTTAAATTCCTGCAGTTTACCATCGTTCCAGTTCTGCACCGGACGGTAATAGCCGGTAATCCTGGAGTAGACCTCAGTTTTTTCCCCGCAAATCGGACAGGTATACTGCTCGCCGCTGAGGTAGCCGTGCTCCCTGCAGACAGAATAGGTGGGAGAGATCGTATAATACGGAAGCTTGTAGTTCTCGGCAATCTTGCGCACCAAAGAGGCTGCCGCCTTCCAGTCCGGAAGCTTTTCACCGAGAAACGCGTGGAACACCGTTCCGGAGGTATACAGCGTCTGCAGCTCGTCCTGAATATCAAGCGCTTCAAAAATATCGGCCGTATAGCCGACCGGCAGATGAGAGCTGTTTGTGTAATAAGGCGTTCCGCCGGGTTCCGCTGCAGTTATAATATTCGGAAATTGTGCAATATCATGCTTTGCCAGCCGGTAGGTTGTCGATTCCGCCGGAGTTGCTTCCAGATTATAAAGGTCGCCGTACTCCTGCTGGTAATCGGCAAGACGTTCGCGCATATGATTGAGAACGTCCTTTGCAAACTGCTGTGTGTCGGCATGCGTCATATCGTGCTTGAGCCAGTTGGCATTCAGTCCAACTTCGTTCATCCCAATCAAACCGATGGTGGAAAAATGATTCTCAAAGGAACCAAGGTAACGGCGGGTGTATGGATAAAGCCCCTCGTTGAGCAGCTTTGTGATAACGGTGCGCTTAATTTTGAGCGACCGTGCAGAAAGATCCATCATTTTATCAAGTCGGCGGTAAAAATCGGCAGAATCTTTTGCCAGATAAGCAATCCGGGGCAGATTGATGGTAACGACGCCCACCGATCCGGTGGATTCTCCGCTGCCGAAGAATCCGCCGGATTTTTTGCGCAGCTCGCGCAGATCCAGACGCAGGCGGCAGCACATGCTCCGCACATCGCTGGGCTGCATTTCGCTGTTAATATAGTTGGAAAAATAAGGCGTACCGTATTTGGACGTCATTTCAAACAGAAGGCGATTGTTTTCCGTATCCGACCAGTCAAAATCTTTTGTGATTGAATAGGTCGGAATCGGGTACTGGAACCCGCGCCCGTTTGCGTCCCCTTCAATCATGGTTTCTATGAACGCGCGATTAATCATGTCCATCTCGCGCTTGCAATCCTTATATTTAAAATTCATTTCCTTGCCGCCGACAATCGCGTTGAGTTCGGCCAAGTCATCCGGAACCGTCCAGTCCAGAGTAATGTTTGAAAACGGGGCCTGCGTTCCCCAGCGGCTTGGCGTATTGACGCCATAAATAAAGGATTCAATGCATTTTTTCACTTCATCATAAGTCAGACAGTCGCTTTTTACAAACGGCGCGAGGTAGGTGTCGAAGGAAGAAAACGCCTGTGCACCCGCCCATTCATTCTGCATAATGCCGAGAAAATTCACCATTTGGTTGCACAGCGTCGCAAGGTGCTTAGCCGGCGACGACGTAATCTTGCCCGGAATGCCGCCAAGCCCTTCTTGAATCAGCTGGCGCAGCGACCAACCAGCGCAATAACCGGTCAGCATGGAAAGATCGTGAATATGAATATCTGCATTGCGGTGCGCATCGGCAATTTCCTGATCATAAATCTCCGAAAGCCAGTAATTGGCGGTAATTGCGCCCGAATTGCTGAGGATCAGGCCGCCGACCGAATAAGTAACGGTGGAGTTTTCCTTCACCCGCCAGTCGCGGACATGAACGTAACTGTCCACCACCTCTTTATAGTCAAGAATTGTAGATTTCAGGTTGCGCAGTTTTTCACGCTGCTTTCGGTAAAGAATATAAGCTTTGGCAACGTCCGCATATCCGGCCTGAACCAGCACGTTTTCGACACTATCTTGAATATCCTCCACTGCGATCAGATCATCCCGGATTTTCGGCTCAAAATCCGCTGTCACTTTGAGCGCCAACAGCTCGATTACGCTGGGATGATACTGTTTTTCCTGCGCCTCAAACGCTTTGGTAATCGCAGTTTCAATCTTATTCAGATTAAAATCAGCCGTTTTTCCGTCTCGTTTTGTTACCCGGTACATATAGACAGCCTCCTCCTGATACTTTAAGGTGCCACGCACCCTGTGGTGAACTAATTTATTGTATCATCTTTCCTGTCACGCGTCAAGGCATAAAAACACAAGATATAGCTGCTTATTTGTTAACAAACAGCTATATCTTGCGATTTCAATTATATCAATCCATTCCGCGCAGCTGGGCGGACGGCACAAACGGCAGCACCTCGGCGCGAAACGCCTCCATCTCTGGTTTGGAACAGCCATGCAACCCGGGCGCAATCAGGCTTCCGGAATCCCGGAAAGCCTGCAGAAAATAACGCGGCGCGCCGGCAATCCAACGTCCAATTCGTTCAAAGTCCCCCGGATGATGCAGTTCCCGCACAACAGTGGTGCGAAATTCATAAGGAATCGAACTCCCCTGCAGCAGGCGGACGCTCTCTTCCACCTTCGCCGTGGAATATCCCGGAATTCCGACGGTTTCGCCATAACGTTCCCTGCAATTTTTGAGATCCATCGCTACAAAATCCACCAGCCCTTTTTTTAAGAGTGGAGCCAACCGTTCCGGCATACTGCCGTTGGTATCCAGCTTGACCTCACAGCCGGCTTCGTGAATTTTTTGCAGGAACTGACCCAGTTCCTGCTGAAGCAGCGGTTCCCCGCCCGTGACACAGACGCCTTCCAGCACGCCTTTGCGTTTTTGCAGCAGCGCAAAAAATTCCTCCTGAGTAACGGAATCGCATTTTTCCGGTTCCAGAACAAGCGGCGCATTATGGCAGAACGGACAGCGAAAATTGCAGCCGCCGCAAAACACCGTACAAGCAACCCGCCCAGGAAAATCGAGCAGGGTCAGCCTTTGCAGTCCCTGAATTTGCACGGTCTTCCTCTCCTTAGCCAATTTTTGCATCACCGGCCGCTCATCGCGTCCTGCGCGGGCGGGATATGGCTCCAGCGTTCCCGCAGCAGAGAAAAACACTCCAGATCCATCATCTTTGCGTCAAACCGTAATTCACATTGGCGCAGACGCCCTTCGTATTCAAATCCGCATTTCTGCAGAACATTGCGTGAACGGCGGTTGTGCGGATAACAGTAAGCGGAAACCAGATCAATTTCCTGTCGCTCGAACGCATACCGCAGCAGCGTCTGCACGGCTTCCGTCATGATCCCTTTGCCCCAATATTTCTCGGAAAGCGCGTAACCCAGCATCCGTGCCCTGTTGTTTTCTCTCTTTGGATCATCAACCAGGCCCAGCGACCCGATCAGTTTCCCGTTTTCCTGCAGGACAATTGCAAAAACATTTTCCTTGCCCACAAAAACATCCTGCAGCACCGCGCGGTTTTCCTCTAGTGTGGCGTGCGGCTTCCATCCCGCGTTCGTCCCGACACTTTCCTGACGACTGTATTCAAATACAGCCTGAGCATCTTCCATTGTAATCGGCCGAAGAATCAACCGTCTGGTTCTTAATTCCATCTGCAGCGCTCCCGTTCCTGAAAGATTGCAATCCGTTTTGTTTTCATCGATCCCATTTATCGCTCAGGGCGTCAATCTGATCGGCAAATTTGGCAAGATCTTTATTGGCGCCGCCGCGATTGCGTTCAATTACGCTGAGCAGGCGTTTTCCGGCGGCAAGCAACCGTTCGAACACTGGGCTGACCGGCACGCGACGAACTGCTTTTTCCCGCTTAACCGCATTGCCCCGCGACAAACACTCCCCGGTAAGCAGATCAAACGCGGCGCCATTGTAAGGCGCAAGAGCCGGAAAATTCAGCCGTTCACCAATCGTCTGGGCAAACATGTCGCACACGGTATCTTCCCCGTGGTTGACAAACACCTGTTCCGGCGGCTTTTTCAGGTTGCCGAGCCATTCGAGCAGCATGTCGCGGTCTGCATGACCGCTGATACCATCCATGGTTTCAATCTGTGCGCTAATCTGAATCGGCTCCCCAAACAGCTTGACACTTTTGGCTCCGTCAAGCAGAATGCGGCCAAGGGTTCCTTCCGCCTGATAACCTACAAAAAGGATCGTGCTTTCCGCCCGCCATAAATTGTGCTTGAGGTGATGACGGATTCGCCCCGCCTCGCACATACCGCTGGCCGAAAGAATCACCTTGGAGGATTTGTCGGCGTTGATCGCTTTGGAGTCGTCGCTGGTCACTGACGTGTTCAGACCCGGAAAGCGCAGCACCGGTTCCCCACTGTGCAGCAGCTGCAGCGTCTGTTCATCATAATACTCCATCATTTCGCCGTCATCGTCATAAATGGAGGTTGCCTCCACCGCAAGAGGACTGTCCACCCAAACCGGGAAGCCCGGATGACCGTGAACAAGGCCGCGCTGCTTGATCTCGCGAATGAGATACAGCAGCTCCTGCGTGCGGCCAATCGCAAAGGACGGAATCACCACGTTGCCGCCGCGGTCGAATGTGCGCTGAATCACACCAGCCAGCTGCGAAACATAATCCTTCCTCTCGCCATGCAGCCGGTTGCCGTAGGTGGATTCGATCACCACATAATCCGCCCGCTCCGGCTTTTGCGGATTGCGGATCAACGGGCGGTTGATATTGCCGATATCCCCGGAAAAAAGCAATATTTTCTGCGTTCCGTTTTCCGTCACCACCACCTCGATGCTGGACGAACCAAGCAGATGACCCGCGTCCAAAAAGCGGATCTCCACACCGTCGCACACCAAATATGTATCACCGTAGCTGCAGGAACGAAAAAGCGGTAGCGTTTTTTCCACATCTTTTGCTGTGTACACCGGCGAATAGGTTTCGCCGCCGGAACGCTTTGCCTTGCGGTTGCGCCATTCTGCTTCAAACTCCTGAATATGCGCTGAATCCATCAGCATGATCTTACACAGACGCGTTGTGGCGCCCGTTGCGTAAATGGGTCCTCGAAAACCTCCCGCCGTCAATGCCGGCAGCTTGCCTGAGTGGTCAATGTGCGCGTGAGTGAGCAAAACCACGTCCAATTCTCCGGGCGCAACCGGCAGCTCGCAGTTCTGGTAAATATCCGCCCCCTGCTCCATGCCGCAGTCAATCAGAATTCTGTGCCCACAGGCTTCCAGCAGCGTGCAGGAACCGGTCACCTCATGCGCCGCGCCTAAAAAAGTCAGCTTCAAAGAAAGACCACCCTTTCTGTTTCAGACCCGAAACGCTTCCACCGTGATTTCCAACCCGCATCCGGATCCCAAATTCGGTTCACACCATTTGGTGATAAAACTGCAATTATTATTTTTTATATTACCACACCACAGCAATTATCACAAGTTTTTTCCTATGAAAAAGGCCTGCCCTCCGCAAGAACGGCAGAGGACAGACCCTGACTGTTTTCAAAGCTTTCCCGCGGGAATCAGAAGAAAAATCAAAAACCAATTTGCTATTTTTGCGTCCGAATCAGAAACTTCAAAATCATTTCCGTAACATAGCCCGCATAACGCCGAACCGCAGCCTCACTGTCCAGATCCTTCTGCATCAGGTAGGACATGGTGTGGATGTTCGAAAAATAGGAAAAGCAAAACATGTTAATGGAGATCACAATGCTTTCCAAATCAATATCCGGACGGAACACGCCTTCATAAATTCCCCGGGCAATGGTATCAGAAAGCATTTTCAGCGAATAACCCTTGACAATTCCGGCTTCGGAAGACTTGATATAACTTGCGTTATTCAAGTTTTCCCACATCAGCATCCGAACGAACGTTGGGTTACGGTAAAGAAAATCAAAATACATGGCGATAATCCTGCGGATCATATCTTCGCAGGAAAGCCTGCAGCCCAGCAACTTTTTTTCCTCCTGCGCCATACGGTTGTAAACACCGGTCAGCACCGTGATGTAAAGCTGTTCTTTATTCACGAAGTAGGCATAAATCATGCGCTTGTTGACGCCCGCACGCTCTGAAATGGAATCCACGCGCGCGCCGTACAAGCCAGATTCTGAAAATTCCGCTTCGGCAGCCCCTAAAATCTTTTGCTTGGTGATATCAGACTTCTTCATGATGACGTTCCAAAAACTCCTTCACAAACGCGTCGTCGTTAAGGTGAGGATACATTTTGTAAACGCGGTCGATCTCCTCGGCCTGACCTTCCGAAAGAGTTTCTTCCGGGTTAAGGCAGCTGATGCTCCGAATCAGGCCCTGACGGCGAAGCACCTCGTGCATACCGGGGATGCAGCCCTTAAAGCCATGCGCCGTATCAAAGAAGGCGGAATTGCAGTCGGTCACCTGCGCGGCCAGTGTCAGCAGTTCGTCGCTTGCTTTGGCATTCCTGAGCATTTCATACATTTTGACCACATTCGCCGTCCAGATGGACCAATGACCCAGCAGACCGCCGCGGAAATGGTTGACATATTCCTTACCGTCTTTATTATAACGGTATTTTGTCAGGAGGTCAATGACAATATTGTCGTCATTGCCGGTGTAAAGCGCAATTTTGTCGGCACGGGAGGAAAACGTAACCGCGCGGACAACTTCCTGAGTAGTGTAACGATTGAAAGAGGCGCATTTGACGGCAACGACATTTTCAATTTCAGCAAAGCGTGCCCAATAATCATAGCTGAAAACACGGCCACCCACCGCCTGCTGCAGATAAAATCCGATTACGGGCACTACCTTTGCAACGGCTTCGGTACGCTTGAGCATTTCTTCTTCAGAAAGCGCATTCAACCCGCCGGGACTCAGCAGTACTGCGTCAAATCCATGCTTTTTCGCGGTTTCTGCCTCGCGGAGCGCTTGCTCTTTGGGGCCGCATACGCCGCAGACCTTGACAATGACTTTGCCGGTCTCTGCTTCAAAACGGCTGATTTCATCACTGACGGTGGAGATCACGGTTTCAAACAGATTGACCTTCGGGTCGCGGATCTCAAACTGCGTGCTGTGCACTGCGGTTGCAACGCCGCCACTGCCGGCTTCCAAGTAATAACGGGTCAGCAGGCGCTGATGTTTTTCGTCAAATTTACGGTTGTCATCCAAAGCGAGCGTTGTTGCGGGAATCACGGTACCCTGAGCAAGAATCTGCAGCGCGGTTTCATGTCGATTCAAAAAAATCACCATTCTTTCAAATTTATTGATACTGTCAGATTGAAATCAATAGCTTCCTTTTCTCTCTTCAAAATGAGTCGGTTTGTTCAGTCCACGACCACCATCGAGCAGCCATTCCGCCTGCCAGCGGATCAGCGTATGAATCGGAACTGCCGGATAACCAAAGACTTCCATGGCCAGCTCAGCATTATTCAGGTAGGCGTCCGTACCCTCAGTACCGCAGAAAACCGGCTCCTTGCCAAGGTATTTGCCTAGCTGACGCGCTGCGCTGCGGATCGAAACCGTCTCAGGCCCCGTCACGTTCATTACCGTGCAGGGTGCCGTTGCATGCAGCAGACCGCGCAGGGCAATTTCATTAGCGCTGCCCTGCCAAATGCAGTTGAGCACCGGTGTGGTCACTGAAATCGGCTCACCTTTCAGAATTCTATCTGCCATGTCATACAGCACGCCGTACCGCAGATCGACGGCAAAATTCAGGCGGTAAACAAATACCTTGGTGCCGTATTTGTGGGAGGCATATTCAAACGCACGTTCACGGGCAAGCACGCTCTGGGTATATTCGCCGATCGGGCCGATCGGGTCGGTTTCCATACAGCCTCCGCTCGCAATCGGAACAATGGGATAGATATTTCCTGACGAAAACACGACAATATTCGATTTTTTAAACTTTTCCGCAACAAAAGCAGGAAGCGTCGCGTTCATTCCCCAGGTCTTCCACTCGTTTCCGGTCGTACCAAACTTGAGTCCCGCCATGTAGATTACATTTTCAACCTCCGGCAATGCACTCAGTTTTTCGTTGTCCTGAAGATCGCAGGGAATAATTTCAACACCATTATCTGTCAGCAGTTTGGTTGCGATCGGGTCTGAAAACCGGGAAACAGCGATTACCCTTTTGTTAAGGCCGGCTTTTCGAATCGCATTTTTAGCAAGCAGGCACAGCGTCGGACCCATTTTTCCTCCAGCGCCTAGCACCATAATATCTCCCTGAATTTTTCCCATGTCGGCAACCAGCGCATCGGACGGTTCGGTCAAAAGCTGATCGAGTTTTTCTTCAGTCCACATTAAAAAATCCCCCTTTAATGATAATATAAATCGAATTAAGTAACTATACGGTTACTATATCACGCCATTTGCGTGTTGTCAATCGCTTTGGGCAAAAATAGTGTCAAAATGCAATTCCTTTTCTTCAAAGACAATTTCGCTTCGTCGTTTCAAGCCTGCGGTAAATTTCTGTTTTCCCTCAACCAATTTATAAAAAACACAGAGTTACACAAGAATCTTTTCCCGGTTCCGCATCTTGTTTGACCACACGCGGGAGCATCAAAAAAAGCCCCGTAAAACGGAGCTTTGAGAAAACTACAGGAAGAGAGAAGGCATGAACCAAAATACAGACAACAAAAAAGCCGCTTTGACAGCGGCATAAAATTTGGAGCGGATGACGAGGCTCGAACTCGCTACCTCCACCTTGGCAAGGTGGCGCTCTACCAGATGAGCTACATCCGCATTTCTGCGGCACTTGAGAATGCCTGCATATTATACAGCAGGGTCAACCTATTTGTCAAGAGTAATTTTTAATTTTTAGGGCGGATTTATTTCAATCCACGCCCTCACACGGAGGGCGACAATAGGATCATGGATAGTCTGGCCAACACGGCACCATTTCAATCCACACCCTCACACGGAGGGCGACTTCCTCCCTTGATTACATTTTATCATATTATATATTTCAATCCACGCCCTCACACGGAGGGCGACTTCGGACGCCAAAGTCTTTAAGCTGCTGCGCAGATTTCAATCCACGCCCTCACACGGAGGGCGACGGACAAAAATACTTATGCGGCAGGAAACACAACGATTTCAATCCACGCCCTCACACGGAGGGCGACCAAAAGCAATCGCAAATGATGTAATGCAATACAGATTTCAATCCACGCCCTCACACGGAGGGCGACAAAAGCATTACCTGCGGTCAAACAGACCGCAATAATTTCAATCCACGCCCTCACACGGAGGGCGACTGATGATATTGGGACGGATGATCTGAAACATCGATTTCAATCCACGCCCTCACACGGAGGGCGACCAAAAGTTTACTTGCTGGTAAGTAAACTAAAAACATTTCAATCCACGCCCTCACACGGAGGGCGACTTTCATACCGTTAAAAGCTTAAAAAGCCGTAGGATTTCAATCCACGCCCTCACACGGAGGGCGACTTTGTCTATTGCTAAAATAGCAACTATAGTGTTATTTCAATCCACGCCCTCACACGGAGGGCGACCTGGGTCACAGTCGGCGGAATCATCGGTAAAAAATTTCAATCCACGCCCTCACACGGAGGGCGACGTGATATCTACCGTACCGTAAGCGCCTTTTCCGATATTTCAATCCACGCCCTCACACGGAGGGCGACGGCTTTGTGCTGACCCGGCAACGGTCTAAAACGGATTTCAATCCACGCCCTCACACGGAGGGCGACCAAAGTAGTTCAATTTCTGAAAGAATTTTGCTCATATTTCAATCCACGCCCTCACACGGAGGGCGACCGCATATCTGATGATGAGGAGGATTGACAGGAATATTTCAATCCACGCCCTCACACGGAGGGCGACATATTAACAAATTGATAGCGCTTGTAAAAGCGACATTTCAATCCACGCCCTCACACGGAGGGCGACGATAGACGAGGCTGTCAGTTACTTCGAGGACTATATTTCAATCCACGCCCTCACACGGAGGGCGACTTTTCCTTTCACAAAATCAATACAAAAATGAAAGATTTCAATCCACGCCCTCACACGGAGGGCGACATTCCTCAACTAACTTATCGAGATCACTCATTCATTTCAATCCACGCCCTCACACGGAGGGCGACTTGCGCTTGGCTGCATGTGGTGTTGACGGTGCCATTTCAATCCACGCCCTCACACGGAGGGCGACTTGACATCAACGTTTCTGTTTTCTACTTCTTCTGATTTCAATCCACGCCCTCACACGGAGGGCGACGATGCGCTGGAAATTGCAAGTCATGTGCGGCATGATTTCAATCCACGCCCTCACACGGAGGGCGACTTGGAGAGGTGCAAAATGAAAGTAGCTATCGTACCGATTTCAATCCACGCCCTCACACGGAGGGCGACACGGCTGCCCGGTTGGCGGGCAACAGCAGCCAAAATTTCAATCCACGCCCTCACACGGAGGGCGACGTTATGGTTATGTTTGAGGGTGTGAAGACTCCGATTTCAATCCACGCCCTCACACGGAGGGCGACGCATTCGGCGCAAAGGATATCACATCTCCCGCCATATTTCAATCCACGCCCTCACACGGAGGGCGACTTCAATCCAAAACCAAAAACAGCCGTTTCACCAATTTCAATCCACGCCCTCACACGGAGGGCGACCTGATACGGCCGCATTATTAATACGGCGCCCATCAATTTCAATCCACGCCCTCACACGGAGGGCGACCAATGGCCTGTTTTCACGACGGGAAGATATGCGCATTTCAATCCACGCCCTCACACGGAGGGCGACCCAGGCAATGTAATAGATGGTTGCTGATTAACCGATTTCAATCCACGCCCTCACACGGAGGGCGACAACAGCCTTGCGGGGCGGAAAGAGTGGTATATATATTTCAATCCACGCCCTCACACGGAGGGCGACACAGCCTTGCGGGGCGGAAAGAGTGGTATGTATATTTCAATCCACGCCCTCACACGGAGGGCGACGTCAAAGAGGCGCTGCGGGTGGTCGGCCAGCTGGAATTTCAATCCACGCCCTCACACGGAGGGCGACGGCCGAGCCCCGCCTATGGTGCATACATATATTGATTTCAATCCACGCCCTCACACGGAGGGCGACGTCAAAGAGGCGCTGCGGGTGGTCGGCCAGCTGGAATTTCAATCCACGCCCTCACACGGAGGGCGACTCAGTCATTTTGTACGCTTTTTCGTCAATTTGACATTTCAATCCACGCCCTCACACGGAGGGCGACTTGGGCGCGGGGAGGGTCCCGCGACCAATTGCACATTTCAATCCACGCCCTCACACGGAGGGCGACCTGGCCCGGCACCCTACGGGCTACCCCCGAGCCATTTCAATCCACGCCCTCACACGGAGGGCGACAATTACGAGCGCGACCATCTTTCGTAACAGCCAAATTTCAATCCACGCCCTCACACGGAGGGCGACAAGGCGCTTCTGGCTCTCCAGAATGATTTTCGCCATTTCAATCCACGCCCTCACACGGAGGGCGACAAAAATCCGTATTTCCAATTTTGAAATATGCCATTTATTTCAATCCACGCCCTCACACGGAGGGCGACCATATTTCCCCGCGCCGAAGTGCCAGTAAAACTCATTTCAATCCACGCCCTCACACGGAGGGCGACGATCGAAAATATATGCGGGGCGTACATTTTTCAAATATTTCAATCCACGCCCTCACACGGAGGGCGACATAATTTGTTTGCGGTATCGCACCCGCTTTTCAGATTTCAATCCACGCCCTCACACGGAGGGCGACTGGAAACAATCTGCACCGGTGCGCGATAAATGTTATTTCAATCCACGCCCTCACACGGAGGGCGACACGCCTTTTGCAATAAATACCGCTGATAATAGTAATTTCAATCCACGCCCTCACACGGAGGGCGACGAAATAATTCTTAATATGTATGATGTTATTATTATTTCAATCCACGCCCTCACACGGAGGGCGACATCGTATACGGGTTTATTATAACCGGTCATTCTGATTTCAATCCACGCCCTCACACGGAGGGCGACGCAGTCAACGCTTGCAATCTGTATGCCATTACAATTTCAATCCACGCCCTCACACGGAGGGCGACTTCCGCATACCTGATATATCAAAATGTATATGGTAATTTCAATCCACGCCCTCACACGGAGGGCGACTTTGCGAGACTATCAAAATATCGGCAGGTACGGAATTTCAATCCACGCCCTCACACGGAGGGCGACCGCAGTCAACGCTTGCAATCTGTATGCCATTACAATTTCAATCCACGCCCTCACACGGAGGGCGACCTCGTGTTGAGCAGCTCATTCATCATTTTGGTAATTTCAATCCACGCCCTCACACGGAGGGCGACCCAGTATCTGTCCGTGAAGTGCCAGAACAAATTTATTTCAATCCACGCCCTCACACGGAGGGCGACATTTAGCGTATGTATTCCATGCAAAAGACAAAGCGATTTCAATCCACGCCCTCACACGGAGGGCGACCGCGCCGGACGTAGCCTGTTGACGTATTAGGGATAATTTCAATCCACGCCCTCACACGGAGGGCGACCAAAACAATGCAACACTGTTCGACGTTGACGAGATTTCAATCCACGCCCTCACACGGAGGGCGACTGCGATACAGAACGGCATGATTGACAGCACAAGTATTTCAATCCACGCCCTCACACGGAGGGCGACAACAAAAGGTTTCCGCGTATGATTCGCCAGAATATATTTCAATCCACGCCCTCACACGGAGGGCGACCGTCATAGACAGGTTTATTATAACCGGATATTCGTATTTCAATCCACGCCCTCACACGGAGGGCGACTCCAGTCGAAATCAATATAGCCCGATTCTAAATATATTTCAATCCACGCCCTCACACGGAGGGCGACTCTACTAACATCACCCCGCGGTTCTGGATAATAGATTTCAATCCACGCCCTCACACGGAGGGCGACCAAGACAATTTTTAGCATTCGACCCTATTCTCGATTTCAATCCACGCCCTCACACGGAGGGCGACTACTCCTTCTTTTTTGTCGGCTATGCGTTTAATTAATTTCAATCCACGCCCTCACACGGAGGGCGACACAAATTTCATGATTTCGTCGGTCACGTCTTCGGATTTCAATCCACGCCCTCACACGGAGGGCGACGCGATACAGAACGGCATGATTGACAGCACAAGCATTTCAATCCACGCCCTCACACGGAGGGCGACATTTCGTGGTCTGCTAGTTTCAAATAGCTATCATATTTCAATCCACGCCCTCACACGGAGGGCGACTTATTTATTAAGGGGGGGTAATTTTATGAGCTTTATTTCAATCCACGCCCTCACACGGAGGGCGACTTTTGCGCATTTCAAGTAATTTATTGACAAAACCATTTCAATCCACGCCCTCACACGGAGGGCGACCGACAATATAGACGTCAAGCTCCTCGTCATATTCTATTTCAATCCACGCCCTCACACGGAGGGCGACCAATCCGAAACAAAATAATAACGGTTAAATCTGATTTCAATCCACGCCCTCACACGGAGGGCGACGCGCCGTTGCCATACGCCCCGGAAATAACACGCATTTCAATCCACGCCCTCACACGGAGGGCGACCTTTAAATTCGCTGTCAAATTATGGAGCGAAAAAATTTCAATCCACGCCCTCACACGGAGGGCGACAGCCGATATAACGCGGTATCTGCTTTCTTTTCGATTTCAATCCACGCCCTCACACGGAGGGCGACTACTCCTTTCTTTTTGTCGCTATGCGTTTAATTAATTTCAATCCACGCCCTCACACGGAGGGCGACTCAAAGCTCATAAAATTACCCCCTTAATAAATAAATTTCAATCCACGCCCTCACACGGAGGGCGACTCGCATCCGCTTTTCAGAAATTCCAACCATTGGATTTCAATCCACGCCCTCACACGGAGGGCGACACCTTGACAAGGTACTTGCATATCTGGAAGAACATTTCAATCCACGCCCTCACACGGAGGGCGACAATGCTGTCATAGGTGTATTGTGCATCATTTTTTATTTCAATCCACGCCCTCACACGGAGGGCGACAATAGTTTTGCTCAATACTTGCCCGATTGCTCCCAATTTCAATCCACGCCCTCACACGGAGGGCGACCGCATAAATGCATAAAAATATTATTACTAACCTAACACAAACAAAAAAAACGACAAAAATGAAAGGGATTTTCGCTAAACTACAAGCAAAACAGAAAATTAAATTTAAAATTGACATGCAGATAACCCGAAAAGCGGTGCGAAGGTCCATAGAAAAGCATGTTTACTTCAATGTCGCACCGCTGAAATTGGACAACAAGATTACCATAATCATACAATCAGCGGAGCTTCTGCATCATAGGTCGAATGAGTACCGTAATGCTCAACCTTTCCCCGGTAGTGGTCGCCAAGGTAGTAAAAACGCAGGCTGTCTTTGTTGGGGTCGATCAACTGAAGCAGCAAATGCTTAACCATTGCGCATTGAGCAGAATTCAATGAACACTCAAAAACGGAATTTTGCACTCTTTGACCATAGTTTACGCATTGTTTTGCTACCTTGCGCAGCCGCTTTTTTCCCCCGGTATCTTCCGTGTTGACGTCGTAAGTAATAAGCACCAGCATAGCTTCCCCCTTTTCGTGCTTCTTTTGCCTTCTCAGGTTTCTGCATGTTTTACATGCTTTACAGAACAATCCGTACGCTCAAAAACTTTACCCAACGGATTTCAGAATATTAATTTCACAATCAGTATAAAATAAAATTGCATACTGCGCACTTATCGCGTGCCCTGGGAGTACACCTCGCGAAAAGGCTTGTCTACTTCCATAAAAATGGAGGATATTCATCCAGATCACCGCGCAGAAATCTGGCAAGAAGCAGCGCCTGAACATATGGAACCAAGCCCCAAGGGATTCTTTCCTGCAAAAAAGGGTGCCTCAGTTCTTCCCTCTTGCGGTTTTGCCACGCAACAAACACGACTTTTCTTCCTACATCCGTCAAGAAAACAGCACCGCTTTCCGTCACATTGAAATGTTCCGGCAGAATGATCCGTTGATTGATGACAGAAAGCACAAACCGATCGACCAGCGGCGCGCGCAGTTCTTCCTGCAGATCAAGCGCCAGCGACCGGCGTCCCGGACGATCTGTATGCAGAAATCCGACATACGGATCCAACCCCGCCGCCGTCAGAGCTGCGGCACAGTCGCCCGCAAGCATTGCGTAAAACAGCGACAACAGCGCATTGACCCGGTCAAGCGGCGGACGGCGGGAACGTTCATGAAAGAAAAAATCCCCTTTATTCTGCAAAATCATCTCATCCCAGACGCCAAAGTAAGCCGTTGCCGCCTCCCCTTCCAATCCCCGCAGCGAATCGCTGTTCTGCACTTGCTGCACCTGCCGAATCGAGTGCGCCAGCTTGGCGGACGCCAATTTGATCGCCGGCACATCCACCCGCATTGCATGATCCCTTGTTGCACGCTCCAGCACCCAGCGGCTGTTGAACAGTTTGCCGGTAATAAAATTTCTGGCAATCTGCAAGCTTGCACCCGGTAGATCGGCCACGCGGTACTGTGTTCTGCGCAGCAGAACATTTCCCCGCTCTTCTCCATAGATTCCGGCAAGGAATCGACCGTGCGGAGTAAAAAAATTCAGTGAAATTCCACGTTCGGCACACGCCCCCATCAATGCTGGGCTGGCTCCTGAATATGAAAAGCAGACGATTCCCTCCAGACCGTGCAGCGGAAAGCGCGCGGTTTCTGTTCCGTCTTGCTGTATCACCACATTTTCACCATCCAGAGAAAGGTAGCGATCCTCGCTGAGAATGTACAGCGTATTGAGCAAATGGCGCATATTTTCTCCTTTCCCGCAAAGCTGAACCGTCCGATATCCGGGCGGCTCAGTCTGTCCGCTGCTTATTGCATTTCCGTCTCTTCCCCAAGCATATTACTCAGATAATCGGCAGCAGAGAGATTCCGGCACAACCGCGGCAGACAGAGTTCCTTGAGAGAACAGGCATTGCAGGACTTGTTCGGTTTCACCTTCGGCGTATAGCCGCGTCGGAAAAAACCGTGCATCTCATTCAGCATCCGGCGCACCTGTTCCCGCAACATATCGTTCAGCTCCACGGTCTCCCGCCGCCGCGGTGTTTCATAAAACAAAACCCCGGTCGGAATATCGGCGCCGAGCATTTGCTCCAGACACATTGCCTGCGCGCACAGCTGCAGCCGATCGGCGTCATTTTCCTTGCTTTCGCCATGCTTATATTCCACAGGCAAAACGCTCCATCTGCCTTCTTCGCCGCGCAGCGGAATCCCGCCGGAACCCTGACGAAACTCCACCACATCGCACGCGCCGCTGATCCCCAGCTCAGCTGAAAACACCCGCAGATCCCGCACAATCAGCAGCTTGCCGCGCCGCTCGATTGCCGATGCGTCGTGTGCCCGCTCGTGCATTAGTTTTCCCTCTGTCGTTCGCAGATTTTCCTTCCACTGCTGCTCAATATGAATCAGCGCCCACTGCCGCCGACAGAACGAAAAATGCTGCAAGCCGGAAATCTGCAGCCAGTCTTCTTCCAGATAGGTCATCGCATGCAAGTGCAGACAACCCCATCCGGCATTGCGTCCACACTGACAGTGTAGTCAGAGTATTGGCGGGGTACCGTGACGCCTTCCCGCTTAACAACATGCACTGCATCAAACAATTGATATGCCGGGGCTTCGCCCAGTTCGCTGTCATGCTTGAAGACGATCAGCTTTCGCACCGCCATTTTACCTCTGGCAGCGGAATGATCATTTTCAAACATATTCATGATCGCTTCCCACAGCAGTGAAAGGTCATCTTCTGAAAATCCGGTGACTTTACGCGCAAGATTGGCAGAAACATAACCTTCGGCACGATACAGGCCATAAGGAACAATATATTTCCGACCCATTTCGGTTCCTTTTTTTTCTGCATCGGCTTCTGTTGTAATCGCCACTCGTGTTATGGTGACCTCCTGTGGAAGAATCGGATCAACAGAACGCGCAAACCCGATCTGCACTGGACCGCGCACCTGTCCGCAATTCAGCGCACCCTTTACAAATGTAGTCATCACGGCTCCAAACGTACGAACATCAAAAAAATGACTGCACATATAATCCCGCAGTTTCAGATCGATACCCGGATCCTTCTTTTTGGCTTCTTTAAGAGCATCGGCAATTTTCTTATCTTCCACCTCGGGAATACCGTTAGCAGAGCATGCCATCCTATCTGAACGGTTCAGTGGAACGTTTTCTTTGATATAAATTCCATAGTTAGGATCATTCTCCCTGACCATTTCGACATAATTGCGGATCTTGCGTTTCAGACATACATCGGTTACAATGCCCAGTCCTGTTTCCGGATCCACGCGCGGCATATTGCCCGCATCGGGATCTCCATTCGGATTACCGTTCTCCACATCGAACAACACCACAAATTCATACCTGTTTTTGATTGCTTCAACCATTGTCTTTATCCTCCTTTTTCTGATAACGCTTTTGCGTCTGAAAATAATAACCTAACTGAAATGAACCTTGTTCCGGTAAGTTCAGACGAACCGGAAACTGCTCTCCAACAATACCCGTCAGCGGCGCAATCTGGCTTTCCAAATAAATTCGTTTTCCTGTTTCCAGCTTGCGCAGATGCTTTTGCGCAAGGTTTAACAGCAACGGAAAAACATTTGCCGGAGTTGCCGCCGCCGAGTTAAAATACTTGTCTTTGATCGTTGCGTTGATTTCGGGATTTGCAGCCTGCTGAATATCCTCCAACACAGAAAACAGCCTGCCGAGCGTGTAGGGAATGTTTTTGCTTTGTTCATTGAGAGACATCTGCAAGACCTCCTCTGGGCAAAATGGGTTTTCATTTCTTAAATAATAAGCCTTTATGATACCAGCTTTACCGCGCGTAATATCATGCTCTGCACGGATGCGCAGCATCACGCTGTTCAGCAGCGTTGCCGGGTAACGGCTGTTTTCCAGAATGGCGCGCAGCATGTCGCCGCTGAGCTGCGGAGACGGAGATTTATCATTGGATTTTGGATTTACGGTTTCCTGTAGCGTCATCCACAAAGACAATTGTTCGTTTTTGTCGTACGCCGGGCGAACAATGTTCATTCGTTCGTAATGAGCTTCCACATTTTTTAGAAAACTCCCAAAGTTGTTCTGCAGAAAAAAGCGAACCGAAATGCGAGCCGCGTTTGGCGCCAGACCAAGCACATAAAACCGGACCGATGGGATAACACTGGTTTGATTCCATAAAATCGGTCTTCCCTCTGCTAGACTTTTCAGAGCAGCACGCACATTCTGCGTTGTTTCCTCGTCGGCAGGGGACACCCCCATCAAGCCATACATGGCAAGATCCTGATATGCCTCTTCGCCGCCCTCTGCCCAACACACGACCGTTGTGTCGCCGATGACCTGCACATGGTTTCGATCTGCCAACAGCGAATTGAGCGCCGTGGTGTAAGCAAACACAGCGTATTCGCCAACCGGCCCGTTATAATTCTGTGTTTTTTCGTAAGATTCAAACGCGGGTGAATTGTACGAAACCAGCGCCGCACCGGTTGCCTGCGCTCCGCGAACACCCTTGATGGCAGGATGGATCGCCGGGATGGATGCAGGTTTTCCCGTAACGAGGCACTGCATCTGCTTCTCCTCACCACTGCCATCATAATGCTGCTGCCATGCGCTTGCGATCAAGCTATCCTGAGTAACCGGTTCATTCTCATACCAGAAAATGAGTCTTCCTCCCTTTTTCAGTTGCTCCAATACTTCCTGCACCTGCGGGAGTTCGGTCGTCTGTTCCGGGTTCCATGTATTCCAAAATGCCTTGACCGCGTCTGCCGCCGGGGTACACACATCCTGCAAAATTTGCAGATGCAGTTCCTTCGCCGCGTAAAAGCACTCCAATGTGCGTTTGGGGTCATTCTTTACGTCGACCGCCAGCAAATAGACGGCATTGTCACAAAGAAAATTTGGTGCTATGCCGGCCGAACGCTTGACCTGCATCGGAACTTTCATGCTGCGCGGGCGAAGAACCATCTTTTTACCAACCAACCGCTCTGTTTCCAAAGAAACGATCTGATCCACCGAACCATCATCATTCAGCACGATCGCGAATGTGACATCTGCGTCACTCCAACCGGGCCGCGAAATCTTTCCTTTTTTCAGCATGCTTTCATAATATTGCGTCAACGCCTGCAGGATCACCTGACCACCCCCTTGTAATCCGGAATCAAAACTCCGTTTTCCAATTTTGCGCGGAAAAAGACAGGCTGAATATCGGCAGGATCAGAATAGTCAAGATCCAGCAGCATATATCCCAGATCACGCGTTTCTCCGATCGTCGGAATCGTATTGCTGCACCACGGGCGGAACCGCGCCGGAAATTCCCTCGTTCCGAAATACGGCTGATGATAGCACTGCCCTTTTTCCATTCTGCGCCGCATAATGTCCTGAAATTTGCCTTCATTATCTGTTTCGTTTGCCTGCTCTGTCAAGTCAAAATGCGCCTCGATGACATAATGGACATCCTGCAAAACCATAGCCGCGCGCTGCTGAATATCCTTTTGCGCAACTATATACTCCGCTTTGCCGCCATTCATTGCTTTTCGCACGTTTGAGGCGGAAATTTTACTTTTCACCTCATTTCGCCTGATATTTGCAAAACGAATCGGCGACAAAACATAGATTTTGTCAACCGTCCATTTTAATCCCAGATGCCAATAAACAGCCTCCAGAATTCCCCGTGCGGCAGACGGTGTCATCACGTCGTAGCTGACGCGTTCTGTTTTCATTTCGGGGCGTGAAAAACAGGCATATTCTCCCCAAACTTCTAACCGAACCATTTTTTCCACTCCTTTCTTTCGTTTTAAAACAAGTCGTCCAGTCCCAGTGCTCTCCCCTCCTCTGGTCGGAGCATGAGCCCCGTTAAAGAGTGATACAGCGTTGTATCGCATAATATTGATTCGCCGGTCGTTAAAACCTCAATTGCTCCCGCATCATACAAATGCTGAAAGTGCTGAGGATAAACGCTGACACCATACCGTCCGAGTTCCCGGTACAGTTTCCGGCTGTGCTCTCCGCGGCGCAGGCGCTCAACCAGTTCTTTTCCCTCCTCCAACGGAACATAAACTGTTTGCGTGGGGGAATCAATCAGGCTAAAACGTTCTGCCACCTTTGCAAACGGCCAACGGCAACCTTCAATTCCGTCCCGGAACGCACTCAGAATCTGCTTTTGATCCAGCGCATCTGTCCCGCGCAAAGCACGAAAATATCGAAAATACTGCTCGATTGCCTCGGGCGATGACGGATCTTCGTACTTTTTCATCACGCTTTGTGTTGCGGAAATATTCTGTTTCAGCATCTGAAGCGACCGTTCCGGCAAACGATAAACAAACACTTTGCTTTCCAGTGGCGAGCGCGTCATCTCCCGATTACAGCGCCCGGCTGCCTGCAGAATCGAATCAAGACCAGCCTCCTGCCGGTAAACGACAGGGAAGTCGAGATCTACGCCGGCTTCCACCAACGAGGTAGCGATAACGCGGCACGGCATCCCGTCGCAGAGCCTCTTTCGGATTTCGGCAAGCAACCGTTTGCGATGCTGCGGATATAACAAAGTTGTTAAACAGTAATTCCCTTTTTCGCCTTGCAGCGCATCATAACATTTTTGTGCCTGCAGTTTCCGGTTGACGATGCATAGCACCTGCTGTTCCGAATTTAAGCGGGCGCAAAGCTCTTCCTCGGTTATTTCCCCCAAATTGCAAAGCGTATTCCGCCGGAAAAAATCATACTGCTGTTCGGGGCGTGGGCAAAGCTCTTTGCTTTGAAGACCATATTCTGCGAAGAAATCATTCAGTGCCGGCTGCGTAGCCGTGCAAAGCACCGCAGACGCTCCGTAATTTTTCACCAACTGTGCAATGGCCGCAATACAGGGCTGCAGATACGGCACCGGCAGCGTCTGCGCTTCATCAAAAATAATTACGGAATTCGCAATATTATGAAGCTTCCGACAACGGGAACTCTTGTTTGCAAACAGCGATTCAAAAAACTGCACTGCAGTTGTGACAACCAAAGGAGCCTGCCAGTTTTCGGTCGCCAATGCTTTACGGCGCATCGATTCATCCGCCGAATCATCCGGAGCGTAATCCATTCCGGAGTGGTGCTCCAACACATTTTCCGGTCCAACAATTTTCCCGAACACCTCTGCAGTCTGATCAATAATGGAATTAAACGGAATTACATAAATAATACGTTCCATATGATTGGCAAGTGCATGATGCAGCGCGAATGCAAAAGAGGAAACGGTTTTTCCTCCGCCGGTCGGAACTGTCATGGTAAACAACCCTTTGGGCTGTTTGGCCTCGGACATACAGGCACGCAGAATTTCGCAGCGATGCTGATTGATTTCTTTTGGGGAATCCCACCAACCCGAAACATACTGCTGCAGCTTGTCCCACATGAACTCAAGATCGCAAAAACCGCTGCGCGGCAGCACACCGTTCATGAAACGTTCCGTATCCAGAAAATCGGCGTCCACCAGACAAGAATAAAGCATTCTGGTGTAAAACGGAACCGTAAATGAATCTGTCGTCCTGCAAAATGCAGGCGGCTGCCCCAAGGGAATTTCCTGCTGGTCCAGCTTCCAATCATCAAAGGCTTCGTTGGGCTGCAGCTTTCTTTTTAAACGCCCCATCATAGTAGACCTGGAAGGAGCATCCGTATCGCTTCCCCCATCGGGTAATCCGGAATGGTGCCCGGCTATGACAAAAGAAACCGGCAGTGCCGCTCTGGAAGCAATTTTCGGCGGCAAAACAGAGTTGACTACTTGAGCTCCCGCCGTGGAATGGTCGATATGCATAACCACTTCGGGATGAGTAATATGTTGCTGAAACCCTTCGGAATATTTACCCAAATCGTGAAGCATTCCCGCTTGCCAGGCATCCTTTTCTCCACCGAACGGTCTTGCATAACCTGCCGCCAGCTCGGCAACGCCCTCCAGATGATCCTTTACGCTTTGGGTTGTTCCGTCGTCCCGGATATGCGCAATAAACTCCGGCATGGCATTTCCTCTTTCCCTATGTTCCAAATTTTCAAAGAATAAACGCGGAAGCTTTGCAAGGGGGTTCCGCATTTTCTTTTTTCCATAACTCTATTTTCGCAGAACAAAAGTCCCGGAATCAGAACAATAAAATCAAAACGGAAAAATGGTACCAGAAAAGATTGTTTTAATCAGTAAAATTATCCTTTTTCGGTTTATTTCTAATAATTTTACTAAAATATTCTTACTCACAGTTATTATAAGTCACGAGGAAATGGTTGTCAATTCCTTTTACGACAAAAAAGACCCGTTTCTGCATTTCCACACAGAAACGGGTTTGTATATTGCTTAAAAATATCCTTTTATAGCAAATCACACTAAATATACCGACAAACGCCCTTTCAGGCGTTGCAGGTGTCAGATTTCGCTTTGCTGCACCGGCTGCCCTGTTTTCGTCCTCCGGTTCCAGAAGACAATTTTTTTCGGCGTGACGGACGGCATGAGTCCCGAATGCACGGCCAACGGAACCATCGCCTGCAGCACCACAATCATCATGACCACCTCAATCGGCAGCATAATCGCATTCTTAACAATACTCTTCGCAAGATAATAGAGATAGCCCTTGCCATAGAGCATCTGGCTCCAAAGGCAGCCAAGCCCAACATTGATAAAAACATTCACAATACTGCGGCAAAGAAAGATGCGCACCACACTGATGCGCGCGCGGTATAGAAAAAGCGCGTAAACAAGCGCTCCGAGCATTTCGCTGATTGTGTAGCCGATAAAGAAAGCTCCGTCCGGATGCAGAAGATAGCCGAGGATATCGCTGACAAACCCGGACATCACCCCCAAAACCGGCCCGTAAATCATGGAGCCGCCGGACGCGACCAAAAAGCTGAACATAATGTTCAGATTATCGGCAACCGGAATACGGACTGTGCTGACCGCGACGCGAAGCGCGACGAAAAGCGCAGCCAAAACCAACGACGGCAGATGATGCAGCTGATTCAGCGAGGTTTTCCAGTATCCACCGGAAAAAGGGGAACGATACAATACATTTTCAATCTGCATAAAAAACTCCTTTCATGCAGCGGCGCACAGCAGGCACCGGCGGATGATTCCACCCTGGGGCTACACAAAAGAAGCGTATTTCCTGTATGTAGCAGCGGGATGCGATTTTTGCACCGCAAGATTTCTCTTTTCGTTCACCCGACAACTCCCCGTTCGGATGACACTTAACGCGCAAAAATCTACTCTGACTCTATTTATAACGGGCGCGGCATTCCCGTAAAATAACCGCAATACTATTTTAGCAAGTTTTTAAAAAAAATCAAGTGGTATGACAGCTCAATGATCTTCTCCATGGCTCGGCAGACTGAGCCGCCTGACCCGCATGGATCGTTTGGAGAGCGAAGTGATCGGTGTCGATTCCTGCTTGCGGTGCTTTTTTCGGGGCGTTTCTCCGGCAACCTCGTCAGGCAGATGCACCTCCGGCATCAGCTCATCAGAAATTACCTGCAGCATCTCGGAAAATTTTCTCAGCTCCCGCGGTTTGAACCGTTTCGCCATGCGTTCGGCGATGGTATGCAGATATTGGTTGTTGCCAGCGTAACACTCGTGATATTTTTCCGTCGCGATCAGATGGTATTCCCGTTTGTCGCGCTGAGACCGGCGTTTTTCCACATATCCCTTGCGGATCAGGCTGTTAACCTTATAAGCCGCATTGGAAGGCGAAATTTGGGTAAAGGTGGCAAACTCGTTGATCGTGGGGCGGCCAAGCGCATCGATGGTCTCCATACAAAAGGCTTCCACCGTCGTCAGGCTTTCTTCGCGGTCTTCCAGTCTGGTAAAAATATGCTGATAAAATTCCAATTTAAATTTTGTATAAACACGTAAAAACACATTTTCCAGCATACCGAATCCCTCGCTTTTTCTTCCTTAACAGTATACCTGTTTCCCTCTGCAACGTCAATCCCGTTTTAAAAATCCGCTTTTTCAGCCATGCCTCAATCCCGCCGAGCCTTTCCACTCGCATAAATATTTCGTCTGTGCAGCATAAGTAAAATAATTTTACTTTATTTGTCTGAAAACCTTGTAAATTTTATTTGGCTGCTGTATGATGTGTATGACAGTGAAACAAAAAACAGGGAGGCTCCCGGATTATGAACAGAACCAGGCTTGTCAATGTTAAGCAGGGAACAAAATCCACCAGCCGCTTTTCCGCCGGCAACACTCTGCCGCTGATTCAGCGGCCGTTCGGCATGGCAGCGTTCGCGCCGCAGACAGAGCGCCGGGGCTGCTGGTTTTATGACCCGGAGTCGCACAGCATTGAAGGGATTCGGCTTACGCACCAGCCAAGCCCCTGGATTAACGATTACGGCACGTTTCTGATGACTCCGCAGAACGACGTTATTGCCGACAGCGCTGAAAACGCATGGAGCGGTTTTCGCCCCGCCGAAGCCGTTATGAGTCCTTCTCACCTTGATCTCCGGTTCCTCCGTTCCGGATGCCGGTTCGAACTGACCCCCACCGAACGCGGCGGAATCGCGCGCCTCACCTTTGACGCCGGCCGCGGCGCCTGCATTTCCTTTCTGCCTGTGATGGGAGAATACACTTACACGGTACACCGGAATGAAAATCTGGTGATTGGTGAAACCAACGGGCATTCCTATGACCTGGCCAAAGATTTTCACATGTATTTTGCCGTAAAGTTTGACGCAGGCGATATCGACTTTGCCAGGACTTCTGCAACCTGCGAAAACGGCACCGAGCACACCGGACTTCATGTGTTTTTGAATAAAAGCGCCGTCACCTTCCGCATCGGCATCTCCTACATTTCTGCAGAGCTGGCCGCCACTGCGGCGGAACGCGAATGCGGTTCCCGCTCGTTTGAGGAAGTTTTTGCGGAAACCAATGCAATCTGGGAAGAGCGTCTTTCCCGGATTGACGTGCGCTTTGCGGAAGACGAGCCGAAAATGATGCGCACCTTTTACACCTGCCTGTGGCGCACGTTTTTGTTTCCGCACAAATGCTATGAGCTTGCGCCGGACGGAAAAGTGATTCATTACACACCGATCGACGGAAGCGTTCATGAAGGAGTCCGCTATACCGATAACGGCTTCTGGGACACCTACCGTACCGTCTACCCGCTGTTTGCCCTGATCGCGCGGGACGAATTTGCGGAAATGCTTGAAGGCTTCGTCAACGATTACCGCGAGTGCGGCTGGCTTCCCAGGTGGCTTTCCATCGGAGAGGTCGGCTGCATGCCCAGCACCCTGATCGATGCAGTGATCGCCTGTGCCGTCGTTAACGGAATCGGCAGCAGAAAAACATGGGAAGACGCGCTGGAGGGCATGCTTAAGCATGCAAACCACAACGGACCGCTGCCCCGGTTCGGCAGAAACGGCGCGGAGTCCTATGTAAAATACGGCTATGTTCCACGTGACGAGCAGAAAGAATCGGTCAATCTCACCCTTGACGCGGCATATGGCGACTGGTGTATCGCCGTGGTTGCCAAGGCGTTGGGACGGGATAAATTGGTTCCGGAATACATGCGCCGTTCCAAGAATTACGTTAACCTTTTCGACGGCGAAACAGGATTCATGCGCGGAAAGGACACACACGGCGCAATGTCGGAGGACTTTGACCCTGTAAAGTGGGGCGGCGAATACACGGAAGGCAGCGCATGGCAGTCAACCTTTGCGGTTCCCCACGATGTTGACGGGCTGGCCGCGCTTTGCGGCGGACGCGACGCGCTGGCCGCAAAACTGGATGAGTTGTTTTGCACCCCACCGGTATACCGCTGCGGCGGATACGGAGGTGAGATCCATGAGATGACCGAAATGGCAGCAGTGGATTACGGTCAGTGCGCCATTTCCAATCAGCCCAGCTTTCACATTCCGTACCTGTACGCGGCAATCGGTCAACCCGACAAGGCGGCGTACTGGGTTCACAGAATGGCCCGGGAAACCATGTCGTATGCCGACGACGGCTTTCCCGGAGACGAGGACAACGGTACGATGGCGGCATGGTATATTTTCGCCTGCCTTGGCATGTATCCGCTTTGCCCGGGCAAGCGTGAAATGGTAAGAATCAAACCGCTGGCATCGGAGTGGAAAATCAACAGCGGAAAGGAAGAAGTCTCTTCATGAAAATCAACGATGCTGTCCGGGACAGCTGGAATGCCTGGTCCGACGACTATTTTGCAATGGAATACAGTCAGCCTGAAACACTGAATCTGCTGAAGGCGGATCCCGCACGCGCGTTTCCGCCGGCGGTCTGGCAGAACATCCGCGCGCTGTTTCCCGATCTGCACGACAAACGGGTCTGTGTTCCGTCCAGCGGTGACAATCTTGCCGCATTTGCATTTTTCCTGCTCGGTGCAGACGTCACCTCCTGCGATCTGGCGGAGCGTCAGCTGGAAAACGCTAGGCAAATTGCCGCAGAACAGGGCTGGCGGCTCCGGTTTTGTGTCTGCGACTCGATGGAGATGGACGGAATTGCAGATGAGGCCTTTGATCTGGTTTACACTTCAAACGGTGTCCACACCTGGATTTGTGATCTTCCGGCAATGTACCGACAGTTTTACCGAATTCTGAAGCCCGGAGGACATTATCTTTTTTTTGAGACGCACCCATTCAACCGCCCGTTCGACGACGAAACCACTCGCCTGCAGATCAAAAAGCGCTACGACGACACGCGCGAAAACGACTGGCGCGTGCAGGACTTTATCAATTCGCTGCTGGAAAGCGGGTTCACTGTGGCACGGATGGATGAGCTTTTCGCCGACCGCGGTACGCTGGGAGCAAGCTGGTGGGAGCCGGACGAGTGGGACGAAAAGTCTGACTGGCACAAAAACCCGTACGCCGCGCTGCCGCAGTGGATCTCGTTTTGCGCCGGCAAACAGCCCGCACCGGCTGTTCCTCCCAAAACCAGCTGAGCCTTCAGCGGCAACCGGCTTTGGTACAAAAGAAAAAAATCCCGCCGAAACGGAGCGCCTGTGCTCCTGTTTCAGCGGGATTTTCAATTCTCCGGAACATGTATTCCGGCAAAGCCTGCGGTTGTGGGCAGCGCTGTTGCTCAGTGCGTGCCGTAAATGCGGTCGCCGGCATCGCCGAGGCCGGGAACGATATAGCCGTTTTCGTTCAGCTTTTCATCGATGGCGGCGGTGTAGACCGGAACGTCCGGATGTTCTTTGCAGACCCGCTCCAGCCCGCACGGCGCAGAAACGATGCAGACAAAGGTAATGCTCTTCGGATTGCTGCGCTTTACGGCGCTGATGGCGTCGCATGCAGAACCGCCGGTGGCAAGCATCGGATCCAGAATAAACACATCGCGCTCCGCAATATCATCGGGAAGCTTTTTGTAATATTCAATCGGTTCCAGCGTTTTTTCATTGCGATACATGCCAATATGGCCCACCTTTGCCACCGGAGTGAGCGAAAGGGCGCCGTCGAGCATTCCCATTCCGGCGCGCAGAATCGGCACATAGGCAAGCTTCTTGCCCGAGATCATGGGGACCATCGTTTTGCAGATCGGCGTTTCAATTTCCACTTCTTCCGTTGGAAGATCGCGCATCGCCTCATAACAGAGGAAGGTTGCAATTTCCGTTACCAGAGTTCTGAAATCGCGTGTTCCGGTTTCCTTTTCACGCATCAGGGAAAGTTTGTGCTGCACCAGCGCGTGCTTTACAACTGTAACCTGTCCGTTTTCCATCATGATAACCATTCCTTTTCTTTTATTTTGAATACGGTTTTGCCCGGCCAAAATTTTTTGGTTTACAAGCGCCCTTCTTCAATATCGGCAATCATACCGACACGGCGGCTGTGGCGTCCGCCTTCAAACGGCGTATCAAGGTAGATCCCAACCAGTTCTCTGCCCTTTTCCGGCGAAACCACACGACCGCCGAGGCAAAAAATATTTGCGTCGTTATGGCGGCGGCAATACTCCGCCGAAAACGCGTCCGAACAGACGGCGGCGCGAATGCCCTTTACCTTGTTTGCCGCGATTGAAATTCCCACGCCTGTGCCGCAGAACAGAAGCCCCCGCTCATATTCTCCGTTTGCCACTGCGCGGGCAACCGGCACTGCAACAGCCGGGTAATCGACGGACTCCTCGCCGAAGGTTCCAAAATCCTTGTAAGCGATCCCTCGTTCGTCCAAATATTTTTTGATCTCCTCTTTCAGAAAATATCCTCCATGATCCGCACCGATTGCAATCATTCTATTTGAACATCCTTTCCCTTTTCCTCTGTGCTCCGCCTGCCGGATTCCTGCTGCTCGCGGCGCTTTTTCAGCTCGCGTTCCGCCTGAGGCGGACGCAGATAAACCGGAGACAGTTCTTCTGCAGACATCGTCCGCTGTTGATTATACACTTCCTGCGCGGCAAGTGCAACACCACTGGCACGCTGAAAACGCAAATGCGGCGGCGCAAGAAAAAATTGAGAACTTGATTTTCCAAAGCTTTCCCAGCAAAGCGTCGCGCCGTCCCCTGTCAGGATCCAGCTGCGCCCGTCGGCCGCCAGTTCTTCGCCAAGCTGCGACGCGGCAATGGCACGGTCTTCGCAAAGACGCGTCACCGCACCGCTGTTCACCTCAAAAAGGGCATTGTAAACCTGGCCGCACCGCGCGTCCATTGCACAGCAAATGTTTGCTCTCTGCCCGGTAAACAGGCGCGCCATCGCCTCCAGTGTGGAAACCGGCACACACGGAACCTTTCCGGAAAACGCCAGACCCTTTACCAGAGAAACACCGATGCGCACACCGGTAAAAGAACCGGGACCAACTGCGACTGCGTAACAGCCGATTTCCGAGAACGAGATCTGCGCGCAGCTTAATATCTGTTCCACCAACGGAAGCAGCGTCTGGCTGTGCGTCAGCCCAACGTTGGTAAACGCTTCGCAGAGCAGCTTGCCGTCCTCCCAAACCGCGGCTGAAGCCGCCGAAGCGGAGGATTCCACCGCAAGAATTTTCATACCGAGATCAAGCCCTTTCCTGCCGGTGCTCCGGCATTGTGATCCGAAAAACACGGTCGTTTTCCGCTTCTCCGCGCGAAATGTCGATCCGCACCGGGTTTTCCAGCGCACCGTCAATATTTTCGCTCCATTCCACGGCAAGGACGCCCGTACCAAGATAGTCAAAAAAACCGGTCGAATACAAATCGTCCCAGGTTTCCACACGGTACATATCAAAATGGTAAAGCGGCACTCTTCCGCCTCCGTATTGGTTCACCAGCGCAAAGGTGGGGCTGGAAACATCATCCCTCACGCCAAGACCGCGCGCAAGGCCGCGCACAAATGCCGTTTTGCCCATCCCAAGCCCGCCGGAAAACGCCAGCACCTCGTCGCCCTTCAGGCGATCGGCCATCGCTTCACCAAGCTGCTCGGTTTGCTCCGGCGAATGGGTCAGATACTCTTCCATGTTACTCTTTTGCCGTCCTTTCGCCGGTTTTTGCATCTTTTTGCGCAAAAGAACAGGGTCAGCCGGCGCTGACCCTGCAGATTCAGAACAGACCGGTAATTTTTTGTTCTTCATCGATGCCGATACGTTCCGCCGCGGGCACTTTGGGCAGGCCGGGCATCGTCATAATATTCCCTGCCAGCGCAACCACAAATCCCGCACCGTTGGAAAGACGAACCTCCCGCACGGTGATCCGGAAACCCTTCGGGCGACCCAGCAGCGCTGCATCATCCGAAAGCGAATATTGGGTTTTGGCAATGCAGACCGGCATTTCTCCCGCGCCGAGCGCCTCGATTTCGGCAAGACTCTTTTTTGCCGCCGGCGCAAAATCCACGCCGTCCGCACCGTAGATCACTTTTGCGATCGTTTCGATCTTTTCGCTCAACGGCATGTCATCAGGATAGATCGGGTGAAAATCGGACGGCTTTTCCGCTGCGGCGCAAACCTTTTCGGCAAGCTCGCGGCCACCCTCGCCACCCTTAGTAAACACCTCAGACAGCGCAAAATCGGCGCCGAGCGCGCGGCAGTAATTTTCAATATATTCCAGTTCCGCATCGGAATCACTGCCGAAGCGATTGATGGCAACGACGACCGGAACGCCGTACTTGTGCATATTTTCAATATGTGCGCCGAGATTCACAATGCCTTTTTCCAGCGCGGCAAGGTTTTCCGCTCCAAGCTCTGCTTTGGGAACGCCGCCGTTGTATTTCAGCGCACGAACCGTCGCCACCACAACAACTGCACGCGGTTTCAGCCCCGCCAGACGGCATTTGATATCAAAGAATTTTTCCGCGCCGAGGTCGGAACCGAAGCCCGCCTCGGTAATACAGTAATCGCCGAGCTTTAGCGCCAGTTTGGTTGCGCGGACGGAATTGCAGCCGTGCGCAATGTTTGCAAACGGACCGCCGTGCATCAGCACCGGGGTCCCCTCCAGTGTCTGGATCAGATTCGGCAGAACAGCCTCCTTCAGCAGCGCCGTCATGGCTCCGTCCGCCTTCAGATCAGAACAGTAAACCGGTTTTCCTCCAAAGGTATAGGCCACTAAAATCCGCCCAAGACGCCGCTGCAGATCTTTAAGGTCGGCAGCCAGACACAGGATAGCCATCACCTCGCTGGCGACGGTGATAATAAAACCATCCTCGCGCGGAACCCCGTTCACTTTGCCGCCGAGACCGATGACGATGTTCCGCAGTGCGCGGTCGTTCATGTCCATGCAGCGCTTAATCAGGATTCTGCGCGGATCGATCTGCAGTTCGTTGCCCTGCTGCAGGTGGTTGTCGAGCATTGCGCAAAGCAAATTATTCGCCGCCGTAATGGCGTGCATATCTCCGGTAAAGTGCAGATTCAGTTCCTCCATGGGAACCACCTGCGCGTATCCGCCGCCAGCTGCTCCTCCCTTAACGCCGAACACCGGTCCGAGCGACGGTTCCCGCAGCGCAACAACCGCCCGTTTTCCGATTTTGGCCATTGCTTCGCCAAGGCCGGCGGTGGTCGTGGTTTTGCCCTCTCCTGCAGGGGTGGGGTTGATTGCCGTTACCAGAATCAGTTTGCCGTCCGGCTTATCCTGCAAGCGGCGCAGCAGAGAATCCTCCAGCTTGGCCTTGAAGCGGCCAAACGGAATCCATTCTTCTTCGTGAATCCCGAGCTCCTCTGCAAGCTCGCGGATTGGACGCATTGTGGTTTGCTGGGCAATTTCAATATCGCTGAGCATAGTCTCCCTCTTTCGTTCTGCTCCGAGCTGCCGGCAGCCCTTCGCTGTTGCCAAAGCTTTATTTCACTTTTACGGCAAAGAGACAGCCGCAGATGAAGCGTTTTTCATCGGCGGTCGCCTGATGTTCGGAGCCATTTTTTATAGTATACCATAAGATTTCAAATCTTCAAAGGTTTTTACTTGAACTGAAGGGGAAAAAATAATATAATACACATATTAAATACACATATTACGCGTTGGTAAAAATCTGGGCGCCCGTTGGGCATGAAATAAAGGAGCGTTTGGCTTGACAAAGGTTCTAAAGGGCATCGGCGGCTATTTTAAACGCACGAACCTGCCCCTGTGGGTCGTATGCATTATCACCTCGTGTTACGGGGCGGCGCTTGTTTACAGCGCAACGCGCACGGGCGGGATCGGTCAGTTCAAAACACAGGTAATCGCCATCGCCATCGGCTATGCCGGCGCAATTGTAATTTCCCTGTTCGACTACAAATCCATTGCAAAGCTTTGGCCGGTTATTGCAGTTCTCTGCATTGGCTTAATGGCGCTGACGTCCGTGTTCGGCATTACGGTGGCCGGAACCGACGACAAAGCTTGGGTTCGCATCGGCGGTATCTCATTCCAGCCGAGCGAGTTGGTTAAAATTGGATTTCTTGTAACGCTTGCAAAGCATCTGGATGTTCTGCGGGAAAAAGACAAACTGAAATCCTTCTGGCAGATTATGCTGCTGTTTTGCCACGCGGCAATTCCGATGGGGATTATTCACCTGCAGGGGGATGACGGCGCAGTATTGGTTTTTTTGTTTATTTTTCTTGCCATGTGCTTCGGCGCCGGGGTTCAGCTGCGTTATTTTGCCGCGTTTTTTGGCGCTGTGGCCGTTGCCGCACCGCTTGCCTGGAAGTATGTTCTCAATAATGACCAGAAAACACGGTTTAAAATCCTGCTGGATCATTCTGCCGACCCCCAGGGCTACGGGTATCAGCAGGGACAGGGAGAGATCTCGATCGGTTCCGGAATGTTTTCCGGACGTGGCTTTCTGCAGGGGCCCCGCGTCACGGCGGGCATTGTTCCCGAAGATCACAACGACTTTATTTATACCGTGGCAGGCGAGGAGTTCGGATTCATCGGCTGTGTGGCAATCATGGTGCTGCTGGCGTCCATTCTGGGGCTGACGCTTTACATTGCCGCACGGGCGCGCGACCCGTTGGGAAAATATATTTGCTACGGCTTTTTCGGCATGATCGCCCTGCAGGCGGTGGAAAACATCGGAATGTGCCTTTATGTGCT
Source organism: Acutalibacteraceae bacterium (assembly GCA_050947015.1). GTDB lineage: Bacteria > Bacillota > Clostridia > Oscillospirales > Acutalibacteraceae > CAKXIK01. The sequence goes on from JBMNVT010000002.1 coordinate 125,306, forward strand.
GCCGGTGGTTGGAATCACGCTGCCGTTTTTCAGCGCAGGCGGTTCCTCCGCGGCCTGCCTTTACTTCGGAATTGGGCTGATTCAGTGTGTATATGCCAACCGGAACAATAAGATTACGGTCGGCATGCTTGCAGAAAACGATTGAGAACAGGGGCAAGGGCAATGATTTTCAGTGAGACCTTCTTTTTCGGAGCCGCGGAGCTGGTCGGCACACTGGCCTTTGCGGCTTCCGGTGCAATGCTTGCCATCGACCGCCGGCTGGATTTGCTCGGTGTGACTGTGTTGGGGGTAACCACTGCGCTGGGCGGCGGAGTCATCCGGGATATTCTGCTCGGCATTCTGCCGCCGCGCATGTTCAGCAGTTACGCCTATGTTGCCGCCGCGGCAGCAGCCAGCATCATTGTGTTTGCAGTGGAAGCGCTTCTTCGGGAAAGATTTCGCCGCAGAAGGGAAGCCGTCGAACGCGTGATCAATCTGTTTGATGCAATCGGGCTTGGCGTCTTTACTGTCATTGGCATTCAGGCTTCCATTGAGCATGGATTTGGCCAAAACGCGTTTCTTTCGGTCTTTCTCGGTGTGCTCACCGGAGTGGGCGGCGGTGTGCTGCGGGACGTTATGAGCCGCGAAACCCCGGCGATTCTGCGCAAACATATCTATGCGATCGCCTCTGTTGCGGGCGGCGTTCTTTATTACCTCTGCTGGTATTTCGGCTGGAACGGAGGCGGCTCCGTGCTTCTTTCCGTTCTGGCTGTCGTTGCAATCCGGTTGGCAGCGGCGCATTACCGCTGGAGCCTGCCGAAAATTGAGGCTTAGCCGTGGAGGAAACCGTCTTTGAAAAACAACAAACCCGTCGGCGTTATTTTCGCCGTTTTCCTGTTGTATTTGGATGCCGGAACCGGAATTTTTCTGACCGATCTGGTACAACTCAAAACCGCCGTCCGGAAACAACGTTCCAGACGGCGGTTTTTTACGCGGTTACTCGCTTTTGGGTCGCTGTAATCGCTTCGGACAGCTTTTTTCAACCGTCACAAACGAATCGAAGACCGGCTTATACTCCCTCGATATCAACGGTGCAGACTTCACGATCAACTTTCTGCAGATGCGGCAGAATTTTTTGATATTCGTCGCACAGTGCATTGAACGACATCCGGCAGTTGGCAGGACTGGTGGAGGGCAGCGCAATTGCAGGCAGGCCCGTTTGCGGCAGACAAAGCCTTTGATAAAGGCGAAATGCCGTCATTCCCGTTGTAAAAACGGCGCGAATTTTGGTTTGTGCCAAAAGCGAAGCGATATCGTTCGCGATCGGATCACGGATGGAGGAATCGGCAGCACCGCAAATCTCACACGAAGCAAGAACATCCCACATCGCAATCCCATGGCGCAAAGCAAACGCTCTGCGCTGCTGTGTTCCCTGCGGAACCGGTTCCTCGAACAGCGCTGCCAGAACCCGCCAGAAGCGATTTTGCGGATGCGCATAATAAAAGCCCTGCTCCCGCGATTTTGGCGACGGCATGGTACCAAGGATCAGTACACAGCTCCCGGCATTCCAGACCGGCGGGATCGGATGGCGAACCATCTGCCGCAAATCCGTCTGTTCGGCCATGCTGACAACCCTTCCTTTCCCGCGGGATTCAAGCTTATCGTTTGAAAAACGGGTGGCTTTTAATCTTCCCGGTACCTCATTTCGACATACCTTTGCAGCAGAGAAACGGTATCCTCCACAGCAAGCTTGCTGCTGTCCACTGCAAGGTCATAATTATCAATTTTCCCCCACTTACGATTGGCGTAATAATTATAATAATTTGCGCGGCGCTTATCAATGCGCAAAACAGCCGACTCTGATTTTTCCGGCGCCAGTCCGTATTCCGCAACGGCACGTTCCACACGAACTTTCAGCGGCGCATAGACGAAAAGATTGGTAGTGTCCTCCCTGCCCTCCAGCACATAATCCGCACAGCGCCCGACAAATACGGCCGATTCCTTTGCTGCGAGCGAACGAATCAGGTTGGACTGAATTAAAAAAACCTTATCGCCAATTGGCATATCCGGCACGCCGATGCCCTGCCCGCCCATTCCATAAGTTCCCATCACAAGTGAATAGAGCAGGCTGTTCGGCGTTTTATCCTCCGACTCTTCAAAAATTTCCTCAGCAAAACCGCTTTCCTTGGCTGCAAGCACAATCAGTTCCTTATCATAATAAGCAATTCCCAGCCGCTGTGCAAGCTCTTTGGCGATCACTCTGCCTCCGCTCCCATATTGGCGGCTCACGGTAATAATCATTTTTTTCATTACAACCATTTCCCTTCTTCCGCAGAATCGGCACCACCGCTGCGGAAACTACTGGATTTCCGGAAACAATTCAGGGTCATTTTCATTAACCGAAAACAAAAGGATGCTTCCCGGCGATTTTATTCAGAACTATTATAGTACAATGTTCTAGAATAGTCAATGATAATATCAAAAAATCTGTTAAATACCTGAAACATCTTTCCACACAAGCCGGAACCGACGGTTGATTGGATTCCTGCAGTTTTCGTCGGCCAGTACCAGTCGCTCTCCATAACCGTACAGCAGCGCAGCGCCTTTTCTCTCCTGCTCCAGGCCAAGCTGATCCCGGACGGCAGCGGCGCAGGCGGCCAGTCTGGAATCGCGGCGTTTCAGCAGCGCGGGAAGCTTTCCGCCCGGAATGGAGGCCAGTCGGTCGCAGACAAGAACGTCCCGCAGCTTTTCCTTTTCCACACCAGGCTGACACACTGCCCAATTCCACAGCATTTCCGTGTAAGCGTCCAGCGAGATTCCGACGGAAACCGGCGCAGACTCTTTCCCAAACCGGCAGAACAGTTCAAACGGACGCATTCCAGTCGCCTTCAGCAGGTAACAGACGGTAAAACAAAACCTTCCGCTGTTGGAAAGCCTCTCCAGTGCATCTTCAGCATCGTGCAGCAGGCGCAGCTCCCCGGCGGTAAGCCACCGGGTCGCGGTCACCTCGTACGGCGGCTCCGGATTCCACTCAAAACCGAATTCCTGTGCCTGATCCCGCAGACGGGAACCGTAAATCAGCTTTAAAAAGCCCAGCTGCAGTTGATCGGCATGCAGGGCATATGCTTCGTCAAAGCTTTGCCCAAAGCGTTCCAGACCTTCGTAAGGCAGTCCCGCGATCAGGTCGATATGAACATGCAGACGACGGCAGCGAATCAGCCGGGAAAGATTTGCTTTCAGGCGGAGAAGATCGGTACGGCGGCTGACCGCGCGCAGAGTCTCCGGGCAAAAACTCTGCAGACCCGCTTCTATCTGAAACAGTCCGGCAGGCGCACGCTCCAGCAGCAGCAGAGATTCCTCATCAAACAGGTCTGCTCCCACCTCAAAATGGAAACAGACATTTTCCGGGAACCCTTTCCCTCTTTGGTCAATCAAAAAGCGAATCAGTTCTTTTGTCCTGTCGTTATTGCAATTAAAGGTGCGGTCGATCAGCTTGACGGTCTGCGCGCCTGAATTCGCCATGCGCAGCAACTCCTGTTTTGCATAGTCCACGGAAAAAAAGCGAACGGGATCACAGCGTCCGGAAAGGCAGAACGCACAGGAAAACGGACAACCCCGCGATGTTTCCAGATAAGCAATCCGGCCGTTGAGATGCGCGGCGTAAGCCTGTGTGTCAGGCATGGGCGGCAGTTCTTTCGGGCGGTAAATCCCTGAAAATGCGATTGTTCCGTTTTCCCGGCGGCAAAGGCCGGGAATGCTTTGCAAATTTCGGCCGCTTTGCAGCGCATCCAATAAAAGCGCAAACGGTCTTTCTCCTTCGCCCGCCAAAACATAATCCGCTTCCGGCAGCTCGCGCAGAGTCTGCTCGGCGCAGAAGGAAACCTCAGGCCCACCAAGCACGATCGCACACTGCGGCTTCAGTGCCCGCAGCCCCTTTACCAACCGGCGTACGACCGCAATATTCCAGATATAGCAGCAAAATCCGAACACCTGTGCCGACCCTTTACACAGTCTTTCCATCAGCACACCGACCGGTTCATTAACGGTTCCCTCTACTATATTGATTTCATGCCGCACAGCCGAAAATGCGCGCACGCCGGCCAGCAGGCACCATGGTGCCGGAGATGAGTGAACATATTTTGAATTGACAGAACAAATTGCGGCCTGCATCCCGACAACTCCTCCAACAATCAATTTTTTTGATACAAATTCCAAATCCATATTATTATCGCGCATCTTTCGGCGAATAGCAACCATATAAATCGGAAATGCTATGTTTTAACAAAGGCTCACACGCTGAGCTGTAAGAAAGGAGCATAAATATGGATCCTAAACAACTTGATTCGGAAACACGCGATTATTTCAATTCTTTGCCGCCCATGGTGCAGGAGGATCTCATGCAGAGTAGTCTGCAATTTTCCTGTAAATCGGAGCTTCAAAACTTTGCAGAACAGCTTCTGCATCGTGACTGATATCAAAATGCACGTATTCTGTATTGGAAGGCGGAGCGGCACGATATACGGACAGATTGATTCTGCGGATTATTTGCCATAACCTCTGCTTCTTTTTCTTCATTGTTGGCAAAAAACGCTGCAGCTGTACTCGAACACAGCTGCAGCGTTATATTTTTCCTAAATTATCCATTCAGTAATATGGAATCCAACGCCCATGGACTGACCCAGGCACTGTTAATCAATCCGTTCGACAAAGAAAGTTGTTCACGAACCCCATCATCATCCGTATCATCGTTCACCTGAAATCCGGCCCCGATCCGGATGTTAGCCTCCTGATTTGCCAACCTCGTCTTTACTGAATCGCTTAATGCAATACGCAATTCAATGTTATATCCCTGACCGGTTTGAACCGCCCGGTAATCAAGTTTTGACAAATTCCCCCAATACGAAGAAAAGCCCTGATGCGAACGGACGATCGCAGTTCCGTCTGCCCGCAGATGATCGGAGGCCACCAGATCGGCAATGACATATCCGCTTTCCCCTGAAACAAAGGGATATGAAGCTGCGGTAGATAATGCCGTGTCTGTATTCAGAAAGTCAAAGAAAAACTGGACGCCGTCCAAACCATAATTGCTGTCCGCCGGGCGGGTAGTACTGCTGTTTACTGTGGAATCGGTCACTTCTGCAATGCAATACAGGTAATTACTGTCATATAACGTATGCACCACTGCAGAGGCTGCTCCGGTTTCATATGCGCCTGCAGAATTGCGATCCACATAGATTGCTTCAGCGCTTTGATAGGCGCTGTCTGCAATTCCGTCCAACACAGCCGTTCCCTGCGCTGCACGATATGTTCCGGAGGAAAGTACCACCGTGTTCATATATACCGGACTGCTCCATGCGCTGTTGATTGCCCCTGTATTGAAGCATAATGAGTTTCTTTGTCCGTCGTTGTTCGTATCATCATTCACCTGAAATCCAATTCCGATCGGAATATCAGTCTGTCCTGCAGCAAGCTTATTGATCAGGGATGGGCCGAGCGCCAGCTTCAGCTCGATGTTATATCCGGTTGATGTGCGCTGAATCTTATAATCCGTTTTGCTGGTGTCTCCCCAATAACCTGCAAATCCTCCGAAAGAACGCGGCTGGGTTCCTCCATCCTGTCTGTTAATATTGGTACCTGCCAGATCTGCAATAATGTATCCGCTTTCATTTGTGACAAACGAATAAGCCGATGGCGACGTTGTCGCACTATCTGTATTCAGAAAATCAAAGAAAAACTGAACCCCGTCAATTCCGTAATTTGTATCATATGGAATCGTAGTTGCACTGTTCGTCGTTGAATCCGTAACCTCCGCCAAGCAATAAATATAGTTATTGTCATATACAGTACGAACAACCGCAGTTGCGCCGCTGGTGACGGGCGCAGAATTAGAGTCGACGCCGACCGATACCACCTGCGCACGATCATAGATAACATCGCGCACACCGTCTACAACAGGAGTTCCAAAGGCTGCACGATAAGAGGCTGTATTTTTCCTCAGGTTTCCCTGCATCAGTATGCCATAATGATCTGAGGGATAATATCCGTTGACAGTATCCTTAATAACGCGATAGGTATTTACCTCCAGATCATCTGCTGAAGCAAAACAGAAATCAATCGGAAGTGTCTGACTGGTATCGACAGTTCCAAAGTTATGCAGCGTTCCCCCGGCGTTCACCACATGTGCGGCCAGATAACGGGAATCCTTCATTTTTCCCGCCGTCATCAGAGAATACACTTCATTGGTTTCATCCGCATTGAAGTCTCCCGTACATACGACCGGCAGATAAAAGGAATTGATTTTTTCGAGAACCAGCTTTACCCCTTCACGTCTTGCCTCTGTTCCTACATGATCCAAATGCGTGTTGACATGGACGTATTGTTCCCCGGTTTGTTTGTTACGAAGAACCGCCCAGGTGCAAATCCGCTTATAAGCTGCATCCCAACCAATTGAGGGCGTGGATGGTGTTGTAGAAAGCCAGAATGTTCCGGAACTCGCTACAGAATATTTATTCTTTAAGTAGAAAATCGCGCTTGTTTCTCCAGATGTAGAATCGTTCGTTCCGTTATCCCGTCCGACGCCGACATATGCATAGTCAGTCAGGTTGGACGAAAGGCCTGTCATCCAGGCATAATCTGCTTCCTGCACACCAAAGGAATCAGGCTTATAGGTGTTGATGCAAGAGACAACACGCGGAATTCGATTTGCAGTTGTGTTGATTCCTGAACCGCCAACCAGGACGTTGAAGCTGACAACTGTAATTGGTGAACCTTCTGCTGCCGGAAGTAAGGACGCTGCGGAAGCGCACAATAACAACGAGAATACCAATGCAAGTGAAATGACCATCGCAAGGATTCGTTTCATGTCTACCCTTCCTTTCTGCTGTGCCACAAAATTTGTGGCGATTTCAGTCCATTCCAGTACCGTTGTTGGTGTTCCAGGGTGCATTTTCTTGTCCCGGAAAAATATTATTGCGGTTTTATCCAATTCTATTGTATGAGCATCAGGTAATAAATATGTCAGAATCTTTAAACGTAAAAGTAATTTATTCGCCTGAATACCATCCTGTCCATACTGAATCATAACCACCACTGAATTGAAATTAAACGGTAAAGGTGGACACATAGAGCACCACGTTGTCTACCTTTTCTTTATGCTGGAATAATGGCGGAGGTGGTAATAGTGAGAAAGGGGCAAACCAAACGAATATGGACACCGGAGCAGAAGTCAGAGATTGTACATAAACATCTGAATAAGCATATTGCAGTACGCACATTTGAAAGAGAATAGTTTGCAAAAAAGAAAACCCGGAAAGCCGCATTCCCATGCGATTTCCCGGGTTAAAATCTGTCTCTGGGGACTAAAAAAGATGCCATGCTCTTTTTTGCTGTTGGACTTGAACCGACACTAAATATTATGTTTATTTGTTTTGACAGTTAAAATTCACATGCACACCCTCCGTGACTTGCAATTAATTGTCCTGTTATCCATTTTGCATATCTACTGTGTAAGAAAAGTGCTAAATCTGCGGTGTCATCAGGTGTACCCCATCGACCTGCCGGAAACATTGTTTTTGTATTGACCACTTGAAAAAAGTATTATTGCATTATCTTTCGTAGTATCCGCTTGCTTAACAAAAGCTTGTATCATCATCATGGAAGCACGAACGTTTATCAGTAAATGATGATCGATATGTTCCGCGGTCCATTTTCCGATTTCATCGTCAACTCCATAAGCATGATTTAAAATCATACCGTCCAAGCCATTCAATTTTTCGGAAGCTTCTTCCACAACTTTTTCGGCATTTCCTATCGTTTCTAAGTCTGAAGAAGCAATTGCTGTTACTTTCAGCCCAAGATTTTCATACTGTTTTGCAATTCTTTCAGTTCCATTTAAGACAGCTCCGTTATTAGTTCCCACAGTTAAGTCATTCGCCCAGCGTTCATATCCCGGCCCCTTACCGGCAGCCAGCTTTGCTTGAATATCCACCGCCAGACTGATTTTCCGCTCCGAGTGCCCGGGGCGTTTTTCTTTACCCTCAATGGCGGCCAGAACATCTTGCAAGTCGTAGCCGTCCCCCAGCGTGGAGGCTCGCAGACGGGTAAAGCGTTCCTGTCCCTGCCCGGTCAGCCGGAAACTGATACCGCCGCCCCGAACCGTCTTGACCTCATATCCGGCCCGCTTCATCAGATTGAGAAATTCGTCCAGATCAGCGGGGCGTTCCGCCAGCGCAGTATCAATGGCAAGGCGCAGCCTGTCCTGATAGGAAAGCGGCCCTTTTCGTTCTTTCTGCCATTCTCCATAATTCCGATACTTACCCTTGCTCCGGGGCTTCGGGTTCTCCACAATGGACAGCCCGTTTTCAAGACACAGCCTGTCAGAGAGCCTACGGAGGGCGAAGCTGGAGCCCCAAAAATTTCGGAATTTCCGGGTGCAGTCTCGGAATTTCCGGGTGCAGTCAAGGGTGGTGGAGTTGTAATAAATGTGGTGGAGTAGGGAAGCACCGCCTTGTCACATTGCTGTGATAGGTTTGCGCCACCCTCTCCGGGAACCGTACGTACCCCTCTCGGAGTATACGGCTCTGTTACTGCTCGTTCAGACAAAACTCACTTTTTGTGGATAATACTGCGGTGGCAATCCCTGCACACCACAAGCGTTTTTCTGTGTTTGGCAATCATTGCGATTTCCCACCGTTCCTTGCCTTTGAGATTTTTGAGTTTGTTAATGTGGTGAACCTCGTAATGGTCGCTCTCTGTCGTTCCGCATAACTCACAGACCTTTGCTTTCAGCCGGTTTTCAAGGGTATTGACTGCGTATCCGTAGACAACGGCAGCATTGCTGATGTAATCCGTAGCAGGGCCCTTGCCTTTGCAGTCGGTGTAATTTGCGAAGTAACGCCTTTTGTTTCCCTGCTTCGTTTCATAGGGTATACCCCATTTTCCTGTGCCATCATTAAACTTGTCAATGGTTTTGGATAGGCTGGTTTTATGCTTTGAAGCAAGGGTTTTTAAGCAACTGTATTCCATAAGGTAGGCAAGATAGTGCAGCTTGCAAAAGTTGCTTGCCATACCATCCCTTCGGCACGGGCAATATCCGTGATTTTCTCATTTTCAAAGTACACCCGGCGCACCAGTTCCCGCTGGGAGGGGGTCAGGACCTCCATGGCCCGCAGCAGCCGGGCCGCACCCTCACGCCGCAGCACTTCTGCCGCTAGATCGTCAGGGGCGGCGAACAGCGCCCCCTCGTACTCCATCCCGTCAAGGGAGGTATGGCGGCGGGTTTCCTTATGGTCGTTGTTGTACTCCTGCCGGTCTAACTCCACCAGCAGTTCACTAAGGCTCTCATCCACCTCGATTTCAGAAATTTCACCGTTTGTAAATTCATACCGGATTTTCATGCCTTGCTCCTTCCGGAGCCCGGCAAGCGGCACTTAGGCCATAAACGCAAAAAAAGAAGCCCGACAGACAGCACCTAAGTGCCGCCCATCGGGCTCCATTCATATTCTTATCAAAACACCGCGCCGGAGGGCGCAGCGGGTTGACCCCTCTATTTCCAGACCATTATGCTACTCCACAAGCGACAGCTGCCACGGCGCAGTGGGCCGCGCCAGAAGCCGTGCGTTGGCATACGCCATTTGCAGCGTCAGGCAGGTATATCCCATATAGTACCCGTCCATGGGTCGGAGCGTCATAGCCAGATCCGGCTGCTCCATATTCTGCAGGCACAGCGGCAGCAAAAACTGGACGCGCTGCTGGTATACCTGGGGAACCACGATTCCGGGAGTGATGGTTGCCTGACGCCGGGCCAGCTCCACCGCTGTTTCTAACAGCAAAGGCAGATTCCGGTTATTCCGGATCTCTGCGGGCAGTCGCTCCATGTTTTCCGGGTCGCCGAGGATATGCTCCACGTTGACCCGTATCGGCCAGTCTGAAAAATAATGAATACCTTGTAACGGCATTTGATAGAGGGGCTTCTCAGGCAGCGGGGAAACATACCGCAAAAGTGGGGAGTACTCGTCCGCAAAGCCTTTGAAAAACCACTTGAGTAAAGAATCGGTCTTTTTGTTTCGGTCAAAACAGGCATATATTCCTTTATAGTTCCGGGTATACAGGCCGGTGTGAAAACAGCAAAACTCGTTCTCAAAATGAAAAATGGCTTGCTTTTTCCTAAAATCTGTCTCGGCATCATAATCAATCGCTTGCTTTCTAAAAACACTTTGAATATATCGTTCTAAAATATGGGTATCGGGATTTTTCGGGAAATGCTCCGGGTGCTTGAATCGCCATGCTTCCGGCAGCGCCAGCTCGGCCAGCTCGTCGAGCTGCAAATGCCAGGAGGGGATAAAGGCGAAATCAAAGAGGTCGGGAATCGTCATTATATCAGCTTCCTCCATTTATGTTGAATGGCGTACACCAGCCGCTGCTGGATCTGAGCCTTGATATCCTCGTCAATCTCGCAGCGAACCCTCCCGTTTGCGTCCACCGTTTCATAGGCGGAAAGTGCGTTATGGTATGGCTCATAATGCTTCAAGATCATTTCCAGCGCGGCGGGGTCGCCGTTGGTGGCTTTTGTATCAATTCATAGGTTAATTCAGGGATCTCGCCCATGGTGCTCATAATATTTCTTTATTGCCACAAACGCCCGTTTTCGCAGGTTGTATACGGTGCGGGTGGCAACCTCCATCCTCTTTGCAATTTCCTTGTCGGGCAAATCCTGCCAGAAATCCAGCAGGATCACCATGCGCTGTTTCTCCGGCAGAGAAAGAAGCGCGTTGTATAGGGCTTCGCTTTCTATGGCGCAGGGATACCCGTTCACATAAAGGCTATATGGCTGGGAGGGGTACTCGTCCCACTCGCCCCATAGCTCCAACAAAAGCTCCACAGGCTCCTGCGTAAAATGCTTATCGTGGTTTCGCTTGGCCCGTTTCAGATTCCGGCTGTAATTCCGGGATACCGTTTTACAGAAAGAATCGAACATCTCGACGATCTGCCGCTTGTACTGTTTGGAGGGAGCATTCATCACCTGTCCCTCCTTTTTGCGGATTCGAGTGCTGGCTGTTTTTGCCTCCTCGCACAACCAGAACACATCAAATACCCACAAATCGGAAAGTTTTGAGAAAAATTTTTTATTTTATTTTTCGGGCAGCGTTGGAGTCGAGAACCACGACATCTATTCGCCCATTTGCAGCCCCCCTATACGCAGAAAATCGGGCCGATCTGCCACAAGGCAGACCGGCCCGATTACAAATGAGGGCTTTCGAGGCCACTCAAAAGTCCTCTGGAGCCGTTGAAATACACATCTTTACTATTTTACCCAAGAAATAAGTTACGATACGGTTTGTCGGATTATACACGTTTTTCGGAAGTCCGTTAGAAATCTGTTAGAAAATCCCCGCGTTGATATCAACATATTCTAAAAATGAACTTCAGTCAAATAATCCATACTTCCGTTTGATTCTCTCTAATTTTTCTCCGATAGGTTTCGTCAGCAGCAACAGGAAAATAACATTGGATACCGCATACTCAATCGTAAAGGGAAGGGCGGAAATACAGGCCGCCAGATACCTTGACAGATTAAATCCGCCGTCGGCCCACAGCGTGGACCACACATCCATAATCAGAGAAAACAACACCCCTGCCAGCACGCCGTACAGACACATCCAGATCTTTTGACGTTTCAACGGCTGCGCCAGCACACCGGCCAGAAAGCCCAAAAAGCCCCAGGCAAACATCTGGAAAGGCGTCCAGGGGCCCTGCCCAAAATAAAAGTTGGAAACCACTGCCGACAGAGCGCCCACAACAAAGCCAGCCTCTCGTCCGAGATACATAGCAGCAATCACGGTAATTGCTGTCACCGGCTTAAAGCCGGGTACCCATGCGAACGCAAACCGACCGGCTGCAGATACAGCTACCAACACTGCCAGCGTAATCAGTTCCTTGGCTGTGGAATCTTTGCGTTCAAAACAGATGAACAACGGCAGACAGGACAATATTGCCACACACAGGGAAATCCAGGCATAATGCTTTTCCTGAAAAAGCATTGCACCGCCGACTACGATCAGCGGGACACCGATTAACAAAAGGCAGGCGGTTATCATTTTTTGGGGAGAACGTATCGCCTTATCCATAAACGGCCTCGCTTTCCGGCTTCTGCGCTATGGAATTCAAGCGGCAGAGTTCCGCCACATCCTCACAAGTAACTGCGTTGGTGTACAGATGCCGGGCGATCCGGTTGGCCGCTGTAGTATAGAAGTTATTATCTGAGAAAAAGGCGGCTGGTGTGTCGATAGACGTGATCTCCCCATCAAAGAAAAGTGCGCAGCGGTCGGCGTTGACCGCCGCAAATTCCACATCATGCGTAACGATCACAATGGTAATTCCGTCCGCTTTCAAATCACAGAGGATGCCGGACAGGTTTTCTTTGGAATGAGCATCAATTCCCTTGGTCAGCTCGTCCAGCAACAGAATTTTCGGTTTCAGCAGCAGCATCTTCGCCAGCGCCGCCTTCTGCTGTTCACCGCCGCTTAAATCATAGGGATGCTTATCCAGCAAATGGCTGATGCCCAGCTTCCCAGCAGTTTCTTCTATAAGAGTCTGCCGTTCTTCCTTTCCATATTCCATCACCTTACAGATTTCCTGAAAATCCTCCCGCACGGTCTTTTTGAGAAAGACGGTTTGGGGATTTTGAGGCAGCAAGGCAACATTGTGACGGTACAGGGCGCTGCCCTTGTATTCGCCTATTTTTTTGCCGCCGATCAGCGTCTTGCCTCGGTAAGCCTTGTTCAACCCCGCAAGAACACTTAACGTCGTGGTTTTTCCCGTGCCATTGCCGCCAAGGATACAGAAAGTTTCTCCCTCATATACCGAAAAGGTTACCCCCCGCAGCACATCGGGCAGATCCCGCTCATACCGGAACCAGACGTTTTTCATTTCCAGTGCGACCTCGTCCCGGTGGGTATAAGGCGGGATGTCCAGATGATCCACAACATTTCCAAAATGCTCGGACAGGAAATCCCTGCCCTCTTTAACGGTCAGCGGACATGGCGCCTTTACTTCCAGCGCGTTGAATATCCGCACGGCGCTGGGCAGGCCCGCCAGCATATGGTGATCCGCCCGAATGTCCCGCAGTTGGGTTCCCACCTTCTCCGGCCGGTCAAAAAGCAGAATTTTTCCCTGTTCCATCATCATTACCCGGTCAGCGATGGGGAAAACTTCTTCTAAACGGTGTTCAACCAGAAGGATTGTCAATCCCAGTTCCCGGTTCAGCTTTTGTAAAGTGGCGATGAAATCCGCCGCTGCAATAGGGTCTAATTGCGAGGTCGGTTCGTCTAAAATCAGGATTTTCGGCTGCATGACCATGATCGAAGCAAGGTTCAGCATCTGCTTCTGCCCGCCGGACAACTCGTTTGTATTTTTGCGGAACCAGGTCTGGATACCAAAATAGCTGGCCATTTCCGATACCCGGCGCCGGATAACATCGGTGGGAAAACCCAGACTTTCCAGCCCAAAGGCAAGTTCGTGCCACACCTTATCGGTAACCACCTGGTTCTCTGGATTTTGCAGCACATAGCCGATCTCACAGGCTGCTGTTCGGTCATCCAGTTCAGCCTGCTCCACATCATGATAGCGGATACTGCCACTTTTTTCTCCATGAGGCGCCAGTTCCCGTTTGAGCATTTTCAGCAGGGTGGTTTTCCCGCAGCCGGATTCGCCACAGATAACGACAAACTCTCCGATTTTAACAGTAAAAGAAATATTATCCAACGCCTTTTTCTCGGTATCGGGATATTGAAAGCTCAGATTTTCAATTTCTAACAAGTTCATTTTTTGTCATCCTTTCCGGGCGTCGCGTCCGAAAGGGACAACGCTCCATGTTTAGGAATGCTGGACAGCAGGGCTTTCCAGCGCATATTTTCCACTATTTCCAAAAGAAAGGGGAGGAATACCAGCAGACCGAACGCCAGATAAGCCAAAATAGCAATCGGAGAGGCCGAGAGCGCCGTAATCCTTGGATAGAAAGAAAAAGCAGTTTCTTTCAACGCTGTTCCCAGCAGAACCAAAGCCAGCAGAAAAACTGCTGCTCCGGACAGCAAACCGTCCCGTGCCGTGAAACGGAACAAAGCAAAATGGCTGCGGCCTTTCAGTCCATAGCCTCGTGCTTTCATGGAGCTTCCCGTATCAATTGCATTTTCCAGCGACCAAGTCAGCATGGCGGAGAAAACCCGCACGGCGCTGCGCAGCTTATCCACATAGCTGTTTGAGGCATACAGCCCCATTGCCTTTTGTGCCTGATGAATCTTTTTTATCTGCGCCTTGAACAGCGGGACAAACCGCAGCGCCGTGGACAACAGCAGTGAAAGCTTGGGAATCACTTTGCCAAACAGAAACAGGATTTTTTCGCTTGTCATAATGTGGTTGTAACACTTAAACCAGTACATGACAGCCACCAGCATGGCGGCAATGTCCAGACCGTAGAGCACCGCCTCCAAGGTCACCGGATTTCCATTGAGAAAAAACAGCGGTGTCACGCCATTGTGAGAAAACAATGGGTTAGTAATCGCAATCATCAAAAACAGCGGGATATAAAAGGCCATATTATGTAAAAAGTCCTTTGGGCGTTCCAGTAGAGTACAGAAGCTCACGCCGCCCAGCAGAGCCAGAGCGAGCAGCACAGGATTTTGGGTAAACATGGCGATCAGCAGCACTGCAATAAAATACAGCATCAATACAGCGGGGTGATAGGAAGCAAAGGTATTCATTGTGCCGCCTCCTCTCCCTGATTGCCCATCCAGGCGCAGCCGACGTCCTTCCCTAAATCACAGGTATATACCCACTCGATCACATCTCCGTCCTCCAGTTCGTATTTTGAACAGCCATAGTTGGGAAACTCCCCGTTAACCCGGTACATCCAGCCGGACAACGGGCCACAGGAAAACTCGTACAGATAGTGAATGCCCTGTATATACACGCTGCCGAAGCTGTTTTTATCTGCGCCCTGATATTCCATCTGGATACGGTTATACCGTACCGCCCGATCCAGAATGTCAAATACAGTGTCCCCTTCCCGAAGGACATATTCCGTTTCGGGAAGGATCACTCCGTCCGGCGGGACGAACTCATCGGACTGCAATTCCGGCCATAGATCTTCCCAGTTGTCCAGAATGGTGTCGCAGCGGACGCTGATCGTGACGGTTTCGCTTTCCGGTGTGATATCGTCAATATGGGTGAGGTAATATTCGTCCACCGACTGGATATGGGTTCCGTTAATGACCGCTGCGATCACCAGAATGACAAACAGGATCGCTAATAAATCTTTTTTCATTTTTGGTTCCTCGCTTGCCTGGTTTTAGGATTCATCGTCCTCGTCTGCATATTGCTCCGCCAGTTCTTCCATAGCAAGCCTTTTACTGCGGCGGCGTTTGCGGATATGCAGTACCACAAAAACAGTTACACCGGCAGCAACAATGACCAACACAACGGCGATAATAATACCCCTCAGCAGATTGTCAATCTTGGTTTTGGTCTTGATGACATCCTCCCAGCGGTTGATTTTTGCACGGTCATATTCACTCAGGGCGTTATAGCGGTCTACAATACTGTCCACCACCGCCTTATCTCCCAGGGAAATCGAATCAAAAGGATACAGCTTTTCCAGTACTTCGGCATTGATGGCATCGATCTCTTCCTGTAATGCTTCAATCTGACTTTTGGCTGCTGTCAACCTTTGAAGGTATGTATCCTTCCCCTCAAAATCCTCTGAATTTTCCAGCTTATACAACAGCTTGGTAACAACAACATAGTGTTCGGTGGTGAGCTTTTCCGGAAGAGAATCTGCTTCTTTTCGGTCGCTGTTGGAAAAGTAAAGCAGAGGAGTATCC
>JBMNVT010000003.1:0-124999 GCA_050947015.1 Acutalibacteraceae bacterium
CAGTAGAAATAAGGGTACACAGTTCCATTCTTTTTCGTTACGTTTGTTACGAGCATTCTCTCGCCGCAGTAGGCGCAGTATACGCTGCCTTTTAGGAAGTGAGGATGTCTTAAACTTCGCTCGCCATTTAATCTCGATGCGAGTATTGACTGAACCTTGTCCCATGTCTCTTCGCTTATGAGAGCTTCATGACTTCCCTGATATTCGATGCCCTTATATTTCACTATTCCTTTGTAGTATGGGTTAACAAGAACTTTGTGCAGCGTTTTGAGATTTACGGGCTGAGATGGGATTTTGGGAGTTGCCCTGGTATTTAGTCCGCAAGCAGCTAAGTGATCGGCCAAATCAGCAACTGTCCATTCTCCAGTAGAATATTGCTCGAACGCCAATTTGATGAGGGGAGCACGTTCAGGGTCGGTAATCACTGTACGCTCTTCACGACCTTTTTCATCTACATGTGCTGAACACGAGGAATGGGGTTCTTGCTTTTCAGATTTTTCAACTGCGGGTCGATGTAGTAATCGGTCAGTCCTGCGTCATTCAGAACCTCCACCGCCAAATCGTAGTAGCTCTTTCCCGCACTCCGATACAGTCCTTTGTAGAACTCAGCGTCCATACTGCGGAACACATCTTGACAGCGGATAGTGGCAGTGTAATCGTCCGACTCCCACTCCGAACACAACAGGCGGTTGCCCCTAATCCACTCAACTTCTCCCGTGGGGAGCTGATAGCCGTAGTAGATTTCCATTTCCTGTCCTGTTTCAAGGAAGTTGATAGCCGATTTCGGGTTATCTACATTAAAGTAGTGGTCGTAGTTTTTGAGTTGCACCGAGAAATCAATTTGCGGCACATCTGCCCCGATGGGCGAGACATAGCTCTCAAGAGAAGAAGCCATTACGGAGTCATTGTAGTACACGAGACCGTAGCCGAATCGGATAGAGTAGATACGCACCCGACTATGGGGGTTCTTCATACTGTAAACGACCAGTTTCACCGAGGTCGTATTTGTCAGCACTTCTTCGGTGCTGAATAGCCCCTCCGTATTATTGCGAAACTCAACAACCTGTCCGCTACTGCTCACCAAATCGAAATTCACGGGGTAATTCTCACCGAAATTGATAGTAATACCCTTGAAATTCGTAACGGGAACATTGAGATTGATTGTAAGCTCGAACTGCGCTTGTGTGAGGAGCTTGTCGCTAATGATACCTGTGTCAAGGTAAGCATTGGAAGCGTTTTGTCGAGGGAGAAAGAACATCGTTCCGTCAACCTTGGTAAAATTCTCCTCAAGGGTAGCATAAATGGTATCATCGGTCTTTTCGGACAGGATATTTGTCGAGTTGGAGTAGTAGGTGAAATCACCCTGCTCGACTTATGTTTATTCCACCGCCAACGGAGGAATGTTTAATGTCATTAATGCGGAAACCAATCGGCTGGAGTATTCACAGCAGTTGGGTGATGTTTCGCAGGTTTGGACGCATGCGGCTGCGCCGAACGGCAAGGTTTATATTTCCGGGTTGGGAACCGGAAACGTTGGCGAGCTGTGGATTTATAATCCTGCTGCCCAAAAGGCCGAGAGGGCAGGTGTGCTGCTGGCAGGTCATCAGGCATGGTGCAGCACTACCGATACGGAAAGCAATCTCTATGTAGGTACTTTCCAGGAAGGCAATGCGCATGTAGTAAAATACGAAGCAGCCACAGGGAAAATAGTCGACCTCGGAAAGGTTGATACGCAGGACAACAGCGGCTATGTGCGTTCCATTGCGTATCACGATGGTGCGCTTTACTTGGGCATGGGCGTTATGGCAAAGATCATGCGCATGGATCTTGCCACCGGTCAGGTGACCGATATTACAGGGAATGTGCCGACGCTTGTTGGCAAAGCGCAGAGCCAGCTGAAGTTTGCCTATGATATGGCGGTGGCAGGCAGCTACCTGCTGGTGCGTGTGGACGCGGATGATGAAGATGCTCTGGTGTTTTATAATCTGACTACACGGAAGTGGAGCGACACTGTTTTGAAAAAGGCCGGAGAGGACACATATGGTGCCTGGGGCTTTACGCAGCTTGCCGTTGACGGAAACAGCACTTATGTCATCTACAACCGAAAACTGCTGCGGATCGATCTTTCCACATTGGCAAGCGAGGATACGGGAGTCAGCTATGCAGCTGCACTTCGCGGTGCATGGCTGCAGGAGAAAGATGGGAAAAAATATGTCTTGACAGTAAACCGCGCCGGATCCGTCTGCTGGTTGGATCTGAAAGCTGGAACCAGCGAAGCGAAGGACTCGGCAATGTTGGCAGCACCGCTGCAATTGCATGATCTGGGACTTGGCAACAACAATAAGCTTTACATGACGACTTATCCGGGCGGGCCAAAGGGTTCGGAATATGACCCTGTTACGAATACGTTCCGAATGTATAATCAGGGACAGGCAGAAGGTATGATCGCCGGAGACGGCAGCACCATGTACTTCGGAATTTATCCCGGTGCAGTTATCCAAAAAATGGATACCGATACCGGCGCGCTGACGAATCTGTTTAACCTGAAGGATACCTATTCACAAGACCGCCCGTACATTATGAAATATGAGGACGGAAAGCTGCTGATCGGTACGATACCCGACTATCAGAAGCTTGGCGGAGCATTGGCGATTTATGACCCGCAGACGGATTCCTTTACGGCGTACCGGAATGTGGTGCAGGATCAAAGTATAGTTGGCCTTGCCAGCAAAGACGGACTGATTTATGGTTCGACCTCCATTCGCGGCGGACTGGACGTGACCCCGACAGCGACCGAACCGAAGATGTTTATTTGGGATATGGAAACGGGCGTTAAAATTGACGAATTTTCGCTCGATATTCCTGGTCTGAACACCCCGATAATCAGCGGGCTCACGTTTGATAAAGACGGAAACCTGTGGGGAGCCGCCGACGGGATTCTGTTTACCTATGACGTTGAAACCCGCACAGTTTCTCATTACGAGAATCTTTATCCCTCTGTTTCAGGGCGAGGAATGTGGCGTCCTGTACACATTCTTTTTGGTGACGACGGCCTTTTGTACACGGATATTGCGGGCAAGCTGACGGTTGTGGATCCGGATACGGAGCATTGGGATTTTGTTACGCTCCACACAGGCGACAGCGAAGTTGATTTTATTCAGCTGGCTTATGATGCGGATGGCCATCAAAATGTTTATTATCTGGATTCCGGTGCAACGCATCTGAAGATGATCCCGGTGATCGATGGCGGCGTGCTGCAAATACCGCCCAAAATGGTCAATATTCCGATTGAAGTTGAGAATCCGAGTTTTGAGAAGTATTCTTTGGAACTTGCGGGTTGGACGCCGTTGACAGGCGATGCATCCGAAAAATTGTCCGATGAGCAGGCCGGCGACGGTAAGTATAGCCTTTATGCAGAGGCGGCAGAGAAGCCTTCCGGTTTTGTTTCGGCTTTGACAGCAGTACAAAGCGGCGTCAACTGCACTGCAAGCGCAAAGGTGTATACATTACTGGGAAGCGCTCAACTGGTTCTGCAGTTTCTGGACGGGAACGAAGAAGTGATTTCGGAACAGGCTGCCGACAGTGCCGACACTTTTGGCGAGTGGCAGACGGTTACGGTAAGCAAACAATCGCCCGAGAACGCAGTTTATCTTAGACTGGTGGCTAAATGTTTGCCGGGCGGAAAAGCATATTTTGATGAATTCTCCGTTAGCAGTGCCGCAAAAATTGTTACAGGAAATTTGTTGTCCAACGGCGATTTCGAGGATGGGGTGACAGGATGGACGATGACCCAGCAGAACATACCGGAATCTGCCTATTGTGAAATCAGCACAGAACAGGTCAAGAGCGGCGCACAAAGCCTGAAGTTCGTAGACGGCGGTAATCCGGCCAGCTGCTATCTGGTCAGTGACGCACTGACGAATGTTACGCCCGGCCAGGCGTATCGTCTGACTTTTTCCGTTTACAACGATGCAGCAGGTGTGAATGGAAGCCCAAGCCGTTGTTCTGCGTTTGTAAGGTATTATTCGGCTTCTGATGCGCAGCTTGGGGAGGCAGTCAAACACATTTCCGGCACAGGCTCGTGGCAGGATATTACGATTGATTCCACTGCTCCGGCAGGAACCGCCTATGCGAAGGTGTGGATCGGACTTTCCCCGTATTATGTGACCAGCGGGTCGTATTTTGACGCTATGAGCTTTGCGGCGAATCTGGCAGGAACTTCTCCGGATGAAGTCATGCTGAGCTTGCCGAATGCATCCTGCGAAGACAATCAAACGATCATTCCCGGTTGGAATCAGTTCGGCCAATTTTCGGAGGTAGCATACTACACGATTTCCAATGAGCGCGCTGACGACGGTGATGTCAGCCTGAAATTTTACGATCAGAGCCAGAGTGATACGGTGTTCATTATGTCTGATCCAATTTCTTTGCCGGACGGCATAGAGCGCTGTACAGCAAGCGCGCGCCTTTACCTTCCGGATGGAGGGTGCTCATTCCTGATCCGTTTCTATGACGAAAACGGAAAACAGGTTGGCTCCGATAAAGACGGAGTCAATATTATTCCCGTTACGGTGCCGACGCCGGAATGGCAGACGGTGCAAACCTCGCTGGAAATTCCGGCGGAGGCGGTTTCTGCAGTAATCGGCCTTGGCGTTTCGCGCGCACACATGACAACCGGCGCTTGTTTTGACTCAGTTTCCTTATCGTATCCGGTGGAGCTTTTTACGGTATCCGTGGAAAATGGATCCGGCAGCGGAGATTATCAGGTGGGGGAACAGGTTGAGATTCAGGCGGACAAGGCGCCGAACGGAATGGTGTTCGACCATTGGCTCGTTATCGGCAGCGGTTCCGTTGCTGATTCCGAAAGCGCCTCCACAAGTTTCTATGTGGAAGGCCACGCTGTTGTGCGTGCTGTCTACCGTGAGGAAAGTGTCGGCGATGAAACATCTTCTGAAACGTCGTCAAAGCCCGCCGAAACCGAAATCCCGGCTACAGGCGGAGGTTTCCCACTTTTGCTGTTCGTGATAATTCTGGGAATCTCTGCTTCGATGCTGATCGTGACTGTTTCAAAAAGACAGCCTCACAAAGAAGATCAGGAATAACTGCTTGCGGGCTTCTGGCAAACAGCCAGAAGAACAATTGGCAGCAGGTAAATCTATAAAATGAAAGGGTGCGCCCTCAAGGAGCCTACAGGCTTTTGGAGGGCGTGCTTTTTTGTGAAGTTCAAGCTGTTTTCGTCAATTTGCCGAAAGACAGTTCCATAATCTTCACAAAATCTTAACAAAACCAAACGGAATCTTATGTTATAATTAAAATAGAATCCGTAAAGAAAACGGCTTATTTTGATGAAACGGAGGAACAGGGTTTGCGATATTTTCAGCTTCTTCTGGGAAAAGTGGAGGAGTCTCTGGGAGCCGTGCTGCCAATCACCGCAATCGTGCTGATTATCAGCATCACCGTTGCACCGCTGACCCCGGAAACCATGCTCCTGTTTTTGTTTGGAGCTTTGCTGCTGGTTTTTGGGATGGGCTTTTTTTCGCTCGGTGTCGATATGTCCATGATCCCAATGGGTGACGGAATGGGCGTTGAGATCGGAAAGTCCAGACGTATCGGCATTCCTTTGCTGGTTTGTTTTTTGGTTGGCGTTATCATCACGGTAGCGGAACCCGACCTTCAGGTACTTGCCGAGCAGCTGCCGACGGTGCCTAATTTGGTGCTGATCGCCGCTGTGTCGCTGGGAGTCGGCTTTTTCTTGGTGATCGCCCAGATTCGCATGATGCTGAACATTCCGCTTTCCTTTACGCTGCTTTTCTTTTACGCAGTCATCTTTATTCTTTCGTTTTTTGTTCCCGATCATTTTATTCCGGCGGCCTTTGATTCCGGCGGCGTTACCACCGGGCCGGTGACCGTTCCGTTTATTATGGCGCTTGGCGTCGGTCTTGCGGCAATTCGCAGCGACAAAAATTCCAATAGTGACTCTTTCGGTTTAATCGCGCTGTGTTCAATCGGGCCGATTCTGTCGGTGATGCTGTTGGGGATTTTCCTGCCGGATGCCGGTGCGGCATATACCGCAGTGACGCTGGCGCAGCCGGAAACGACGAAGGACGCCGCGCAGCTGTTTTGGCACAAGATCCCTGTGTTTGCCGCCGAAGTGGCCGTTGCGGTTCTGCCAATTATCGGGTTATTTCTTCTGTTTCAGTTGTTTTTCCGGCGTTTTCACCGTCATCAACTGGGCAGAATGGTGATCGGCCTGATTTACACTTACATAGGTCTGGTAATGTTTCTGACAGGCGTCAACGTCGGATTTATGCCGGCAGGGCAAACGATTGGCACGGCGATTGCCTCTTCGGGAAGCGGTAAGTGGCTTTTGATTCCAATCGGCGCGGTGGTCGGATATTTCATTGTTCGGGCGGAACCCGCGGTTCGCGTGCTGGCTCGTCAGGTTGAAGAAATTTCAAACGGCTTGATTTCACAGCGTTCGATCAATCTCAGTCTGTCCATCGGAATTGCAACCGCTGTCGGTTTTTCCATGCTTCGCATCCTGACTGGAATTTCTATTCTCTGGTTTTTGGTTCCCGGTTATGTCATTGCGTTGGCTCTTTCGTTTATTGTTCCGCAGATTTTTACCGGAATTGCCTTTGATTCGGGCGGAGTGGCCAGCGGACCGATGGCGACCACATTTTTGCTGCCTCTGGCCATGGGGGCCTGTGAAGCTTTGGGCGGCAATGTGCTGACCGATGCCTTTGGAATGGTAGCAATGGTGGCAATGACGCCTTTGATGACGATTCAGGTGATGGGACTGGTTGGAAAGCTGCGCAAGAATGCCGCTGCACGCAGCAAACCGGCAAGGGTCGAATTCCTTTTGGACAGCGCGGAAAACGGGATTATTTACTGGGATGCCGAATGAACCGATGAGTGGAAAAAGAAAACGAATCGGTGCCATATTTGAAAGGAGGATGCCCTTTGAAACAACAGGCGGAGCCTATGCAGATGGTGATCTCCATTGTGGAGCGCGGCAAGGGGGGATCGTTTGCCGCACATTATCAAACGTTTCAGCTGCCGCTTCATATTTTCGCCACAGGCCGGGGAACCGTGGCGTCTCATCTGCTGGACACCCTTGGTTTTGCAACAGAGGAGCGCGACGTTATTGTCAGCCTTGGCAGCAGACAATCAGTGCGGCGGCTGATGCAGCACTTGCATGACGAGGATCGTTCCAAACTGGGAACACGGGGAATTGCCTGCTCAATTCCGATCAACGGGATGAATGCGGCGCTGGCAATCGGACTATCCGGTACACAGGAGGAGGCGGCAGAAATGCAGCAGGAACAAAGAAATCAACACAGTCTGATTCTGGTGGCGGTAAACCAGGGGTATACCGACGTGGTTATGGACACTGCACGGCTGGCCGGCGCAAAGGGCGGCACGATCATTCGCGCACGGTGGACGGGAGCCGAGCCGGTGGAACATTTTTTGCATATTACACTGCAGTCGGAAAAAGAAATTCTGGCTATCGTTGCTGCCAACCAGGATCGCAACGCTATTATGGAATCAATTAACCGGGAGCACGGGCTGACGTCTGACGCGCAGGCGGCGATTCTCTCGCTGCCGGTTGACGCCGTCGCCCGTCTGGATTAACTGAACAAATACTTTTCGGCTGGCCCGAAGCATAAGCTTAAGCCGTACAGCACAAAAAATCCCTGGCTGCGGATATCCGCAGCCAGGGATTTAACAAATGCAGAAGGAAGGTCAATTGGATGAGGTCGTCTGAGAGACGGCTTCACTGGCCTGACTGACAGTGCTGTCCACTGCAGAGGTATCGCCGGACGAGGCGGTCTGTACGCTGAGAAGGGTGTTCAGAAGATCGGGATCGT
Organism: Acutalibacteraceae bacterium; assembly: GCA_050947015.1. Classification (GTDB taxonomy): domain Bacteria; phylum Bacillota; class Clostridia; order Oscillospirales; family Acutalibacteraceae; genus CAKXIK01. The sequence goes on from JBMNVT010000003.1 coordinate 7,872, forward strand.
ACGGCTCGTTTTTAATCAACCGGAAGAACATTTCGGCCGCCATGTAATATTCAGCGTCTCTGTTCTTTATGGTGCCCTCTTTGCCGCGAATAGCAAAATAAAAATCGGTGGTAAAATGGCTGAATGTCTGATTCTTGCTGATGGCATCGCAGGTTTTCCAGTTGACCGCAACGTCATCGACGGTAACCTTTTCATCCTCACCCACCAAGGAAAGTTCGTCGTCTGTTTTGGCGAAAAGCCCCTGATCGATGCCGTTGAGTTTGATATTGGCTTCATCGCCGATGAACAGAATGACCTCGCCCGTCTGCAGATCGCCGATAAAACGTGTGGTGTATGCCTGAACCTCCTGTGCGCTCAGCCCGGCGTCGTCCGGGGAACTCAGTTGATAAAGAGATACGTCCACTTTGACAACGCCGTCGCCGTTGAGGTCTTTGCCGTAGGGACGAAGCATGTTCTCCAGCTCTTCCAATTGCGAGTCACTCCAGTAATACTGGCTCATCAATCCAACAGTATAATCGGGATCGATGGTTGTCTTCCAAGGCTGCCAAGTAATCAGAATCGCGGCAACAACACAGAGCGCGACAATAATTTTTGTTTTGTTGTAAAACCAGAAATTTTCACGCTTTTCCTTTTTGATCTCCTTGGGCGATTTGGGCGGCTCCGGCGGTTGATCCGGTTCCACATACGGCAGATATTTTTCTTTTACCATCGGGTTCGGCCTCCGTACATCATAATTTCCGCAAAGAATTTGTTACCCCACACCGAACAAATAACTCCTCAAGACACGGGAACCTGTCACGAGTTCCCTGTTTTGTGCCCTGCGGATTCCGGCTTTACGCTGTTTTTGTCAAAATCTGCGGTACAGTGCGGCGCGCGCCGCAACACAACTGTATCAATATACTTTATCATAAAGTTGTCTGCATTTCAATACATTGCGTATTCCATTTTATTAAATTTTGCAAAACTTCTCATTGCAGTGTTGCGCTGTCCCTGCGGCGATTACCTCGGTGCTTCTGGCCGTGACTGTTCCGCCCGGGCAATCAGCCGAAGAATATCCTCCGCCGTCTGCGCCAGAAAGGAGCGGCTCAGATGGCGGATTTCGTGAAAATTCCGTGCGCGGCGGTTGATGGGAAACACGGCGGTGACGCCGGCTTCGTAAGCGCCGTCAAGCTTGTCCTCGGCGTCGCCGACCACCGCGATGACGGGAACGCCGGCCGCTTTGGCGTGCTGCGCTACGCCGATGACCACTTTGCCGCGCAGGCTTTGGCTGTCCAGCCGGCCTTCGCCCGTGAACACCCAGTCGGCCGTTTGCAGCATCCGGTCAAAATGAACGGTATCCAAAACGATATCAATGCCGGAATGCAGCGAGGCTCCAAAGAATGCAGACATTCCGGCGCCCATTCCGCCGGCAGCGCCGCCGCCGGGAATGGAGGAGACCTCGTGGGAAAGCTGATGGGAAATGACCGCCGCAAGCGAGCGCAGGCCGTCATCCAGCAGCGCAACTTGACTGGCGGAGGCACCTTTTTGCGGGGAAAACACGGCTGCGGCGCCGCTTGGCCCGTAGAGAGGATTGTCAATGTCGCACATGGCGGTAAACTGAACACCCCGCAAAGCGGGGGAGAACCCGGAGGTGTCAATACGAGTAATCTGTGCCAATGTTCCGCCCGTCGGGACAAACGGCTCGCCGGAACGGTTTAAAAAGCGCACGCCGCAGGCAGCCGCAGCGCCGCAGCCGCCGTCGTTGGTTGCGCTGCCGCCCAGACCTACGATAATTTTGGAAGCACCGAGCTCTGCAGCGGCAAGGAACAACTCGCCAACCCCAAAGGTTGTTGCACGCAGGGGGTCAAGACGGCCTTCGGCAAGCGGAAGGCCCGCGCAGGCGGCCATTTCGACTACCGCTGTTTTTCCGTCCGGAAGGAAACCGAAGAACGCGTCCACCGGCTCGCCAAACGGCCCGCAGACGGTCGTTGGCACCCGTCTGCCGCCCAGCGCGGTTAAAAAACAATCGACGCTGCCTTCACCACCGTCGGCGACCGGAACACAGGAGACGGCGCAATCGGGAAAGTGACGCAGAATTTCACTCCTGAGCACCGAGCAGATTTCCGCAGAGGAGAGGGTGCCCTTGAAGGAATCCGGAACCAAAATGACGTGCTTCATTCAGATCATACCTTTCCGTTGGTTTCATAAGCTTATTTTACCGCCGCAGTCCCAAGAATGCAATTGTGGGAATTTTGTATTGATAAAGAAAATTGCAGCGCACGGGTCGAGTTTTTGTTGATACTACAGTTTGAAATTTGCTTTTTTGTGTCCTGACGTAATTGACAGCCGGAATGCGGGATGGTATGATTAATATATAATCGTGTATGATAATACGGGCTTATATTAGAAGGATACAGGCACGACCGGCTGCCTGCAATCAGCGGAGGGATTGACGGATGGAACAGGAAAGCAAAACGGTGGGAAAGAGCCTGCAGGTAAAAATGTTTGGCGAATTTTCAATCCGTCTGGGAGACCGGGTTCTGACCGACGATGTCAACCGTATCAAAAAGGTCTGGATGTTGATTGAATATTTATTGATTAACCGGAAGAGCGCTGTTCCGCAAGATAAGCTGATTGAAATGCTATGGAACGAGGAGGACAGCGATAACCCCATCGGTGCGTTGAAAAACCTTGTTTATCGCGCGCGTTCGGTGCTGAAGACATTGGACGAGTCCGCCGGGCCGGAGCTGATTCAATATGTTACAAGCGCCTATGCGTGGAACGATGTGCTGCCGGTTGAAATCGACGCGGAGCAATTCGAAGAGCTTGGGCGCCAGGCGGTAGAGGAAGTTGACGAAAATAAAAAGGTGGAAAAATATCGCCAGGCGATCGACCTGTATCGCGGCGCCTTTCTTCCAAAATCGTCTTATGCCGAATGGGTGATGTTCAAAAGCACACATTATGCGACGCTTTACAATGACTATGTTCTGCGTACGGCGGAGATTCTGCATCAGCAGTGCCGTTACGAAGAAATGGTTGCGTTGTGTGAACAGGCGGTTGAGTACGATCAGTTTGACGAACGCATTCATCGGTATCTGATGGAGGGCTATGCAGGCACCGGCCAGAATAGCCGCGCGCTCGCTCATTACAATTACATTACTAATCTTTTTTACAAGGAGTTTGGCGTCAGTCTCAGCGAAGAAACCAAACGCCAGCATAAAATGCTGGTGGAGGAATTTCATAATCTTGAAATGGATCTTTCCATTATCCGGGATGAACTGAAAGAAACGTATATCCGCAACAAGGGAGCGTATTTTTGCGACGATTACGAGGTGTTCAAAAATATTTACCGCGTGCAGGCCCGGATGATTACACGAACAGGACTTTCCATTCATCTGGGACTGATTACGTTGGTGGATCACGACGGAAATGTGCCGGAAAAAGATGTTTTGCAGCCGACGATGGAGCGCCTCAGCCAGTGTGTGCTGAGCGGTCTGCGTCGGGGAGACGTTGTTTGGCGCTACAGCCCGTCCCAACTGGTAACCATGCTTCCGATGACGACCTATGAAAACAGCAAAAGGGTGATCAACCGTCTGGTTCTGGATTTTCGAAAGGCCAACAAACGCAACGATGTGGAGCTGCGCACGATGATTTGTCTGGTTGAGCCGGTGGAAGACGGTTGATCCTGTAAAAGGTTCGTGCGGTTTCACAGCGGAAGGAATGTGGTTTGAAAGATGAAAGATAGCAAACGAATCACTGCCGCATGCCTGGCGGCAGTGATTCTGTTTTCTGCGTGCTCCCAAACGGGGATTCCGGGTACGGATTTGTCAGAGATGTTGTCCTGTCCGGCACAGAGTTCGTCGGAGCAGCCGGAGAGCAAGGAAGCCTCTTCCGCAGATACGCCCCAAAGTCAGGGAAGCTCTTCCAGCGAGAAAGAGCCGTCTTCTGTGGAAAACGATTTGGAAAAGCTTTCCTCTGTAGCGCAGGAAGGCGTTTCGGCGGCCTCTTCGGCGGTGTCTGTCGCAAGCAAAGCACCGGTGACAAGCACGCCTGCAGCGACAAGCAAACCACCTGCAGTGACAAGCAAACCACCGACGGTGAGCAAGACGCCTTCCTCCAGCAAAAAACCGGATACCGAAACGGGTGTAATTATTCCGGCGGCGGGAACCTATTCGGGAGTAATCAGCATCCGGCAGCCGACGGCGTCAGGAACGATGGTTTACACCGATGGCGTCAGTAAAATTGATGCCAGCAACACAGCGCAGGGTTACGTGATGTTTTATACGGATTACAGCGGCGGCGCCCGCCTGAAGCTTCAGATCAAGGCCTCGGCCACTTATAATTATGATGTAAAACCGGGGGCCTGGTATACGTTTCCACTGCAGATGGGAAACGGAAGCTACGAAATTAAGGTAATGGAAAACACGACCGGATCCAAATACCGTAAAATTTACGGGGAGACCATTTCTGTTGCGCTTTCCTCTTCCCTTAACCCGTTTCTATACCCCAATCAGTTTGTCAACTATTCGGTGTCATCCCGTGCGGTCAAAAAATCATTTGACCTTTGTGTAAACGCAGCCGGTGAGGCGCAGAAAGTCGCCGCAATTTACCATTATGTTACAACCCATATTACATACGATTCCGCAAAGGCATCGTCGGTTACCTCAGGCTATCTGCCAAATGTGGATTCCGTTCTTGCGAGCGGCAAGGGCATCTGTTTTGATTATGCAGCGCTTACGGCAGCCATGCTGCGCGCTCAGGGGATTCCAACCAGGCTGGCGATTGGAACAAAGAACGGTATGAGCCATGCCTGGAATTATATTTATCTGCAGAATACCGGATGGATTGCGGTTAAAATTTCATTTTCGGGAGGAAAATGGAATTTTGCAGATACCACCTTTGCAGCCGGCGGCATAACGCCGACAGAAAGCGGATACACAACGCTCCGCATCTATTAGAGCCCGGAAAGCGGGCTTAAAGCGCGCTGCGTGTTGGGCGGCGGCATAGAAAGGAATGGTTATCGGAATGGAAAAGAAAGCGCAGAAAAATGGGCACACCATCTCCGCGGGCGAAACGGCGCTCTTCTGTTCACAGGTTGCGCTGATTCTTCAATCAGGGATTCCGCTGCACGACGGAATTGCAGCGCTGGTGGGCGAGGGAGAGAACAGTTCTGGGATTTTTCGGGAGATTAACGACGTAGTGCAGGCTTCCGGTTCGCTTTATGAAGCGGTCAGGACGGCGGGTGTTTTTCCGGAGTACATGGTGAACATGATTCAAATCGGCGAAAACTCGGGCAAGCTGGAGGAGGTTATGGGCTCATTGGCAGCCTACTATGAGCGGGAGGATAATCTGAAAACATCGGTTCGAGGCGCGGTGACATACCCGTTGGTGTTGGTGGCAATGATGGCGGTTGTGGTTGGAATTCTGGTGGCAAAGGTTCTGCCGGTGTTCGATAAAGTGTTCAGCGAGCTTGGCAGTCAGATGCCGGCGGTTTCGGTGACGATCATGACCATCGGCAGCGTTGTCGGCAAGTGCGTTTTGGTGCTGATGGCGCTGGCGATGGTTGCGCTGGCCGCGCTGGTGGTCTGGTCGCGCGCAAGGGGAGTCGGTGTTTCGGCGCTTTTGGGCCGTTTGATGGTGACGCGCAGGCTTTCGGCGAAAATTGCGTCAGGCCGCTTTGCGTCGGTTGCTTCGATGATGCTTTCCAGCGGGTACGATACGGATCGCATGCTGGAGTTGATTCCCACTGTGCTGGGCGACGAAAATGTGATCCGGAAAGTGGACGAATGCCGCATAAAGATTGATGAGGGAAAGAATTTTGCACAGGCGATTACGGAAACCGGAATTTTTTCCGGCGTTTATTCCAAAATGATTTCGGTGGGTTATGCCACCGGCACGCTGGATTCCGTGATGAAAAAGCTGGCTTCGCTTTATGAGGAAGAGATTGACCGTTCTCTGGAGTCTTTTGTTTCCCTCATCGAACCGCTGTTGATCGCGGTGCTTTCCATCGTGATCGGCGCAGTGCTGCTTTCGGTAATGCTCCCGCTGATGGGGATCATGTCTTCAATCGGTTAAAAAGAAAGGCGGCGAACCCGGAATGAAGCTGTATCGGGTAAAAAAGAAGCACAGTTGGCTCGGTCTTGCCGGTTCTGTACTGTTGTTTGCCATTGCTGCGGGCGGTTTTTGGTGCGGCGTAGTCAACACGGAACAAAGCGAGGATCACGCAAGCCTGCAGCGCACCGCAGACGCCCTTCGCAGGGCGGCCGTGAGCTGCTACGCTATTGAGGGCTGCTACCCTGCGAGTGTGAGTTATCTGGAAGAGCATTACGGGGTGATTGTGGATTATGACCGTTATGCCGTGCTCTATGACTGCATCGGTTCCAATGTCATGCCGTATATTGAGGTGGTTCGCGTGGGCGACGGAGGAAATACAGATGAAGTATCATGAACGCAACCGCTCGGCAGATACAGTTTTTGCGCTGGTTCTGCTGACGCTGTTTACGGTACTGGCGATTTTTCTGGTATTGATCGGCGGCAACGCTTACCGTTCCACTGTTGCCAGAATGGAGCGGAACAATCAGCTTCGCACCACCGTTTCCTATATTGCGAACAAGATTCGTGCCAGCGGAAAGGAAGCGGAACTGAAAACCGTGGACGGTGTGCCGACTCTGGTGCTGAAAGAGCACAGTTCGGACATCACTTATGTTACCTATATTTATGATTACAACGGATCGCTCTGCGAGTTTTACGGCGCGGAGACCGATCCGTTTTCTCCGGATGACGGGGAAGCGCTGACCCGGAGCGCTGGCGTAACCTTTGCCGAGCGTAACGGGGTGCTGACAATCCGTGCGGAGCAAAGCGAAGGGAACCCCGTGGAGCTGAGTATCCGCGTGCGGCAGAACGGCGAATAAGCGAGAAAGGGATGGGGAAAATGAGAACGAAAAAGCGAAATGCGTTTTTTGTGGAAATCATCATTGTCATCCTGTTCTTTTCTTTGTCGGTGGTTGTTTCGCTGGAGCTGTTTGTGCAGGGGCATATGAAAAGCTTACTCAGCGAACAGAAGAACATGGCTTTAATTCGCGCACAGTCTGCGGCGGAGCTGGTACAGGGGTACGACCCGTCCGGGGACGAGCCGCTTTCCGAAAGGTTGGAGGGCAGCAGCGGGTTTTCCAGCGAAAAGGGCTGCTGCCTGTATTACGACGGAGAGTGGAATGCAGCAGAACAGAAAAACGCTGTGTTTGAACTGACCGCGCGTTTTGGAGAAGAAGCCACCGGAGCGGGCCGTATGGTGACAGTGCAGATCAGCGTAACAGAATTTTCAAACGGCGAAGCGGCCGACGGACTGATTTCATTGGAAACGGGATATTACCTTCCGCAGCAGTGATGTCTGTGGGAAAGGAGCAGGAAACCAGCATGGCGAAGAAAAGTAAATTCAGTGCCAATCCCGGAACGGGGATATCTTCCATCCTGATGATCTTTGTGGTGCTCTGCATTACGACGTTCGGCGTGCTCTCGTTTGTTTCGGCGCGGGCGGATCTGAAGCTGACGGAGGCAAACGCGCAGACGGTGCAAACATATTATTCTGCGGAGGAAAAGGCACAAAGAATTTTGGCGCAGCTGGACGCGCTGCTGCAGCGGGCGCAGGCTTTGCCGGAGAGCGCTACCGCACAGGAATGCGCGCAGAGCGTGGGGCTTTCTGGTACGGCGGCTCAGCCTGCGGTGCAGCAGCTGGAGAAGGCCGGGAACGCGGCAGAGCGGTATCGTGTGCTTGCGGCTTATGCGGCGGCTTCCCTGCAGGAGGGCGCCGCGCCGGGAGACGGCACGCAGGTAATCTATTCCTTTGCGCTCAGCGGTGTCAGCGAACTGCGTGTAACGGTGGAGATTGGGGAGCTTGGGGGAAGCTTTCGGTGCAGGGTTTTGTCGGAGCAGATTTGCGAGACCGGCGCCGGAGAAGATCAGCCGCTGAACGTGTGGCCGGGCAATTGACAGTAAACGGAGGAAAAACACAGTGCAACGCGAGATTCTTTCGGTTCTTCAGGATGCCGTTCAGCGGCAGGCTTCGGATATTTTTATTGTTTCCGGCTGTCCGCTGACGCTCAAAATTCATGGGCAGCTGCTGCCGACAGAGGAAAACAAGCTGCTGCCTGCCGATACCGAGCAACTGCTGCGGCAAATTTATCAGCATGACAACGGCCGCAGCATGGAAAGCTTTTTGCTCACGGGTGATGATGATTTTTCGTTTTCCATCAGCGGGTTGGGGCGTTTTCGCTGCAATGCCTACAAACAGCGCGGCTCCATGGCGGCAGTGCTGCGCGTGGTGTCGTTCACGCTGCCGGACGCGGAACAGCTGCACATTCCGCCGGCGGTTACCGAGCTTTATAAAATGCGCAAAGGCCTTGTGCTGATTACCGGTTCTGCCGGCAGCGGAAAGTCTACGACGCTTGCCTGTATCATCGACAGAATTAACCGGAATTTTCATGACCATATCATCACCATTGAGGATCCGATTGAGTTTTTACACACGCACCATAACAGCATCGTCAGCCAGCGTGAGATTTCCCACGACACAGAGGGATATGTGGAAGCTTTGCGCGCCGCGCTGCGCCAGTCTCCGGATGTGATTCTGCTCGGAGAAATGCGTGACTTTGAAACGATTCAGACAGCGATTACCGCGGCGGAAACCGGTCAGCTGGTGCTTTCCACACTGCACACAATTGGAGCGGCCAAAACCATTGACCGCGTGATTGATGTTTTCCCGCCCAATCAGCAGCAGCAAGTCCGGATTCAGCTTTCCATGGTGCTGCAGGCGGTTGTGTCGCAGCAGTTGGTTCCCACGGTTGACGGAGCTCTTCGGCCCGCGTTTGAAGTCATGGTTGTGAACAGCGCCATCCGCAACTTAATCCGGGAAGGAAAGACCCATCAGCTGGATAACGTTATTTTTTCAGGCGGCGCCGAGGGGATGATTTCAATGGATAACGATCTGTTCCGGCTGTACCGGGAGGGTGTAATTGCCAAAGAGACCGCCCGGATGTACAGCACTAATTTAGAGGCTATGGACAGGCGGCTGAACATCAGATAATTTTTTGTTTTGATTTAACCCACTGTTGTTTATATGACTAAAATGTGACCGCTTGATCCTATAATAGAGTAGAAAGAAAGGATGAGGTTATGTGAGAACAGTAAAACCACGGATCAGTGCAATGGAAACTCGGGTCGTGCTGCACATTACCTCGTACGAAGCGAAAAATTTTCGGGGATGGGTCTATAACGAACATTTTCAGAAAAAAATCCAGTTTTTTGATCTTTGCGGGATGCTCAACGCAATGGAAAGCCTTTATGACACGCTTTCCTTTCCGCAGGCGACGTTTCAGTCCCGCCATTTCGGAAAAGTGAAGAAAAGTAAAATTATTGCAGGAGAAGCGGTGAATCAAATGGAAATTGAAGAGAAGGATCGCGCCACCTTTGTTGTTCACGTCAAGTTCCGTCAGAACGCCACTTGGCAGGGAACGATTCAATGGGTGGATACGAACAAAACGCAGAGCTTTCGCAGTACGCTGGAAATGATTAAACTGATTGACGAGGCTCTGGATGACGGCGGAAACATGAAGATCAGCTGGGAAGAGTGAACAGAGAAGCAGAGAATAAGCAGGGCTGCCGCAGAAGAGGAAAACAATTTCCTCTTTTACGACAGCCCCGCTGTGTTTGCGCTACAAGATCAGTTTTTGTCCGCATGCGGATTTACCGGCACACCGGAAGATTCTGCTGCAATTTTTTCAGAAGGCGACTCTGCTGATGTGTTTGCGTTTTTTTCGTTCGGTGCGGCGGGATTCTCTCCGGTCAGCTTTGCCCGGCATTCCCCAAGCATTTTCTGTGTTCCGGCAGGGAGCACCGGATATTGCGGATCGATGATTTCCAGTGTTTTTACCAGAAACTGCGAAACCACCAGCCGGGTAAACCATTTTTTATCTGCCGGAACAACAATCCAGGGAGCTTCCGGTGTTGCGGTCGCGTTGATTGCATCGCGGTATGCTTTCTGATATTCGTCCCAGTGAGCGCGCTCCCGAATGTCCGCTTCGGAAAACTTCCAGTTTTTTGCGGGATTATCAATACGGCTAAGAAAACGCTTCTTCTGCTCCTCCTTGGAGACGTCCAAAAAGAATTTGACAACGCGGATGCCGTTTTCCCACAGATATTTTTCAAAATCACGGATCTGCCGGCAGCGGCGTTTGATAATATTGTCGTACAGGCAACGCTGCGGGAGGTTTTGGTTTTTATAAAGCTCATGCACGCGGCCAACCAGCACATCCTCATAATAAGAGCGGTTAAAAATGCAAATTTTTCCGCGCTCCGGCAGCCGTTTCATGCAGCGCCAGAGATAGTCGTGGTCAAGCTCTTCGGCAGAGGGCTGCTTAAAATTCCATACGTCGATTCCCTGCGGATTCATTCCACTCATCACATGCTTGATAGTGCCGTCTTTGCCGGCGGCATCCATCGCCTGAAAAATGATGAGAAGCGCCTCTTTGTTTTCCGCATAAAGACGATCCTGCAGCTCGGTAAGCCGCTTTAGATTCGCCAGCATTTTTTGTGAGGCTTCTTCCTTGCTGCCATAATCGCAGATGTAGGCCGAGTCAAATTTTTTAGGTTCAAACCGCCGGGAGCCGTCAAAGACAAAACGTTCTAAATCCATAGCTGTGGTCATCCTTTCCAAAAGTAAAATCATGATCCAAACCCTGATTTTATTATAATCCTTTAGGAATAAAATGCAAATGCCGTCCGAAGCCGAAAAAGTGACGCGCTTGCCGCCTAAATAGGCGTGTTTGTTTCTGGTTTTTGTCCTTGGGTAGTACTGCCGGATGGCTTTGCCGGTGGTAAATAAGCGCGCCCTTAGTCGGGAACGGCACGGAAAACATTTCTTGTTATGATGCTCTCTTTTTGGTAAAATTACAGCAATTCAACAAACTTATGGTTTCGGAGGCGAGATAATGTTTTTCAAAGAGGTAGGATTGACGGAGGAAAACATAAAAATATTGATTGACTTTTCGAGAGAATGGGAAAAGGAGAATAGCACTTACGGATATAGAGCTAATACGAAGGAGGACTTGACAGGCAACAGAATTTTTTTTGCTTGCGATCATGAACAAGTCATTGGATATCTATTTGGTAATTTTTTTGATTCCAAACGAATGCAGTCTATTATGCCGGATCATACGAAATGCTTTGAAGTGGAAGAACTCTATGTTTCTCCGGGCTATCGTTCGATGGGCATTGGGAAAGGATTGTATTTATTTGTCGAACGCATCTTAAAGGGTGAAGCAGAATATATGATACTGAATACGGCAACAAAAAATTGGAAATCAATTTTTCACTTTTATTTGGATGAAGTGGGAATGGATTTCTGGAGTGCAAGGCTATATAAAAAATTGATATAGACAACTGAACAGCTTGTTTTTTTAAGGATTTTGAAAAGGAGGAAATCAAGGAATTAGAACAGTATCTTGACCGTATCGTTTCCAACTTGGAGCGAACGGAACAGGCATTAAAAAGGAAAGGATGTACACGATGGCAAAAATAAAAACTAAGATTATTAATGATTACTGTCCACAGGCATTATTTCTTTATGGCACAAAACAGGAAGATGGGCAGCCCCATTTTGGTCTTTTCTGTTGGTTTGGATATTATCATTCCTCAGAAGGGCTCGGGGTAATGGCTTGTATAGGTGAGGAAAAACAGACCAAGGATTTGATACGCAAAAATGGTGTATTTTCAGCTAACCTTGTATCTGAACAGCTGCTGCCTTTGGCAGATTATTATGGTTGTACCTATGGCAGAACCACACCTAATAAGATGAAGTGCCTGCCTACTGTAGAGTGGGGACAAGTGCTAGATGTGCCAACCATTGCGGAAAGCCCGGTTAGTTTTGAACTGGAAGTGAAGAAAGCAATCTCTATGGGAGATGGATCAGATATTTTTCTCTGTTTAATTCGTAATGTAACTCAGGATGAAAAACTTCTGGATATAGAGATTCCCTTTACAGAAAGATTGATGAAGGCTGCTCCGGTATTAGCTCCAGGCGAAAATACATATTCTTCTATTGATGGAAGACATCTCGGAAAATGGGGAGAACCGATGAAAAATCTGACTAATACCAAAGAATAAGCGGCATAATACAAAAAGCATTTTGGAGGAACAGAATACAAAGGTCTTAACATAGTTTAATTTCCCCGGATTCTGGGGAATTAAACTGTCGATTTACCACAATTCTAAACTATCTTCTGCATCTACCCACATTTGCAGATTGCCATCAAGTGCTAATCGGGCATATTCAAGAGGATTGTCTACTGCTAATGCATCTAAAGCACATTGAGAGCAGGGAGTAGTCCGTAATCCGTCTTCCGCTACATTCTAGTCAAGCTGTAGGATATATCCGTCAAAGGTAGTTATATCAATACTGTTGTGGTGCATATTGCATTTTGCATATATGAATTTCATATCTTATCAGTCCTTCCTTTGTTAATTGAATGAGAGTGGGTACATTCCCCTCCCCTTTGGGCGTACAAACTAATACCGAACGAAGTGAAGTTGGGGCGAATACCCCGAGGAGGCAACACCCTTGTGGTGTTTGAGTGCTTGCACCGGGGAAGTTTATTTTTCGGAGAAATTTTAGAAAGCATTTCAATCAGTTCTTTCTGTCCTATTCATTTCATGTTATAATTTGTTACAGGTTTTTCGTTCCCTTATTTTTGCCCTTATGAGGGTTCGTAACACGAGGGGAAAGGATATAACATAGGGGAAAGCATAAGGGCAAACTCACTTGCTAAAAATTTAGCATTTTCAAGGGTTTGCGGACTTTCCCAAGATAAGATATAACAGTTAATAAATGCTATAAAAAGTGTCTTATCAGAATTTCGGTTTGTCGGGTCAATAATAATCAGAGGTGTGGCTGTACTTCTGGAATGGCAGCCGTTGTGCATTTCGTAGTCAAAACGATTCTTTACACATTACATCTCAGGAGGACTTTTCATTGAACTTTTATCAGCGTGTTTATGAAGCAGTGAAAAAAATTCCCTGCGGGAAAGTGACTACCTACGGCCAGATTGCGCTGATGGCGGGAAGCCCCCGCGCATCCCGTGTGGTGGGAGGTGCGCTGCACCGCAACCCAACCCCGGGGGAGGTTCCCTGCCACAGAGTGGTGAACCGCGAGGGCAGGCTCGCGCCGGATTTTGCATTTGGTGGGCCGGATGTGCAGAAAATGCTGCTGGAGGCGGAGGGAGTCGCCGTCAGCAGCGCGGGATTGGTGGACTTAAGCCAATATTTGTGGATGGGCGGGGAATGAAGCTCAGATTGTGAGAATACCGCCGTCGCTTTGAAGCAGAATCAACAGCTGGCGCTCCAATCCGGTTTGCGTATCCAGGTAAACCAGCACGGTTTCGCCATTGGCACCGGTGCAGCGAAATTCATAGCAAAACGCTTCGTTTCCGCCCGTTGTAGGAACGACCGCAAGCTTTGGCTCAGCTGCGGGGATTAGCGCCGGGCTTAGCTTTTTGCGTGCTTCTTCGGCGGAAAGCTTTGGTTCCGACAGTTCCCGTCTCATGTGGTTCATCAGGTAACCGCACGCGTCAAACAAAACGACGGAGCCGTTGTCCATCGCGACAGAAACTTTAATCAGATCGGGGTAGCAGGTTACACCGTCCTGCTGCGCGGCAAAGTTGACGGTGCAGATATGATCGGCCACGGAATAATAGCTTTCCTGAAAATCGGAATAGCCTTGCATCGAAAGAAAAATGCGCGCATTTTTGCGGGCGCTTTCGACGGAGATCGCCGATTTTTCCACATTGCGCGAATCAATGACCCGGGCAACATACGGACCGGCACAGGTGACGTCCATGGTCATGCTTCCCAGCGCAAAGGAGTATACCGCCAGATTACTTTCGCTTTTTCCAAGCGAGGTCAGTTCTCCGGCCGAAACGTTGCCAAGCGAAAGAAAGCTTTTTGCAGCAGCGGCAGCGGCGGTTTCACCGTAATCGGTTTTCCCCTCTGTCATGCGCGGCGTTTGCTGCAGAATATGATCGGAAAACGGTCCGTCGTAAATCAGCGTGGGGTAATCTTCAAATCCGGCTTCCATCTCCCGAAAGCCGTCCGTCACAGTCGGCAGCACTTCGTCTTCCTGCGAAAGCCTTTGAATAAAGTACCAGTCCCCGTTTTCACCCGAAAGCAGCTCGGCAGTACAGTCCTGCAACGAGGCGCTCAGCGTGCGCGCATAGCTGTGCAGCGAGGTGAGGCTGTCGTAATCTTCATCTCGAAGTTCTTCACCGGCGGAAAGCCTGCCCGAAAGCGACACGGCAAATTCACCGGTCTGAGAAAGAAAACGATAGATTTTGTCAAGCGGCGTTTGATCCAGCGGCAGCTGGGAAAGCGCCTCCTTGGCACAGCCAGCGTCGCGAAGCAGCCGCGCGGCCAACAGAGTCTGCTCCGGCAGCGAATTGGAGTACAGGCTTTTGGTCAGCGCGGTTTCAATATTGGACAAGTAAGTGGAAAGTTCCTCTAAGGAGCGGCGGCAGCTGTTTTCCAAACGGGTACGGTAACGGTTTGCTGTGGAATATCCCACATAGGTAAAGCCGCCGAGAACGAGCAGCGCAGCGCAGAAAAAACTGACCAGCCGTATCACTGCTCTGCGATTTTCGTGAAGTTTCATTTCGAGACCATTCCTTTCATCAAATCCGGATGTGCAGTCTAAGGAGTGCTTTTGCTATTTTACCCGTTTTTCGGTGAAACATGAACCTTTGCCCGAAGAAAGTTCATAAAAAGTTGCGCCTCTTCTGCGGGTGAACAGGAGGATGAGTGTCTGGCAAGGTCAAATGCTTGTCAGGCAATCTATTAAATTGTGTTATAGATTGTCTAACAATAAAGTATTTTACTTATAGATTTTCTTTCGCTATAATAGCAGAAGGCCGGGCTGTGCGCAGCAGTTCCGGTATTCTGTGAAAAGGAAGCGACTCCAATTGATTACGGATTTGACACAAGGCAGGCCCGGAAAAGTGCTTTGTCGGTTTTCGATTCCGATGCTTGTCAGTGTGGTGTTTCAGCAGCTGTACAACATTGCGGACAGTGTGATTGCCGGAAAATTTGCGGGAGAGGACGCGTTGGCGGCAGTGGGCGCATCTTATCCGATTACAATGATTTTCATGGCAATTGCGGTGGGCAGCAACATTGGCTGTTCGGTTGTTGTTTCGGGGTTTTTTGGTGCACGCGATCTGAAAAGTATGAAAACGGCGGTAACAACAACTTTTCTGGCGTGCGCTGCAATTTGTGCGATGCTCACAACTGTGGGGCTGGCCGGGTGTTCCTGGATGATGCGGACGATCAGTACGCCGGATAATATTTTTGCCGACGCGGCGCTCTATTTGAGAATTTACATCATTGGGCTGACGTTTCTGTTCTTTTATAATGTCTGCACCGGAATTTTTACTGCGCTCGGCGACAGCAAAACGCCGCTATATTTCTTAATTGCGTCTTCGCTTGGAAATGTCGCGCTTGACTTGTTGTTTGTTGCTCAATTTCATTGGGGAGTGGCAGGTGTGGCGTGGGCCACGTTTTTGGCACAGGGAGTTTCTGCGGTGTTGGCGATGATTACGCTGGTGACGCGTTTGCGCAAAATACAGAGCGGGAGTTTTCCCTTTTTTTCGTTATCCATGCTGGGGAGGATTGCAAGGATCGCTGTGCCGAGTATTTTGCAGCAAAGTTTTATTTCAATCGGTAATCTGTTTATTCAAAGCCTGGTGAATGGTTTTGGGTCGGCGGTGATCGCAGGCTATTCCGCAGCGATTAAGCTCAACACCTTTGCCGTTACGTCGTTCACAACGCTGGCAAACGGGGTTTCCAGTTTTACGGCGCAAAATCTCGGCGCAAAAAAGGAAGAGCGTGTTCAGAGAGGATTTCGTGCCGGAATGGGGATTGCGGCAGCAGTGGCAATCCCTTTTACCGTGGTGTTTTTTTTCTTCAGTCGCGCAATGATGAATCTTTTTATGGATCACGGCAGTGAGCTGGCCATGCAGACCGGTATTACGTTTTTGCGGATTGTTTCGCCGTTTTATCTGGTTGTTGCAGTTAAGCTGATGGCGGATGGGGTACTGCGCGGAGCCGGCGCAATGAGCTGGTTTATGACTACGACCTTTACAGATCTGGTTCTGCGCGTCATTCTGGCCTTTGTTTTTTCCGGTGCGCTCGCCATGGGTGCAGTTGGAATCTGGATTTCGTGGCCGGTTGGCTGGAGCACCGCGAGCGTGATTTCATTTTTCTTTTACCGCAAGGGCGTGTGGCGCAGAAACCCGCGTCCACAAAATGAGAGTGTGCTGGAGACCTTTGATGTTGCGGAAGAATCGGCGGAAAGCGACAGTATTGTCTGAAAACCGAATGAAAGCGGTCAAAAAACATCCGAATTGCTATATTTTTTTTCGATTATACTATTTGGATTATATTTTATCAAAAAATACCGCCCGCTAACAACAAGCGGGCGGTATTTGCATGACCGGGCGATCAGGCGAAAATCAAAATGGGCTGCCAAAAACACCGTTGCGGTAGCCCATTGAATCATACAGGAACAGAAGTTGCGGATCCGACTTATTTCTTTCGCTTCAGCAGTACGACGCAGACAGCCGCAGCGGCAATTACAACGGCTGCGCCGATGCCGACCCAAATCCACGGAAAACTGTTTTGAGGCGCGGAGCTTTCTGCGGGGGAAGAAGGCGCTTCAGCCGGTTGGGAAGAGGAATCGTTCGCAGTCGGCTTGGTGACGGTCAATTCCGCGGCGTAGCTGGTCCCGGTATTGGTGATCACCGTAGTGGGGTTGCAGATAGAGGCGCGGATCTCGGGATCACGGACAAGCTGAGAATAAGCAGGGGTACCCAAAATCATGCGGTCGGGCCGGGTCTGCGCTTACAGAGGGAATCGCGGCGGTCAGCAGCCCAAGCACTGCAAAAGCTGCAATTCATTTTCTCCATTTCATATGTTGTCAGGTTCCTTTCATGGTGGTTTCAGGTGATTACAGAAAAAAGCCGAAGAGCAAAGAACGGGGTTCACGCCGACGGCAAAATACCGCACTTGAAAAAGGGTATACTTTCTCTTTTCTATTTTATCAGAGCCACACCTGTTTTTCTCATCATTTTCTCGCGAAAGATTAGCCGATTTTATAAGTTTTTTTAATCAGTATTCCGCTGTTTCTTCCTGCTGCGGATAAAAACAGTAAAAAAAGCTAAGCCTGTTGTTTCCGAAAGGCTTAGCTTTTGCGTTTGTTTATCTTGTGACTTCAGCTTAAAAGGCCAACCGAAAAGAGAGGGAACACCTGTGCGGCAGCCAATGGCAGCGGGAGCAAGATTAGTTCTTCAGGCTCTGCAGCGGGGCAGGAAGACGACCGCCACGGGAAATGAATTTTGCCGGAGAGCAGCTATTAACCGGCATGACCGGGCCGCTGCCAAGCAGCCCGCCGAAAGAAAGTTCTTCGCCGACTTTTTTACCAATCGCGGGAATCAGGCGGACGGCCGTCGTTTTGGAATTTACCATGCCGATGGCGGCTTCGTCGGCAATGACACCGGAGATTGCTTCGGCAGTAATGTCGCCGGGGACAACGATCATATCCAATCCGACAGAACAGACCGCGGTCATCGCTTCCAGCTTTTCGATGGTCAGCGCGCCGCAGCGGGCAGCCTCGATCATGCCCTCGTCTTCGCTGACCGGAATAAATGCGCCGGAAAGACCACCAACGTGAGAAGATGCCATTACGCCACCCTTTTTCACAGCGTCGTTCAGCAGAGCGAGGCAGGCGGTGGTTCCGGGCGCACCGCAGCGCTCCAGCCCCATTTCCTCTAGGATCCGCGCAACAGAATCGCCAACGGCGGGTGTTGGCGCAAGGGAAAGGTCGACGATGCCGAACGGCACCGAGAGGCGCCGCGCT
This sequence comes from Acutalibacteraceae bacterium, assembly GCA_050947015.1. Lineage (GTDB taxonomy): Bacteria > Bacillota > Clostridia > Oscillospirales > Acutalibacteraceae > CAKXIK01. The sequence continues at coordinate 25,798 of JBMNVT010000003.1, forward strand.
GCTTCGTTTGCGACGAGCTGACCCACGCGGGTGATCTTGAACGCGGTGCGTTTGACCGTTTCAGCCAGTTCGGCAATGTCGCAGCTGCCGGCTTTATGAATGGCGGCGCTGACAACGCCGGGGCCGGAGACGCCCACGTTGATGACGCAGTCCGGTTCGCCCGGGCCGTGGAACGCGCCGGCCATAAAGGGATTGTCCTCCGGTGCGTTGCAGAATACTACGAGCTTTGCCGCGCCGATACAGTCGCGGTCGGCGGTAATTTCGGCTGTGCGGCGCACGATCTTGCCCATCATCGCAACGGCGTCCATGTTCAGCCCTGTTTTGGTGGAACCAATATTGACCGAGGAACAGACGTGCTCCGTTTCGCTGAGCGCCTCGGGAATGCTTTGAATCAGCGCGTAATCGCCGGGGCCGAAGCCCTTGTGCACCAACGAGGAATACCCGCCGACAAAGTTGACGCCGATGGTTTGCGCGGCGCGTTCCAGCGTGCGTGCAAATTTGACCGGATTTTTTGAAGGGCAGGCCGCCGCCACCATGGCGATCGGCGTAACGGAGATGCGCTTGTGCACGATCGGCACGCCGTATTCCGCGGCAATATCGTCGCCGGTTTTGACCAGATTGCTCGCATAGCGGCAGATCTTGTCATAAATTTTGCCGCAGGCGGCGTCGATATCAGGATCGATGCAGTCCAGCAGCGAAATACCCATGGTAATGGTGCGCACGTCAAGATGTTCTTCCTCGATCATCTTGAGCGTTTCCAGAATATCCTTGGAATTTATCATTGAAAAGCTCCTTCCGTAATGTTGAATTCAGATGCGGTGCATCGAATTGAAGATATCCTCGTGCATTACATGGATATCAAGCCCTTTTTCCGTTCCCAGCTGAGTCAGCCGGTCGGAAAATTCAGCAAATGGGATAGAGCTCTCCGTGAATTCGACCATCATAATCATGACAAACATATCCTGCAGAATAGATTGTGTAACATCGGTGATGTTCATTTTTGAAGCGGCACATTCGGCGGAAACCGCTGCCAGAATGCCAACCATATCCTTGCCGATTACAGAGATTACTGCGCGCATTTCATTTCCCTCCAAGTGTTAAATGTGGTGTTTTCTTGTTATTTATCATACCACAAAGCGCTTGTTTTTGGAACAGGGAAGACGGAATTTTTCTTCGGCAAAAGCGGACAAAAAACGGAGCAGCCTTCGTTTTTTACAAAGGCTGCCCCATTGCGCTTATTTTGTTTTTAGAATGTCAGTGTCGGGGAACAGCTCCCCGGTTTATGGCAGGGCAGGTTCCACGCTGGAAGCGGCCTGATCGGTCTTCCCTGTCAGGAGAAGATCGGTGCTGTTGCGGCCGAAAACATATCCCCAATGCTTTAACTGAGAATGACTATTAACTACGGAGTTCCGGTAGGTTCTTCCTAAAACACCTGTTGAGAACAACCTCAATTGCAATGTTTAAATGCGCACGGGATATCAAGATTGCAATTATTTACCATGATTATAAAATATTTTACAGCAATTTAGCAGGTAAAAAATTTAACTGTTATTACTAATAAAATAGCACAAAAAATAAGGAAACTATTATTCGTGTTGTTGTGGAGTAAAATTTTGAGTTATTATCACAGAATATAACTAATTGCATGTGATTTATTATCGCCTAAAAGAGTGCATTTCTTTTGCGATTTCATCTTCTTTGTGCTATGATTAAAAACAGAAATGTTTGAAACAAACGGCACTCTATAGTGAAAGGATTGTGTTTTTATGAATTCCCACATTCTTTGTGACTGCCATATGCATACCAGCCGTTCGTTTGACGGCAGCAATACCGCGCAGGAAATGGTTGGCCGTGCCGCGGAACTGGGCATTCCGGTGATCGCGCTGACGGATCATTGTGAGATCAACGAGTTTTATTCCACCGGCTACTGCAGCTCGGTTCCCATGGCGTGGCAAGCGGCGCATGAACAGCAGAAGCTGCGGGCGGGCGATTTGCCGGAGGTTCTGGTTGGCATTGAAATTGGTCAGCCGAGTACGAATTATGAGCTTGCCGAGCGAGTGCTTGCCGCACACGAATATGATTTTGTGCTGGCTTCGGTGCACAACCTGCTGCACACACCCGATTTCTACTATCTGAGCTATACGGAGGAAAACGCAGCCTTTCTTCTGGAGCATTATTTTAACGAGCTGTTGCATATGGTGCAGTGGGGCAATTTCGATTCGCTGGCACATCTGACCTATCCGCTTCGATACATTACCGGTGAATTCGGCATTCGGGTTGACCTGAACCGGTATGCCGGGCGAATTGACGAAATTCTCTCATTGCTGGCGCAAAAAGGAAAGGCGTTGGAAATCAACACCTCGGGACTGCGGCAGAAGATCGGAATAACGCTGCCGCATCTCGAGTTGGTGAAACGCTTTCGTCAGTTAGGCGGCCAATATATCACCGTCGGTGCGGACGCCCATTGTGTGGAGGATCTTGGAAAAGGGATTCCGGAAGGAATTGAGATTGCAAAACAGGCGGGCTTTGACGCTGTGATCGTTTATCGGCGCCGCCGTCCCTGTGAAATCAAAATCTAAAGGATTTTGGGAGAAACGGCGGTAGCGTAAGCCGCAAGCAGTATTCTTTTGATAAAGAAAGTGTGTTGAAGGGAGAAAGTTTAATGGATTTTAAATTCGCGGGAAATGTCGAACAGTTGTCGGCAGGGATCGATATTTTGGCAGAGGATTATGGTTATACAAGAAGCGAGAACGGGATGCCGGTTGAGGTTGCCCGGGGAGATAACCTTTTTGTTGCGCTGAAAGACGGTACCGCACAAATTCACTATAGTAAGCCGTGCGAGTTTTTCCGTGCGCTTGGTATTTTGCTGCAAAGACTTTCAGCCGGTGAAACAGACTTTGAGGTGAGTGAAACAGCTTATTTTGATACCTGCGGAGCAATGATAGACCTTTCTCACGGAGCGCTGATGACCATTAATGCCATTAAGAGCGTTCTGCGTAAAATGGCGATTATGGGACTGAATATGTTTATGTTGTATCGCGAGGAATCCTATGTTGTGCCGGAGTATGAATATTTCGGTTATATGCGCGGCAGGCATACCGATGAGGAGATTCGAGAAATTGACAATTACGCCTGGCAGTTGGGAATCGAAATTATTCCTGCGATACAAACATTGGGACATTTGTCAAATACGCTGCGCTGGAACCAGTTTTCGACTGTAAAAGATACATGGGACTGTCTGTTGGTCGGTGAGGAGAAGACTTATGAATTTATTGAAAACATGGTGAAAGCAGCGATTCGTCCGCTGCGAAGCAGGCGGATCCATATCGGTTTTGATGAAACCATGAGCCTCGGTTTGGGGAATTATATTTTGAAAAACGGATACCGCCCCCGGATGGATATTTTTTGCGAACATTTGCAGAAAGTTGCGAAAATTGTGGAAAAATATGATCTTGAGCCGATGGTGTGGAGCGACATGTTTTTTCGTACAGGCGGCTCAACAGAAAGCTATGCGCTGGACAATTTGCACATTCCACCTGAAGTGATTGAAAGAATACCTGCCAATATTGAACTGGTGGAAGCCAATTATTCGCTGACCGACGAGGAACAGTGCTGCGAACGTTTCCGTGCCCACCTGGAAACGGGCAGAAAAACGTGGTTTGCCGGTGCGGTGCATGACTGGCATGGTTTTTGCACGAATTATTACCATACCATTCAAGCCTCTGATGCAGCGTTGAATGCCGCTAAAAAAGAGCAGATCAAAAATGTTTTTGCGACAACATGGGGCGATGACAGCCCTGAGCGAGATTTTTTCTGCAATTTACTCGGTTTTCAATTTTATGCAGAGCATATGTATTGTCAGACACCGACGCTTGCCCGTGTAAAAGAACGATTTGACTTCTGTGGAAAATGCAGCAGCGAAATGATTCTTGAAATTGCAAATATTGATAACCCGGAAAATATTGAAAGTGGATCGACGCACAGCGGCTGTGAGATTATTCCCGATTCACCTAAAGAGTTGGTCAATCCATCAAAATACCTGATGTGGCAAGATCCGATTGCCGGTTTATTCGATACGGAAGCTGCTAAATTGGATTTTGAAACTCATTTTATTCGGCAGAAGGAAAAGCTGCAGTCCTTTACAGGCCAATACCCCGAATTGAACACCACTTTGGAATTTTATATAAGTCTTTGCGACGTGCTTTCTGTAAAATGCGGTTTCGGTCTCCGGCTGAAACAATATTATGATGAAAAAAATGATAAGAAGCTTCGCGAAATCGTTGATCGGGAGATCCCTTTGCTTTTGCAGAAGGTAGAGAAGCTGTGGCTGGTCAACCGTAAACTTTGGTTTGAACGGCACTGTGCCTTTGGCTTTGAAGTTTTGGAACGGCGCTATGGCTGTTTAATGCTTCGCCTAAAAACCACGGCATACCGCGTTTCAGAATTCCTTGCAGACCGGATTGAGAAAATTGAGGAGCTTGAGGAAAAACGGCTTCCTGCGACCAAGCAGACAGAGCACGTGGCATATTTTAATGACTATCTGCTTACTCATACTGCTTGGGGAAGATGAACCAAAAGCGTTTTTCGTTATGCTTAGCGCCGCACGAATGATTCAAAGCGGTAATGTTTTGCGATTTGCAACCTATAGTTGCGCGATTTGAAAACCGAAATTGGTGGCGTGAAAAGATCGCTCCTGATATAATTATAACATTAAATTTCATATGGTTAATCAGGAGATTCGGGCGATTTACGGATGGAGGGGTTTACGATGGATCAAGCAATTGCAAACCGTTTTTATGAATATCGAAAAAAGAGTGGACTTTCTCAGGAGGAGCTGGCGGCCAGACTTGGAATCAGCCGCCAGTCTGTTTCCAAGTGGGAGCGCGGGGAGGCTTCTCCCGATACGGAAAATTTGATTCGCCTGGCCAGAATTTACGGTGTTTCACTGGATGATCTGGTAAACGGTATTGTACCGGATGAGCCGGAAAAGGACGCAGAACCCATGCGGCCGGAATTTGGTCAGGAAGAGCCGGAGCTGCAGCCGGAACAGGAAGAGTCGCAGGCGGCTGCAGAGGAAAACACGGCGGCCAGTACGGAAAAAACGAATGTTCATATCAGCTGGAAAGACGGTATCCATGTGGAGGATAAGGACGCAACCGTTCATATCAGCTGGAAGGACGGTGTTCATGTTGTCGACGGTAAAGATGTCGTGCACGTTGGAGCAAACGGCGTAACGGTGGCGGAAAATGATAATGCCGGACGAACCAAACAGGAAAAACATTTTAAACGGAAAATTGAGTTTCCGATTGATACGATTGCGGTGATTGCATTTTGTTATTTGGGATTTGCGCATGGGTGGTGGCACCCCGCGTGGCTGCTATTTTTACTGATTCCGATTGTACATGGGCTGAGCGACGCAATTCACAAGCGCAAATTCGTTGTGTTTCCTTTTCCGGTGCTGGCAGCGGCAGTGTTTCTCTGTCTTGGCTTCTTCCGGGGAATGTGGAACCCAGGGTGGATTGTCTTTTTGCTGATTCCGATCTATTATCCCGTTGCAAGCTGGTTGGACTGTGAAATCAGTGGGGAAGAGTTTGAAGAATAAACAGAACGGGTGTTCGGCGAAATCCGGGAGAGCGGCTTATCGCTATTTGCGTCCAAAGGAATTCCGGAACCACTGCAGATCTCCGGCGGAAATGCAGCCGGTCAGTCGCAGCAGCAGCGGATACAGCAGAATTGCGCAGCCGCCTGCCGCGCAGACAAACAGCAGAACGGAAAATTCTGCGAGCTGCAGCAGTGAAAAAAGCGCGCGGGTTCCTGCGCAGCAAAGCCCAATACAAATCAGCGGCAGAGCAACCCAGCGAAAAAAGGGAAAGCGCACAGAACTTTTTTTCATCAGCCGGCCAATACTCAGCGATGAGTTGTAAAGGACGCTGAAAAATGTCGCGAACAGATAACCAGAAATCCCAAACCGGGGCACGCACAGCGCAATCAAAACGACGCGCAGGCAGGAATCCGAAAGGTTGACCTTGAGCGAATAGACCTGTTCGTCCAGCCCCTTAAGCATTGCGTCGACAATACTATCCAGATACATGAACGGAACCAGGGGACAGAGCAGCCGCATCTGCCGCCCTGATTCCGCGTTTTTGTAAAGGAGCAGCCCGAGTTCATCGCCGAAAAAGAAAAAGATTCCGACGACCAGACAGGAAAACAGCAAACAGATTTGAAAAACACGTGAGGCCATAGACCGGATCTCTGCCGGATGGCGTGCGGCGCGGGCTTCGGAGACCTCGGGGATCAACAGCATGGAAAAGGCGGTCAGAAACGCCTGCGGAAAATAGAGGACTGGCAGAACCATTCCCTTGACAATTCCGTAGCTGGCAAGGGATTCCCCGTAGGAGCTGCCGGAACGTTTCAGCCCGGCGGGAATCAGGACATTTTCAACCGAAACAAGAGCCGACCGCAGGTAGTATCCCACGGCAATCGGCAGCGAAATGGAAAAAATTTTGCGGGAGGAAACTGCCTTCCCGCTTTTTTGGCGAAGGATCTGCCGCACCTGCAGTCGAAACAGAAGAACAATATAAAGATTGCCGCAGATTTCGCCAATGGTCATGCCGAGCGCAATACCGCAGCAGGCCGCGGCAAGGCCCTCCTTTGCAAAAAATGAAAAGAAAGCCGCGACAAAAGCAAAGGAAATCAGCTGCTCTAGAATTTGCCCGGAGCTTGGCTTGAAGGAATTGCGCACCGCAAGAAAATAGCCGCGGATACAGCATGAAACGGAAAGGAATGGAAGCCCAACGGCCAGAACACGCAGGGAGTCCACCGCACGCATATCGCCAAGCCACCAGCGGCCGATTGACGGAGCGCCAAAAAAAAGGGCAAGACCGGTTGAGATGCCGAACAGCAGGCAAAGACCGAGGCATTTGCGCAGTACTCTTTCCACAGATGCGCCGTTGCCGGAAACGGCGGATTCACTGACCAGCCGCGTTACGGCAAGGTTCAGGCCGGAAACCGCAAGATTGGTTGCAAAGTAATACACCGAGAGCAGAAGCTGAAGCAGCCCCATGCCCTCGGCGCCAATGAGGTTGGATTGATAAACGCGAAAAGCCATTCCCAGCGCACTTAAAAAAAGAGAGCACAGCGTGAGGATAACCGCATTTTGAATAAACAGCCTTTTTTTCATGCGTTTTTTCGATCCTTTCCCAAAAGCCGCGCGGCAAAATTACGGCAGCTGCCGTAAAGTATCCTTATGCGCAGATTGGGAAAATCATGCGTGTGCCGGGTGTATGGCGCGTTTGCCGTTTAATTCCCGTCGGGTCGCATGAACAAAGCCACTCCAATCAACAATACAAGAAGCGTGGCAATACTCAAAATCGGAATCCACACTGTTACGCCTGGTTCCACGGAAGAGGAAGAGGGAACTTTGCTTTGCCGGGAAGACACGGAAGAGGAAAGATTACCGGCGGGAAAACTGTGTTCCGATGCTTCCGAAGCAGACGAGGACGAAAGCGAAGCGGAAGAAACCGGTTGTTCCGGCAGAAAAATTTCCGTTGTAAAGAAATCCAGATCGACAACTGTAGCAATGCCGGGTATTTTTCCGCTGCCGTATTGGAACCCTGCCCAGTTTTTCCATTTTTCATTGTTTGCAGGTTCCTCGACGCCCCAATCCGCAACCCAGAGCGGATAACGGTTCAGTGATGCGGAAAAAATCTCTTTTGCATCGTTTGCGTCCGCGTAAATAACGGGCGTCACACCGGTTAAGGATCGAAGTTCTTTTAAATACGCAGCGGCGACGGCGTTGATCTCTTGGGTGTTTAGTGAGCCAAAGGATTCAAAATCCATGGCGGGACGGCAGGAATATGTTTCATTTCGGATGACCGATGCAAAATATTGCGCCTGCTGCCGTGCTTCTTCGGCGGTACGTGCCGTGACATAATGGTAGCAGCCGAATTTCAGCCCCGCCTCGGCCGCGCCAAGGGCATTGCGACGAAAATAAGGGTCGGTGTAGCTTCCGCCGTAACAGGCACGGATATATACCACCCGAACGCCGGAGTCGTGCACCTCGTCAAAATTGATTTTTCCCTGCCACTCGCTTACGTCGACGCCGCGAAGCACAGGCGTGGAAGACGGGGAAAGTGCAAATGCGGCCCAAAAACCGGAAAAAGCCACCGCGGCAGAAAGCAAAACAGCCGTCAGGCGCCGGTGAACGTCAAAACCAAACAATCAAAAACCGCCTTTCTCTTTGAAATAGCGCGGAAAATTCCGCAACCTATCCTATGAGAAAGGCGGTCGGCTGACCACGGGAAAGTAAAATTTTGATCCGGTGTTAATCCGGCAGAAAAAGATGAAGCGCGCAGTCAGACCGGTTTGCCGAAAGCCTGCATAATATCCGAAGCGGCGGGAGTTTCGGCGTCGGGCATTTTTGCCACAGAGGGCTGAGACGGTTTTGCGCGGCCTGCGGCGTCGATTCCGCGGCAGCAGGCCTCGGCCAGGGCGAGCAGCGTAAAAAATACAGGGGTCGTCATGGTTTGCGTAATATTGAATACACCTTGAACGGCATAGCACAGCACTGCCAACCCCAACGCCAACGCGAGTTTTGACTTGCCGGCGCGGCGGAACGACCGTGTGACCACTGAGGCGATCAGCCCGATATAGCCGGTCATGCCGACGGCGCCAATGGTGACAAGATACTGCAGGTATTCATTATGAACGTTTTCAAAAACTGCATTGCCCAGCCGCATCATCGCCGTGTAATATTTTGGCATAAACAGATGCTTGGCGGTGTCGGCGCCGGTTCCAAACAGCTTTTGCAGCGTGTCGTATCCGGCATATTCGCGCAGGGCGCGAATCCACGCAAAGCCGCGCGTGGAGCCCCAGTGGTCGTTAAAGCGAAGGTATTTTTCCAGATTGCCAAGCGGAGCGGTTGCGTTGATGGCGCTGAAGTATACAACGGCAAGCAGCACGGCAAACGTACAGGCGGCAAGAACGACGCCCCAGATGACCTTCAGCGCGACCGGGAACGACACATCAGGTTTAATTTTATGCAGAATCAGACAAAAAACGACTATTCCGGTGCAAACGGCAAGAAACACCCATCCCGCAATGCTTTCCATCAGCATTTTTGAGAAGCCGCGCAGTGGAATTTTGGTCACTCCCCCGTTGCCTGCCACCATAAAATGCATGGCTTTACCGGCAAGAAACAGCAGTGCGGGAATCATGGCATAATGGGCAAGCTGGCGCCAGTTGCAGATGAAAAACGGCAAAATAACGAACAGCGCCGCAAGACCGACAAAACCGCTGTCGCTGCTGCCGCAGATCAGGGCAATGGAACCGGAAAAAACGCCAAAGCCATAAAGAAGAGTAGGAGCAGTTTTTCTGCTTTTTAAAAGCATCCCGCACATGACCGCCAGATACATACAGACAAAGCTTGCATAAAAATTCCAGTTGCCAATGGTGGAGATACAGGTTTTTACAAAATGTGCGGACGATTTTGCATAAAAGCCAAGGGGATCTTTCCCGAGAAAATTTTGCAGTCCGAGCCAGAACACCGGCAGCGCGCCGAACAGGAATACCACGGGAACCCAGTTCAGCCGGCGGGCAAAGCGGGAAAGCAGAAAATAGGACAACGTATACATCGCCAGTATGACCAGCCCGTGATGACGGTAATCCGAGCCCCAGTAAGCTTCTTCCGGCCATTGGGAGTATTGCCACGAAACGACGGCGGCAGCAAAGAACAACAGCATCATTGCATCGGAAACCGTAAAAGGCTCGGCTCGGCGCAAAACACGTTTTGGATGCACCAGAATGCGGCACAGCAGCGCGACTGCTGAAAGAATTAAAAAAGAAATTACGGCCGGCACAAAAAAATCAAGCTTGGCCTGCGCCAGCGTGTCGTACCTACCGTTGGACCACAGCGGAAACACGACGAGCGCCGCCAAAATAAACAGAACGCTGACAACATTGTTGGCGGTCAGTGGTGGGGGCGTTGGAAAAGCCTTCGTATGCCGGTCGGCGGGCAGGCTCCGGTTTTGCGGAGATGCATAAAAATCTTTCATGGATTAGCTTCCTTTCAAACCCATTCCGCCTTTGTTTTGATAACCTCGCGAAAGGTCAAAGCAGGAACACCGGCAGATCCTCGGCGGAAACGGCGGCTGCGGCATAAAATTTTTCATTCTGAATGGAATCCGAAGCCTGCGAACGCGAGGAGCGAATTTCCTGCATCAGCCGCAGCGCGCTTTTTTCGTCTGCCGCGTCCACAATGCAGACAGGCACCTCGGTGAGGCCAAGCTCTTTGGCGGCGGCAAGGCGATGCTCGCCAAGCAGAACAAGGTATTCCTCCCCAACACGCGCTGCCAGCAGCGGAACTAAAACACCGTGCCTGCGAATGGAGCAGACCAGCTCCGGAGAGGCTTCGCCGCCACGGATGACCGCCAGAGGGCGAAGCTGCGAAGGAGACAGCGCCGTCAGCCGGGCCAGCGGTTTGAACGCGGCTGTTTCTGCGGCCGTCTTTTGTGAAACGGGTGCTGCCGCGGCTTCTGCGGCGCGGGCAATGCTGCTTTTACCGATTGACACTTTCAGCAACCTCCTTGGCGAGTGCAAAATATTCTTTGGCGCTTCGGCTGCTGTGGCGGAAGGCGGCCACGGGTTTGCTGTCGTCCTGCGCCCATTCGACACTGCTGTCAACGTGAATGTAGGAGCCAAACAGGTGAACCTTTTGCATTTCCCGCAAAGTTTCTATTGTTTGACGGAAATAGTTTTTTCGTTCGTCCACCTTGGTGACCGCAATGCCAAGCAGGGAAACCTCCGGAGCAATCTGGCGTACAGTTTCAAAGAACTCAAACATATTGGCGAGCCCAAACAACCCCCAGGGGCTTGCTTCCACGGGGATCAGCAGATGATCCGACGCGCAGAGAAGATTCATCACCCATCCGCCGAGCGTGGGCGGCGCGTCCAGTAAAATGAAGTCGTACCGGCCGGAATCCTTGACCGGCTGCAGACATTTGCGCAGAATCAGTTCCCGCTGCCATTTAGTGAAAAGCTCATATTCCATAGAGCTCATCAACGACGAAGAAGGAATCAGGTCAAGATTCTCGTACCCGGAGGGGATGATGTAATCCGTCAGGTTTTTTTGTTCCCGAATGGCGTAATACAGGTTTTTTTCGCTTTGTGCAAAGCTGAGAACGGCTTCCTCCGGGAAAAAGGAAAGCGAAAGATTCATCTGCATATCGCCATCCACCAACAGCACGCGGTACCCCATGGACGCAAGACTGTAACCGACGTTGGCGCAGGTGGTGGATTTTCCGCTGCCGCCTTTGTTATTGGCAAAGCAAATGGTAACCGGCCGTTTGTTCATCCGGGGTCACGCTCCTTTGACTGATGGAAGGAAATGGGGGAAATCAGGCAGCGCCGGAAATCGACCGGGATGCCCAGCATGGGGAATAGGCGCAGCAGAGTGACACGGCTGCGCATGTAAGGATGCCACCGCAGCCCGGTCGTGCATTCATCCGCCGAAAGCGCAATTTCCTCCGGCGTAACAGCGGCTCCCGCTTGCAAAAGCCAGCGGGTCATCTCCACATCTGACGGCAGAGCGCGAATGATTTCCCGAATTTGCGGCCAGCGCTCGGCCAGCAGCGGCAGCGAAACGGAATCCGTAATCGGCGGATGCTGAAATTCGCGCACCTGCGGCGAAAAAGCCGGTCCGTAAACGGCGTCGATCCGATCCCAGTCAAGAATCTCACGCTGCGGAACAATCTGCTCCGCTTCGGCAAGCAGGTGGTATACCCGGTTGACAAGCACAGTGGCAACTGCTACCGTCTTCCCGTGAAATTCCGGGATTTGGCCGGATTCCAACGCTTTGATCTCCCAAAAATGAGAAAGATCATGCTCGGCGCCGCTGGCGGGACGAGGCGTTCCGGCCAGCGTCATCGCTGCGCCGGTGAGCACCAACGCGTTCATAATCGCCCCTGCCGAGGCTTCATCGCGGCGGGGAACGTCCGCGGCGCAGGCGGCGACCTCTTCGGCAACCGAGCGGGTCAGTGCGGCGATGGAGGGGCAGTAGCCTTCATCGGTGAGCAAAGAGCTAATCTGCCAGTCGGCCAGCGCAATGAACTTTGCCATGATATCGCCAAAACCGGCAGCCTTCAGTTCTGTGGGTGCGGCGGCCAATACGGCGGTATCGCCCAAAATCACAGAGGGCGGCGCGGCATCGTAGTTCCGTTTAAAATTGCGGTCGGTCAACGGAGAGTGGGCGCTTGCAAAACCGTCCATAGAGGGGGCAGTGGCAAAAATGGCGAACGGCTTGTTCCGTTTTGCGGCGCCGTAGCGGCAGATGTCATTGAGGGAACCGGTTCCAACGGAAAGCACCCCGTCACAATCTCCGCACAGGGAAGCGATCCGTTCCGCTTCAGCCAGGTCGGCCACACGAAGATCTTCATAACAGTGAATACTGCAGGAAAACCCCTCCGCTGCAAGAATCTGCGGCAAGGCTGCGGCGGCCGCCAGTGTGTTGCGGTCGCATACCAACAGCACCGAAGAGGGAAAACCCTGTCGTTTTAAAATACGCCCGGCATTTTTCAGCACGCCGCTGCCAATCACCACAGCAGCAGAAAAACCGCAATGGGTATGACCACAAGAACAGTTTTGCAGTTGCCCGGCAAATTGCTCCACTGAGATCATTCCATTCACCGCCCTTTCAGAAAATCGATCAACGGGTCATTTCGCTCTGGATCCCGTGATTTTTATGCTCACAAATGATGCGGCTGACTTCCTCGTAATCTGAGCTGGGAAGATCGCCGGGAATCGTGTTTTTCAGCGCGCTGGCAGCATTGCCGAATTCCAGTGCCCGCTTAAAATCCCCGCAGTGCAGCAGCCCGAACAGTACCCCTGCGACATAAGCGTCGCCGCTGCCGATGCGGTCTACCACCTCAATGTTCAGGTAGGGAGGTTCCTCGTAATAGGCGTCGTTTTCGGCGGAGTAAATGGTAGAGGTAAAATTGTGCTTGTGCGGGCTGATCGCGGTGCGTTCGGTGGTTGCCACGACCGAAACGCCAAAATCGCTGCAGTAGCTTTTCATCATTTCAGCCTTGGTGCCCGTTTTGCCAAACATTCGACGGGAGGTTTCTTCGGAAACAAACAAAATATCAATCAATGGAAGAATGGACTCGATCGTGCGGCGAGCGTCGGTTTCCGACCAGAGATTGGCGCGGTAGTTTACATCGAATGAAATGACCGTGCCCTGTGCCTTCATGCGCTTCATCAGCTCTACCGCGTCAAAGCAGGTCTGGTCGCTGAGTGCAAGCGTAATGCCGCTGGTATGAAAAATGCGGCAGCTGCTGTAAACGGAATCGGGAAGCTCCTCCAGACGAAGACGCGTGACGGAAGAATTCCTGCGGTCATAAACCACCGCTGGTCTGCGCGGGAGGGCGCCGTTTTCGTAATAATAGATGCCGAGCCGTGCCTCCGGGTCGTCGTCGTAAACAATGTAATCGTCGCTGACGCCGCAATAGCGGACACGGTTTTTTATGTAGCTGCCGATTGCGTTGCGAGGCAGCTTGGTGATAACGCCGGTGCGCAGTCCGAGCAGCGATATGCCAGACGCAACGTTGAGCTCGGAACCACCGGCACGTTTTTCAAATATGTCTCCGCGCAGAATCCGTTCGTTGTTCGGCGGAGAAAGACGCAGCATAATTTCGCCGAGGGTCAGGACGTCAAAGTCCCGTCCCACTGTTTTTGAAAAATTCAGCATCAAAACCAATCCTTTCCGGTTTTCGTGTGGAGAAATCCGTTCAGCGTTTGCGGATGATGAGCGGGATATTATCCAGTGGCCGCGCGTCTCCGGCGGTAATCTGCAAATAACCCACGGTGACTTCGACACCTGCGGCAGCCTGAGCCAGCCGGTCTGCCAGATCAGTGTAATAAACGGCTTTCAATATAAAAGCATCTGCAGTATAAAAAACAGGAATTTCACCATTGGAGAGCGCGCTCCCCTCGGTTGGAACCGTCAGGGCGAGGCTGCGCGCAGCGGTCAGCTGCATGTTTTGCGGCACCAGAGCTTCCACGCCGCCTGCCAAAGCAGCGGAAAGATCTTCGCCGGAGGTAATCAGCGCGGCAGCGGTGGAGCTGTCGGCTTTTTTTGCGGCTTCAGCCAGAACAGCGGCCATGTCCGGCACACGGTAAGCAGAACCTTTCCCATTGTCATAAGGTATCCCAGCTATGACGGCAACCAGCTCGCGGCCGCCGGCGGTTACCGCCGTGCAGGCCAAAGAATAACCGCCCTGCGTGGTGGTTCCGGTTTTTGCGCCGGTGATTTCGCTGATATTGGTGTTTTGAAGCAGGCTGGTCAGTTCGGAAATCGGATTGCCGTTGCGTGCGGTGGCCCAACCGCTGCTGGTGTGAACATTGGTAGCAGTCATCACATATTCATCGGAGGACACAATCCTGCGGTAATCCGGGTTGATGCATGCAAAAGCCTCCATCCGCGCAAGATCAGCGACGGTGGAAAAGTGCGCGGAGGAGAAAATGCCGCTCGGGTTGACAAAGTAAGTTCCGGTGCAGCCGATGGATTTGGCCATGGCGACCATATCGCTTACATAACCGGAAAAGCCGCCCGCTCCGCCAAGCTGGTCGGCAATCACGTTGGCAGCGTCGCAAGAGGAGGAGAGCAGCGTAGCATAAAGCAGATCCTGTAGAGGAACGGTTTCGTCCCGCTGTAGTCCAATTTTAAGAGAATCACTGCTGAGCAGGCTGAGCGCCGTAGTGGTGACCGTCAGGGTGTCGCTCAGCTTGGCGCGCTGCAAAGCCAACGCAGCGGTCATAATTTTTGTGGTGCTGGACGGGTAAATTTTTTGGCCGCTGCTCTTTTCCAGAATCACTTCGCCGCTCAGCCGGTCAATGACGATATAGTTCGGCGCGGTAACGCTGTCGATGGAATCGACCTGCAGCGATGGGGAGGATTCTTCCGGCGGCGCGACGGTGGTCAGCCCTTCCGGCAGGGTAATCGCGGAGGGCTGGGAGGAAACCGGCGGTTCCGCCTGCGAAGCACCGGAACCGGAGGACGCGGCACCATCGGTTCCGATCAGCTGAGGAATCGGCGCGCTGTTCCCAATCAGAAAACCGGCGGCAAAAACCAGAACGATTGCCAAAACGGCGGCTACGGTTCCGCCGCTCTTTTTTTTGCCGGAGTAACCGGAACGCCGCCGCCCGCCAGTGCGGATGGCGGTTTCATATTTTTTTGCCATACCTAAAGAGTCACGCCCTTCTAAAATACTGATAAAATATCTTTCTTTAGAGTACCATTCCGGCGGTTTCTTGTCAACGGAAACATGCTTTTTCGCGAAGAATTGCCTGTTTTTGCAAAAGGTTTTGTGAATGAATCGTAAATTCAAAAATATATCATTGCAGATTCCGGCAAAATTATGTAGAATAGATTCAATGAACTTGCACAGGCGGCCTCCGGCGATCAGATTCCGGCGCCGCAGAAAGGTCTGGAGCGATGATGTTTAAATATGAAGGAGCAAAATGTCCTGTCTGTCATGCGTATCTGATGGAGGATGACGATATTGTTGTTTGCCCGGACTGCGGAGCACCGCATCACCGGGAATGCTGGAAAAGCATTGGGCATTGCGGCTGCGAAGAGCTGCACGCACAGGGAAAAACCTGGGTCATGCCGCAGCAGGAAAGCCCCGCGCCGGAGGCGCAGGGTGTCAAAAAGCTCTGCCCTGCCTGTCACGCGCCGAACGAGCCGGGGGCGCTGTTTTGTTCCCGCTGCGGTTCGCCGATGCAGCAGGGTGCGCCGTTCGGAGGTTTTTATCAGGGAACGCCGGGCGAACAGCCGGGTCAGCAACAGGGCGGGCCGATGCCGTACGGCGGGTTTCAGCCGATGGTGATCGACCCGTTGGGAGGTGTTGCTCCCGACGAGGAAATCGACGGCGTGCAGGCGAAGGACCTGGCGTTGGTGGTGGGGCAAAATTCCGCCTACTATTTGCCCAGGTTCCGTGAAATTTCAAAGGGAAATCATCGTTTTTTCCCCAATTTTACGGCGTTTCTTTTCAATGTCCCGTGGATGTTCTTCCGCCGGATGGTTTGGCCGGCCATTGCGGTGCTGCTGGTGGAGCTTGCGCTGAATATTCCGAATGCGTGGCTGATGATTCGTGCGCTGACCGAGGCAAACTTTTCGTCTGCTTCTATTTCCACACAGTTTGAAACCATCACTTATCTTTGTTATATGGCCCAGTTTGCACTCAATTTTCTGGTTTGCATTTTTGCGAATAAATTTTATATGAAGCAGTGCGTGCGCACGGCAAAGGAGCTGCGTGAAAGCGGCGCGGACGACCAAAGCTTTGCCGAACAGGCGAAGAAACACGGCGGGGTCAAACCCATTGCCATATACATTTGCATGGCGTTGGCGATGCTGTACTATTTGGTGTATTCCTTTTTTGTCTTTCGTGGAATGGGCGCGTAACGGCGCGGCTTGGAAGAAGGAGAAATCTGCATGACCGGACAAACGGATGAAAATCGAAAAAACTGTCCGCAGTGCGGCCGCAGCAATGCGGCGGATGCCCGGTTCTGCAGCGGATGCGGTCGGCCATTTTCAGCGGATTACATGACGGGCAGCACGTTTGACGAAAAGCGAAGCCGCCTGCTTGATCCGGTAACATTCCGGCCGGATGCGCCTATGGGGGCCGATTGTTTCGGAGATATTTCTGCAGCAGACGCGACACGGGCGGTTGGAAAGAATGAAAAGTATTATCTTCCGGTGTTTGAGCGGCTGTGCCACTCCGGCAGAATGGGCAGGTTTCATCTTGCGGCGCTTTTCTTTGGCGGAGGCTGGATGCTGTACCGCAAGCAGTATGTTTCCGGGGCAATCGTGCTTTCGCTGCAGCTTTTACTGCGTGCTGCAACGCTGGTGTTTGGTTATCTTTACACGCTGCCTGTGCTGCGCGGGGCTTATGCGGCGGCAGGCGTGACCGCCTCGCAGAGCACAGTGACGCAGGAACAGAGCGCGGCGGTGCTTCAGGCGCTGGCGGAACTTCCGGCCGGTCAGGTGCTGCTCTGCTGTTTGCCGTTGGTCTTTTCGGTGCTGGGGCTGCTTTGCTCGGTCGCTGTGGCATCAAACGCCAATCGATGGTACTTTCGCCATGTGACAAGATTGGTGGGGTTGATCGACAAACAGCCGTTTGCCACACCGGAGGAACGCAGCGCGGAGCTGAGCCGCCGGGGCGGAGTCAACCTGCCGCTTGCTGGTTGCCTGCTCGTATGCTGGATGATTCTTTACAATTATTCTGGAACGATAATCTCGGCGATTTTTTCCTGATTCGGCTGCATGGATGACAGGAAAAAGAAAAACCTGTCCGAAACGCTTGACGAATGAGGAAGGGACTGGTATAATAAATCAGTTGCCGCAGCATATGCTGCGGCAAAACATCCTTGCTCCGCATTTTTACGGGGCCTTACGTCCAAAAGGAGGTGCACAATCAATGTCCGAAGTAAAAAATGCCTACGAAAGTGTTCTGGTCGTTTCCGTTAAGAACGGTGATGAGGCTGCTGCCGCGGTTGTCGAAAAGTTTAAAACGATGATCGAGGCGAATGCGACGATGGACAACGTTGATGATTGGGGAAAGCGCAGACTCGCTTATCCGATCAACAAGGAAGTCGAAGGATATTACGTCGTTTTTAGCTTCACCTGCACGGCAGAATTCCCGGCAGAGCTTGACCGTGTTTACAAAATCACGGACGGCGTCCTTCGTTCCCTCATTGTGAAGAAGGAAGCCTGAGGGGAGGAAGCATTATGCTGAATTCAGTTGTTATGATGGGTCGCTTAACAGCCGACCCAGAGTTGCGCACTACCCCGAACGGTGTGAGCGTTACCACATTTACCATCGCCGTGGACCGTCCGTTTCAAAAGTCCGGTGCCGACCGCGTTGCGGATTTCTTTGACGTTGTTGTCTGGCGCAATCAGGCAGAATTTGTTACCCGATTTTTTCACAAGGGCAACATGATCTGTGTGCAGGGCTATATGACGACGCGGACTTATACGGATAAAAATGGAGTTAACCGGAAAGCGTATGAAATCGTTGCCGAAAACGTCCATTTTACCGGGGAATCCAGGCGTGATGCGAATTCGGGCGCTTCTGCCGCTCCTGCTGCGCCTGCCGCACAAAGCAGCGCACCCGCCGCATCTTATTCCAGCGGCACTGCCGGTGATTTCGTCGAAATCCCCGGAGATGATGATCTGCCGTTCTGAAATTTTTAAATTTACGGGAATGTTCCCGCCTCATTTTGTAAAGGAGGTTTCGTCATGGCTGAAAGATCCGAAAGACCGGAAAGAGAGAACCGCCGCGGTGGCCGCAAGGGCCGCAAAAAGGTTTGCAGCTTCTGTGTCGATAAAGTGACTACCATCGATTATAAGGATTATCCGAAGCTCCGCAGATATATTTCCGAGCGTTCCAAAATCCTGCCCCGCCGCGTGACCGGCACCTGTGCCCGCCATCAGCGTGAGCTGACGATCGCGATTAAGCGCGCCCGCCATCTTGCTCTGCTGCCGTTCAGCAGCGACTGATTTTTGTTTCGGCAAAACACGCCTGTATTTCTTCCAAAACGGGAGGAATACAGGCGTTTTCTTGTGTTTCGCTGTCAGACGCTTGGCTTTGGCTTAAAAATGGTGTAAAATAAAATCATTTGGCAGAAAGGAACTGCATGCGCAATGAGACGAACACAGCTGAAAAACCCGGAACTGTTTCCTCCCAAGGCAATGAAACGGCTGATCTGGCCGCTGATGGTAGAACAGCTTTTGGCAATTCTGATTGGCATGGCGGATACGGTGATGGTTTCCAGCGCCGGTGAGGCGGCGGTTTCGGGCGTTTCGCTGGTGGATTCGCTCAACATTGTGCTGATTAATCTGTTTTCCGCACTGGCAACCGGAGGCGCAGTGGTGGCGGCGCAATATATTGGCCGGCGGGATGAAAAAAGCGCCTGCGTTTCGGCTAAGCAGCTGTTATATGCGTCGGCTGCGCTTTCACTTTTGCTGGCGGGAGTTGCCATCGTTTTTCATCAGCCGCTGCTGCGTGGCATTTACGGCAGCATTGACGATGACGTAATGGCAAACGCGCAGATCTATTTTTTGCTTTCGGCAGCGTCTTATCCGTTTTTGGCAATTTATAATTCGGGCGCAGCGCTTTTTCGTTCCATGGGCAACAGCCGGATTTCGATGCTCATTTCGCTGCTGATGAACCTAATCAATATCGGCGGCAACGCGTTGCTGATTTACGGATTTTCCATGGGGGTTGCCGGCGCGGCAATTGCGTCGCTCGCGGCGCGCGCGGCAGCAGCTGTGTTGATCACGGTGCTGATCGTGAAGCCAAAGTACCCGATTCATATTGATTCGCTGTTTCACCCGGAGCTGCATTGGGGAATGGTGCGCAGCATTTTGAAGGTTGGAATTCCCAACGCAATAGAAAACAGTATGTTTCAGATCGGAAAAATTCTGACAATGGGGCTGGTTTCGGCAATGGGCACCGCCGCGATTGCCGCGAACGCAATTGCAAGTTCCGTTGCCGGCATTTCCGGAATTCCGGGTGGCGCGATCTGTCTCGGGGTGGTAACGGTGATGGGGCAGTGTGTCGGTGCGGAGGATTATGAACAGGCTGTCTATTATACCAAACGGCTGATGAAGGTAGCTTACCTGTGCCTGCTGGCAACAAATCTGTTCATTTTCTGTTTTGCAGGGGTATTGGTTCCATTGTTCGGACTCAGCGCGGAAGCAACTGCCTCTGCAGAAGAAATTTTGCGCGTGTTTGCACTGTTCAGCGCAACAATCTGGATTCCTTCGTTTGTGATGCCCGCGGCCTTGCGTGCGGCAGGGGACGCACGCGGAACTATGATTATTTCAGCTCTCTCCATGTGGATTTTCCGTGTGGGCTGCAGTTACCTGTTCGTCTCGTTCGGAATGGGTGTGCAGAGCGTTTGGGCTGGTATGTATGTCGACTGGTTGGCGCGCGGGATTGTTTATGTAACACGGTTTGCGCGAGGGAAATGGAAGAAAATGCGTGTGATCGAATAAAAGCGCAGTTTGCGCAGTAAACACAGCAGGCCGAACAGGGTTTGATTCCTGCCCGGCCTGCTGTGTTTTCATTTTTGTTTTCCTGAGAAAATGTCGTCTGAATTTTTCAGAGAAAAATCAAACCTCCGGAACCTCAATCTTGACGGTTTTGCCGGTGTTGTAGGATTCGTAGATAGCGTTGAGATAGTATACCGGCGTAATCAGCTGCTTGTAAGTGTGGGACATGGTGCCGTTGTGCAGCATGGCGGCGAAGTCTTCACACTCGTGCTGATAGCACATCGAAATATCGATATCACGGCTGACATTGCGGTCTTTGCCGAAAATGGTGCAGTGATAGGCATTGTAGCAGCCTTCCATAAAGTGGTTGGTCACGGTGTATTTGTCATATTCCACGACCACAGTGACGTCGTCGCCGTTGCGGAACGCCGTAACAGCCTTGGGATCGTAACCGAAGATCGTCAGGCTCATCTCGGCAAGGTGAGAAGAATAGAAGAAGAATCCGCTGTAGTCGTTGTGCATGCTCACAGGAGCGGCAACGCATCCACCGTGAATGCCGCCCAGACCGCTCTTGACCGTGTGCTGCATCATGCGGATATCATAAGTCTGTTTGACGGAAGAACCGCCGACCAGCGGAACGTTTTTGCTTTTGGCAAGCCGCACAAGAGCAAGCGCTTCTGCGGGATCAACAGCAAACGGCTTGTCAATGAACATCGGCAGACCGGCTTCCACAAACGGGCGGGCGAATTCCGGATGGAACTTGCCGTCGCGTGCGGTAACCATGACGGCGTCGACCTTGCCGAGCATATCTTCCGGTTTTTCCGCAATAAAATCAAGACCAAATTTTTCGAAAACTTCCTTGTTGCTTTCCGGGTAGTGACCGCCAACCGCAACAACGTGACAATCCGGATACTTAAAGGCTCCGTTTTCATCCGGTTTGTT
This sequence comes from Acutalibacteraceae bacterium, assembly GCA_050947015.1. Classification (GTDB taxonomy): domain Bacteria; phylum Bacillota; class Clostridia; order Oscillospirales; family Acutalibacteraceae; genus CAKXIK01. The sequence continues at coordinate 46,790 of JBMNVT010000003.1, forward strand.
AAAAATCTCGGAGAAAGCGGAAGCATGGGAATTTTCCGAGCCGAGAATACCGATTCTGTACATAGTGATTCCTCCCGTTATGTTTTGAGCAGTTTTTGCTGCAATTGTATTGTACCGCATTCACTGCGGATATGTTTTGCATATTCCACGAGAAATTTAGCGGATTTTACAATTATCTGATGCAGTCGTTATGCTCTGTGTCAAGTATAGCACAAGAAAATTTGACAAGACAAGTTTTTTGCGGTTTGCCCGAAAACGCGCCTGTTTTCCGCAGAAAACAAGGCGTATTCTTGCGTTTTCCGCCTGCGAACGTTGTTACTCTGTAACCACGTTCTGCGGCGTTCCCGCCAGAAAAGCCTCCAGGTTCTCTGCCACCAGACGAAGCAGACGGGCGCGCGTTTCCAGCGGCGCCCAGGCGACGTGCGGCGTCATGGTCAGATTCGGCGCGCCGATGAGCGGACAATCCGGCAGCATGGGCTCGGTTTCCAGCACGTCGATTGCCGCGCCGGAAAGACGGCCGCTTTCCAACGCACGGCGCAGAGCCGGCTCGTCGATGATCGGTCCACGGGCGGTGTTGACCAGATAAGCGCCGGGCTTCATCAAAGCGAAACGTTCGTCATTGAACAGTAAGCGAGAGGATTCGTTGAGCGGGCAGTGAATGGAAACGATATCGCTTTGCGCCAGCAGCGTTTCCAGTGGAACGAAGGAGATGCCTTCCGCCTGCCGGGGCGTGCGGGTAAAGCAGAGCACGCGCATGGAAAACGCCAGAGCGACCCTGGCGACTGCGCGCCCGATACTGCCGAAGCCGATGATCCCAAGTGTTTTTCCGGCAAGCTCCTGCATGGGGAAAACAAACGGTGAAAATGTGGTGCTGCCAACCCAGCGTCCATCTTGCACAAACCGGTCGTATTGGGAAACACAGCTGAAATGATGGAGGATCAGCGCAAAGGTGTGCTGCACCACGGCTTCGGTGGAATAACTGCCGGCGTTGCAGACGGTGATGCCGCGGCGGTTGGTCTCGGTCAGGTCAATGTTGTTGTAGCCCGTTGCAAACAGGCCGATGTAGCGCAGCTTTTCGGCGTGCCGCAGCGTTTCGGCGGTCATCGGCGATTTGTTGCAGAGCACAATATCCGCGTCGCAGATCCGTTCGGCCACCTGCTCTTTACTGCTCAGAGGATAATATTGTACACTGCCGAAGCGTTCCAGAACCGAAAGATCGAGATCACCGTTCGTGACGGTCTGGCAGTCCGGCAAAACAATTTTCAGCATGGCTGCAATCATCCTTTTCCAAAAAGATTTAAAAACCGGAAGAGATGCAGGAGAAAATCCGCTGCTCTTCCGGTATTTAGTCTAACGGATTCCGAAGAAATTTACAAGTCGTGAGTGTTTTTTTTCAGAGAAACATGCAAAAGTTCGGAAGTTTAAAGCAAAGCGAAGGAATCACTGGATTTCCGCCGCAGAAAATTTATAATAGGAGAAAAGCCGGGATCAGCGGATCAACCGGCAGAATCAAACAAACGGAAAGGCGGTACCCGGAATGATTGTGAAAAAAATTGACCTGCATGCTCATGTTGTACCCGAGGTCGGTTATTCCCGCATGGACGGAGGGCGTTTTGTAACGCCGCAGCAGATTCGGAAAATGTACGATGCATGGGGGATCGAAAAATGCATCCAACTGCCCATCAGCTCGCCGGAATATGAGTGTGACCAGCTCAGCAACCGCGATGCCGAGCATCTGGTTCGCGACTATCCGGAAACGGTGGGTTGGTGGTTCTGCAATCTGGATCCGCGGTGGGGCACAAACAAGCCGGACTGCGATCTTTCTCATTACCTGCTGTATTTTAAGGAGCGCGGCGCAAAGGGCGTCGGCGAAGTGACGACGAATCTGCCGATCGATGACCCGTATATGCAGAATCTGTTTTATCATTGTGAAAAATGCGATATGCCGCTGCTGTTTCATATGGGAAACCCGGGCGGAGGAGATTACGGCATTGTGGATGATTTTCATATGCCGAAGCTGGAACGCGTCCTGCAGAAATTCCCGCGGCTGCGCGTGATCGGTCATTCGCAGAAATGGTGGGCGGAAATGAGCGGCGACTGCACCGAAGAGCAGCGCAGCGGCTACCCGACGGGTAAGATCGTTCCCGGCGGCCGTACAGTAGAACTGCTGCGGAATTACCCGAATATGTACGGGGATCTTTCGGCGGGCAGCGGCGGTAATGCCGTCATGCGCGACCCCGATTTCGGCTATCGTTTTCTGGAAGAATTTCAGGATAAACTCTTTTTCGGCACCGATATCTGTGACGCTTCCAATGTGATGGAGCTTTCGCACTGGCTGGACGATGCGGTGGAGCACGGACACATTTCGCAGACTGCCTACAACAAAATCTGCCGCGAAAATGCGCTGCGGCTTCTGGAGGAGTAAAATTTGTGCTGCAGGGCTTGCTTCCGGGTGACGCCGGTGGTAAAATAAATTTTATCAAATACGGCGGCAGCCGGGGCGACGCCCGAGGGTTGGCTTCTCAAACGGTGAATCTGTGTTTGCAGTTGGAGCAGCCGCAGCTTTGGCGGATGGAAATAAACCGTGCTGCAGTTTTGTGAAAAGGAATGGTCGTACGCATGGATCTTCACGATAAAATGCGGATCGTACAGGAAATTGTACCGGGCAAGCAGATCACCATTGCACACATGATTGCGAACCCGGATGAAATTATTTACAAAAAATTGGGGCTTGACCCTGCGGTGGATTATTCGCGCGCGGCGATCGGTCTGGTCACGATCAGCCCTGCGGAAACTGCGGTGATTATCGGAGATATCGCGATCAAGACCTCCAACGTGGAGATCGGCTTTGTGGATCGTTTCAGCGGCACGCTGATCGTCACCGGCCGTATCAGCGAGGTGGAAAGCGCCCTGCGTGCTCTGCGGGATTACTGCCGGGATACGCTGGGCTTTACCGTCTGTGAGATTACGAAAACATGAAAAAGATCATTCTGATCGGTCGGAGCGGGTGCGGTAAGACCACGCTGACTCAGGCGCTCCGCGGAGAAAAGATCCATTATCATAAAACCCAGTATATCAATCATTTCGACGTTATCATCGATACGCCGGGCGAGTATGTGGAAGACCCATGGCTGGCCTGCGCGCTGGCAATCTACACTTATGAAGCGGATGTGGTCGGGCTGCTGATCAGCGCCCGCGAGGACTACAGCCTTTACAGTCCGTGCATGGCGGCGAATATCAACCGGCCCGTGATCGGCATTGTGACGCAGATCGACCAGCCGGACGCGCGGCCCGATCGTGCGGAGCGCTGGCTGAAGCTTGCCGGGTGCCGGCAAATCTTTTTTGTTTCATCCACCAACGGGGACGGTGTCTGGCAGATCCTTGAATATCTGCGCGATCCGGGCGACGTAATGCCGTGGGAAGAAGAAAAACAGACAACAACATGATTGAAAAGCCTGCCGGAACGAAACCCGGCGGGCCTTTTGTTTTTTTGCAAAAAGATCTTGACTTTGACGCTGCGTCATAATCGGGCTGCTGTCCCCCGGCACGGTCGGCGATTCCGGATACCGCTATTACGGACAGGCGGAAATGGAACGGGCAAAAAAGAAGTACGAGGCGGAGGTAAAAGAGCGTTGGGGCGGCACAAAAGCCTACACGCAAAGCAAACAGAGGGCTGCGGACAGAAGTAGTCAGGAAAACGATAGGCTGCAGCAGCAGATGAATGCGTTTTTTGCGAGGGCTGCCGCGCTGCGCGGACAAAGCCCGGCGGGAAAAGCCGCGCAGGAGCTGGTGCAGGAATGGCGGGAGTTTCTGGCTGCAAATTATTATGACTGCACGATGGAAATTTTGAGCGGACTTGGGCAGATGTATACTGCCGACGAACGCTTTGCCGCGACCCTTGACCGAAACGGCGAGGGTACCGCTGCATTTTTCAACGAGGCGATTGCCGTCTACTGCACGGAACAAAAAGACGGGGGCTGATTTATGGAAAGGCGTTCAATCCAGATGTTGCCATTTGCGGAGCTTTGGCGTATAATTAAGTTACAGCACTTTTTGCGCCGAGGTTGTCGCGCGGCTGACGGCGGAAGAGGAAGGTATGAACGAGCAGCTGCTTTGCCGATTTTTTGCACGTTTGTTCCGCGGAGATATGGACTATCTGGATAGCTTCGAAGCGGAAATTAACGCATCCGTGACGGCGCTGTTGTCCGGAAAACTGGATAAAGCAACAGCATTTGTTGTTTCAAAACGGCAGAAGCTGCTGCGCCTGAAACATTATTACGAACAGATTGATACAATTTTGTTTATATGCCGGAGAAAACAATCCGGATGTTGCCATGCGCGGAGTTTTGGCGCATCATGAAAGGAATTATTTTCAGAAAAGGAGGTACCGTAATGCGGCGGACGGCTTCCGAAAAACTTTTCTGCGCCGTTACGGCGCTTTTTGCGTTCTGCTTTACCGTTTTGACGGCGATGCTGTTGCTTTGCAATGTGCAGCAGCGCTATGATATTGTGCCGCTGACTCTGATGACAGCAGCGGCGTTGGCGGGTGTTCCTGCTGTGTATTTCCTGTGCAAAAGGTGGGAGCGGGCGCTTGAACGGTATTACGTTCAGATTCTGTGCGCGGTGTTGGCGTTTTTTGCCGCAGTGCAGATTACGGCCGGGCTTGCTCTGCGGTTTACCCCTGCGTGGGATCTGGACGCGATTTACGGCGGGGCGGTTCAGTGGGCGGAAACCGGGAGCTTCACAAAGTATGAAGAATATTATCAATACTTTCCCAACAATCTGGGAGGTATGACGCTGCTGTATCTCTTTTTTCGACCGGCATATCTGCTGGGCGCGACGGATTATTTTGCCGCAGCGGTGGTGCTCAACGCCGTTTTGCTGACAGGCAGCGCGCTGTTTGCGTCTCTGGCGGCCCGCGTCCATTTTGGAAACAGCGGCGCCGTGTTCATCCTGTTTTTATTTGCCGCGTGCCTGCCGTTTTATTTTATGGGAGCGGTATTTTACACAGACGCCCTTTCCATGATTTTTCCGGTTTTGTTTTATTACCTTTATCTGCGCCTGACCCGTGCCGGGCGCCGGTGGAAAAGGCTTTGCCTCGCCGTCGGTATGGGGCTGACGCTCGCCGCCGGTATGACGGTTAAGTTTACCGTCGTAATCATGGCGATTGCGGTTTTTGCCGATGCAGTACTTGTTCAGCAACGGTGGCGTGTGCTGTTTTTGCTTGTGGGAGCGGCGCTTTTGGCGGTGGTGGTGTACAAGCTGTTTTATCTTTGGCTTTACTCCTCACAGCTTGACCCTGCAAAAGCGGCGCAGATGAACACGCCGATCTCTCACTGGATTATGATGGGGCTGAAGGGGAACGGCGGCTATAACGGTGAGGATTATGTTTTTACCCGTTCTTTTTCCGACCCGGCGGAGCGCAATGCCGCAATCTGGCAGGAAATTCGGAATCGGATCGCTGCGCTGAAGCTGGCGGGGCTGTTAGAGCTTTGGGCAGCCAAGGAATTGGTTTGCTTCGGGGACGGCACCTTTGCTCTTTCCTCTTTTTTGGACGATACACCGCTGACGCAGAATTTTTTGCGTCAGATTGTGATGGAGGACGGCGGGCTTTACCCTGTTTACCGTCATTTATGCGAGGCGGGTTTTCTTTCAGTTTTGCTGTTGGCGGTTGTTTCGGCTTACCGGGATATCCAAAAAAGAGAATCCGTAAGAATTTTAGCGCCGCGGCTGGCGGTGATGGGGCTTTTCCTGTTCTTTTTGATCTGGGAAACAAACGGCAGGCTGGTGCTGAATTTTCTGCCGGTTTTCTTTTTGGCGGCGGTTCCGGGCGCTCAGGCGGTGGCACAGGGGCTAAATGCGTGCGGAAACTTTTTTTGGCACAGGAAAAACAAAGCACAGAAAAAGCCGCCGGTACAATAAAACAAAAGCGCCCCGAACCGAAAACAAAAACGGTTCGGGACACTTGATTTTTTATTGTCAGCCGGCGTTGGTCTGCCGTTCCAGCTTGCGCTGCTTTTTCAGGATGCGCTTTTCCCTGCGGCTCAGGCGAATGCCAGGATCCGGAACGACACAATCCGGCTTTTCCAAAAGGGATTCCGGGTGTTTGAACAGCTTCATCAGCTCGCGGATGGTCACGGCGTAGTAGTAACCGTCCACAACGCGCTCGTCAACGGTAAAACGCAGGTTCAGCGTGCGGCCGTACTGTACCTTGCCCTCATCATTCACCTTCAGCCGGCGGCCTTTTTTGCCAAGGCAGCAGAAGAGCGTGCAGGTGCCGAAGTTGTAAAGATGGTGAAAAACAGAACCAAGCCCGGTGGAGCCCATGTCCGTGATGTACAGTGTCGCATGGAATGGACTGAATTCGTTGATTGCCTTTGGCATCAGGCCGACGGCGTCCAGCTTTTTCATCAGGAAAACAACAAATTTTACAACGAACGACGGACAGAATGAGAAAAGCTTTGCAATGTTGTCGGTATCGTTCTGTGTGTCGGCTTCTTTGTTTACCAGAATTGCGGTGTTTACCTTTTCATAAACATCCCACAAGGTGTCGCTGGGGAAGAATTCAACCTTGATGCAGGTTTCTTCCGCGTCAAGCTTCATTTCCTTTTTAATGTTGAACGCAAAGACAATTTTGTTGCGCGCGTAAATTTTGCGGCCGCAGATGAAGCGGTTAACGCAGGGATACTGTGAGATGATGCGGACAAAGGCCGCCATCATCACATGCAGTGTGCTCAGGTCTTTCATGGTGGTGGTGCGGCGCAGATTGCGGATAAACTGCTCCAATTCGTTGATATCAATGCTTTCGTCAAAAAAAACCTGCGAATCGCAGCGATTGTTCAGCACGTGCGGAATTACCGAAAAGAGGGCGTCGTTGCTGTGTACGCGCCACCCGTCGTAACGGTCGCCAAGCTGCCTTTTACGGGAGGAAACTTTTGTGTCGGACATTTCCGGGTACCTGCCTTTCGTGAATCAAATTTCGCCCGGGGTTCCGGAACGAAAGAAAAAATGCTTCATTTTTTTTAAGTATAATACAAAATCGATTCGGATGCAAGAAAAATGACTGAAATGTTAATAAATTTGGAACATTGCATTTTTATGCTTGATTTCGGGGACAAAACCCATGATACTTAGAGAGAAATCAGGGTACGATATCAACGGAAAGGAACGATTGGATGCGTTACGATACACTGCTTTTTGATGCGGACGACACACTGCTGGACTTTCACGCCGCAGAGAAGGCCGCGCTTTCCCGGTTATTTGCGGCGTATGGTCTGCAGCTGACAGATGCGCTTCATGCAGAATATTCGGCTTATAATCAGTCGCTGTGGCACCGGCTTGAGCGCGGGGAGCTGACCCGGGAACAGCTGTTGCAGACACGTTTTGCGGGATTTTTTGCGCAGATTGGAGCAAAGCTGGACGGCCCGCTGGCGGAAAAAGAATACCGGGGCTATCTGGCAGAAGGCGCGTCGCTGATCCCCGGCGCAAGAGAGGTCTGCACCGAACTGGCAAAAAAGCACTGTCTCTGCATCATTACGAACGGGATTTCCAATACGCAGCGGGCAAGGTTGAAGGCCGCCGGAATCGAACCGCTGTTCCGGCACGTTTTTATTTCTCAGGATGTGGGTTATGCAAAACCGGATCCGCGCTTTTTTTCGGCAGTGTTTCGCGCGCTGCCGGGCGCAGAACCGGAAAGAACCCTGATTGTTGGCGATTCGCTTTCGTCGGATATTCTTGGCGGGATACGCGCCGGAGTGGATACCTGCTGGTTTTGCCCCAACGGTCTGCCGGAAAAACCTGAGATTGTGCCTACCTGGCGAATCACGGATTTGACACAGCTTTTGACGATTGCGGATCAGAAATAACGGATTGCGCCCTGCCGGGGAAGGAAAATGGATCCCAAATTCATAAAAAGTTCATAGCCGATTCACAACGGGTTATTTACGGCGATATATAGTCAATTATATTAATTATTTATTCTGTTTATTAAACTGCGGCGTTCGGCGCCGCTGGAAAAACCGGGGAAAGGGCGGATCGCGGCCATGGAACGTCAATTGCCAAAGGATCGGTTGGCAGAAGCCTTGCGCAGGCTTTACGCAATCGGAGAGCTGGAGACGCTTTCACATTTCTGGCAGGGAGAACCGAAAATTCTGTATCATCTGTATTTCCGGCAGAATCAGGAGGTCAATCCCTCTGAACTCAGCGGGGCGCTTGGCGTAACCCGCGCGCGCATCACCTCAATCCTTTCCAGCTTGCGCGCCAAAGGAATGATTCATATGCATGTTTCCGAACGCGACCGCCGCAGAATGGTGGTGGAGCTTTCGGAGAAGGGGTATGAAAAGGTGGAACAGGAATGCGACCAGATCAGGGATCACATGCAGCGCCTGCGCAGCGGTTTGGGAGACGAAAAGGCAGAGCAGCTGCTCAGCCTGCTGGAGCAGTCCGTTACACTGCTGGAGGACGGGATTCGCAGCCGGGGGCTGGAGCCGGAAAAATGGCCGTGATTTAGTGTAAATATGGAAGGAGGTTTCAATTAATGTTTAAACAGTGGATTAAGGATATGAAAAAGCAGCTGACGCTTACAGCAATTTTTTCCATTTTGTTGGGGCTGGTACTCGCAATCTGGCCGGATGCCACCAAGATGGCCGTCAGTTACCTGATCGGCGCGGCGCTGGTGGTTTTCGGGGTCATTCAGGTTGTGCGTTATTTTGTTTACGAGGTTCGGCTTGACCTGTTTCGCTATGATTTTGTTTCCGGGCTGATTTTGCTTGGCGCCGGTGTGTTTTTGCTTATGAGGCCGGAAATCATCGTTGGATTTCTGCCCGTTCTACTCGGCATCGCTATTGTAATTGACGGGGCGGTTAAAATTCAGCAGAGCATGGATCTGCTGCGCGCCGGTTACCGGCGGTGGTGGCTTGTGCTGCTGTTGGCGGCGTTGGCGTTGGCAGCGGGGGTTGTGCTGCTGATCAATCCGTTTGAAGCAGCGTCCACGCTGGTGCTGATGATTGGGATCGTGTTGATTTACAACGGCGTGACAGATCTTTGGACGATCTCACGTGTTTCCGGTCGGCTCAGACAGATGCGCGCCGAGGCCTCGGTTGCGGTTTCCGGTGTTGATGTGGACGAAAACGGTGTTCCGATTGATGACAGTGATGACAGAGGAAAACGGTAAATCATGCGGCTCTGCTTTGGATTTTAACCGAAGCAGGGTCGTTTTTTGTGCGCTGACGGCAGGCGGACAAAGGCGCGGGCCGGCAAAAGCGGTGGAGCTTTGCCCGTCTGTTCAACGGCATGCTGATCGGGCAAGGCCAGACATCCCCGGCTTTTGTAAAAAAAGTGCGCGTAATGAGCCAAACAGGTAAAGTGCGCAAAGCGGCCGGTAAAGTTATTGTGCAACTCGGTAAAGAATTGGTAAATCGTGTTGAATTCCCTGAATTTTGATTTATAATGCAAATGAACCAAGGAAAAGAAGAAAACAGAAAGAAGGAATTCAACACATGAACAGAGGGAAGAAGATCGTTTGTGCGGCTCTGGCTGCGGCAATGATCGCAAGCGGATGCCTTTCGGCTGCGGCGGCGACCGAAAAGTGGAACGACGCATCGGCAAACGCAGGTGTTTCGGCAGAATGGAGCGCCTGGAAAACGGAATGGGAAGCCGTGCAGAATGATTATGAGAAAATTGCACTGACAGTCGGCAAAACGGAAACCGAGCTTAACTTTGGCTGGTATTCCCACACGGCAGATAATGCGCCTGTTGTCAGGCTGTCGTCTGCAGAAAACATGACCGGCGCACAAACCTTTACAGGAACACAGTCCCCCGCCAAGGTGCAAAACGGTGTGCAGTATTACGCCAACAAGGTTACAGTGACCGGATTGAAGGAAAACAGCACATATTATTACACTTATGTGAGCAACGGGGTGGAAAGTTCTCCGGTAAAATACACGACGGGCAGCTTTTCCAACTTTTCTGTGCTTTATGTCGGCGACCCGCAGATCGGTGCGTGTTCCGGCCAGACTGCGAGCGATTCCACAGGAATGACTGGCCTTTATGCCGCCCGCAACGATAGTTTTAACTGGAACCAGACGCTGCAGATGGCACTGAGCAAGAACCCGGATGTCAGCTTTATGCTTTCCGCCGGTGACCAGATCAACAACACAGGCAACGGCGAAGCGCAGGAATACGAATACGCCGGATTCCTCAATCCGTCCGTTCTGCGCAGCCTGCCACTTTCCACCGCAATCGGCAATCATGATTCCAAATTCGCAAATTACTCCAATCATTTCAACAATCCAAACACCTTTACCGATGACCAGACACTTTACACGACGGGAAGAACGACTGCCGGAACGGATTATTATTACACCTACGGCGACGCGTTGTTTATTGTGATTGACACGAACAACGTCAACTGTGCCACGCACGAGGCCGTCATTAAAAAAGCCGTTGAGGAAAACAAGGATAAGAAATGGCGCATCGTCATGTTCCATCAGGATATCTACGGTTCCGGCTACGATCATTCCGATTCCGACGGAATCGTGCTTCGCACACAGCTGACTCCGATTTTTGATACGTATGAAATTGATGTTGCATTGCAGGGGCACGACCACACTTATTCCCGCACCTATCAGCTGACGGGCGACGGAGAAACACACCAGTCCTATACCAAATCCCCGGTAAGAGCAGGAGACTCCGCCGAAAAAAAGGCTGATTATCTGCAGCAGAATGATTGTTACAACATTGTCAGTGACCAGCAGAGCGGGCAGATTATCGACCCGAAGGGCACTGTTTATATCGAAGCAAACTCCGCGACCGGCAGCAAGTTCTATAACCTGATTGCCCAGCAGCAGGACTATATTGCGGAACGCAGCCAGACCTGGACACCCTCCTATGCGGTCATCAGCATGACGAGCAACAGCTTTACCATTACGACCTACGACGCGCTGACCGGCGAAATGCTGGCGGGTTCCACACCGTACACCATTGTAAAGTCTGCAGATAAAACGGCGCTGAAGGCTCTGATTGGCGAGGTGGAAGCGCTGCTGGAAAACGCAGCATCCTACACCGATGAAACGGTTGCCGCGCTGCGCGAGGCTTTGACGGCTGCCACTAAAGCCGTGGAACAGACGGATGCCTCCGATGAGGATGTCGGCACTGCATACGCTGTGCTTTCCAACGCAAAGGCGGCTCTGGCGCTGAAGGCGGACTCGCCCTCTTCGGAAGTTTCTTCCGATACCTCTTCCGTCGTTTCGGGCAACTCCTCCAAAGAGGATTCCGCCGGGGAGGAAACTCCGGCTACCGGCGGCTCCGATAGCATGGTGATTCTGTTTGCAGTGCTTGCTTTGCTCTGCGGAACGGCGATGGCGGCAATCCTCCGGGCGGAAAAAAAGAAAGTGCGCGAATAATCGGTTCGCGGCTAATCCGGCGGAGGTTCCGGCAAGAGCGGCTGAATGCGAAAGGACAAAACTCAATGGAAAAAAGCCTGAAAAAACTTTCCGGGCGGTGCCTCTGGCTGCGCGCGGCGGCGTGTCTTGCGGCGGTGCTGTTTGCAGTGATTCTGACAATGGTTTCCCGGGTGGAAAAGACCGAACTCGTCAGTACCGCGGGGCGCACGTTTGAAAAAGCGGTCGTCGTCCGTATTCTGAAGGATAATCTGGCCGAGGACGGCAACCGGTATGGAAACCAGAAGGTTTTGCTGCGGATGAGCAGTGGAGCGCTTGCCGGACAGCAGGTGGAGGCCACCAGCCCGAACGGAACTCTGTTCGGCGCGGTATGCCGGGTGGGAATGCGCGTAGTTGTCATCAGCAGCGTCAGCGGTGAAAGCTCGGTGAATACGGTATTCAGTCAGGATCGCGAATGGGCGGTTTGGATTTTTGTCGCGGTGTTTCTGCTGGTTTTGTGTGTAATCGGCGGCAGGAACGGAATAAAGGCCGCGCTCGCGCTGGTGTTTACCGTCATCTGCGTGTTCTGTCTGCTGCTTCCGTTGATTTACCGCGGTGTTTCCCCATTTTTAGCAGCCGCACTGGTGGCGCTGGCGACAACGGTTGCCACCATGTTCCTGATCGGCGGGATTTCGGCCAAGTCAGTTTCGGCTGTGATCGGTAGCGTCAGCGGTGTTCTGATTGCGGGTGTTGCGGCGTGGATTTTTGGGATCTGCGCCGGACTGAACGGCTACAATGTCAGCGAGGTCGAAAGCCTGATTTTTGTTGGGCAGAGCACCAACGTCCGTGTGGGCGAGCTGCTTTTTGCCGGAATCATCATTTCTTCGCTTGGAGCCGTGATGGACGTCGCCATGTCGATTTCCTCCGCAATTGGTGAAATTCATGAAACAGATCCGTCGCTTTCCGCGCAACAGCTTTTTCGCTCCGGGATGGCGGTCGGGCGTGATATGATGGGAACGATGTCCAATACGCTGATTCTGGCGTTTGCAGGCGGCTCGTTGGCGGCGATTGTTCTCAACTATTCCTACGATTTGCCGTATCTGCAGCTGATCAATTCTTCCAATACGGGAATTGAACTAATGCAGGGAATTTCGGGTAGTCTGGGCGTTATCCTGACGGTTCCCGTTTCGGCCTTTGTTGCAGCGGAACTGACGGTACGACAAAAAAAGATACGCGGCCTGCCATCCGGTGCAGAACGGGAGGAATCCCTGCCGGATGAGGAAAACTGAATCAAAAACAAAAGAAATCGGGCGATCCTGCGATCACCCGATTTCTTTTGTGCCGGAAGGCCGTTTTGCCCGGCTGAAACGGGAAACACGTTTCTTTCCTGCTTGTGGAGGAGCTTGCGGGGAAACAAGTTTTGTGGCATAATGAAGTTCCAATAATAACGGCATGACAAGACGAAAGAGGCGTATCATTTCGCAGCCGGAAGGAAAGGAACGGTTATCACGATGGAGCTTGAAAAAATCAAGCGGCTTGCAGCGGAGGAAATGGAAAACAGAAGCAGCCACGCGTGGAAGGAACGCATCAACAAATATTACCATGGCGAGCGGGTGGCAAAGCTGGCGCTGACCCTGCGAAAGTTAGTGATACCAAACGATGCTTCCCGGGATCAGATTCTGACGGCGGCAGCGTGGTTTCACGACATCGACCGTTTCCCCGCGCATGACGGTTACACGGCGTGGGTGCGCCTGCTGCAGGACGGTCAAGCGGTTACCAGTTCGCAATCAGCAGCCCGGTGATGATGCCGGTCACAGCGGCAAATGCGGGCGCTTTTGACTTCCACATCAAAATGGATTCCGGCAGCAATTCGCCGAAGACGACGTAAAGCATGGCGCCGCTGGCAAAGCTGAGCGAAAGCGCCAGTATAAGCGGGCCGGTCATACCAAGGAAATAACCGATTAATGCACCGATAATTGTCGGCGCGCCCGTCAGCGCGGTGGTAAGCACGGCGCGGCCGCGGCTCATTCCTCCGGCAACAAGAGGAACGGAAACCGCCATTCCCTCCGGAACATTGTGCAGGCCGATGACAATTGCCATAACAAGCCCCATGCCGGTAAAGGCGTCTGTGCCGTCGCCGCCCGATACGAACGACGCTCCAATCACCATTCCCTCGGGCAGATTGTGCAGCGCAATGGCGCAGGCCATTACGATCCCGCCAATCAGCAGATCGTGAACGGAGTTTTTCCTGCGGTGCTCCTCAAAGTGATCGGAATGGATCAGCTCGTTGAGGTCATCGGCAGTTTTCGGATGCGAAGAGTCAATATGCCCCACCTCGTGGTTTGTGGCGCGGTCAATCCAGTAGTTGAGCAGAAAGACGACGCCGTAGCCCGCAAGAATTCCGGGTATAATTACAAAAATACTGACATTGCCGCCGCCGGCGGGGTGAAGAGCGCTTTCAATCAGGTCGAAGCAGACGATGCTGAGCATGACGCCTCCCGCAAAGCTCAGTAGCAGACTGACCATTTTGTCGGAGTTTTTTTTCAATACGGCACCGACAACACCGCCCAGACCGGTTCCGCCAACACCCGCGACGGCCGTCATCACAACCACCCATGCAACCAGACTCATTCCCTTTGGTTCCCTTCCTTAATGCGCTTCATAAAGTTAGCTTAGATTAACTTTATTTTATCGCGATGCGAAAAGAAGGTCAAACAGAAGTTTTTTGGGGGAGGTAAAAGTTTGCGAATATGCCATCGTTTTTTTCGTTAATCTTGCTGCGAACATGGTTTATCTGCCAAAGGGGGGAACGCGTTCTTCCTCACGGATGACACGCGAACCGCCGGAACGCCAAACAGAATAACAGCGGCAAAGAGCGTTCCAGGTGAATTTGTCGGTAATTCCGCTTTCGGGCAGGGCCGCACAGTTTTGAAAGCGGCGAATCTGATCCGTGGTTTTTTCGTCATAGACGCCGGTGTGCTCTACCGCGTCAAAATTGATAAAGTTGTCGCTCAAGGTGCAGAGCATAATCTGCACGGCCAAAACCGCGTCGCCGGTGCTGCCGGGGACAATGCTGGCGCCGGGAGGAAAGAACGCCGCGCCCAAAGCCGGCGCGCGAGCTTTTCGCAGTTGGGCAACGCGGGCAAAAACTGAGTTCCACGTTTCAAGGTCTGCCTTCCCGCTGGGGTTCAGGCCGGCGCTGCGTTGAAACTGTTGTACGGTTCGGGTGGTTTCAGGGCCGAAGACGCCGTCCGGGATCAGGGGGTCCAGCGTGCCGTCTGTTCGGGAAATTTCCCGCAGCGCACGCTGCAAATCGGTGACGGGCAGTCCGTCCGGAATTTTCATTTGGAGGCACATCCTTTCGTGTCTGCTGTTTGGTCAGGCATAATCATTGTCGCCTTCCTGCACGGTACGGCCCGGAAACTGGCCGTATTTGGGCTGGCTTCCGGCGGCGATATCGTCATATACGCTGATCATTTTATTCCAGGTTTCGGGACCGACCGCGCCGTCGGGTGTCAGGCCGAACTGCCGTTGAAACGCAATAACGGCAGCGCGCGTCTGTGTTCCGAAAAAGCCGGTGACGTTCGTTTGCGGAATGGATGGGTATGCCTGTGAGATTTTTACCAGATAGTTCTGCATCACCGCAACACTGGGATTGCGCATGCCCATGACAAGAACAAAGCCGGGATAGGGTTGAATCCCGACGGTAAAATCCTCTGGCGGGACCACGTCCACCGCATTTTCCACCGTGTCGTACAAGGTATCCCACGTTTGGCGGTCGGCAACGCCGGTCTGCGGCAGCCCGGCAAGCTGCTGAAAAGCCTTTAAAGCCTGTTCGGTCTGGGCGTTGTAGGTCCCGGTCAGCTGAATAAACGGGATCTCAGCGTAGAAGCCGGCCAGCACCGCAAGGTAATATTGAAGGACAAACACCTTTCCTCCGCTTTCGCCCGGCGACAGAACACCGGTGAACTGCTGCGGTGTTCCTAACAGCGTTTCTCCCTCGGAATGAAGCTCTGCCAGACGTTTGACAGACGTATACAGGTACTGGATTCGATACCAGGTGCCCTCGCCAACGATGCCATCCGCAGTCAGGTTGAACAGCTGCTGAAATTTTACCACCGCGTCATAAGTAGCAGTGCTGAAAAAGCCGTCGGTCGGTGTCTTGGGAATCGCAGGGTAATTGGCAGAAATGCGGTTCAGCTGAATCTGGATTTTCCTGACGTCCTCGCCGGCGGATCCGATTTTCAGTATGCGGGCAAAGCTTGGCGTCAGTTCCGCCACAGGAGTGTCCCGCACAAGGCTGATGTCGTCGCCGTAGTAATACGTCAGAATGGAGTAAGGAACATAGCCCTGCCTGGCAAGATCAACGCTGCCCCATTGCGAAAGCCCGTTGCAGGTAACGGTTGTGCCGTTGCAGTATTGCGCAAACAGCGGTTCGGTAAAATTTGCCCGGCGGATATAATCATTGAACAGCTCATCAGCCAATTGAGAAATATTGCTGAAAATATCTCTTCCATTGACAAAGGATTGATCCACAGAAGTGGAGTTTGTAATATCGAAATTATAACCGCGGCTGCGGTACCATTCCGTATAAACGCGGTTGAGCGCAAAGGAGGTTTGTGCGTACATGTTGGCGCGGATGGCGCTTTCCGGCCAGGTGGGGTAAATTTCGCTGGAAGCCACGTTTTTGACATAGTCAGGAAAAGCGACGGTTACATTCGGCGCGCTGCTGTCCGGCGGGCCGAGGTGAACCGTAATGTATTCCGGGATGGTAAACGTGCTCAAGACTGCCTCACCTCCGTTCCGGTTTCAAGAGCATGATCCGGCAGGTTGATCATGCGCAGGGGCTTTGGCTCATCGATGGGGACATAAGGCGTCAGTTCGACTGGAAGAATGCTTTCCACGCCGCCGAACAGCTGAACATCCTCCAGTGTTTCGCTGATATATTGCGGGTGATCGATGCGCACGTGGTAAACGGCGTATGGGCGTTCCGGAGGATCCGGTGTTTCGGAGAAATCTCGGTTTGGCGCGGAAAGCAGAAGAGGGTCGGTTTTTCCGTCTGCGTTGGTTGTGCGAAATGAAATCAGCACGTTGCCGTCGCCGTCACCGCAATAAACAGATACATCCGCTTCGGGAATGGGTATAGCCTGGCGTGCAGTATACACCTGCACAACCAGAGTGGCGGTGTCGGTGTCATCGGGGTGGCACATCATGGAATTCGACAGATTGTTTGGCTCTGTTCCGGGAGGAATGCCCGGCGGTGTTTCCGGCGGCGCAGCAGGTTCCGGTTCGGCGGGAGCCATCGGCTCCGGCGGTGTTTCCGGCGGCGCGGAAGGTTCCGGTTCGGCGGGAGCCATCGGCTCCGGCGGTGTTTCCGGCGGCGCGGAAGGCTCCGGTTCGGCGGGAGCCATCGGCTCCGGTTCGGAAGGGGAAGCCGGGAAAGAAGACTGCCTGCCGTATTGTGCAAGCTCCCTTCGGTATCGTTCTACTAACTCCGTAAATGAATCGTTCATGATTCAGACCATCCTTTCCGCCTGACCGGCGTTTTAATTTTCCGAATGACGCAGATGTTTTTTGGCAGAAAACCCGGGAGTGTCGTTCGGCAGGTTCTCTTTGCCATTCATATGAAAGAAAAACGCAAAAAAGAGCCAGAGTGCGTGAAAAAATCGGCAGAATATGATATGATAAAAAACAGAAAAACAGGTCTCGGGTCGGCGGGAAGCCGTTTTTGCCGTGTACCGGGGCAAAACAACAAAAGCAAAATGGGAGGAGGTTTCAATATGGATTGTTTAAAGAGTCAGCGGATGCGCCAACTGGCCCCGGAACTGGATCCCTTGAGAATCGGAACAGGTTGGAAGCCGGAGGATTTATCGAAACCGCAGATCATGATTGAAAGCACGGCGGGTGACAGCCACCCCGGCAGCGGTCATCTGAATCTTCTGGTGGAGGAGGTCAGAAAGGGCATTGCGGAAGCGGGCGGATTCGGCGCACGGTATTACTGCACAGATATTTGCGACGGTGAAAGCCAGGGAACCGACGGTATTAATTTCAGTCTGGTCAGCCGCGAAATGATTGCGGGCATGATCGAAATCCATGCAGGCGCAACGCCGTTTGACGCCGGTGTGTATCTTGCCAGCTGCGACAAGGGAATGCCGGCTAACCTGATGGGGCTGTGTCGGGTCAATATCCCCGCGGTGGTCGTACCCGGCGGAACCATGAACGCAGGACCCGAGATGCTGACGCTTGAACAGCTTGGAAAGTACAGCGCACAGTTTGAAAGAGGCGAGATCGACGAGGCAAAGCTCAGTTGGGCAAAACACCACGCCTGCCCGGGCTGCGGCGCGTGTTCCTTTATCGGAACGGCGTCGACAATGCAGATTATGGCGGAGGCGCTGGGATTGGCTCTGCCCGGGAGCGCGCTGATGCCGGCAGAAAGCCCCGACTTGCTGGCCGCTGCCAAAGAAGCGGGCAAACAGGCTGTCAAACTGGCTTTTCAGGAACACATGCGCCCGAGCAATATTGTAACGATGGAAAGCTTTGAGAATGCGATCCTGGTTCACGCGGCGGTATCCGGCAGCACAAACTGCCTGCTGCATCTTCCGGCAATTGCCCATGAACTGGGTATCGAAATTACAGGGGATACGTTTGACCGGCTGCACCGGGGCGCGAAATATCTGCTGGATATACGCCCCGCCGGACGCTGGCCTGCCGAGTGCTTTTATTATGCCGGCGGAGTGCCGGCTATTATGGAGGAGATCCGGGATGCGCTTCATCTGGATGTGATGACCGTGACCGGGAAAACGCTCGGAGAGAATTTGGAAGAGCTGAGGCAAAACGGGTTTTACGAACGCTGTGCAGAAGGGCTGCGTCAGTTCAACCGGCGATACGGCTGCAGCCTGACTCGGTACGACATCATCCGCCCGGCGGAAAAGGCACTCGGGACGGACGGAAGCATCGCCGTTCTACGCGGAAATCTGGCGCCGGAGGGCGCGGTCATTAAGCATACCGCCTGCCCGAAGGAAATGTTCCGGGCGGTGCTGAGGGCAAGACCTTTCGACAGCGAGGAAGAGTGTCTTAACGCCGTTTTGAAGCATCAGGTGGAAAAAGGAGATGCCGTGTTCATCCGTTACGAAGGGCCGAAAGCCACCGGGATGCCGGAGATGTTTTATACGTCGGAAGCAATCAGCAGCGATAAGGAGTTCGGCCGCAGCCTTGCGCTGATTACCGACGGACGGTTTTCGGGGGCCTCCACAGGGCCGGTGATCGGGCACTGCAGCCCCGAAGCTGCGGACGGCGGACCGATCGCTTTGGTGGAGGACGGCGACCTGATTGAGATCGACGTACCGGAACGCAGATTGAACATTATCGGCGTGGCCGGAGAAAAGAAGACCCCGGAGGAGGTGCAGGCTGTGCTTGCGGAGCGCAGAAAACACTGGAAACCGAGAGAGCGGCGTTACAAGTCCGGTGTGCTTCGCCTGTTCAGCGAGCATGCGGCCAGCCCGATGAAAGGCGCATATCTGGATTTTGATCCGGAGCGCTGATACAGTAAAAAGCGGGCTTTTCACAGAAATATCATATGCCCGCGGTAAACTGATCAAAACGCCGCAGCACAGATTGCGAATCCTGCGGGAATAACGGTTCGGAAAGACGACGGAAGGGGTGTGCCGGTATGGATAAAAAAAAGATTCTGGTTGTAGACGACGAGGAAAGAATGAGAAAAATTGTTTCGGATTTTCTGCATCGGGAAGGTTATGAAATCGAGGAGGCAGGCGACGGTGCCGAGGCAGTGGAAAAATTTGAATTGGCCCCGGCCGATCTGATTATTCTTGATGTAATGATGCCGAGAATGGACGGCTGGCAGGTCTGTCGGGAGATCCGAAAGAATTCGAAGGTGCCGATCATCATGCTGACCGCCCGCAGCGAGGAAATGGATGAGTTGACAGGCTTCGAGCTTGGCGCAGACGAGTACATTGCAAAGCCGTTCAGCCCGAGAATTCTGGTGGCGCGTGTCAATGCTATTCTGCGGCGCGCGTTCGGCAGTGAGGACGAGCTTCGCCGTTACGGAATCATCGAGGTGAGCAAGGCTGCCCGCGAGGTTCGTGTGAACGGCAGTCCGGTTGAACTGACCTACAAAGAATTTGAGCTGCTTTGCTACCTGATGGATAATACGGGAATTGCGCTCAGCCGCGGGCAGATTCTGAACAACGTGTGGGATTACGATTATTTCGGCGATGAACGAACCGTGGATACCCATGTAAAAACACTTCGGAATAAAATGGGAGACGCTGCAGACTATATTCGCACCGTCCGCGGCATCGGGTATAAATTTGAGCAGTAAAAGAGGGGGTTCGCTTTTGAAGAAAATGAATGCGGAACAGCAGCCGACAGCGCCGGTTGAGGCTGCGGAAAAGAAAAAACATCTGCCGCCGCATCGCTCTGTGGTTACCAAGTTTTTTTTCAGTATGGTGGGCTGCGTGCTGATTTCCATTCTGCTCAACTGGGCGCTAAATAATCTTGTTTTGGAAAATTATTATAAAAATCGAAAAATTGACAGCCTGAAGGACACTTTTTCGCAAATCGACGCGATCTTTCAGAACTCGTCCAAAACCCAGGACATCCGGCTGGAGCTGGAACGCCTCGGCGGCCGTAACAGCTACAGCGTGATGATCGTAGACAGAAAATTTCAGGTGGTGGATTATAACCTTGGCAGCTATGTTCCGGACGAATGGACGTCGGGCCTCTTCTTTATCGAAGTCGCAACGCAGCTGAGCCCGGGAGAATGCGAGGTCAATGTTAAGAACAACCTGCGCCTTGGACAGGAATATTTGCTGTTGACGGGGATTCTGAGAAACAGCTACATTGTGGTCATGAGTATGCCGCTGCAGGCAATCCGCGAAAATGTCGATATTTCCAATCAGTTTTTGCTGTTCAGCGGAGTTTTTTCCGTTTTAATCAGTGCGCTGCTTGCGTTCTGGATTGCGCGCGGGTTTACCAAACCGATTCAGGAACTGGCCGGAATCACCAACAGTCTGGCGCGGTTTGATTTTACCAAACGCTACAGCGGCCGCGGCAGCGACGAAATTGCCGAGCTTGGCAAGAGCATCAACACGCTTTCCGCAGAGCTGGAAAAAAACATTTCGGATCTGAAAACACTGAATGCACAGCTGGAGAGGGACAACGAGATTAAAACCCGTCAGGATCAGCTCCGGCGCGATTTCATTGCCAACGCCTCGCATGAGCTGAAAACACCGATCGCGCTGATTCGCGCGTATGCCGAAGGCATTTCAGACGAGGTTTCCACCGATGAGCAGAGCCGCCGGTATTATTGTGAGATTATTCAGGACGAGGCCGACAAGATGAGCGTGCTCATCAAGAAAATGACCAGTCTGATGCAGCTGGAATCCGGCGAGGAAGAGCTGACCTTCGCCCGGTTTGAAATTACGGGACTGATCAGCGGTGTGCTGCGCCGGTATTCCATTTTGCTTGACCAAAAGAAGATCGCCGTTTCCTTCTTGCCGAAAGGCGAAATTTATTGCTGGGGTGACGAATATTTTATTGAGAATGTGATCAACAATTATGTTTCCAACGCGTCCAATCATGTATCGGAAAAAGGCGAAATTATTGTGGAAGAGCGTGTGGTCGATGTGGGTGCCGGCCAGAAAAGGGTGCATGTCAGCGTGTTCAACACCGGCCACCAGATTGCGCAGGAAGATCTGACCCGGATTTGGGAAAGCTTTTATAAGGTGGACAAGGCAAGAACCCGGCAGTATGGCGGAACGGGGTTAGGGCTTTCGGTTGTTGCGGCAATTATGCATGCACACAACATGCCCTGCGGCGTTGAAAACTGCGAAGACGGTGTGCGGTTCTGGTTTGAGCTGGAGCTTGCATAAGCTAACAGCTTCGACGAAATTTGTTAAAACAAGATTCACAATTTCCTCTAAGGAACAACACAAAGGCTGTTTATACTATAACCACAGGATCAAAAAGGCCCTGCACTTTCATAATAATAACAGAACCGATTGAGGAGATGTTTGATGATGGACGAATTCAGGAACAACCAGCACAGTGATCAGCAGCCGAATGGTGAATACCATTACAGCTATCAAGACAACGGGCAGCGTGCAGAACAACAGCCGATTTACAACCCGTACAGCACAGACCCCTACAAAACGAAAAACACGCCGCCGAAGCCCGGAGATCCGAAAAAACCGAAGAAATTTGGACTCGGCGCGGTAATCGCTTCTGCGTTGTGTGCGGCAATTCTTTGCGGCGCCATTTCCACTGTCGGCGTTGCCTCATACTTTAATAGCAAAAGCCAGACTGCGGGGGTGTCCTCCGAAACTTCCGCCGGTTCGGCCAGCAGTGCTGTAGCACCGGTGACCAACATTACCGTCAACGACGAGACCGATAACATTGCCATTGCGGTCGCACAGAAGGCATCGCAGTCGGTGGTCGGTATCCGTGTGACATATGTGACGCAGGTGCAGTCTTTTTTCGGCAGCACAAAGCGGGAAGCCACCAGTGAAGGCTCCGGCGTTATTTATAAGGAAAACGGTTATATCATCACCAATTATCATGTGATCTCCGGTGCAGTGGCCGAAGCCAATTACGGCGAGATCGCAAGCGGTGCAAAGATTGAGGTTTTCCTTCCCAACGACACCAGTACAGCCATCAGCGCAGCCGTTGTTGGGTTTGACGCTTCTGCAGATTTGGCGCTAATCAAGATTGATCGGACAGAGCTTGCTGCCGTTGAAATCGGTGATTCCGACAGCCTGAAAGTCGGTCAGGTTGCCGTCGCGATCGGCAACCCGGGCGGTTTGGAATATATGAATTCTGTCAGCAAAGGGATCGTCAGCGGATTGAACCGTACGATCACTACGGAGGATAACGTTCAGATGAACCTGATCCAGACCGATGCCGCCATCAATCCCGGCAACAGCGGCGGTGCGCTGGTGGATCAGAACGGAAAACTGATTGGTATCAACAATGCAAAAATGTCCGGAACCAATTATGACGGCATGGGATTCTCCATTCCGGTGAATGAGGTTGTGGAAATCTGCGACCGCTTAATCAGCAAGGAAGGCCAGGCAAGTGCCTATCTCGGAATTTCCATCAACACCTATTATGATGCCGAAACACTGCAGCGCATGGGATATCCGGCCGGTGTGGTAGTAGCTTCCGTTGCGGACGGATCGCCTGCGGGAGTCGCGGGGATACAGAAGAACGACATTATTACCAAGATCAACGGAGCTACCGTTACTTCATACGCTGCAATGATCAGCGAAAAGAATAAATACAACGCCGGTGATACCGTTACGGTCACAGTGTACCGCGGCGGTCAGACCGCGGATGTCAGCGTAACGCTTGGTTCCGGCAACTCGGCGCAGTAATTCATTTTTGGCTGCGGGTACGGCAGCGGTATTTCAATTGAGAAAGGAATGTCCCTCTATGAATGATGAATTTGATTTTTCTTCTTCGCAAAAACCGGAGGACCCCACGATGAGTGCGCAGAAAGAGGAACAGGCGCAGCCGGCAGCAGAAGCAAACACAGACACGGGGAACGCACCTGCCGAAGCCGCTGCGGCAGAGAGATCCGCGCGGGAGGATGCCGCTCAGGCTTCATCCGCAACCGCTCAGCCGGCGCAGGAGGCTCCTGCCGCTCCGGCGGACCCGTATCAGAATCCGTTTGCGCCGCAGTCCCATCCGGCTGCGCAGCCGCCATATGCTGCGTACCCCTATGCGCAGCAGGCAAGACCGACTTATCCGCCGTACACGCCGCCGCAGCCCAACGCACAGTATGCGCCTTATACACAGCCGGCCGCGCCATATCAGCAGCAGGCCCCCTCTGCTCCGCCTTATACCGCACAGCAGGCTCCCTATACCGCTCCGGGTTCACCGTATGCCGCCCAGCCGTACTGGTATGCACAGCAAAAAGCGCCCACACCGCCGCAGAATGGCACGGTGCCGCCCGTTCCACCCGCTGCGGGAGGATATTCCGGCGCGCAGCCGGTTGCCCCCGCGCCGAAGAAGAAAAGCAGCAGAATCGTTCTTTGGGTGCTGGCAGCTTTACTGGAAGTCGTGATCGTCGGCTTTGCTATTTACGGCGTTTATTCGCTTGCCGTCGGCGGCTCCCGTGCGCCTGCGGACATGCAGCGCCCGGGCTACGACCAGCAGCTTCCCGGCCGACCGGATGGCAATGGAGCGTCTTCCGGTTCTCAGGACAACAGCGCCTCTTCGGCAACCTCCAACTATACAAACGTTCAGCTTGGCATTATCTGTGTGCAGATGAAGAACGAATTCTGGATGAAGTCCGGTCTGGAGCCCGGTCTGGTGGTACAGTCTATTAGCAGCGACAGCAATGCGCAGAACACAGATCTGCAGCAGGGCGATGTGATCACGGCGGCTAACGGAACAGCGGTGAAATCCTTTGACGATCTGTTTGCCGTAATGGATCAAATGAATCCCGGTGATGAAATGACGCTCACTGCTTACCGACCGTCTGTTACGCAGAACAGCTATACGCAGGGAGAAGCATTTACCGTAACCTTTGCGGTTAAGGAGAAAAGTGACGTGGCTTCTTCCGGCTCCGCTTCCAATTATCCGCAGGCGTAATCCTGCCGGGGATGGATCCCGTGAGGGGGTCTGTCCCTTTTTTTTGTATATCTTTTTTGAATTTAACCCGGTTGATGCTAGCAAAACAGGATATAATGAAAGAATAAAGCACTGTTGCAGGGGGAAAAGAGCGCCAACTTCGGGTCGCGCTTGCAAAAGGCGCTGTATTGTGGTAAAATACCAATATGCGTATGCAGATATTGAGACTGCAATATGCTGTTGTGACAGTGCAAACTGCTATGTGTTAGGAGAGTGCGATTTCATGAGGCAAATCAGAAAAGCAGTCATTCCCGCAGCAGGGCTTGGAACAAGGGTGTTGCCCGCGACTAAGGCGATGCCGAAAGAGATGCTGCCGATTGTGGACAAGCCTGCAATTCAATATATTGCCGAAGAAGCGGTGCGTTCCGGCATTGAGGAGATTCTGATTATCACGAATCGCGGCAAAGGCCTGATTGAAGATCATTTTGATCGCATGCCGGAGCTGGAAGCAAGGCTGCTGCAGTCCGGCAAGCAGGATATTTACGACGAAGTGGTGGAAATTTCAAATCTTGCTAACATTTATTTTGTACGCCAAAAAGAAACAAAGGGGCTTGGCCATGCAATCAACCGCGCGCGCACCTTTGTTGGGAACGAGCCGTTTGCGGTGCTTTACGGCGATGATGTGATCATCGGCGAAGATCCGGCATGCGGCCAGCTTTGCCGGGCTTATGAAGAGTTCGGCAGGGGTGTTGTGGGCATTAAGGAGGTTTCCGCCGAGGCAATCAAAAAATACAGTTCGCTCAAGGTGGAAAAACTGCGGGATAACCTGTTTTCGGTTTCGGATATGATCGAAAAGCCGCAGGCTCCGGGAGAAGTGTTTTCTCTGTATTCCATTTTGGGGCGCTGCGTGCTTCCGCCCGAGATTTTTGATATTCTGGACGAAACGAAACCCGGTGCTGGCGGAGAGATTCAGTTGACGGATGCCATGTGTGTGCTTGCCCGTACACAGGGCATGGTCGGCGTTGATTTTACCGGCAAACGGTACGATATGGGAAACAAGCTGGGTGTGATGCAGGCCGCGGTTGAAGTTGCGCTGCAGCATAAAGAGATCGGCGCCGATTTCCGGGCGTATCTGAAGGAACTGTGTAAAATGCTGTGACTTTGCTGGCGGTATTCATGTAAAGGAATGATTGGTTTGAAGAAAATATTGATTACCGGAGCAGGCAGTTATATTGGGACAAGCTTTGAAAATTGGCTTTCGCAATGGCCGGAAGAATATTCGGTAGAAACCGTGGATATGCAGCAGGAAAATTGGAGGGATACATCTTTTGCCGGGTTTGACGCGGTCTTTCATGTGGCAGGGATTGCGCATCGTAAGGAAACAGAGAAAAATGCCATGCTGTATCAGGCTGTGAACTGTGATCTTGCGGTGGAAACGGCTGGTAAGGCGAAAAAGGCTGGTGTTCCGTTGTTTATATTTCTGAGTTCTATGAGCGTATATGGGTTAAAAACAGGAACTATTACAAAAGAAACACCCTGTGTTCCAACAGGTCCCTATGGTCGGAGCAAACTGCAGGCGGAACAAAGATTATGTCAACTGGAAGATGAGTCGTTTTGTGTCGCACGACTGCGCCCGCCGATGGTTTATGGCTCTGGATGCCGAGGAAATTACCCCAGATTACGTAAATTGGCATTAAAATTACCTTTCTTTCCCAACAAGAAAAACGAACGCAGCATGATTTATATTGATACGCTTTGCGAATTTGTTCGAAAACTGATCGATAAACCTGAATCCGGACTGCTTTTCCCGCAGAACGCCGAATACGTATCCACTGCAAATCTGGTGCAGAACATTGCAGCCGTCAACGGGAAAAAGTTGCATCTGACGGGTGCGTTCAGCTGGGGAATTGCGCTTTTTCATAATGTTTCTATCGTACAGAAGGTTTTTGGCAATTTGACATACGACAAGGCAATGTCGGGCGAGTTGAAATCTTATCAGGTATGTGGATTTGGAGATTCGGTGAAGAGAACGGAGTACGGAGGAAATATACGTGGGTAAAAAAGCCGTCTGTATCAGTTGCTTTCATTACTACGAAAATAGAATTAAACTTATAGAAGAGTATCTGCGAAATCACGGATATCAATGCACATATATTACGTCAGATTTTGATCATATTGAAAAAAAAGTATTTTCTTTCAAGCAACAGCATGCGATTCAGATTTCGACCAGACCATATTGCCGCAACCTTTCGGCAGCGAGATTGATCTCTCATTATTTATTCTCCAGAGACGCTTTCCGGCAGGTGGAGACAATTGATCCCGACCTGCTATTCGTAATGGTTCCGCCAAACAGCATAGCGAAATTTGCTGCAAAATACAAAAAAAAGCATTCCAAGGTGCGTCTGATTCTGGATTTGTATGATCTGTGGCCGGAAACCTTTCCGAACGGCAAGGCGAAAAGGCTGCTGGCAGCTCCTTTTGCGTTGTGGCGCAGAGTGCGGGATCGAGGGCTAAATGCTGCAGATTTGATTACAACAGAATGTAATCTTTATCAGAAAGTGCTGCAGAGACAACTGGGTGGCAAACCCACTGGGGTGCTATACCTCTGCCGGTCGTGTGCTACTTGTGCGAAGCTTCCCGATGCCCTGTCCACGAAGGAATTGAACCTCTGTTATCTTGGCTCGATCAATAATATTATTGATATTCCGACGATTGCGGCTTTGCTTGGTGAAATTGCAAAGCTTCGTCCGGTCAAACTTCACATCATCGGAGACGGAGAGTCGCGCGATGGTTTGATCGATTGTGCAGAGAATGCCGGTGCAGAGGTGATCTTTCACGGCAAAATCTATGATGCAGCAGAAAAACAGAAAATTTTTGATATATGCAGTTTTGGAATCAATATAATGAAAGCTTCCGTTTGTGTGGGGCTGACCATGAAATCGCTTGACTATTTTGCGGGGGGGCTCCCGATTCTTAATACAATTGGCGGCGATACTTATGAACTTGTCGAGAAGAGGAAAATAGGGTTGAATGTTTGCCGCGAGGACATCCGCCGCACTGCTGTTTTAGCAGCAGGGGTATCTGTGGAGGAAAATTTGCAAATGCGTCAAAATACGCTCGGGGTGTTTAATGAGATTTTCTCGAAGGAGGCGTTTTGCGCCCAGCTTGATCGACTGCTTGGTAAAATGCAGAAGAAGGAGAGTAATCAATGGAACACAAAAGCGAAGTAGTGATTCTGATGGCTACTTATAACGGGGCAAATTATTTGCCTGTACAGTTGGATTCGATTGTACAGCAAACATTTTCTGACTGGACTTTGTTGATTTCTGATGATGGCTCTTCAGATGGAACACAAGATATTCTGAATGATTATGCAACTCATTATCCGGAGAAAATAGTTTTGCTGAAAAAAGATAAAGCAACGGGAAGCGCTAAAAACAATTTCATATTCCTCACAGCGTATGCTCAGGAATATTCGTATATCATGTATTGTGATCAGGATGACTATTGGAAGCCAAATAAGATACAATTAACGCTAGAAAAAATGAAAAAACTTGAAGCAGCAAATAAGAAAGTACCGTGTTTGGTTCATACGGACTTAGAAGTTGTGGACGAAGAACTGAATTTACTGAATAAATCTTTTATGGAATACTCTGGACTAAATCCGGAACGGTGCCGATTAAATCAATTATTAATACAGAATAATGTTACAGGATGCACAATGATGATCAATCATGCGTTATGGAGTTTGGCAGCGCGTACAGTGAATGCGGATCAAGTGTTGATGCATGATTGGTGGTTTGCATTAATTGCAGCTGCATGTGGGAAAATTGGGTTTATGCCATGCGCAACAATACAATATCGCCAGCACAGAGACAATTCGGTTGGTGCAAAGAACGGGCATGGAGCAAGAATGGTTGTTTCCGGCATAAAAAAAGGCAATGAAAATCGACACAGGCTAAAGGCCTCTATGGTACAAGCGGGAGTGCTGCTTCAAACATTTTCAGATTGTCTAACTGAACCACAAAAGACGTTGATTCAGGTGTATGCGGATGGTGTCCAAAAGGGAAAATGGTATCGTGTGAAGACCTCCTTTCAATATGGGATTTGGAAAAATAGTTTTATTAAACGGATTGCACAGATTTGGTATGATTGATTTTTTTATATTTAATTGAAAGAAGAAATATATGAAGATTTATGTGATAGTGGTTGTATATAATAAGACCTGCCGAAATTCCGTGACTTGCAATAGTTTATTTACAACGACTGGAAATCAAATTTATCCGTTTATCATTGACAATAGCACGTCGAATTTTGGAAACGAGGCCTATTGCGCTGAAAAAGGTTGGCAATACTGCAGTATGAATGGAAACAAAGGTCTTTCACGGGCGTATAATCGTGCTTTGGATTTGTTGCATCCAACCATTGAGGATTTGATTGTGTTGGCGGATGATGACACTGAATTTCCTGAAAACTATTTTAGTGAGTTAATTTATCAGGCTAAAATGCGTCCCAGTGCGGCAGTGTTTTTACCGATTGTCCTGAGTAGTAAACGAATGATTTCACCAGCTTTATATGGGAAATACCGAATTCGGGCAGTTAATGCAGTAGAAGAATTATCCGGACGGAAAATTACTGCAATAAATTCGGGAATGGCGGTTCGTGCGGAAATTTACCAATCCTACCGATATGATGAAAGGCTGTTTTTGGATTATATCGATCATGATTTTATGCAATGGTGCCGACAGAATAAAAAAGAAGTTTGTATTATGGAGCGAGTGACCTTGAAACAAACTTTTTTCTCAGATAGTCGACCGAAGAGAGATAAAGCATTGTTTCGTCAAAAAATATTTTCGAAAGATTTTCGTAGATACGCATCCAAATGGGGAAATAATCGTGTGATTACTGAACTGCAAATACTAAAAAGAAGAATTCATTTGGAATTAACTTGTGATCGGCATTAATCTTTTTAAGGGGACGATGGCGTGAAAAAATCTAAGTTATTATGTTATGACCGGAAGGATATACTATATGCTTTGTTAGGCCTTATTCTGTTGATAGCAGGGGCATTTATTAGTCCGATTAATCACTATATATCCGCGTTTGTGCTGCTGATTGGTTCTGTAGTTTTATATTTTCTTTTTGCAGTAACGCTGGATTCCAAAAATTATTTGTCATTGAAGGCTGTTTTTACTTTAGTTTGGCTGTTTACAATCGGTTTGGCAGACTTAAAATTAGTAGATTATCAGGAACAATGGCAACGGAATACATGGTTTTTGTTAGCCTTGGCTTATGCAATGTTTCAAATTGGAATTTTGCTTGGAAGCCGATTGGGAGGAAAAATAGCAGACCGGCTTACGAAAAAGCGCGGACTGCAAAGAGGAAGACTGAAACTTGAATTGCGTCCGGAACGTTTGTTTGGGATTTGCGTGGTTGTTTCCGCTGTTGGGCTCATCTGCTTTGTGGCGAATGTCTGTATTCGCGGGTGGATTCCATACTTCGTTAAAGAGACGGGAATGTATGCACAATTTTATACAAAGTTTTATCTTTTTGCAGTTGCTGCCAGCATGATTTCTGGATTGTGCTACTATTGCTTGAAAACACAACCTTTAGCTAAATGGAAAAAATTTGTATTAATTTTGTGCATTTTTTACTCTACTTTTATTTTCCCAATTTTAGTAGTATCTCGCGGTACATTTATTTGTTCGGCATTATCGCTGACAGCGGTGATTTTTTATTTAAATAAAAGAAAATTTTGGGTTTTATTGACGTGTGTTGTTGTCATGTTTGGTGTATATGAAGTGGGGTCTGCTGCGAGAAATTATACAAGCGATGAGTTAAATGCACTGTTTCAACCGTCAGAAATTGTGATTAGTCCGGGGACGGACAATCCATTGGGACCTGACGACAATCCGAATATTGAGAATCCCGGTAAATTGACTTTTCAGCTCCCGGTGGGACCTGACGACAATCCGAATATTGAGAATCCCGGTAAATTGACTTTTCAGCTCCCGGGAAAGGTGGCGTTCTTATATAGTTATCTTACTATTGGCCATGACAATTTTAACGAAGCAGTGCAGAACGCAACAGAATACACCTATGGTGTTCGACAGCTAAAACCCTTTAATGTTCTACTTAGAAGTTCTAAGATAGATAATATTATTGATAACGGAGAACGCTGCTTAGTACGCCCTTATTTAACAACGATTAATTTGATAGGAAATTCTTATTACGATTTAAGATGGTTTGGTGTTGGATTTTTTATGCTGGTTTGGGCGATTGGCTTTGGGATGATCGAATCCTGTTATTTAAAAGGAAAAGGTATTTTTTCTTTGCTGGTTTTAGGAAATACATTAACTCCAGTAGTGCTGTGCTTTTTTGAAAGCTGGATGAGTGAATTTTCGGTATGGATGCATTGGGGATTAATTTTGATCTTATGCCTAATTGCATGTGTGACGCTTCTGCCAAAGAAAAAATCTAATACAAAAAATAAATCTGTTTAATTATGTGAAAGCAGAAAATAGGTTAACGGTATTGTTTAGGTAGGCTGCGGTAGGCTGCCTATTGATTTTATGATAACAAGTTGATATTGAAAAGGAAATATGGAGTGAAAATTGCTAATTTATTTGTGCGAAAACAAGGTCAAATAGCCTCCGGCAACAACGCTGCAAAGGCGGGGCTTTGGTATACGGTTGGCAATATGATGATCAAGGGAATCAGCTTTTTGGCAATCCCGATTTTTTCCCGGATCATGTCTCAGGAAGATTATGGGCTTTATAATACCTTTTTGTCGTATGCGTCTATTTTGACGATTTTTCTGGGGATGGCGCTGAACGCCAGCATTAAGAATGCAAAGTATGATTTTCCGGAAAAGCTGAACCGCTACTGCTCTTCGCTGTCGTTATTGATCTTGTGCAACACAGTTGTTATTACCTTGCTGAGCGTTGTTTTTTCTGCCCAGCTTGGTGCATTTGCGGCGCTGGGCGGCGGTATGGCGATCCTGATGGTTGCCGAAAGCTTCGGCAATGCAATGCTGACGTTTTATAATGCATCGTTAGCGATTGATTTTCGCTACAAGGAATATCTTTGTCTTTCGCTTTTTTATTCTGTCGGCAGCATTTTGCTTTCCGTTCTTTTGATTCTGGGTGTTTTTCCGGAGAACGGTTATCTTGCACGCACACTTGGCAGCGTGGTGCCGCTGCTCCTGATTTCAGGATATATTCTGGCAAGAATGTTTCGTTCCGCAAGACCGCATGTTTCCAAAGAGTATTGGAAGTACGGTCTTAAGTTTAGCCTTCCGCTGATCCCGCATGGTCTGTCGCAGATTTTGCTTTCGCAGTTCGATCGTATTATGATTCTGAATACGATCGGCGAAACCAAAGCGGGTATCTACAGCTTTGCGTACAACATTGCCATTTTGTATCAGGTCGTTTCTTCTTCCATGGATACGGCATGGACGCCGTGGTTTTATGAAAGGATGGCGGCGGGCGATGAGGAGGGCATTCGAAAGAAGACACAATGGTATGTTCTGTTGATGTCGCTTCTTGCCGTTATGCTGATGCTCGTTTGTCCTGAAATTATTTTGATTATGGGCGGCGCCAAATACGCCGAAAGCAAATACAGCGTTATTCCCATTGTATTGGGACTCTACTTTGCGTTTTTATATTACCTTCCTGCTGCCGTGGAATATTATCACAAAAAAACGAAGATGATTGCTGTTGGCACAGTTTGTGCAGCTGTTGCCAATATTGTGCTCAATGCAATTTTCATTCCGTTGTATGGATACCTTGCTGCAGCTTATACAACAGTTGCCTGCTACATTCTTTACTTCTTTTTTCATCTTTTTATTGCGCGCAGAATTCTTGGGCGTTTTTTGTTTAACATGAAAAATTTGCTGCTCTCTGTATTGGCGGTCAGCGGATTTTCCGTTCTCTGCCTGCTGTTGATGGAGCGTACGGTGCTGAGGTTGTCTGTGCTCGGCGTGTTGATTTTAGCTGTGGGTGCCGTGGCGTTCCGAAAGAGAGAGGAACTGAAGCGATTGCTCCAAGGCTTGCTGGGTAAGCGTCATTCGTAATTTTTTTGAAAGGAAGCTTTCAAAATGGCAAAACGAGATTGTGAAAAACTTAATTTTACGGTTGGTCCGGTGATGTCCTCCGCGGAAACACTGGCGATCGGCGGAAGTCAGGTGCCCTATTTCCGTACGGCTGAATTTTCCGCGGTGATGAAAGAAAACGAAAAGATCATGAAAGAGCTGATGCATGCGCCGGACAGTGCACGCACGGTTTTCCTGACCGGTTCCGGAACTGCGGCAATGGAAGCTGCAGTGATGAACTGTCTGACCGAAAAAGATCGGGCTATTGTGGTTAACGGAGGCAGCTTTGGCGCACGGTTTGCGCAAATCTGCAAGGTGCATCACATTCCGTTTGATGAGATCCGTCTGACGGCGGGCGCCGCGCTGACTGCTGCGGATCTGGAGCCGTTGGAGGGCAAGGGTTACACGGCTTTTTTGATCAATTTGGGAGAGACCTCAACGGGTGTGCTGTATGATCTGCCGCTGGTTGCGGATTTTTGCCGCCGCAACAACCTGTTTTTGATCGTGGATGCGATCAGCGCGTTTTTGGCGGATGAGCTTGATATGGAACAATGCGGAGCGGCTGTGGTACTGACCGGTTCACAAAAAGCGCTTGCCCTGGCGCCTGGCGTTTCCATTCTGATGCTGTCTGACACAGCGCAGCAAAGAATTGCGCGGCATCCGGCTCAGTGCCTGTATTTTGATTTGGCGGATTATCTGAAGAACATGGAGCGAGGACAGACGCCGTTTACGCCTGCAGTGGGTATTTTGCTGGAACTGAACGACAGGCTGCGTCAGCTTCAGGCTGCCGGCGGTGCCAAAGCGGAGCATGAGCGCATTGCCGCTTTGGCACAGGATTTTCGTGCTAAACTGCAGGGGCTGCCGTTCCGGCTTTTTGCCCAAACGCCGTCTGATGCCGTTACGGCGCTGCTTGTAACCGGAAAAACAACTGCAACACAAATCTTCGAAACGCTTAAGAATGAATACGACATTTTCATTTGTCCCAATGGTGGAGAATTAAAAGAGACGGTGTTGAGAGTCGGCCATATTGGCTGCCTGAGCACGAAAGAAAATGACGTCCTGATTGGCGCGATGCGCGACATGATGGAGAAAGGGAAGATGATTCCGTGAAAGCATTGATTTTTGCCGCAGGACGAGGTACCCGCATCAGCCGCTACCTGAACGGAAATCCGAAGTGCACGGTTCATATCGGGAATGAACCGTTGATTCACTATACTGTCCGGCTGCTGCAAAAGCACGGTGTTACAGATATTGCGCTCGTGGTGGGCTATCAGCAGCAGGCAATTCGTGATGTGCTGAAGGATGCTTCGGTGTCGTTTTATGATAACCCGTTTTTTGATGTGACGAACAGCATCGCTTCGGCATGGTTTGCGCGGGATTTCATTGCCGGGGATGATATTCTTTTCATGAACGGAGATGTTTTCATGGAAGAACCCCTGCTCGAGGAACTGCTGCGGCAAAATTGTACCGGATCGGTGCTGTTTTCGGATGAATCCCGGAAAGAGGAAGCCGATTATAAGCTGTATTATGAGAACGGGCGATTGCTCAAATACGGTAAGGAGCTTACCGGTGCCGACGTGACCGGCGAATATATTGGCGTGGCGCGCATCGACCGCAGCTTTGTGCCGCAGTTTTCCGAACGGCTGAATGAAATGATCGCCTCGCAGCAGCATGGGGTCTGGTGGGAGAATGTGCTCTATTCTCTCAGCGACCGCCAATTTGTAGAGGTTCGGGATATTGGCGGGCGGTTTTGGGCTGAAGTAGATTATATTGAAGATTACGAGCGGATTGCGCAGTTTGTAAAAGTACACCCGACCGTTTGATTGGAAAGATGGGAGGAAGATCTGTGAAATACAGTACCATTCGCAAGGAATATCAGCATCATAGTTTGAATGGCATGGTGTTTGTCGACCCGTATGCAACGCTGCTTTCTCCGCTGGTGACAAAGGTCTGCCTCCGGTTGGGGCTGATCCCGAATGTGGTTACGCTCTGCATGATCGGCAGCGGAATCCTTGGCGCCGTTTTTTTTGCGCTGCCGTTTCTGTGGGCAAAAATCGTTGGCGCCGTTTTGATCCATCTGTGGTATGTATTAGACTGCAGCGACGGGGAAGTGGCGCGGATTACCAAGCGCTTTTCCAAATTCGGCACGGAAATTGATTATACGGCGCATATTGTTAATCATCCGATGTTTTTGGCCGCGTTTTTGCTGACGCTGCTGCAGAGCAATACCGGGATCTCTCAGCTGACGCTTTGCGTAGTTTTCTTCGGAATCCTTGCGTTGAATATGATTTATCGCAGTTTATCCAGCTTTGGTCTGTTATATGATTTAAAAACGGAGAAAAACGCTTCCGTTGCGCAGCCGGGGCGTTTGGGATTGAAGCAGCTGATCGTCTTTTGCTCTAATATATTTGTTCAGCTGCCCAATTTTGCGCTCCTTTTTCCGATTGTATATTTTATTTCTTCGCAAGCCGCGTTTTGGTATGCTGTCATTGTACTCTGCTTCAATGTGCTTTTTGTCCCGTACGGCGTGCTGAGCTGGCTGCGCAGGATCATAAATCAATGACCGAAATCAGGAAGAATGTCCCGAAAGATGACCGGCTGTGTGGTGCTGTAGGGAGCACAATTGCTGCTTAAAAGGGAGGAAAAAGATGAAAAATATTGAGGAATCGGCTTCTCGTGCGTGCAGTGCGTGCGGGGCGTGCTTTGCGGTTTGTCCGACAAATGCGGTTTCGTGGAATTCAGCAGGCGTGTTTTTAAGAGCTCAGGTGGAACAGACACGCTGCATAGGATGCGGAAAATGTCAATCTGTTTGTCATCGTTTTTCCCAGCCACTCGCCGAATCTATTTATTCACATCGGCAGGTTTTTGCGGGAGCAAGCAAAAGTGAGGAGGTCCTGGCAAGGTCCACTTCCGGCGGAGCAGCGTATGAACTGGCGCGCGCGGCACTGAAAAACGGGTATTTTGTCATCGGATCTGTCTATGATGCGACAGAGCAGCGTGCAAAGCATCGGATCGTTCAGAACGAACAGGAACTGCAGGCGCTGTGTGGGTCAAAGTATATTCCCAGCGATCTTTCTGAAATTTGGAGCAAGATCTCCCCGGAGCAGAAATATCTTGTGATCGGAACGCCTTGTCAGATTGCAGGAATGCGGGCTGTTGCCAAACAATTGCATTCGGATGGGCAATTTGTATTTGTCGATTTTTTCTGTCACGGGAATTCGTCCGTTTTGGTCTGGAATAAATACTTGGACTATTTGCAGGAGAAGTTGGGCGGAGCGCCTGAAACGGTACAATTCCGCTGCAAAGAACGCGGATGGCACACCTTTTTGCTGAAGGCTTCTTCCGGCAGAGCAGTTTATTACGGAGAAGGGATCCATGACCCGTTTTATGCACTGTTCTTGTCCGAAGCATCGATCGAAAAGGATTGCTTTTCCTGCCGTTTTCGCTTTGACCAGATCGCGTCAGACATCCGCGTGGGCGATTTTTGGGGAAAAAAGTATCAG
This sequence comes from Acutalibacteraceae bacterium, assembly GCA_050947015.1. Lineage (GTDB taxonomy): Bacteria > Bacillota > Clostridia > Oscillospirales > Acutalibacteraceae > CAKXIK01. The sequence goes on from JBMNVT010000003.1 coordinate 82,354, forward strand.
CAGAATAACAAGGGGGTGTCTGTCATTCTGGCACAGACAGATTGCGGGATGCAGTGGCTGGAAAAACTGCAGCAGGAAGATTCCATGATGCTGCAGCCATGCGATTTTGAGGAGCTGCGCTGCTTGAAAGAGGGCAGCGATCACGGCCGGAAACCCATTCCGCCGTTTTGCGAGGAAACCATGCGCCGACTGCAGGAGAGCGGACTGGAGGCAGCTGCAAAGTACGCGGTCGACGGGCAGAAAAGGAATCAGCTCAAAAGCAGGATCGGCAGAGTTTTGCGTCGTTTCAAGGTCAGATGATGAAAATAAAAATTGGGTATGCGGGATGATGAGAGAAACTTATGAATATTTTATTGCTCAATGCAGGCAACACCTATAACTACGGCTCGATGATGATGGCGGAAAATCTGATCCATTATATGCATCAGGAAGCACCGGAGGATGAGTTCTGGATCCATGGGGATGAACTGCATGTACAAAGGCTGCGGGAAGCGACCGGTTTGGATTCGCTGAAAGCAGTGACTTTTTCGGAATTGATCTGGTGCAAAAAGATCCGGATTGCAGATGTTCTGCATCGGGCGGGAATCCCGGTGCTTTCTCCCTTGGCAAAGCGGATGGATCGCATTTATTTTTTGGGTGGAGATGATTTTACCGAGATTTACGGATCTCGGCAGCTTGTCTGGTGCCTGAAGATGATCGACATGCTGAAGCAGAAAAACCAGAATTATATGGCGTTGGTCGGGCAGACCATCGGTCCTTTTTCAGCGGAGATAGAACAGAAGGCAATCGATATCTTTCAAAAAATGGATATGATTTCCTTGCGGGAAGAAAAATCCTTCGACTATTTAAAGAAAAAAGGAGTACAGAGGATCGAAATGACGTCAGATCTAGCGCTGCTGCCGCTTTGCCGCGAGCCGCAGGTGCAGAAGATTTTGCCCGACCGGAAAAAGCAGGTCTTGTTCTGCCCAAGCCAGATCATGCATCATTATGCAAAGATCGACGACGTGAAACAATTCCGGGATCTGAACGAGAAGATTGCCCGAAAAGTATTGGAAGATCCGGAACTGCGTCTTGTGATTCTGCCGCATGTTTTTGACGACCGGACACACGGAGACGTGGAAGCTGCCGAGGATCTTTATGAGCGGTTGGCCGATCAGAAAGACCGAGTGGAACTGATCAGGGAGCCGGTTTTGCCTTATCAGGTACGCGAAATGATTTACCGTTCACGCTTTATTGTGGCGGAACGGATGCATCCCGCGATTTCCGGCCTGGAATGCGAAACTCCCTCACTTGTGTTTTCTTACGGAAGAAAATATGAAGGGATCTTTGAAAAAATGTACGGCCTGGGCAAGACCGTCATTGACATGCGCAATTATGATGACTATCACATCATTTGGAAAGACGTGCAGACAGCCATGGATTATATTGCGCAGAATCTGGAGGACCTCAGCAGCAGGATCGCTGCAAGAAATCAAGTATCACAGGCCGAGGTCCGGAAGCATATTCAACAGTTGGTTACTCATTTACGGTGATTCAAAGCTGAGGAAGAAAGGAAATGATTGCATGAAAGGCATTATTCTTGCCGGCGGAGCCGGAACGCGTCTGTACCCCCTGACGATGGTCACATCCAAACAGCTGCTGCCGGTTTATGACAAACCGATGATCTATTATCCGCTTTCCACGCTGATGCTTGCCGGAATCCGCGATATTTTGATTATCTCAACGCCGACCGATCTGCCGAATTTTGAGCGGCTGCTTGGCGACGGAAGCCAGTACGGAATTTCGCTTTCGTACAAGGTGCAGCCTTCGCCGGACGGACTGGCGCAGGCGTTTTTGCTCGGCGAGGAATTCATCGGGGACGATTGCTGCGCAATGGTGCTCGGGGACAATATTTTTTACGGCAACGGATTCGGAAAGCTGCTGCGTGCGGCAGCAGCCGATGCGCAGGAGGGCAAGGCCACTGTGTTCGGCTATTACGTCAATGATCCGGAACGGTTTGGTATCGTTGAGTTTGACAAGGACGGCAAAGTGATCTCCGTGGAAGAGAAACCGAAGCACCCAAAGTCAAACTATTGCATTACCGGCCTGTATTTCTATGACCGCAGGGTTGTGGAGCTTGCAAAGCAGGTCAAACCGAGTGCGCGCGGCGAGCTGGAGATTACCGACCTCAACCGGCTGTATCTGGAGGACGGCTCACTGAACGTGCAGCTGCTCGGCCGCGGCTATGCGTGGCTTGACACCGGAACGATGGACAGCCTCGTCGAAGCGTCCGACTTTGTGCAGATGATCGAAAAACGCCAGAGCATTCAGATTTCCGCCATTGAGGAAATCGCTTACAAAAACGGATGGATTGATCGGGAAAAATTGCTGGAATCGGCGAAACGGTACGGTAAATCACCGTACGGCGAACATTTAAAGCGTGTTGCCGAAGGAAAGATTCAGTATTAAACCTGCCCGAAATGCGAAAAGCTTCGTTTTCCGGGAAAAATACAGTGGACATTCTTTTGTCCGTGATAAAGAGAGGCATTGTTATGATAAAGGTCATAGAGACAAAATTGCCGGAAGTGAAAATTCTGGAGCCGGATGTGTTCGGCGACCACCGCGGGTGGTTTATGGAGACCTGGTCAAAGCAAAAACTTGAGGCGCTTGGGATTTGTCTGGATTTTGTGCAGGATAATCAAAGCTTCACCGCCAAAAAGGGAACGCTGCGCGGGCTGCATTTTCAGAACGGCGAATGGTCACAGGCCAAGCTGGTGCGCGTGGTTGCCGGAGCTGTGCTGGACGTTGCGGTCGATCTTCGCCGCGGCTCGCCCACATATCTGCAGTGGGTCGGGGTCGAGCTTTCTGCCGAAAATAAGCGGCAGCTGCTGATCCCGCGCGGATTTGGCCATGGATTTGTCACGCTGACAGACAATGTGGAGTTTGTTTATAAAGTGGACAATGATTATAACAAGGAAAGCGACCGCTCCATTCGTTTTGACGACCCTGCCATCGGGGTTGACTGGGGTGTTTCCGATCCGATTTTGTCTGAAAAAGACTTAAAAGCGCCGTTGCTCAAGGACAGCGACTGCAGCTTTGTCTATTCCGAATAATCAAAGAGCAAATCCGTGTATGAATCGGCTGCGTATCTAAGAGGGATGAGCTATGGGACAGATCGCAAATCAAATGGTTTTGGAGCTTTTCTTCAAATGGAAAGAAAAGCTGAAACAGAAACGCGAACAAAGAAAGAACGATAAGCAACAGAAAACGGATGAGAAAAAATAAACAGCTTGCTTTTCGTTGAGAAAAGCAGCACAGATAAACCGGCAGGCAAAACGCCATACTGTCTATGACCCAGCCGCGAAACGGCTTGCCGGGTGAGGTGAAAAGGAGTGATTTTGCCATGACGATCGTTGTAACGGGCGGCGCCGGATTTATCGGCAGCAATTTTGTTTACTTTCAGTTGAAAAACCATCCGGAAGATCGAATTGTCTGCCTGGACGCGCTGACCTATGCGGGTAATCTTGCCACACTGGAACCCGCTATGAAGAATCCGAATTTTCGCTTTGTAAAAGGCGATATTACCGACCGCGCCTGCGTTGCAAAGCTGTTTGAAGAAGAAAAACCGGATGTTATTGTGAACTTTGCCGCAGAAAGCCATGTTGACCGCTCGGTGGAAAACCCGGGTGTGTTTCTGCACACCAATATTATCGGCACGCAAGTTTTGATGGACGCCTGCCGCAAATACGGCATCAAGCGTTACCATCAGGTTTCCACCGATGAGGTTTACGGTGATTTGCCGCTTGACCGCCCGGATTTGTTCTTTACCGAGGAAACGCCGATCCATACATCCAGCCCGTATTCGGCGTCGAAGGCATCGGCCGATTTGCTGGTGCTGGCTTATCACCGCACGTTTGGGCTGCCGGTCTCCATTACGCGCTGCTCAAACAATTACGGACCGTACCATTTTCCGGAGAAACTGATCCCGCTGATGATCACCCGCGCGCTGGCGGATGAATCGCTGCCGGTATACGGAACAGGCGAAAATGTGCGCGACTGGCTGTATGTGGAAGATCACTGCAGCGCGATCGACCTTGTGATCCGTAAAGGGCGGGAGGGTGAAATCTATAACATTGGCGGGCATAATGAACGCACCAATCTGGAGGTTGTGCGGGCAGTACTGCGCGAGTTGAACAAACCAGAAAGCCTGATTACCTATGTGAAGGATCGGCCCGGCCATGACCGCCGTTATGCCATTGATCCGACCAAGATTCACAACGAGCTTGGCTGGCTGCCCCAAACCAAATTTGACGCCGGAATCCATCAGACCGTTCAATGGTATCTGGCAAACCGCGAATGGTGGGAGAACATTTTGCGCGGAGATTACCAGAGCTACTACGAGCGCATGTACGCGAACCGAGGCAAAGCCTGAGAGCCGGGCGCACACGGCGGTAGCCGTTTTGAAAGGGGAATGATCCGATGAAGGTTTTGGTTACCGGTGTAAAGGGGCAGTTGGGCTATGATATGATCCGACGCCTCAACGAGCGAAAGATTGAATGTAAGGGCGTTGATCTTGAGGATTTTGATCTTACCGATCGGGAAGCGGTGATGGCGGCTGTCGAGGCATATGCACCGGATGCAGTGGTTCATTGCGCAGCCTATACCGCGGTGGACAAAGCGGAAGAAATGCAGGACGTCTGCCGCGCGGTGAACGTGGGAGGAACACGCAATATTGCGCTGGCCTGCCGTGCCGTTGGCGCAAAGATGATCTACCTGAGTACGGATTATGTATTTGAAGGCAAGGGAACAGAGCCGTTTGAGCCGGATTCGCCAAAAAAACCGATCAACTTTTATGGATTAACAAAGCTCCTTGGTGAAAATGAGGTAACCGGCTTGCTGGATCGGTACTTTATTGTTCGTATTTCATGGGTGTTTGGGATCAATGGCAAGAATTTTGTCAAAACCATGCTGCGCCTTGGCAAGGAAAAGGAAAGTGTCAGCGTGGTGAATGACCAGATTGGTTCTCCAACCTATACCTATGACCTCGCTGCGCTGCTCTGCGATATGCTGGAAAGCGAAAAGTACGGAATTTACCATGCGACGAATGAAGGGTTTTGTGCCTGGAGCGATTTTGCCGCTGCCATCATGCAAGAAGGCGGGCTTTCCTGCAAGGTGAAGCCCATCCCATCGTCTGAATACCCGGCGGCCAAGGCGGCGCGCCCGGCAAATTCCCGGATGTCAAAGGAAAGGCTGGTGCAGGCCGGTTTTTCCCGTCTACCGTCTTGGCAGGATGCTCTGCACCGCTATATGATCGAACTGCGTGAGAATGGACAGGCATAATATACCGATGCAGAGGGAAGAAAATTTCTAATACAAATTATCCTCTCAGCAAAACAAACCGGCAGGATCTCTTTTGATTCTGCCGGTTTGTTTTTTTATAAGGCGTGGTGTAAAAAATAAATGGTAACATAATAAGTAAAAAATAAATTTATTAATTGAGAAATGTGACTAAAAGATATACTATGAAGAAAAGAAAAAACTAAATGGTGGTAATTTTCCAAAGAAGCTTAATGAAGACAGATCCAGCAAATGCTATGGTTTTACAAAAAACGAATGAAGACGAGGCGAATAATTTATGTAAAAGAATAAAATAAGAACAATACCTGAAATACAAAACAAAGAAAACTCAATTTTGACAGATACGAAAAACATTCAAAAAGCGCAGCTAAAACGAAAGGTATGATTATTATGAAAAGAATTGGCCAAAAAATAATATCTTGGGTGCTCACGGTTTACGTAATGACGGCAATAATTCCTCTAACTGGGATCACAGCGTTTGCCCAAACCGGTTTTACCGTACCCGGCACGCCAACGGTGACAGATGCTGTGGAAACAATTTCCGGAAAGAAGCAGACGGTTCATTATTTTTATGCAAACGGCAGCGCCGTTGTTATTTCGGAAAATGCTGAAGGAAAAACAATTGCGGCCTTGCAGGATGATAATTCTGTAAACTGGGATATTTCCGAAGGGTACTGGTATGTGTACGCAGGCGGAAACAGCGATGCCGCACTGAATTATGAAAACGGATCCATTACCGTAAACGGCGGCACGGTCGCATATATAATTGGATCAAACCGAACAACCGGTATCATTCAAAATTCCTCCGTGAAAGTGACCGGAGGAGAGATCGGATGCCTGATTGTAAACCGCGGAAACAACGGAGCAGGGGCCCAAATTATGATTCTCGCCGGGATTACCAGGTTGTGAATGCGGATGTAACGGTTTTGGGCGGTACAATCGGCGCGTTTGCGGGCAGTTACGGCTATACATACACAGAAAACATTTTGCTGAATGTATCGGGCGGAACATTTACTGCACGGACCAGTCCGGTGCAGACAGGCATTATTCTGGAGGGAACCAACGGAGAAGCGAAAAACATAACGTTGAATATGACCGGCGGAACGACCGAGGGTGTTTCGTTGGCACAGCGCACCATGATTACCGGAAAAGCAACACTGAATTTGCAGGCTGGTACGGTGGGCAATATTTTTGCAGGATCGTTTTATAACACCGACGAAAAATCCGGCAGCAGTTGGTGGACAAGCAATATCGGTGTTATATCAATTACGGTCAGGCAGCTGAAATTGAAATTTCAGTCGCAAAGGGTGTAAAATATAATGATATTTTTGCGGGCTTCCAATGTTATCAGGATGAGGTAAAGCTCTTCCATGATACTTATGCCGAATCCAATCCAACACACGCTGCTTTTGTAACGGATTACAGCAAAGCGCCGGTCAGTATTACGCTGGACGAATAACCGGACAGCGCATATATTCCGGAAAATAATATTTCCAACAAAGACAACCTCAGCCTGCTTAAAGTGGTTGGCATGCCAAACCTTACGCTGACAGACAACACAAACACGCCGATTCTTCCGGAATTTGATTCAGACACTTCATCCGACAAGGTGCAGGTGGCGGTGACGGACAAACAGAGTGCCGATGCGCTGGCAGCACGGGTTAATGATCTGGTGCAGAAGGTACAACAGGACGGCGGCACAACGAATTTGTCCGGTGTTGTCAGCAGCGACAGCGAAAGAACAGTGGCAGAACAGATTGCGGCTGCGATTAAAACAGGCAAAACAATAACGCTTGAAGCTGCTGCTGCGCCGTTGGATTCCTCCGCTGTGACGGATGAGAATCAGATTTTTGCAGAGTATCTGGATGAGCAATCAGCGGTTGCTCAATATTTGGATTTAAAGTTGGAACTGAAAGAAGACGGTAAGGTAATCGGAACTATTTCTGAGCTTTCACAACCGATTACTTATGTTATTTCGGTGCCGGAAAAATATATTCAGGACGGGATTGAACTGTTTGTGATGCGGCTTCATGAAGGAAAGGTTAACAATCTGCCGCTGATACATGTAAAAGATAATCTGTACAGCTTTACAACAGACCGTTTTTCAACGTATGCGCTTGCATACAGGGAGGTTAAAGCAGAAGCCGGCTTGGAAAACACTTCGTCCGGCGTGAAGAATGAAGATTCTGCAAGTTCGGGTCAGACAAATGATGCGCCGCCCACCGGTGACAGCAGCGCGGCTCTTTACGCTTTTTTGATGCTGACATTCTGCACCGCGGCTGCAGTGATGGCGTTGGTACGAACAAAAGTCAGAAATTGATTTTGGCCTGATAGAGGTTTGAATAAAGGAAAAACACGGAAGCCCTTTTGAAAAGGATTCCGTGTTTTTGTCTGAAACTGCAGAATATGAGGACACTTTTCTTATTCTTTGTAATCGACCAGCCATTGTATCAGGTCGGCTTCCGTGCAGCCGCTGCCGGGGCGGAAGGCGTCATACCAGTAATTCTGAGGGTTGTCGCCACTGCCGTGCTGCAGGAACGCGAACTTGTACGGCATTTCCAGCCCGGAGACGGTCTTGCCGGTGCTCCAGTTGATATAGCTGCCGCGGCAGATTTTCCCGTCGTACATGACGCCGCGCTCCTCGGGAGTGGCGTTGTCAAATGCGGGGATGCCGTTTTCGTCCAGATACCACGAGGAATCGACCTCGATCCATGCCAGCTCCTGATTGGAAATTTGTTGGAAGATCACATACTGGGACGGCGAAACATCGGCGATTTTTTCGGCTTTTTTCTCGGGAATAAAGAAGCGGTAGATTGCGTTTCCGGTTTTCAGAAACAGCATAGCGTTGTCAAAATCGCAGAACTGCTTGATTGGTGTGTCAAAGGTGTATGCGGCCTGAATATGGCTTCCATCGATTCCCGCGCTTTTCAGTTCGCAATTTTCGCTGCCGTACCAGATCAGGTCGTTCTGCAGCATAAAGCAGGTCATCGGTTCCGGAATAATAGGGTACAACGCTTTAAAATGGGCATATTCCGATGTTTGTGGGTTTGTGACCCAATAATGCGGAAAGTCCTGGATTGACCAGTAAAAATAGTTTTCACGAGGCTGTGTGTCTTGCAGCAGAGCGTCACAGTGGAACTGCGCAGCGTCTATAATGGTATTTTGGTCGATGCATTTGCCGTAAACAAAAGAGCGGTAAAGGATTTCGCATGTGAATGGGGATTCTTCGGGAAGAACAGGGGAGTCATGGTGCAGCAGAGTAATATCATATTCTCTGCAGACAGAATAGTATTCCTCTGCGCTCATCTGCGAAACATCCCTGCTTTCGGCAGGCGGTTCGGAGGAAGCGATAGGTTCCGCCGATGAAACACCATTGGAAGAGGCAGGAAAGGATGAATATTGAATTTCGGAGGAAGACGGCGGCGCAGAGGTGCAGCAAGCAAGGAGAAAAAGCAGAACGCAGAGAAAAAGCACTTTGAAAGTTTTCATGGGTCGGCGCCCTCCTGTTCTTATGCTGCGATTGTCTGAACATAACCGCAGCGGCGGCAGGTTGAATGGCCGCCATGATCTTCATTTCGCTTTACACGGACATGGGTTCCTATGGAAAGCGACATAATATAGTTTTTTTCAGCAGTAGCATTAGCAAACCGGACGTTGCCTAATTGAGAATAAGTGCAGGAGTTTCCGTATGTATGAAACATTTTATAGTGAACATAATTAGCAAACCCATAACATGGAGTAGCACCATTGACCATTTTACAACTGTTATGATTAACACAAGCAGTTCCGGTTGTTGTAAAATAACTGCCAGATGGATATTACAAGAGAGGAAGTGTGGCATATGGAGGAGCGGCAAAAGTAGCCAGGAAGGTAAATACCAAAGTTAAAATAGCGGAGATTCCTGTTAAAATTTTTCTTTTGCAATTTCTCTTCACAATGTCATATCCTTTCTGTTAAAAATTGTTACAGGAAATCCAAGTAAAAAATAAATATTTCAACTAATCATAAAAATCACCCCTTTTTCATTATATTTTTATATTAATAGAAAATTATATAAATGTCAACAAAAAATAGATGATTTTCACTGTAATGCCAAAGAAAAAACGCCGGAACCCTCAAAATGAAGAGAGAATTCCGGCATTGTGTCTTATGATGAAAGGTTAAAAAATATTACTCGTTTCTGCCGCAGCAATGCTTATACTTTTTGCCGCTGCCGCAAGGACAGGGGTCGTTGCGGCCGATTTTTTTGCCTTTGCGCACCGGTTGCTTGGTGTCGGTTCCGTCGCCGCTGGTTGCGGTCGGCTTTGCAACCTGCTCGCGTTTCGGTTCTTCCTTAGTACGAATGCGGACAGTCAAAATCATGCGGGCGGTATCCTCACGGATTTCGTTAATCATCGCTTCGAACATATCGAAGCCCTCAATGCGGTATTCCACAACAGGGTCGCGCTGGGCATAAGCGCGAAGACCGATGCCTCGTTTGAGTTCTTCCATAGCGTCGATGTGATCCATCCACAGACGGTCAACATTTTTCAGCAGCACAACACGCTCCAGCTCACGCATCAGCTCGCTGCCGTATTCCTTCTCGCGCGCATCCAGAATTTTGTTTGCGCGCTCCACCAGCGTATTGACGATAAAATCCGGGTCAAGCTCTTCCAGCTCTTCCTGAGTAAAGCGGAAGTCATCCTCCGCTGCCAGCCAGCCTTTATAGCTGTCACGAAGCGCATCAATATTCCAGTTTTCGCGGATGGAATCCTTCGGGAGATACTGCCCGACTTTTTCGGCAATGCTGTCGGAGACCATCTTTCTGATCTGCTCGCGCAGATCTTCTCCGTTGAGCACCTGATTGCGCTGTTTATAAATGATTTCGCGCTGACGGTTCATCACATCGTCATACTGCAGCACGTTTTTGCGAATGCCAAAGTTGCGTCCTTCCAGCTTTTTCTGTGCGCTTTCCACCGAATTGGACACAATCTTGCTTTCAATCGGCGTGTCCTCATCAATATTCATGCGCGTCATCATATTCTGCAGCCGCTCGCCGCCAAAGAGACGCATCAGATCGTCCTCCAGCGAAAGATAAAATCTGGATTCGCCGGGATCACCCTGACGGCCGGAACGACCGCGCAGCTGGTTATCGATTCGCCGGGATTCATGGCGCTCAGTGCCGATGATAAACAAACCGCCCGCTTTGCGAACCTCGTCCGCCTCAACGGCGATGTGTTCCTTGTATTTGCGGTTGAGCTCCTGGAACGTTTTGCGCGCAGCAAGAATTTCTTCGTTGTCCGTATCTGAAAAACCGGTGGATTCCGCAATCATTTCCTCCGGAATCTGCATTTTGCGCATTTCGGATTTGGCGAGGAATTCCGCGTTGCCGCCCAGAATAATATCGGTACCGCGGCCGGCCATATTGGTGGCGATCGTTACAGCGCCTTCCTTACCAGCCTGCGCAACAATTTCGGCTTCCTTGTCATGATACTTTGCGTTCAGGACCTCGTGCCGGATCCCGTGCTTTTTCAGCATACTGCTGAGCAGTTCGGATTTTTCAATGGAAATGGTACCGACCAGCACCGGCTGACCTTTTTCGTGGCAGGCGATGATCTGACGGATAACAGCGTCAAATTTGCCCTTTTCCGTCGTATAAACCTGATCAGGGTAGTCCTGACGGATCATCGGGCGGTTGGTCGGAATTTCGATGACGTCCAGATTATAAATTTCGCGGAATTCGGCTTCTTCTGTCAGAGCAGTACCAGTCATACCGGAAAGTTTTTCATAAAGACGGAAATAGTTCTGGAAGGTGATGGTGGCAAGCGTTTTGCTTTCGCGTTCCACCTTGACGCCTTCTTTTGCTTCAATCGCCTGATGCAGACCTTCGTTGAAGCGGCGGCCAAACATCAGTCGGCCGGTAAATTCGTCGACGATAATGACCTGTCCGTCCTTGACTACGTAATCCACATCGCGGGTCATGATTCCGCGCGCGCGGATCGCCTGATTGATATGGTGCTGCAGCGTAATATTGTCAGGGTCCGCAAGGTTTTCAATGTGGAAAAAGGCTTCGGCTTTTTTTGTGCCGTTCTGTGTCAGAGTAGCGGTTTTTGCCTTTTCATCCACAATGTAATCGGCGTCGGCATACGTTTCGTCGGCGTCCTCCTTGTCGTCGGTTTCCTTTACCTTTTTGACGCGCAGTGTGCGGGCAAAATTGTCGGCTTGACGGTAAAGATCGGTGGATTTATCCCCCTGGCCGGAGATAATCAGCGGCGTGCGCGCTTCATCGATCAGAATGGAGTCGACTTCATCGACGATGGCAAAGTTGTGGCCGCGCTGGACCAGGTTTTCTTTATAGATGACCATGTTGTCGCGCAGATAATCAAAGCCGAATTCATTGTTGGTACCGTAGGTGATGTCCGCAGCATACGCTTTGCGGCGTTCGTCATTGTCCATATCGTGTACAATCAGACCGACGGAAAGCCCGAGGAAACGATAAACCTTGCCCATCCACTCGGAGTCGCGGCGGGCGAGGTAATCGTTGACGGTGACAATGTGAACACCCTTGCCGGACAGCGCGTTGAGATATGCCGGCAGCGTTGCGACCAGCGTTTTTCCTTCGCCGGTTTTCATTTCACTGATGCGCCCCTGATGCAGCACAATGCCGCCGATAATCTGTACCGGAAAATGCCGCATATTCAGCACGCGCCACGAAGCCTCGCGGCAGGTTGCAAACGCTTCCGGCAGAATGCTGTCGAGCGATTCACCCATTTTCAGGCGGTCGCGGAACTCGTCTGTCATCGCGCGCAGCTCGGCGTCGCTTTTCTTTTTGTATTCGTCCTCCAGAGCGAGAACCTGATCGCAGATCGGCTGAATCCGCTTGAGTTCACGCTTGCTGTAATTACCGAACAGAGCTGAAACAATACTCATGTCGCTTTTCCCCTTAAAACCCGGTGCCGGCGTCTGGCGACCGGAAAAATTTGGCCCAAAGCCTTTGTTCCTACAATTAAAATTTATTATATCATAGTTCCCGTTATAACGCAAAACCATTTTATCACAAAGCGCTGAAAAAGTCCGTAAAATTTTGATGAACGCAGAGTTTGTGCGGGAAAACCGGGCAAAATAGCATGGAAACAAAAGATACCGGAAGTCCGTGAATCAATTTTCACATCCGGCGTGAGGGAACCCTCATGTGCGCAAACACAGAACAGAGGTTGTTAAATACAGGTAAAAAGCTAAAAATTTATCGAAAAACAATAAATCGCTTGCCTTCTGAACCGTATCGTGCTATAATAAAACGGCAAAATCAAGAAAGCCCTGCGGCAGTTTTCGTCTCCTTTTGAAATGAGGGGTAAGAATAACGAATGCGAGAAAGGTACTCGATTATGGAATCTGAATGGAATGTCGTTGTGCTGGTCGGGCTTTTGCTGCTGATGCTTGCCGGGGCAAAGCTTTTTGGCAGGCTGGGGTTGCCCGGCTGCACCATCAGCGGTGATTACGAGACCATCCGTTACGATGGGAAGCTTTATACGTTTCTGTGCTGTACCTATTCCGACCGTCAGCGCGGAGAGCTTTTGGGGCATGCGCGTCCGGTCAGGCCCGGAGCGGCAATCGGCAGGATTCGCGGCGAAGGCGTTGCGCTTTGTGCGCTGCGCAATGTTTGTGAAGAAGAATACCTTGCCATCCGCGAGGGCGGCACAGTGGACATTTATCAAAGAATCCACGAAGAACCGGCAAAAAACAGCAGAAAAATACTTGTCAAAAACATGACAAAGCCTTATAATGAAAAGGCACAGAAGGAATTCAATTGAAAGGAGCACTTATATGAATTATTCCCATGAAGTGGAAAACATGTGTACCGTTGCAAAGGGACCGCATCATGGCCCCGCTCCGATCCCAGAAGAGGGTCAGTGGGTCAAATCCTATGAAATCAAGGATATTTCCGGTCTTTCGCACGGTGTCGGCTGGTGTGCGCCGCAGCAGGGCGCCTGCAAGCTGACGCTGAATGTAAAGAACGGAATCGTTGAGGAGGCTCTGGTGGAGACGCTGGGCTGCTCCGGTATGACGCATTCTGCCGCAATGGCAGCGGAAATCCTGCCGGGCAAAACGCTGCTCGAATGCCTGAACACCGACCTCGTGTGCGACGCAATCAACGTTGCCATGCGCGAAATCTTCAAGCAGCTGGCTTACGGGCGCAGCCAGACGGCCTTCTCCGAAGGCGGCCTGCCGATCGGCGCCAGCTTGGAGGACCTTGGAAAAGGCCTGCGTTCTCAGGTGGGCACCATGTTCTCCACCAAGGTAAAGGGCGTTCGCTATATGGAAATGGCGGAAGGCTATGTTCTGAAGACCGCTTTGGATGAGAACAACGAAGTCATTGGTTACCAGTTTGTAAAGCTGGGCAAGATGATGGAGGATATCCGTCACGGAATGTCTCCCGACGAAGCCTACAAGAAAAATATCGGTCAGTACGGCCGGTTTGACAACGCGGCTAAATACATTGATCCGCGTGAAGAATAATAGACCATACAAGAAGGAGGACAGACTCTATGGCTAACGATGTTATGTTTGAAGGCAAAGAAAGAAGAATGGCCAAAATAGAAAAGTGTCTTGCCGAGTATGGCCTGGCCAGTCTCGAAGAGGCACGCGACCTTTGCCTGAGCAAGGGTGTTGACTGCGAAAAAATCGTGAAGGGCGTGCAGCCCATCGCGTTTGAAAACGCTGTTTGGGCTTATACGCTCGGCTGCGCTGTTGCGATCAAGAAAAATGTTAAAACCGCCGCCGAGGCTTCCGAAGCGATCGGCATTGGACTGGAAGCGTTCTGTGTTCCCGGCTCTGTCGCGGAACAGCGCTCTGTCGGTCTGGGCCACGGCAATCTGGGCGCCATGCTGCTGCGCGACGAAACCCAGTGCTTTGCGTTCCTGGCCGGTCACGAATCCTTTGCGGCTGCAGAAGGCGCCATCGGTATTGCACGCACCGCCAACAAGGCTCGCAAGACCCCGCTGCACATCATCCTCAACGGCCTTGGAAAAGACGCCGCCTATATCATCTCCCGTATCAATGGCTTCACCTATGTAAAGACAGACTACGATTTCTTCACCGGAGAGCTGAAGGTTGAGGAAGAGCGCGCTTTCTCCGACGGGGAGCGTGCGGCTGTCAAGTGCTACGGCGCAAACGACGTGCTGGAAGGCGTTGCTATCATGAAGAAAGAGGGCGTTGATGTTTCCATTACCGGAAACTCCACCAACCCGACCCGCTTCCAGCATCTGGTTGCCGGCACCTACAAAAAATGGGCGCTGGAAAACGGCAAAAAGTATTTCTCCGTTGCTTCCGGCGGCGGCACGGGCCGTACGCTTCATCCGGACAACATGGCTGCCGGTCCCGCTTCTTACGGCCTGACCGATTCCATGGGCAGAATGCATGGTGACGCTCAGTTCGCCGGCTCTTCTTCGGTTCCGGCGCATGTGGAAATGATGGGCCTGATCGGCATGGGCAACAACCCCATGGTCGGCGCCACCGTTGCCTGCGCGGTTGCCGTTGCAGAAGGTTTGCAGAAATAAGCACAGCGTCGAGTACTTTTCTTCCTGATTGACACTGCGCTGCGGCCGTGATATAATAATAAAAAATTCAGGGGAGCTTGTTTTTGCAGGCTGAGAGGAAGTAATCAAACTTCGACCCTTTAACCTGATGCGGATAATGCCGCCGTAGGAAGCCATAAAACGATTCTTTCGGAGACGCCTGCTTCAGGTGTCTCCTGTTTTTTTGCAATTTTTCAGAAAGGAGAGAAAAACGTTCACGACGTCTCGTGACGGACAGAGGGGGAGCACCCTGTGTTCGCGGTCAATATCAGCGATGGGAAGCCGTGTTCCGGCGTGAGAGGAAGCCATTGAGCTTCGACCGGCCTTCATTTGCGGAAGCATTGCGATTCCGCGGGCAAATCCGGAGGAAGCGACGCTGTTATTGCCGTTTTCTCTTCATTTTCAAAGGAGATTGCAAATGATGAAAAAAAACAACATTCAAAAACTCGCCATTGCCGGCATCCTCTGCGCGGTTGCCGTTGTCGGCAGTCTGTTTTCTTTTCCTGTTTTTAGCAGCAAGTGCGCGCCGGTTCAACATATGGTCAATGTGCTTTGCGCTGTATTTCTGGGACCTGCCTATGGTGTGGGTGTGGCGTTTGCGGCTAGCCTGCTTCGGAATCTGCTGGGAATCGGCAGTCTGATGGCATTTCCGGGCAGTATGTTCGGCGCGCTGCTTTGCGGGCTTGTTTTTTGGAAATCGAAAAAACTTTCCCTCACGCTGCTGGCAGAGGTATTTGGCACGGCGGTGCTCGGCGGGCTGTGCGCGTATCCGGTTGCCATTTTGTTTGTGGAGAAAAGCGCCGGAGATCTTGCGTTTTACGCTTATGTGGTTCCGTTTTTGATTTCCACCGCAGCAGGCTCGGTGTTGTCCGGTATTTTGGTTTATTCGCTCCAAAGAACGGGAGCTTTTCAAAAAATGCAGAGCAGACTGGAGCGGTAAAGCGCAGGCAAAGCCGCTTTTTTCTGCCTGATACAGAATGTGAAAGGAAGAGACATATTGATGAAATACGCAACACAGATGGAAGCGGCGCGCAGCGGTATTATAACGGAGGAAATGCGGCAGGTTGCCCAAAAGGAAAATATTTCGGAGGACGCGCTCCGGGAGTTGGTCGCGCAGGGAAAGGCGATTATTCCCTGCAACCGGAATCATACTGCTCTTTTACCGAACGGAGTCGGCGCGGCGCTGAAAACAAAGATCAATGTTAACCTTGGAACATCGCGGGATATGAAGGATCTGGATTCCGAACTGGAAAAGGTAAACCGCGCCGTCCGCATGGGCGCCGAGGCAATTATGGATTTAAGCTCCTTCGGCGACACCCAAAAGTTTCGCCGAAAGCTGACCGCGACCTGCCCGGCGATGATTGGAACCGTGCCGATTTACGATGCGGTGGTGTATTATCACAAGCCCCTGATCCAGATTACAACAGAGGAATGGATCGATATTGTCCGGATGCACGCAGAGGACGGCGTCGATTTTATGACAATCCATTGCGGCATCAACAGGGAAACCGCGGCCAAATTTAAGCGAAACAAAAGAATGATGAACATTGTTTCCCGCGGCGGCTCTATTATTTTTGCGTGGATGGAAATGACGGGAAAAGAAAATCCGTTTTATGAGCATTTTGATGAAATTCTTGAGATTTGTCGTGAATATGACGTTACCCTGAGTCTTGGCGATGCCTGCCGCCCCGGCAGTATTGCGGACGGAACCGACGCCGCGCAGATTGAGGAACTGATTGTTCTCGGAGAGCTGACGAAGCGCGCGTGGAAACGCGACGTTCAGGTGATGATCGAAGGCCCCGGGCACATGCCGATGAACCAGATTGCCGCCAATATGGAAATTCAGAAAACGCTTTGCCACGGCGCGCCGTTTTATGTCCTCGGGCCGATTGTGACCGATATTGCGCCGGGTTATGACCATATCACCTCTGCAATCGGCGGGGCGATTGCCGCGCAGAACGGAGCGGCGTTCCTCTGCTATGTTACCCCTGCCGAGCATCTGCGGCTGCCCGATGTGGACGACGTAAAGGAAGGCATTATCGCGGCAAAAATTGCAGCGCATGCGGCGGATATTGCAAAGGGTGTTCCCGGAGCGGCAGATTGGGACAACGAAATGAGCATGGCAAGGCATCGCCTGGACTGGAACCGGATGTTCGAGCTTGCAATTGATCCGGAAAAAGCAAGGGCGTACCGCGAGTCCTCCCAACCGCAGAAGGAGGATACCTGCAGCATGTGCGGGAATTTCTGCGCGGTGAAAAATATGAACCGGATTCTGGACGGAGAAATCGTATCGATTTTTGACGAATAAGGAGCGGAAGCCATGTTCGCAGAGCTGCTGGAAAATTTGAAAAAGCGTGCGCCGCTGATCCACAGCATTACAAATTATGTAACAGCAAACGACTGCGCCAATCTTCTGCTCGCGTGCGGTGCGTCGCCCATTATGGCGGATGACGCCGGCGAAGCGGCGGAGATTACCTCACGCTGCGACGGGCTGAACATTAACATCGGCACGCTGGATCGTCGGGTCATTCCCGCAATGCTGGCGGCCGGAAAAAGGGCGAACGAGCTAGGGCGTCCGGTGCTGCTGGATCCGGTTGGCGCCGGGGCGTCTGCGTTGCGTACCGATACGGCGCTGGAACTGCTCCGGCAGATTCATTTTTCGGTGGTCAGGGGCAATGTTTCCGAAATAAAAACGCTGGCGGCGGGAAGCGGCAGCTCCCGAGGTGTGGACGCAGGGATTGCCGACCGTGTAACGGAGGAAACACTGGAAAACGCGGTTGTGTTTGCAAAAGGCTTTGCCCGCAGAACGGGAGCGGTGGTTGCGATGACCGGCGAGATTGATGTGGTCGCAGACGGAGAACGCGCGTTCTGCATCCGTAACGGTCATTCGATGATGAGCCGGGTAACCGGAACAGGGTGCCAGCTTTCGGCGCTGACGACGGCCATGGCTGCCGCAAACCCGCAGCAAATAACAGAAGCTGCTGCGGCGGCAGTCTGTGCAATGGGGCTTTGCGGAGAAATTGCCTGTCGGCGTCTCGGAGCACAAGACGGCAACGCCGCCTGCCGCAGCTACATCATTGACGCGGTTTATCGGTTGACCCCGGAGCAGTTGGAGGAAGGCGCAAGGTATGAGATGCGATAAAACAATGATGCGGCTTTACGCCGTGACCGACCGCGCCTGGGTTGGCAGGCAAAGCCTTTACGAACAGGTGGAAAGTGCCCTGCAGGGCGGAGTGACCTGCGTTCAGCTGCGTGAGAAGCAGCTGGAAGACGGAGAGTTCCTGAAAGAGGCGCTCCGGCTGCGGGAGCTTTGCCGGCGGTATCGTGTGCCGTTTATTGTTAACGACCGGGTGGAGCTGGCACTTCGGTGCGGCGCGGACGGCGTGCATGTGGGACAAAGCGATATGCGTGCAGAGAATGTCCGCAAGCTGATCGGCAGCGAAATGATTGTCGGGGTTTCGGCACGGACGGTGGAGCAGGCAAAAGAGGCGGAACAGGCCGGAGCCGATTATCTGGGGGTGGGAGCGGTTTTTGCTACCGCAACCAAGGCGGACGCAGGGCCTGTTTCACGGGACGAGCTGGGTCGAATCTGCGCAGCGGTATCCATTCCGGTCGTGGCGATCGGCGGGATCGGAAGAAAGAACATTCTGCAGCTTTCGGGATCCGGAATTGATGGGGTGGCGCTGGTTTCGGCGATTTTTTCTGCAAAGGATATCGAGACAGAATGCCGGGAGCTGCTGGCCCTTTCCAAACGGGCGGCGGGGTTGCACTGAAGAATGGCCGGAAGAAAGAATTGGCGGCGGGAGGAAAACTGGCGTTGAAAACGGTATTGACGGTTGCCGGCTCCGATTGCAGTGGAGGAGCCGGAATTCAGGCGGATATCAAAACAATCACCGCGCACAAAATGTATGCGTCGAGCGTAATTACTGCGCTGACGGCACAGAACACAACGGGGGTATACGGCATTGAAGAGGTTTCGCCGGAATTTGTTGCCCGGCAGATGGATTGTGTTTTTACGGATATCCGCCCCGACAGCGTTAAAATCGGCATGGTGTCCGGCTGTGAAATTATCCAGACGATTGCCGCGCAGTTGGAAAGGTACGGTGCGGAGAATCTTGTGCTCGACCCGGTGATGGTTTCCACAAGCGGCAGCCCACTGCTGCGGGAAGACGCAAGACAGGAGTTGATCGGCAGGCTGATGCCCCTGGCGGATGTGCTGACGCCGAATCTGCCGGAAGCGGAACTCCTCTGCGGGTTCCCGGTTCGGGATGAAACCGATATGGTCAGGGCGGCGAAAAAGATTTCCGGACGCTGCGGCGGCGCGGTTTTGATCAAGGGGGGCCATCTGAAGGCGGAGGCGGCCGATTTGCTGTACGAAAACGGAGTTATCCGATGGTTTCGAGCCGGGCGCGTGGCAAATCCGAATACGCATGGAACGGGCTGCACGCTTTCCTCGGCGATTGCCTGCGGGCTGGCTGATGGGCTGAGCGTTGCCGGCAGTGTGTGCAGAGCCAAGGATTACCTGACGGGTGCGCTGCGTTCTATGCTCGACCTTGGAAAAGGTTCAGGACCGGTTGACCATATGTGGCGGCTTTAAAGAGAGACAGATGAACAAAGCAGTACCGCAAAAAACAGAGACGACGGCAAACGCTTGCTGTCGTCTCTGTTTTTTGCGGTGTATGTAACAAAACGGTGTGTTCAGCGGTTTCCACCGCACGAATTCAGGATGTCCCGGGCGGCTGCTGCGTCGTTGGAAATTACGGCGTCGACGCCCCACTCGATCATCCGGCGGATATCATCCGGCTCGTCGACTGTCCAAACGTTGACGGCAATGCCGTTTTGATGGCAAGCGTGGACCAATGATTTACTGATCAGCTTGTAATAGGGGTGAATGGCGTCAAACCTGTATTTCAGACAGTAATTTACGATATCGTCGTTGGGCTGGCTGTACAGAATACCGACCTTGTAATCAGGGTGGCACTGTTTGATCTCGCGCAGAATGTGGTGGTCGAACGAGGAAATGATGCAGCGCTCCTTCATCCGGTATTGCTCCAATGCCTGTACCGTGCGTTCACCCACTTCGGAAAGAAAGCCGCCCGGCTTGATTTCCACATTGAGATACATCCGGTTGGCCTGCAGCCACTGCAGAAGGTCCCCGAAAGAGGGCATGGTTTCGTTCTCAAATTTGCCTGGATGATTTTTCCCCACGGGGATTTTTTGCAGTTCCGTTCCGGAAAAGGAATAAATTGATCCGGAAGCGTTTTCACAGCGGCCGAGATT
This sequence comes from Acutalibacteraceae bacterium, assembly GCA_050947015.1. Taxonomy (GTDB): domain Bacteria; phylum Bacillota; class Clostridia; order Oscillospirales; family Acutalibacteraceae; genus CAKXIK01. The sequence continues at coordinate 102,525 of JBMNVT010000003.1, forward strand.
GTCGTCATGCCGCACGATCATCGTGCCGTCCGGCAGAAGATGGACATCCATTTCCAGCCCGAAGGCATTCAGTTCCTCTGCGCGGCGAAAAGCCGCCATGGTATTTTCGGGCCGTTCCTTGCTTGCGCCGCGATGAGCCAGAATTACTGACATCGGTACATCCTTCCTTTTATTGAATTTGTTTTTTTAGTTTAGCATTTCGCGCACATTTTTTCAATGAAAATAATTGCATCCGTTTGCTTTTTCCTGTATACTGATGGTAATACACTCTGAAAACAGACAGAAACAGATAAAAAGGAGCGCGACGGTTTTGAAAAGAAAAGGAATCCTGTGGAACTGTGGAATTCCGGCTGTCATTGCGGTGGCGACCGATTTGCTTGTGTTCCGGCTGTTTTCGGCGCTGTCGGTGGCCGGGTGGATTTCGGCAGTCTGCGCGTGGGTGGCGGCAGTCTGCGCCGGTTTTCTGGTGTCATTCGCATTTGAGGGCAATTTCCCGTGCGAACTGGACCATGTTTTGAATGAACTGACTTATTGCGGTTTGGCTGGCAGCCCGGCTTTGGCGCTCGATTTGGCGGTGCTTCTGGTTGGAATGCATTTTTGGCCGGTTTCGGCTTTTTTGTGGAAGGCAGTTGGCGCGGTTCTTTCAGCGGCGGCGTTTTTTCCATGCCGCAGGGCTTTACAGCAGCCACTGAAAAAACTGCATGTTTTTTTAAACGAGGAAACCATCAGCTATTTATTTTTCGGGATTCTGACCACTGTGGTCAATATCGTCATTCATTGGATTCTCAGTGAGAAATGTGGAATCAACCCAATGGTGTCGAATTCGATCGCGTGGGTTGGCGCGGTGGCGTTTGCCTACGCAACCAATCGCCGGTATGTTTTTAAAAGCCGCACGACCGGCGCCGCTCTTTGGCGGGAGATTGGTCTGTTCCTTGCGGCGCGGCTGCTTTCCCTCGGTGTGGACGAAGGGGGAATGGCTCTCTGTCTGTATGTGTTACACATGGATAACATGCTTTCCAAAGTGCTGATGAATGTCATTGTTGTCATTCTGAATTATTTTGCAAGCAAGTGGATGATTTTTGGAAGGAAAGAATCGCGGCAGTGACTCCCCGAGGGATTGGATTATGATACAGATTGGTGTTTCCACGGCGTGCCTGTACCCCGAAAAAACCGAGCAGGCTCTAACAGAGCTGCTGCGGCAGGGGTTCCGGCAGTTTGAATTTTTCTTTAACAGCGCAGGCGAGTTGAGAACGGAGTATCTTCGGGAGATTGAAAAACAAATGACGTGCTGCGGAGCCAGGGCCGTTTCGGTGCACCCGTTTTCCTCCGGAATCGAATCTACCTTGTTTTTTTCGGCGTATGAGCGTCGTTTTTCAGATTCGGTGGAGTTATACAAGCCATATTTTGAGGCCGCTGCACAAATAGCAGCGCCGGTTCTTGTGCTGCATGGCGATAAGGCGCAGGCGGTTTCCGAACAGGAAAGCTTTGAACGTTTTGCGCGGCTGGCGGAGGAAGCAATGCGGTTTGGTGTAACGCTTGCGCAGGAAAACGTGCGCAGCCGCCGGAGCGCTTCTCCGGAGGTGATTGCGCGGATGCGCACGTTTTTGGGGGATCGGGCGGCGTTTGTGCTGGATTTGAAGCAGGCGGCGCTGGCTGGGGAGGATCCGCTCATTATGTGCCGTGCCATGGGCGGCGGGTTGCGCCATTTACACTTGAATGATTTTTCCGCACAGAACGCCTGCCTTTTGCCCGGGCAGGGAAACATGGATTATCGTGCGCTGTTCCGGCAGCTGCAGGAGCAGAATTTTGCAGGGACGGCTGTGATTGAGGTGTATCGGGAAAATTTCGGGCAGCGGGAGGAGCTTTGCCGTTCTAAAGAATGGCTTGAATCGCTGCAGCCGCCAGACCGGCAGAAACTAAATTGAAGAATTTCCGGATTTCCCGGATGTTGCGAAAGGAAGGTTCATCATCATGAAATGCCCGTATTGCGGTTATGAAGAAAGCAAGGTTATCGATTCAAGGCCAACGGATGAGGGCGAGCGTATTCGCCGCCGCCGTGAATGCTTGAAATGCGGCAAACGTTTTACGACGTATGAGGTGATTGAAAACGTGCCGTTGATCGTCGTAAAAAAAGACCGTTCCCGCGAGGCGTTTGACCGCGGAAAGCTGATGCGTGGCCTGCTGAGGGCCTGTGAAAAGCGTCCGGTAACGCTGGAGCAGGTGGAGCATATGGTGGATGAAATCGAATCCCAGCTGCAGAATTCGCTTGAACGCGAGGTAACCTCCACAAAGATCGGAGAATACGCGATGGAAAGGCTCAAGGCGGTGGACGAGGTGGCATACGTTCGTTTTGCTTCTGTATATCGCCAGTTCCGCGATATCAATACTTTTATGGATGAACTGAACAAACTGTTGAAAGACCGGTAAGGCCGAAACAACGCAGGCTAAAAACCCCGCAATCTTTTTTGTTTGTGGTTTTTTGCAAAAAAAGCATCCTGTCCAGTCAGAATGATATGGACAGGATGCTTTTGATTTTCAGAAGCCGAAGAAGGCTTTTGCTGGACCGGGCCATGGGTTTGACCGAACCAGCGTGTCTATTTTGCATTCCGTTACAGCAAAACGGACGGAATCATTCATAACAGGGAACGCAGGCAATGTATTGCATAAGATTCACGCAAAGGATAGAAACTGGAACGGAAGAATTACTTTTCGGCGCCGGTATCTCTGTAAAGGTTGAACCGGAACAGCTTGCTTTCGTCTTCGCTGTTTTCGCAGATGACAGAGGCCTCGGCAATGGAGCCGCCTTCAATCAGCTTGGTCAGGCCGACGAGCTGGCAAAGCTTGCTCTTCAGGTTCAGACGATCGCCTTCATCGGTAACCAGAAAAACGTTGCCGGTGCACTGGTCAAGAACCTTCAAAAAATCGGGAACATTAATGTTGTGCAGAGAAATTGTAGATGCCATAATCAATCATCCTTTCATACTTTTATTTGATTGCCTGTACCCTTTTTGGAACAGCCGCCGAGCGGCGTATTCGGTAAAGCACTCTTGCTTCACTGGTATCAGTATAGCAGATTATGAAAACATTGTCAATTAAAAAGATCAAAAATAATTAGTGAATAGGTGCAAAAATATTAAAGATTATTTGTGCAATAAAACTAATGATATATTTAAGTTTTGATGCAACCAACAAAAAGATATAAGATTTTTTGGCGTTATAAACGGCTTTTTATAATGCGGCGTTTGCGTCGCAGATCGGGTGGTCGTTCACAATCCGTCCGTCGCAAATTTCGACCATGCGCTGTGCGGCGCAGGCAACCCGGCTGTCGTGTGTAATCAGCAGAATGGTTTTGCCGTCGCGGTGCAAGCGGTGCAGCAGTTCTACAATTTCTTCTCCGGCGCGGGAATCCAGATTACCGGTTGGTTCGTCGGCCAGCAAAAGGGAAGGCTCCGCGGCGATTGCACGGGCAATTGCCACACGCTGCTGCTGCCCGCCGGAAAGCTGCCACGGCCGATGGTTCATCCGCTGTTCCAGCCCGACAAGACAAAGGGCTTCGCGGGCGCGTTTTTGGCGTTCCGAGCCGGAAAGCCCCCTGTAAACCAGTGGCATTTCAACGTTTTCCTCGGCGGTTAATCCGGTAATCAGATTGAACCCCTGAAAAATAAAACCGATCTCGCGGTTTCGCACGCGCGAAAGAAAGGAGTCCCTGCAACGCTCCATTCCAATTCCACAAAACTGGTAAGTTCCTCTGGTTGGCAGATCCAGGCATCCGATACAATTCATCAAAGTGGATTTTCCGGAACCGGACTGCCCAACAATTGAAACAAATTCTCCCTCTTGAACGCGGAAGGAAACATCATGAAGTGCGTGAACCTCGTTTTCGGTGCCTTCGTGGTAACTCTTGAATACATGCTGCAGCAGAATCAGCGGCGTTTGAACCGACATGCTTTTCATCCTTTCCGTGTTGTTCTGTTGTTTAGAATAACCGCATTCTTCGGGAAAACACGGATTTCCGCCAATTTTTTTGAAGAATGAAAACTCCGGTCCGGAGCACAGTTAAATCTGCTGCATCCAAAGTCCGTCCCGGCTGCAGCAGAAAAGCTTTCCGCCATACATCCGCGGAAACCGAACTTCACCGCTCTGTTCGGGGTAAAGCCGTACCAGAAGTATCCGGTCGCAGCAAACATAAGCAATAAACCGCAGATAATGCTGATTGCTCATTTCGTGCGGAAACGTTAGGTAAAAGTCATCCTCCACCGTCTGAACCTTCAACAGATGTGCGGGATCCGCCGGCGCAGGCTTTAAAGGCGGCAGCTTTCTGCCGCAGCAGCAATCGCAGACTGTCCGGCACTGCGCTTGATTTGGGTCACATGAAAATGAAACAGTGCGATGGTCAGGGCCTCCTTTCAAACTTGGAGCGGTTGTGTTCGTTGATGGCTTCCATGAGCAGGCTCTTGACCTCCGGCAAGGTGAGGGCCTTTTCCGCAAAGGCGTAGAACTCGGTTTCACTCAAAACCTTTGCCAAAGGGGCAACGCTCTCCACAGCAACCCCACGGGTGATGAGGTGGTGCGCACGCTTATGCCTGTCACCCTTTTCGTAGTAGGTGATACGGTTTTCAAGCTGCTGCTGTTTGTGCAGGAGCTGGTTAAGCTGACGCTCATTAGTGGCAATCTCGGCTTTCAGTTCGGGGATGGTTTTCTGTTTGGGCATAATCGTTGACCTCCTTTTTGATGGGATGGATAGGATGAAAAAAGACCGCCTACCGAAAACGGTAAACGGTCATGGGTACATATTCAAAACTTTGTGGTTGGTGCTGTTTGCGTCGGCAATTTGTACCAATCGCAAAGTACACGGGGATAGCCGCACAGCGGCGCAAGGGGTGCAGCCCTTTGTTCGCCTCGCAGAGCGCACCATACAGGGATTGCCCCTGTATAGAAGTGCCCCATTCTAAGGATACGATGATTAATTGAGCATTTACGCCCCTTCATTCAAGGGTTTTGCTGCAAGTCCGAGAATATCGCACGGAATCGTAAAAAACCAATCCCATATAGGGCAATTCCCCAGATAACTTCTTCCACACCCTCATCGAACAGGTGAAACTATATTGGCAGGAGATATATCCGCAGCATCTTTTCTGTACCCATGGGCGGACAGTCTCAAAGAAAGTTCGGCCACCGCCACTAGGGAGGAGTTGTTTAAATCGTTTCTGGACACTATGTATGTAATCTGACGGTTGTGGTGCCCTTTGGCCACGGACAGAGCTCACGACTCCATCTGTGACCGATGCTGTCTACCACGGGGTGTCCAATTTGTTATTGCAATTTACGCTTGTTTTAGGATATTGTTAAATTTACTTACAGCGATATTGAAAAAAGCGTGCTTCTGCAGGAAAATCAGATTCTCCTTCTAGCTTGAGAGCCATCTTTTGTACGACAAAATTATAATCATTCCATGAGCCAGAAGAAACCAGATATAAAAGCCGTCCATCCTCTGTAATCCACTTAGTTGGAAAATTTGGCTGATAATCGCCGTACGTACCCCAATTATCATCGCGATAAAAGAGCCTCCATGGTCCCCATGGTTCTGGTGCCTCATACAACGTCAGTTGACTGATGCAGGATTCCGGATATCCCATTTGATGAATTGGTCGGGGATGCATTTCCTCATCAATAAAGCTGTAGTTACCCATCAGATAGCGTTCAATACCGGGATTATAAATAACATGATTGGCACCGGTCATTTTGTAATAAAAGAAAACGGGTTTTGCATCTTCTTCCCTGCTGCTCCAGCACGGTGTAAAAGGAGATTCGCTGGAATAAAATTCCCATGCCTCACGCTGCAAAATACGATCCATTGGGACACGTCCCAGAAGCATTGCATCGTTGTTCTCCCAATAGCTTTGTCCATTTTCTATATCGCAGGGAAAATAAGCATATACATAGGAATCCCTTGTACCGGAATAACCTTTGCCAAATTGCAGAAAATGGCACGACGCAAGCCGCCCAGTGAAAAAATCAAATGGCGTGACGGAATTATCAAATGTTTTTCCTCCATCGGTGGAGCGTGCAATCCAGCCGAATAAATTGTGTTGTCGTCCAAATAAAGGGTTGTCACCGTAATTTTGTGCTTCCAAGCTTAAATAGAGCGTACCGTGGATGTCCAAAATACCTGCCGGTTTTACACCGCAAACCTCCGCATTGTGTGAAAATAGCTCGCGTGGTACCGGTTCTGGATTAATCATATCAATGCTCCATTGTCCGGTATTACTTAAAGAACTCGGCGAGAAGCGAAAGGTTTTAACTCGCCAGATATTAACGGGGCAACCCTTGTTGTCACCCGCACCACAATATAAGTTGTCATCTGCAGCCCAAGTGATAGGCCACATATCCCCCTCTCCGCTGTGATACCGAAAAGAATCAAACAGAACATCCTTGATGTAGTCAGAGGGCTCGTACGGTGGAATGGCCTTAGGATACAGGTTGTAGTCCCGATTTTCCCCATTCAGACCAGTACATTTTTTTATTATCATTGGGATTCCGCCTTATTCATTAGAAATTGAAAATAAATTAAAGGATAACGGTACAATCAAGTTAGACATTTAAATGAAAAAATCCATAGTGATTTTTCTTCCTGTGGTAGAATGAAGTTGCTCAACCACATCTGCCAAAGGAGAGCAATCACTATGGATTACCAAGATTATAGTACAGTTAGTGTAGAACGCAAGAAGGGGGCAATACCTCGAAATAGCTCAATGTGGTGTTATCAAAGCTCTCAAATAACATGATTTTGGAATGCGTACCGCCATATCTTCGCTGCTACCGACGAACTCAACGCACGTTCCAAAAGAAAACTTGGATACCGCTTCCCGAGGAACTCTTTGAAGCGAATGTCTACCACGGGGGGCAACTTGTTATTACAATTTGCGAAAAATAAATTAAAATTTCGAATCCAAATAATCTTGATACCACTGCAGCCAATCGTAGTACTGAACCGCTTTAAGCTGTTCAAGATGAGTGTTCCAAGTAGTGTCATTTACACCATTAAGTACGCTGTTTGCAATAAAAGTACCAATGTAAGCAAATAGCTCAGTTTCTATGAAAGTACGCTCACTGACCTTATCCGGATCAACGTAGCGCAATGGCAACTGCTGATCGACCGGAACACAATAATTATGAAGCTGCTCCACACAATCAATACGATACCATGAAGTGAAGGAAATATCTTTTTGAACTTTGGCGTTCTCGTACTTGGTAATAAACGGGCCCATATCTACCATACCTTGGGTATATTTGTAATTTTCAATTGTATAATCATCTGTTAGGTTGCTTGGGATTTTTTCAATTATTGTACCCTCCTGTTCATCCCATGCCTCGCCTTTTAAACCAAAGCGACAGGTGTATTTTATGTCTGTGGAACTAGAAAGATAGTCCCACCATTGCAACAGTCGCGGAACATTTGTACAAGCACTGGTAATGCAGAATCCGGAGCGATTAGCTGCAAATTTATCCTGCGAGCCTGTTTTCATATATCCGCTGCCATCTTTAGCTTCAATAATCGGTACTTCTACCCAATTGGCAGCTTCACTCTCGCTCATATCAGCATATGGAGACCATGTATAGTAGCAGCCGACAACGCCTTCGTTGATTTTAGAATGATACTGTTCAGAGGTTTGAGAAAACATTTCCTGATCCATCAGGCCTTCAGAAACAAGTTTATTGGAATATTCCAAAAATTTTCGAAAGTCTTCGGTATCAACTGTGCTAACGACCTTATTATCTTTAACCATCTTGTATGCGCTTTCATCGCTGGAATCAGTGCCTGCGATGCCCCACGGATTAGCGAAATTCATAATCTTTGAACACCAATCGCTTTGGGATGGCTCGAATGGGATCTCGTCATCAGCGTTACCATTGCCGTTGGCATCTTTTTCCTTAAACGCTTTAAGAACATTGTAAAATTCTTCAGTTGTAGTCGGAACGCTCATACCTACATTATCAAGCCAGGTTTTGTTCATAAACATAATGCCTTCGCCATCATTTTCGTAGCTGGTCTGGCGTCCAGTCATCAAGGAACGAATGGAACCGTCCGGCCAAGTGACGATATCAAGACCGTTGCTCAGACCGGTTTTATAATCAGCTACGACGTGCGGCGCGTTAGCTTCCAGAACGCCGTCCTTGGCCAGATCTGCAAAAGAATCCATATTGCTGGCAATTTGATCGCTGTCAATCAGTCCGATAAACGCATCCGGTAAATCAGATGTTATCATAATATTGACTTTATCCGATGCATCTGCCGCAGCAATAGGCATCCAGTTAATATGAACATTTGTGTCCTTTTCGGCAAGTTTGAAAGCTTCTTTATTGTTGAAATCTTCATCTTTGCTCAACGGATTGAGACCTACCGCAATCGTAAAGGTAACTGCTTCGTTAGCGCCGGACTCTGCCTGTGACGCGCTGTCTAACGAGGTGCTTCCAGCGGATGGGGGAGTCTTGTTGCTGCAGCCGGCAGCTCCCAACACAAATACCGTTGTTAAAAGTGCGAGCGCTCTTTTACACAAATGTTGTTTCATACAATTCATCTCTCCTATATAAGTTTTTTATCTGATTCAATTCGCAAGGTCATCCCTTAATCGAACCGATCATGACCCCTTTGACAAAATACTTCTGTAAGAACGGATACACACAGATAATCGGCAGTGTGGACACTACGATGATGCCGTACTTAATTACCTGCGACATTTTCTGTAGTTTTGCTGCAGAAGCAGCATCCGAAGCCACTGAAGATGATGCATTGGTAGAAACCGTAAGCAAGATTTCCCGTAAATATAGCGCCAGAGGATACTTACTGCGGTCGGTAAGGAAAATCATTGCATTAAAGTAGGAGTTCCAATAGTTGACTGCCAGATACAATACTAGCACCGCAGCAACCGCTTTAGAAAGCGGCAGGACAATCTGAAAGAAAAAGCGTCCATCACCGCAGCCGTCAATCCGTGCCGCATCACGCAGCTCCTCCGGAATATTGGAAAGCATAAATGACCGTGTGATGATAATGTTATATACTGCAACTGCGCTGATGAGGACCATTAAAGTACGGGTGTTGGTAAGACCGATTGATTTCATTACGATATAAAATGGGATCAGTCCACCGCCAAAATACATTGTAAATACAAAATAACCCATAAATACATTGCGAAGCGGCAATTCTTTGCGAGAAAGTGAATAACCTGCCATCATAGTAAACAGCACACCGACAGTGACACCTAACACGGTATAGATCAGCGTGTTGCCGTAGCCGACCCATACACGGCTTTCTTCAAATACCTTTTGATACCCCAGCGTGGTGAAGCCCTTAGGATATAGTAATAGGGAGCCGTTATTGACATAGGTAGGATCGGAAAATGATGCGACAAAAACAAAATAAATTGGGTATGCCATAATTACAATCAGAAAAATGAGAAAAGTTAAGTTGATTGCATTAAATATAGAATCCGACGTAATGCGCCGGGTCCGGGATGTGTTTCCTAATTTATTCATTTTTAATCCCTCCTCACCATAAACTGGAACCTGAAAGCTTGTTGGATATCTTGTTAACTACAATCAGAAGAATAAAGTTGACTACGTTGTTAAACAGGCCAATGGCAGCCGAGTAACTGTACTGTTGCTGTTTGAGTCCGATCTTATAAACATAGGTCGAAATCACTTCGGAACTCATGGCGTTCAGATCATTTTGCATCAGGAACACCTTTTCATACCCAACGCTCATGACATTGCCGACATTCATAATTAACAAAATGACCATTGTGGGTACGATGGCGGGCAAATCAATATGCCAAATACGCTGAAGTTTGCTGGCACCGTCTACCTGTGCCGCCTCATGCAATGCCTGATCAACACCAGTAAGTGCGGCTAGATAGATGATTGAATTCCATCCCATGTCCTGCCAGACACCTGACCAAACGTAAATGTGAGAGAAGAAATTGGGATTTCCCATGTAAAAGGTATTTTCCGGCGCACCGAGACTCTCAAAAACGTGATTTAAAAAGCCAGACCGTGGAGAAAGAAATACAGTGATCATGCCAACAAGAACGACCGTAGAAATAAAATGCGGCATATATGTTACCGTCTGTGCCAGACGCTTCAATCGGTTGCTTTCCACACTATTAATCATTAATGCAAGAATAATTGGCGTTGGAAATCCAACAATTAGCGAGTAAATACTCAATTTCAGCGTATTGCCAAGGATTTGCCAGAAGCGCGGCATATGAAAAAACTTATCAAACCATTGAAGTCCAACCCATTGGCTGCCAAAAATCCCTTTGGAAGGCGAATAGTTTTGAAAAGCCATAAGCACACCATACATGGGCGCATAACAAAAAATTGCAATCATCACCACTGCGGGAATTAAGAAAATATACAGCATATAACTCTTTTTCATTTGCTGTAATATAGTACATTTTGACCCTCGTTCACCTGCATTTTTCATTATTATTATCCTTTCTCGCTCTGTTTTCATCTTTATTTTATTATATTTGCGAATACAATTCTTGTACATTCTTTGGTTAGGGTGGTAAGATATTGACTTTTTCTACATAAAGATATTGTCGGATCCAACGCTGATGTGGTATACTGAAAAAGAAAGCCTATCTAGCGAGAGTGAGACGTAACGGTGATGAAATATCTTGATTATCCTGAACAGCAAAAATACGGCAACATAGGTTACCCATACTTTTTTTATCATGTGGATAAAACACATCCGCGCTATAATATGCCTTTTCATTGGCATCCTCTGTTTGAGGTTCTGCACGTCTTTCAGGGACATTTTTTATTGCAACTTAATGAACAAACGCTGCTACTTAACCCTGGGGACACCGCTTTTATTCAGGGTGGAATCACTCATGGCGGCGCGCCACAAAAGAGTGCAGACTGTTGTTATGAATGTCTGCTGATGGATTTAGACAAAATTTTTCTTTCCTCATCCTCAATACGTCTTTACGAACCCAAATTAACAGATATTTTTACTCATCGCGTTGTACTTAACCACTTTTATTCTGCCGAAATGATTGATATCAATGGTCGGGTTCTACAGCTTCTTCGGTTGTTTCACAATCCCGGCGAGATGAATATTCTCAGTTTGATTGGTAATACATTTCTCTTGTTTTCCTGCATCATCAACAACAAATATTACACTGAAACCCCCACCAATCAAGATACCAAAAAGTATGCCGCACTAAAAAAAGCTCTCACTTTTATTGAAACACACTATCAGGAACATTTGGATCTTCCTACGCTAGCCGCCTGCGTTAATTTAAACCCAAGTTATTTTTGCCGTTATTTTAAGGAGATGACACATCGCACACCAATTGACTATCTCAATTATTACCGCATTGAGGTTGCCTGTGAACAAATGATCTATTCGCACCGAAGTATAACCGAGATTGCTTATGACTGTGGCTTTGCTGATTCCAGCTATTTTATCAAGGTTTTTCACCATTATAAACACATGACTCCCACACAATATATAAAGGGAGCAAAACGATCGGATGATATGCATTCAGAAGAGTGAAGGGACACTATTTCCGTACCTTCCTGCGTTTCTGCCAGTCAAGGTCATAACCCAGCACGTCGGCGAGCTCCACGGCTTCGCCGTATCGCAGGCCACTGCGTTTCAGCTTGCTGGAGAGGTTGGGAACGCCGCCGCTCCATCCGTACTCGTCCGCTAAAATGTCCACCACCTCGCTTATGGTCATGCCAGCCCAGACGATGCAGGATTTGATTTCGTTTCTGTATTTTTCGTTGTTCTTCATCCTAAAAAATCCTCCTTTTTTCGTAGTCTCCGCAACGAACCGGGTATTCCCAACAGCAAGTCCTGTTCGCTGCGGAGCATTGTTTTTCTGAAAGTGAATTTCCGTTCAGACTGCCGCCCTCGATGCCCTCCTGGTAAAGCTGTTCGGAGAAAAGGTGAACGATCTGTGGCTGCGCACCTTGGGAAAGTCTCACATCAATGAGGGCGAGTATTTCGGTCGTGCTATTTATGATGATCTGTCTGTCATTCTGAAAGACATTCAGGCGGCTCACATGACCGACAAGACAACGGTGGATGAGGTTTCAGAGATCGACCGTTTCAAGCAGCTTGTTTTGGACAAAGACAATGAGCTTGCCAGCGAGGAAGAAAAGCTGCTCAAGACATCTGCACGATTATGGACATGGACGAAGATACGCTGGAGCCGGGGGAATTTCGGACAATCATCAAAGCCTGCCAGAAATCCAAACGCATAAAAGGTGTGCAAAGCCGCCGGGGAAAGGCGCTGTCATACCAGCCGCATGGCAAGGGCAGAAAGAAGCGAAAGTAAGAAAAACGGCAGGGCGAAGCGTTCAGGCTTCGCCCTGCCGTTTGTTATCTGCAAAGAAATTTGTAAGCGTGGATTGTTGTTGTAGTATCTTTAACTATGTGATACCCAGCGTTCCCATTTTGAAACAGTGCGGTCGCTTAAACGCATGGCATCGGCAAGCTGCTTTTGCGTCAGCCTTTTTTCTCTGCGCAGAGCACGGATCAGTTTTCCTGTTTTTTCGAAATTCATCGTGGACGCCCTTTCTTTGTGGCTCGCTGCAGCAGCCATGCTTTCAGTATAACCGCGTCCGACGCGGAAATCAACCAACGCTCCGTAGAGTTCACGGCTGTACTTTCGCGCGGCCTTGTGGTAAAATAAAATCCTGAATCAAATATTGGGGGCGTTGTTCGGGTGAACAAAGAGAGTGGCAAAAGAATAAGAAAATATTTTCTTTTTTCGGCGAGGGATTCGGTTTTGAGCGTGCTGATTCTGGCCGCGACAACGGGTTTGTGCTTTTTGCTGCGAATGTTTGTGGAAGGGCCGCACGATGTTTCTGTGATTTTTATTTTGGGCGTATTTCTGATCGCCCGCTTTACGCAGGGCTATTTTTACGGTGCTGCTGCCTCGTTGGTTGCGGTGGTTCTCGTCAACTATTTGTTTACTTACCCGTATTATCATCTGAATTTTACGCTGACTGGATACCCAGTAACCGTGCTGTGCATGCTTGCGGTGGCGGTAATTACCAGCATGCTGACGACGCAGATTAAAGAACAGAGCGAGGTGCGGGTGGAAGCCGAGCGGGAGAAGATGCGCGGCAACCTGCTTCGTGCTGTTTCACACGATCTTCGCACGCCGCTGACTGCTATTTTTGGTGCAAGCTCCGCTATTTTGGAAAATCACGCGCTGCTTTCCGACCAGGACAGGCTGGAACTTGTAGCGGGGATTCGGGAAGATTCCCAGTGGCTGATCCGCATGGTGGAAAACCTGCTGGCCGTGACCCGGTTTGACGCGGGAACCGGAGCAAGACTGACCAAAACACCGGTTCCTGCGGAAGAAGTGGCCGCCGAATCGGTGCAGAAGTTCAACAGGCGATTTCCGGAATGGCATGTTTCGGTCGTGGTGCCGCAGGAACTGTTGATGGTGCCGATGGATGGGATGCTGATTGAGCAGGTGTTGATTAATCTGTTGGAAAACGCCGTGCTGCATGCGGCCGGTGCAACGCAGATATGGCTGAATGTAACAGATGAAGGGCAGAATGTTTGTTTTGAAGTGGCAGACGATGGCTGCGGGATTGAGGAAAGCCGGCTGTCGGGGCTGTTTGACGGAGCGGTGAGCAGCTCGCAGGGTAATTCGGACGGTCGGCGCAACATGGGAATCGGCCTTTCTGTTTGCCGAACGATCATCCGTGCGCACGGTGGAGAAATCACCGTATTCAATCGAAAACAGGGCGGCGCGGATTTTCGTTTTACGCTGCCGAAGGAGGATAAGGCTTTATGAAACGCCCGTTTACTATTTTGATTGCGGAAGATGAAAACAATATTGCAAGCTTTATGACGACAATCCTGACTGCCAACGGGTATCAGGTAATTCGCGCGCAGAACGGCGCCGAAACCATGATGATGGTGACGTCGCATTGCCCGGATCTGATGATTCTGGATCTCGGACTGCCGGACTTGGACGGCAGCCGGGTAATTCAGGCCGTTCGTGGTTGGTCCCAGATTCCGATCCTGGTCGTTTCGGCGCGCACCCATGAGCGGGATAAGGTTGAAGCGCTGGATCTTGGCGCGGATGACTATATTACCAAGCCGTTTGGAACGGCGGAACTGCTGGCACGCGTCCGAACGGCGCTGCGGAGGCTGCATATCAACAGCAGCGCTCAGGATGCTCTGCAGACCGGCCGTTTTTCCTGCGGCGGGCTGACGGTGGATTTTGACCGCCGTCGTGTTTTTGTGGAAGGAAACGATGTTCATCTGACTCAGAATGAATATAAAATTGTGGCGCTGCTGGCCGCTTATGCCGGCAGAGTGCTGACTTATGACCTGTTGATCCGCAGCATATGGGGCCCGAACGCCGGAGAGGATAATCAGATTCTGCGCGTCAATATGGCAAATATCCGCCGGAAAATTGAAAAGAACCCTGCAGAACCGCATTATATTTTCACCGAAATAGGAGTCGGATATCGCATGGCGGAAGGGCGGTAAGTCGTGCGCTGCCAACCGGTTAGTTAAGCAGGGAAAGAAAACAGTAAAATGCACCGCCTACCGCAGAGTACAACTGCGGCAGGGCGGTGCGTTTTATCGGGAAGCTCAGGGTTCCAGCGTAAAGAGGCGGCGCTTGCTGGCAAACCAGATCAGACCGTTTTCGTCACGCGTGCAGGTCTGCGCATAGCCGGCAAGTGTTTCCGGCCGGCATTTTCCGGATAGACCCCGCCGAGCGGGTACCATTCCCCGGTTTTGACACGATAAAGCCATGCTTCGTTGTGATAGTATCCTGGGCTGACGGCGATATCGCCCTCTGAAGTAGTGAACACATCCCGCGAATACTGGTTTTTGCGTTCGGAGCCGACATGCCCAAGACTGACCATCTTCCGGGTTTCGGGGTCATATTGTACCAGAGAACAGCCAGGGCAGGTGCTGGCGTAGACCCGACCGTCTCCGCCTTTGGTAAAATTCCAGAGGTATGTTTCGCTTTCCAGCCGCATTTCGGTGTCAATAATAATCAGGCAGCCGGAGGCTTCTGCGGCGTAGTTGCTGAGCACCGGTTTTCGCGGCCGTCGTACGGATCTTTTGGAATCAAAACTTTGTTCAAAATGCAAAAGTTGCGGCAGGGTTCTGCCTGCGGGGTCAATTTCATGGCAGTGATCCTTCCTTTGTGCTAATTTTTTGACAGGATGGCGAATCACTGTCTTTCTTTTTTCCGGCCGACATTTTCTCGGATCGGACAGATAGATCTCGTGGTGCAGCCTGGTGTCTGTGATATCATTGACATAACCGTTTTGAGCAAGGTATTCGTCCATCCGTGCGGTCGTTTCCGGCTCATTGTCAAAAGAACCGAAATGCATGATTTGCACGCACAGTCCCTCGTTTACCGTCAGAAATTCCGCGGAGGAACAGTCCATTCCTTTCTTTTTGGAGGCAGCCGCCACAGCCCATTCAAAGTCCTGCAAGGTGACGAAGTCCGGCAGCCGGATGACAGAGATCCAGTGAAAAGAGGCTTTATTTCCGTAATCCACACCGTTGGCATCCTCCTGCCACCAGAATCCCTCAAGCGGCGGCACCACATACTCAAAGAATCCGTCGATTTTGTGATCTGCTTTATAGCTCATCTTTAATGTATATGCCACCGCGTATAATACACCGACTGCCTGCTGATAGGCCCCGCCTTCTTCATTCGGGTCGCCTTTTCCGCGGATCGCAATATAATTCATCTTCGGAACAGTTACAATTTGCGGCTTGTTCGCAGGCAGATAAAATTCCTTATATTATTTCTTGAAATCAAATGCCATATTCCACAGCTCCCTTACCGATTCAGATTTGTCTTCCGGTTTTCCAGTATCTTTGATTATAGCAAATGAGATCACAGAGAACAAGATATGACATGCCCTCAAATGAAAAAAGAGAGCTGCCGGCGGTTTGCTTGAAAATGCAGCAAAAAACGGCGGCTGCCGCAAAAAGAAATTGCAGCAGCCGCCTTGCGGACGAAAAAATTGAAACGGGTCGGTCAGTCGTGTGCTTTGGTGCGGATCTCTTCCAGAATGCGTGCCAGAAAATCCTCCACGCTCATGGCGCCAAGGTCTTCCCCCTTGCGGGCGCGGACAGAAACCATGCCGCTTTCAACTTCCTTATCGCCGATAATGAGCATATAAGGTGTTTTTTCCAACTGAGCCTCGCGGATCCGGTAGCCGATTTTTTCACTGCGCAGATCGGCGGCAGCGCGAAGCCCGGCAGCCTGCAGCTGTTCGAGAACGGCGTTGGCGCGATCCTGCTGACGTTCGGAGATCGGCAGAACCTTCACCTGCGTTGGCATCAGCCACGTCGGCAGAGCTCCGGCATATTTCTCAAGCAGCAGGGCAAGCGTGCGCTCGTAGCAGCCGATGGAGGTGCGGTGGATGATATAGGGGTTTTTCTTTGAGCCGTCGCTGTCGGTGTAAACCATCCCAAATTTTTCGGCAAGCATCTGGTCGATCTGAATGGTGATCAGCGTGTCTTCCTTGCCGTATACGTTGCGAATCTGAATATCGAGCTTCGGACCGTAGAACGCGGCTTCGCCGACGCCTTCGACAAACGGAATCTCCAGATCGGTCAGGATCGTGCGCATCATTCCCTGCGCTTCGTCCCACTGTTCCGGCGTACCGATATATTTGGCACGGTCGTTCGGATCCCACATGGAGAACCGGTAGGAAACGTCTTCGTAAAGACCGAGCGTTTTCAGCATGAAAATGGCAAGCTCCAGGCAGCGGCGGAACTCATCCTCCAACTGGTCGGGGCGGCACATCAGGTGACCCTCGGAGATGGTAAACTGGCGCACGCGAATCAGTCCGTGCATTTCGCCGGAAGCTTCGTTGCGGAAGAGCGTCGAGGTCTCATTGTAGCGCAGCGGCAGATCGCGATAAGAGCGCGGCTTGTTCAGATAAGCCTGATACTGGAACGGGCAGGTCATCGGGCGCAGCGCAAACACCTCGTCGTCTTTTTCCTCGTCGCCGAGCACAAACATGCCATCCTGATAATGATCCCAATGGCCGGAAAGCTTGTACAGATCGCTTTTTGCCATATAGGGAGTCTTGGTGAGCAGCCAGCCACATTTCTGTTCTTCATCTTCCACAAAGCGCTGCAGCAGCTGGATCACGCGCGCACCGTTCGGCAGCAGGATCGGCAGCCCCTGACCGATCAGGTCGCTGGTGGTGAAATAACCAAGCTCGCGGCCAATCTTGTTATGGTCGCGTTTGCGGGCTTCTTCCTGCTGTGCCAGATAAGCTTCCAGCTCGCTGCTTTTCGGGAAAGCGATCCCGTAAACGCGCTGTAGCATTTTTTTGGTGGAATCTCCGCGCCAGTAAGCGCCGGTACAGTTGGTCAGGCGGACCGCCTTAACACGGCCGGTACTCATCAGGTGGGGGCCGGCGCAAAGATCGGTAAAATCGCCCTGACGGTAGAAGCTGATTTTTTCGCCTTTTCCGCTATGCTCGGCAATCAGTTCAACCTTGTAGGGCTGGCCGAGCTCTTCCATCAGTTTAGTCGCTTCCGTCGGCTCCAACTCGAACCGTTCGATCGGCAGATCTTCCTTGATAATTTTTTTGATCTCAGCTTCAATTGCAGCAAAATCGTCCTGCGACAGATTGCGCGGAAGATCAAAATCGTAATAGAAGCCGGATTCGATCGAAGGACCGATCGCAAAAACAGCGTCCGGGAACAGGTGCTTGACCGCCTGCGCAAGAATGTGCGAGGCGGTGTGCCAGTAGGCGCGTTTGCCTTCCGGCGAATCAAAGGTCAGCAGCTCAACGCTGCAGTCGCTGACGATCGGCGTGCGAAGATCGCAGACCTTGCCGTCGATTTTGACAGCGCAGGCGGCGCGGGCCAAACCGGCGCTGATTTGCTGTGCGAGGTCAATTCCCGTGGTGCCGGGAGCCACCTGCAGCACGGAGCCATCCTTCAGTGTAACGTTTGCCATTTGAATCATTCCTTTCACGGTGGTGCGGAAAACGCAGAAACACGTTTTCCGTATCAAAATTTGTTGCGGCGGGGAGAAACGAAAATAAAAAAAGCCCCGCCCAAAAGCACGAGGGGCGAAGCAAAGCTCCGCGGTTCCACCCTGCGTTCAGGCAAAAGCCTATCTCATCAACGGCGATAAGGGAGCCGACCCGCGCTGCTTACGGTTTCACCATCACAGCCCACTCCGGGGTGGTTTGCACAAAACAACCGGCGGCGCGCACTTTCAGCCCGTGATGCGCGGTCTCTTTCACCGGGGGAGCGCTTTGTGCCGTCCCCTTCCAAGCGTTTACTTTCTTTTCATATAACCATATTATATACCCGACATTTGATAAATGCAACAAAAAAGCAGAAAAAATTTGCACAAACTACACGCGAAGAGCGCGGAAAAAAATCGTCTGAAATTTGTGTTTTGAAATTGTAAATGAAAATGCCAAAATTTCTTGACAGACCAAGGCAAAAAGCGATACAATTAGTATTGCAATATTTTATGCAGTTGCAATATTGCAATTGGGAAGATTTCTTCCCAGTTTATGATGATTGAATGAAACAAAAACAAAAGAAAAGGAGGTGCTATCGAAAATTGGTTATTAATCTTCATATTGCTGTCTTTATCGCCATCCTTTTGGGATGTGTGGTTGTTAGTGGTGCTATCGCCTTTTTTGCGGGCGTTTCTCATAGAAAAAAAGTTGCTGAACTTCAGATTGGCTCGGCGGAACAGGAAGCAAAGAGAATCGTCAGCGAGGCGCTCAAGACCGCTGAGGCAAAGAAAAAAGAGGCCATTCTCGAGGGCAAAGACGAAATTCACAGGCTGCGCAACGAATCAGAAAAGGAACTGCGCGAGCGGCGCGCGGAGGTGCAGCGCCAGGAACGCAGAATTCAGCAGAAAGAGGAAACGCTGGACAAAAAGCTGGAGAATCTTGAGAAAAAAGAGGACGCAGTTGCTGCGAAAACGAAACAGATTGAAGAAAAACTTGCTGAAACGGAAACGATCAAGAAGAGTCAGTTCGACATGCTGGAGCGTATTTCCGGCTTTACGGCGGATCAGGCGAAGGATTACTTGCTGAAAAACCTTGAAAATGAGCTGCAGCATGAAAAAGCAGTCAAGATTATGGATGTGGAGCAGCAGACCAAGGACGAGTCCGACAAACGGGCGCGCGAAATTATTTCGCTTGCCATTCAGCGCTGTGCTGCGGATCATGTTTCCGAAGCGGCCGTTTCGGTTGTCCCGCTGCCGAATGACGAAATGAAGGGCCGCATCATTGGCCGTGAGGGCCGCAACATTCGCACGCTGGAAACCTTGACGGGAGTCGACCTGATTATTGACGATACGCCGGAAACGATTACGCTTTCGAGCTTTGAACCGGTTCGCCGCGAGGTGGCCCGCATTGCTTTGGAACGATTGATTGCCGACGGACGAATTCATCCGACGCGTATTGAAGAAATGGTGGAAAAGGCTCGCCGTGAGGTGGACGCCACCATCAAGGCGGAAGGGGAACGCGCCATTATTGAAGCTGGTGTTAACGGAATTCACCCCGAGCTGGTCAAACTGCTCGGACGGCTGCGTTACCGCACAAGTTATGGCCAGAACGTGCTCAATCATTCGCTGGAGGTTTCTTATCTGGCAGGGGTGATGGCAAGCGAGCTGGGTATTAACCCGACGCTGGCACGCCGCGCCGGTTTGCTGCATGATATAGGAAAGGCGCTCGATCATGAGATCGAAGGCTCCCATGTGGAAATCGGTATTGATGTGGCGCGCAAGTACAAGGAAAGCGAAGCGGTGATTCACGCGATTCAGGCGCACCACGGAGACGTGGAACCCAAAACCGTGGTTGCCTGCCTGGTGCAGGCTGCAGACGCCATTTCCGCGGCACGCCCCGGCGCGCGGCGCGAGAATCTGGAAAACTACATTAAGCGTCTGGAAAAGCTTGAAGAAATTTCTTCTTCGTTCCCCGGTGTGGAACGAAGCTTTGCAATTCAGGCAGGCCGTGAGGTTCGTATCATGGTCAAGCCGGAGGTCATCAAGGACGACAACATGGTGCTGCTTGCCCGGGACATCTGCCAGAAGATTGAGCAGAGCCTCGATTATCCTGGCCAGATCAAGGTGAACATTATCAGGGAAAGCCGCGCAATCGATTACGCGAAATAAAATAATTCAAACTCCGCTTTCGTGAAACCGTTCACGAAAGCGGAGTTTTTTCTGTTTTACAGGCAGTAAATTTTGTTTGACGTTTCCTTACCACATCATTTAGTATCGTGTTGTCAGAGGGATTCCTTCTGTATCATTGACCGGACAAATCGGTTTTCGTCGAACGGTTTCGTGTGTTAAAACGTCAATTTTATGAGTGTTTGAAAGCTTCTTTTTTACTAAGTATAGAAAGCCCGCTGTTATTTGTTTCTATAAAACTTTCTGTGCCTCACGGTAGTCTTCATTCCATAATGAAAAAACAATTTCCCAGTCCAAAGGATCTTTTTCGTATTTTTTCAGCAAAGGCGCAAACAATTTTTTCTCTGTGGTTTCGGTATTCCGGCAAAACGAAAATGATCTTTCATATAGGCAGCCATTTTCTGTGACTGTTCCTCGTCACAATTATCCTGAATTAGCGCTCTTACTTCCTCAAGCAAACGAATCGCCCCTTTCTTTCATTCTGCAGTAATACAAGAATTTGTAAAATATGCAAATGCCGAGTTGCCCTGCTCTACCAATTAAAGATCGTCTTTCAATTTGAATTCATTAAACTTTTATTGGTTTCATATCAAATCGTTTGTAAATTTTTCTGCCCATTTTATGAAGCTCTTTTTCTTGTTACTCTATCCGTTTAGGAAAAACGTCCCCGTAACATACAAATAATTGTTTTCGCTTCCTTATTTAGTTTTTATTGAGTCCAAATATTTCCCCTGTGTTTTTTTAGTTCTTCTGGCTTATAAGTTAACAGTAGATAATACATATTAATTTGTCTACTACAAGTTCCGGTTGATGATTCTCTCTTTTTGCAAAACAGCCCCACAGAAATCAATCTGCAGGGCTACTTTTACAAGCATATGTTTTTGCCTTTGTGGTGCACCTTTGGCATAAATGGGCGTAACTTATGGTGCCGTAAGCAATGTTTTTGATTGTTTCAGGGTTAATCAGTAAAGTTTCGCACCGGCCGGAATGTGAGGATCGACCATCAGCAAATGCAGCTTTTCTTCGCCGTTTTCCTGATGCACGGCGGAGATCAGCATACCGCAGGATTCGATGCCCATCATCGGTCTGGGAGGCAGGTTGGTGATCGCAATGCAGGTCTTGCCAACAAGCTCTTCGGGTTCATAATATGCGTGGATCCCGCTCAAAATGGTACGATTTACGCCGGTTCCGTCGTCCAGAGTGAACTGAAGCAGCTTCTTGGATTTTTTCACAGCCTCACAAGCCAGCACCTTTACCGCACGGAAATCGCTCTTGGAGAAGGTTTCAAAGTCCACATAATCTGCAAACAATGGCTCGATCTGCACATTTGAAAAATCGATTTTTTCCTCTGCAATTGGGACAGCAGGAGCGGCTTCGGCAGGAGCCTCGGCCTGTGCCTCGTTGTTTCCGGCGTTTTTCCGGGCGCCGCCGTCGATGGACTTCATCGTCGGGACGATTTAGGACATCGTTTCAATTCTTGCTATAACCCAACATAGTTCAAAATAAGTCGCAAATCAGATTTTTTCAAAATCCTACTTTACTTTATTTTCGATTAGTTTCGTGGGGGCTTTGTGTAAAAATTGATGTAAATGATGTAAATGCTCTAATCCGCCAACTATGAAGTCCGTATCATTATAATCTGTTAAACTGACACCTTATTATACTCATTTTTGAAGTAGGAGTCAAGACCTTCAAATTCGGACTTCCTCAGTTCCTTCGTTACATCGGTATAGATGTTAAGCGTAGTTGAAATATCTTTATGACCGAGCGTGTCCTGAATGACCTTAACATTTACCCCTGCTTCGCACATTCTTGTTGTGAAAGTGTGCCTTAAAGAATGACAGCTAAAATGCGGGAGCAATACTTCTGCGTTTTCATCTTTCAATAACTGCTCGTCGTTGCAGTCACGGATAATGCGGCGGATTGCTTTGTTCAGGGTTGCCTGATGTTGCGGCTGACCAAAACGGTTGATGAAGATAAAATCGGTGTATCCATCGACAGTCGCTTCGCAGTGAAGGTCGAGCAGTTCCTGCCTTTCCTTTTCCATTAAGAATGCTTCTTTGACGAAACCGAGCATAGGCACTTTTCTTCTTCCTGCCGGGGTTTTGGTCGTATTAACATTGAAGTAACAGCCACGCTTACTGCCCTCAGTACGGTGGTCATAGTAAACCAGCGTGTGGTTCACATCAATGATACCTTCTTCCAAATCAATATCGCACCATCTTAACCCTGTAACCTCTCCAACACGAAGCCCCGTACCAATCATAACCGCAAACA
>JBMNVT010000004.1:0-124907 GCA_050947015.1 Acutalibacteraceae bacterium
TTCATAGCGGATAGGGTGACACCTGCCTTTCGGTTTTGTCTCGTCAACTCAACCTTAGCATATGTCACGCCTATTCGCTACTTTTATTTTCTTCTTTTGTCACTCATCATTGTATCACCTACATTTTTAAAAAAACGGAAAATAAACATTTTTAAAAAACGGAAAATAAGCAAATTAAAAATATTTTTTATCTGTCCGGTTATTGACTGCGATTGCAGGAATCAGACCAATTGACGCTCCACAAAATAAAAAGGATCCTCCAACAGCTTTCGATGCCCTTTTTCCCATACTGCCGCAGCGGAAAGCAGCCAGGAATCAGCACAGAGCACCGGCCCGTGAGACGCCTCGTTTTCTGAAAGCAGCGGCACCACCCGGGAATATCGTTGTTCGTAGCAGCGAACACCGTTTGCCGAAAAGGAATGACGCAGCGCATGCTGGCAAAGCTTGTGACCGGCGTCGTCATACAGAATATAATCCACGCGCTGTGTGCGGTCGAACAGATAAGGCGGTTCGGCGGTCTCTTCCACGCCGTGCATCGAGGTGTTGTGGTCCAGCCCGCAGCCCAGCATCAAAATTTTACCGCTGATCTTGGGCAACTTTGCAAACGGGGAATGCGGCCCAACCGGCGTGTCATCCAGTTCATGGTTCGCTGCAAGCTCGGCTGCCCGTTTGCCAAGCATGCAGCAGGAGTGCGTCGGATGCATGCTGCGGACAACGCCGGGAACCTGCGTACGAAAAAATTCCGGCAGATACCCCACGCACGACGGCGTGAACGCCAAATGGAACTCCGGCTGCTGCCTTGTAACAGATTCGTACGAAAGCGCGGGAAGAATCAGCGTTCCTTCCGGGCCAAGCAGCTCCATAAAAGCCGAAAAAAATCCTTCGGCGCCGTCTTCCACTCCGCCAAGCGAACGGTACGAGGAATGCATCAGCACCGTATCGCCGGCGGAAATGCCAAGCGCACAAAGATCCTGCTTCAGCTGTTCTTTCGAATGTATTTTCATCTTAACTCCTCCGTTTTCTGCGGCACTGCATGCCATTCGGGCTTCTCCTTTACAACCGGACGCAGTCGCTGCGTTTCTTCATATTTTTTTGGTGTAACACCCTTTTGCTTTTTAAATACGCGGATAAAATAGCTCAGATCATTAAATCCACAGCTGTACGCAATTTCGGTCACTGAAAGCGCAGAATGCAGCAGCCGGTCTCCCGCCTGCTCAATTCTGTAGTAATTTAGATACTCAATCGGCGAACGATGCGTCAGTTCCTGAAAAAAACGGCAGAAGTAACGAGGCGACATTTCCGCTTGGGCGGCAATTTGCTCTAACGTTACCTGTTCGCTGAAATGTTCCTCCATAAAGGTAAGCGCACGCTTGAGCTGCACCATCTTGCGGCGGGCGGAACGGCTCTTTTCCGGGTTCCCGTCGTAACATCCCGCCTGCAGCAAACAGCCGAAAAAGCGGTAAAGTGCCGCAAGAACCATCAGGCGTCCCACGCCCTCCGGACGCTCCATGGCGGAAAAAAGCTCGGTGAGCGCTTGTTCCAGCCCCGGCTCCTGCACCGGAAGCAGCGGACAAACCATGATTTCGCCATCGAACAGCCTTTGCAGCACCGGTTCGGCTGCACTGTTTTTCAACAGCACAGCCGGGTCAAACACAATGCACTCATAACGGCAATCCTGCGGGACTCCCCCATGCAGCACACCGCTACTAACCAGTACCGCAGAACCGGCAGGCAACAGATACTCCCGTTCGTCCAGAGAAAGAATAAAGCTCCCCGAAAGCACACGCAGCAGCTCCATCTCGTGATGCCAGTGGTACGGCATTTGATAACGCGGGTGGTTTCTGTCCAGACGATACACCTCGATCGGAAAATCCACCGTTCCCCGCTGGCAAAACTCATTGAATTCGGCGTACATCTGCACAGAAACTATCTCTCCTTTCAAAAGTAAATATTGTTATATTTTTTCTGATTATAACACAATATTTTCATTAAAATCAATAGTATAATTAATAGAACCGCTTTTATAAAACGTTTCATTGCTCCCAGGCAATCAACCCTGCAAAAGTGAAAATCTTTCTAAAATCAGCATTTAAGGAGATGACCGCCGTGCTGCAAAAACTGCTTGACCAGAGAAAACTTCCGGAAATTCCTTCTGACCGCGAAGCGATCAAAACCATTTTACAGGAAGAAATTTACGGTTTTCTTCCACTGCCCCCCGACGAGGAGTCGTTTGAGGAGGTTAAACTGATTGAGGGGCGCTACCCGGAAGCCGACGTAAAGCTGATGCAAGCCAACGTCCGTGTGGGCAAACGTCGTTTTTCCTTTCCGTTTATTTTGGCACTGCACCGTGACGGTAAAAAACGTCCATTCTTTATTCATAACAATTTTCGCCCCGATTTTCCCGATATGTATATGCCCTCCGAAGAGATTTTGGACAACGGCTTTCATTTACTTTCTTTCTGTTACACGGACGTGACGAGCGACGATGGAGATTTTACAAACGGCCTTGCAGATATTTTGATCGGCTCCGCGCTGCGGTCAGGGAATACCTGCGGAAAAATCGTTCTTTGGGCGTGGGCAGCCATGCGTCTGATGGACTACGCCCAGACTTTGCCCATGCTCGATCATGAAAACGGCGCAATCATCGGACATTCCCGCCTCGGCAAGACAGCACTTGTCACAGCCATGTTTGACACGCGTTTCAAATTTGCCTTTTCCAACAACGCTGGCTGCTGCGGCGACGCTATTGCGCGCGGAAACACGGGCGAAACGATCGCCCTCATCACACAGTCGGATCGTTTTCCGTACTGGTTCTGCGAAAATTTAAAAAAATACGCCGGCTGTCCTGAAGCTATGCCGGTTGACCAGCATTTTCTGCTGGCTTCGATTGCGCCGCGCTATGTCTATGTAGGCAGCAGCAGCCTTGACGACTGGGCGGACCCCAAAAGTGAGTATCTTACCTGCATCGCGGCTTCAGAATATTTTCAAAGCAAAGGTGTGTGTGGCTTCGTTCATCCCAATCGATTCCCGGAAACCCCGGAGGCGTTTCACGAAGGGCATATCGGCTACCACATGAAAGAGGGAGCGCATTTTCTTTCTCGCCGCGATTGGCTTCAATACATGGCGTACTTCAAAAAGCATTTGGCAGACTGACGACACCGTTCGAGCTTCAGCGGGAAATCGGCATTTCACTGCACACGGAGGTGAACCATCAGCAGAGCGTACTGCATTCAGCGTAGATCGGCATCGAAATTCTTTTCGTCTGAAAAAGTGAATATTATCTTGTTTTTTTCTGATTATAACACAAGATTTCTATTATAATTAATAGTATAATTTAATTATAGAAACTTTTTTATTAAAAAGTGATAAAATTGAGGGAGGTAATGAAATGGCAAAAAACAGATTGATTGGTGATTATCCGGTGATCGGTATCCGTCCGACCATCGACGGGCGGCGCGGCGCAATGAAGATTCGCGAGTCGCTGGAAGATCAGACCATGAATATGGCAAAAGCAGCCGCGGCGCTTTTTACCGATAACCTTCGGTATTCCAATGGCGAGCCGGTCCGCGTGGTGATTGCAGACACTACCATTGGCCGCGTGGCGGAAGCCGCCGCCTGTGCCGACAAATTCCGCAAGGAAGGCGTTTCTATCACACTGACGGTCACGCCCTGCTGGTGCTATGGTTCCGAGACAATGGACATGGATCAGCACACCATCAAAGGCGTCTGGGGTTTTAACGGTACCGAGCGCCCCGGCGCAGTTTATCTTGCCGCTGTGCTGGCCGCCCACGCGCAGAAAGGGCTGCCGGCCTTCGGCATTTACGGCCACGATGTAAAATCCGCCGATGACACCGCCATTCCCGAGGATGTGAAGGAAAAGCTGCTTCGCTTTGGCCGTGCCGCCGTTGCTGCCGCCACCATGCGCGGAAAATCCTATCTGCAGATCGGCTCCATCACCATGGGGATCGCCGGCTCCATCATCAATTCCGAATTCTTTGAGGAATACCTCGGCATGCGCGTGGAATCCATTGACGAGGTGGAAATCATTCGCCGCATGACCGAAGGCATCTATGATGAGGCTGAATATCAAAAAGCGCTGGAATGGACAAAGGCGCATTGCCCCGAGGGCTTTGACAAAAACCCCGATGGCGTCCGCAAAACCGAAGCCGAAAAGGAAAAGGACTGGGAATTCGTCGTCAAGATGATGTGCATCATCAAAGATCTTTACAACGGGAATCCGAATCTGCCCAAGGGCTGCGAGGAAGAATCCGTTGGTCATAACGCGATTGCCGGCGGGTTCCAGGGGCAGCGCCAGTGGACCGATTTTTACCCGAACTGTGACTTTGCCGAAGCGCTGATGAATACCTCGTTTGACTGGGAAGGCGCGCGGGAGCCGTATATTCTTGCCACCGAAAACGACACGCTCAACGGCACCTCGATGCTGTTCGGCAAGCTGCTGACCAACCGTGCGCAGATTTTTGCCGATGTTCGCACTTACTGGAGCCCTGAAGCCGTTAAGGAAGCAACCGGTTATGAGCTGGAAGGTAAAGCAAAGGAAGCAGGCGGCTTTATTCATCTGATCAACTCCGGTGCCGCCTGCCTGGACGCGTGCGGAGAAGCAAAGGACGAAAACGGAAACGCCGTCATGAAACCGTTCTGGGAAATTACAGATGACGACCAAACAGCTATTTTGAAGGCGACCACCTGGAACGCAGCCGACCGGGGATATTTCCGGGGAGGCGGATTCTCTTCCCGCTTTGTTACACGCCATGAAATGCCTGCGACAATGATGCGGCTGAACATCGTCAAGGGGCTTGGCCCGGTGATGCAGATTGCCGAGGGATATACCATCGCGCTGCCAGAGGAGGTTTCCGACAAGCTTTGGAAACGCACCGATTACACCTGGCCATGCACCTGGTTTGCCCCGCGCACAACCGGCAAGGGTGCATTTGCTACCGCATATGACATGATGAACAATTGGGGCGCAAACCACGGCGCCATCAGCTACGGTCATATCGGCGCCGATCTGATCACGCTCTGCTCCATTCTGCGCATTCCGGTCTGCATGCACAATGTTCCCGAGGAGAAAATTTTCCGCCCGGCCAGCTGGAACGCGTTCGGCATGGATAAAGAAGGTCAGGATTTCCGTGCCTGTGCCGCTTACGGCCCGCTCTTCCGCTGATTTTTTGATTGGAGTATCGCCGCCCGTCCGCCATTCTCAGTTCTTATCGGACAACAGGCGGCGCCTTTAAGGAGACAACGATAAATGCTGAAAGGAATTCCGAAAATTCTTTCTCCCGAACTGCTTAAGGTACTCTGTGAGATGGGTCACAGCGACAGGATCGTGCTTGCCGACGGTAATTTTCCAGCGGAATCAATGGGCAAAAACGCCATTGTGATCCGCTGCGACGGCCACAATATACCGGAGCTGCTCGACGCGATCCTGCAGATTTTTCCGCTTGACACCTACACAGAACAGCCCGTTTCTCTGATGGAGGTTATGAAAGGCGACCCGGTGGCAACACCGATCTGGAGCACCTATGAATCCATCGTTGCCGCGCACGATCACCGGGGAAAAAACGCGATCGGTCAGTTGGAACGCTTCGCTTTCTATGAGGAAGCCAAAAAAGCCTATGCCATCATTGCAACAGGCGAATCGGCGCTTTATGCCAATATCATGCTGCAAAAAGGTGTTGTAACGGAATAAATCTTTTTATCACACAAACCGGGCGTTCTCCCTTTGCAGGGGGGAACGCCCGGTTTTTTGTAATTTAAGAAACACTCAAATAGCGTCTTGTCGTTTCCAGCGGTTACATCATACGCAGGAAGAACACAAAAAATTCGATCACCATATCGTGATGTAAAATTGGGTTCTTACCCGTTTTTCTGCTGCACTTTCACCCATTCTGCAAGCGGTTCCAGCGCCTCTTCGCTGAAATGATCGCAGCCGTTTACCATATCCTGCAGCATCTGGTCATCTTCCGAACGCTGTTTTGTGAATTGCTGCGCCTTCAGCGAGCGTATCATCACCTTCATTGCAAGTTTCTGCATTCCGTGCAGCTTTGTCATATCAAATCCCCCCGGCAGGCAATAAGCCGGCACACCAAGCTGATGGTGGGAAACAATGGTTGCTTCGCGTTCCGGCGTCGGCGCACCCAGACCAACCGCACCAACTGCACGGATGTTGAAATAAGCCTTTGCCTTGTCCAGTTTCACCACAGCGCCTCCACTGACCCATGAAAGAAAAACGATACCGGCACCCTTTGTGACGCTTTTACGTGACTCTGCAACAGAATAAAGCGGCAAGCCTGTTTTTTGTGCAAGGGCTTCGGCGTAGCGCTTGGTAAAACCGGTGTTCGATTCGTAAACAATCGCCTGAATCATTGACATCCTCTTTTCTGTTTCCGGGAATGCCCGGTGAATGATTTTATTGTAGCACAGGCGGAACCTTCTGCGCAATGGCTGCGGAAAGATTCTCCAGAAGATTCCGAATCTCTGCAACTGCGCTATGGCGCGGGACAGTCATTTTAACGGATTTGTCCCGTGTGGAAAGCTCAATCTCTCCTGCTGCGGTTGTTTTAGGGCTGACAACCACACGCACCGGACAGCCAAACAGGTCAGCATCGGAAAACATGACGCCTGCACGCACCGGACGGTCGTCATAAAGCACCTCCACACCGGCGGACTGCAGCTCTCTGTACAGCGCGTCGGCTGATTCCCGTGCTGCAGCATCGTCGGAGCGCAGGCAGCAAAGCTCCACCTGCCACGGTGCAACGGAAACCGGCCAGACCGGCCCATAAGCATCGCGGTGCACTTCACAGACGGATGCTGCCAACCGCCCGACACCGATGCCATAGCATCCCATGATCGGCGTTTGCAGCTCGCCGTTCTCGTCTGTGTATTGCATTCCCATCGCTTTGGAGTATTTGGTTCCAAGCTGAAAGATATTGCCAACTTCGATGCCACGGCTGAGCGAAATGGTTGTCTTACCGCAGTGGGGGCAGATACCGCCGTCCTTAATCTTAGCGATCTCACAATATTCGGCGTTGGGCCAGTCCCGCAGCGGACAAAAACCGGTAAAATGCATTTCAGGCCGGTTTGCGCCGGTAACAAGCCCGGAAGCATCCCGAACGGAACGATCCATTATCACGTCAACATGCTCCGGTAGTCCCACTGGACCGATATATCCGGCGACAATTCCGCTTTCCGCCGTAATTTCCGCCGGACGAAGCTCACAGCCAAGCAGCGCCGTCAGCTTGGCTTCGCTGATTTCGAGATCTCCACGCACAAAGGCAATTACATAACCGTTGTCCGGCTTCCGGTAAACGACGGCCTTACAGGTTTTCTCTACCGGAACATGCAGAAAACTGCACAAATCCTCGATGGTGGAGGAGTGCGGAGTGGGAACGGCGGTCAGCGGCGCCTTCTCCTGCTCCTGTTCGTTATGCACGATGCATTCGGCTGCTTCCACATTGGCCCGGTAACCGCATTCGGAGCAGACGGCGACCGTATCTTCGCCCGCCGGAGTCAGCAGCATAAATTCGTGAGAAACGCTGCCGCCCATCATGCCGGAATCCGATGCGACTGCGACTACCTCCGGCAGCCCGACACGGGCAAAGATGCGTTCGTAAGCACGCAGACAGCGTGCATAATATTGTTCCAGATCCTTCTGTGAGGTATGAAACGAATAGGCGTCTTTCATCGTAAATTCGCGCACGCGGATCATCCCGGCGCGCGGCCGGGCTTCATCCCGGAACTTGGTCTGAATCTGGTAAATCATGAACGGGTAGCGCGTATACGTTCTGGCGTAATCGCGCACCAACTGCACGGCGGCTTCCTCGTGGGTCATCGCCAGCACCATAGAAGACCGGTTGCGGTCAGAAAACCTCAGCAGCTCACTCCCGACGGAATCGTAGCGCCCGGACTCCTGCCAGAGGCTGCCCGGAAGCACAACAGGCATCGATACCTCCTGTCCTCCAAGTGCGTCCATTTCTTCGCGGATAATCTGTTCGATCTTCTGCGAGATACGTTTGAGCGGCGGCAGCTGCGAATAAATTCCGTTCGCCACCTGCTTCATGTAGCCCCCGCGCACCATCAAGGCATGACTCTCCACCGCACAGTCTGCCGGACGCTCCTTAAAACGATCTCCTATCAATTTGTCAACTTTCAACCTTTTGCCCTCCCGATATTTTACGTTTTTCTCGTGTGCCCCCGAATGATGTTCCCGGCGACAGCTCCTGCACAATTTCCGCGCACATTCTTTCGCAGACGAAATGCAGGCCGCGGCGTTCTTTGGCCGAAAAATCAAAACGCCCCGAAAACAAGCCGCTTTTCCAGCTTGTCTTCAGGGCGGAAGATTCGATTTTTCTCTGCACACGCCGGACAGCCTACTGTTCCTTTTTCTTTGCTGTTCCAATATGTGTTTTATTCTATCACTTACTGCAACGGAATGTCAAGCTCTGTCGGCTCATTCGTTCAGATTCAGTGTGTAGGCTCATTCGTTCAGATTCAGTGTCGGTTCATTTGTTCAGATTCAGAATGTCGACAAAATCCACCCATTGCGGCTTGCATTTATTTTATTCGACCAATAACGACCTACCGAATCAGTAATTTTGCTTGCATCCGGCCAAGGCTGGGAATATAATGAAATCGGCGAATAATCGCAGGCGAAACGGCAAAACTGAAACCGTGCAGCCCGCGGCTGAAATCGCAAAGCGAAGGATGTGACAGCTTGAACTCTAGGTTTCAAACTGCTGATTCTACGGAAGGTGAGGAAGAAAAAATGACAACCGACAAAAGAAAAGTTGTGCTGATCGGCTGCGGCATGGTGGGCATGAGCTACGCCTATGCGCTGCTGAACCAGAATGTGTGCGACGAGCTTGTGCTGATCGACGTGGATAAAAAGCGCGCCGAGGGCGAAGCAATGGACCTGAACCACGGACTTGCATTCAGCGGAAGCAATATGAAGATTATGGCGGGTGATTACCGCGACTGCAGCGACGCAGACATTGTAACGATCTGTGCCGGCGTGGCGCAAAAGCCCGGCGAAACAAGGCTCGACCTGCTGCAGCGCAACACCGCTGTGTTCAAAAGCATTATTGACCCCGTTGCAGAAAGCGGGTTTAACGGGATTTTTCTGGTTGCGACCAACCCGGTGGATGTGATGACGCGCATCACGTGTTCGCTTTCCGGTTTTAACCCGCGCCGTGTGCTTGGAACCGGCACCGCTCTTGATACCGCGCGCCTGCGCTATCTGCTTGGGGAGTACTTTAACGTGGATCCCCGCAACATGCACGCTTATGTGATGGGCGAACACGGCGACACTGAATTTGTTCCGTGGAGCCAGGCGATGCTCGCCACCAAGCCCGTGGAAGAAATCTGCCGCGAATCCAACGGAAAATACTGTGCGGACGAGCTGCAAAAAATAACCGAGGAAGTTCGTACCGCCGCTTATAAAATCATTGATGCCAAGCGCGCCACCTATTACGGCATCGGCATGGCGCTCACCCGCATCACCCGCGCCGTTTTCGGCAATGAAAACAGCGTGCTGACCGTCAGCGCCAAGCTGCGTGGGGAATACGGCCAGAAGGACGTTTTTGTGGGCGTTCCCTGCATCGTAAACCGCAACGGCGTTCAGCGTGTTCTGGAGCTGAACCTGACCGACGACGAATTGGAACTGTTTGCTGCCTCATGCAAAGCAATGGACGAAAGCTACAGCGGAATCCGCCTCTGATTTCGCTGCGCAGCCGCAAAATCAGATCTGCAGCAGTTTTCGTTTCGGCAGCCTTATAAAAAAACAACAGCGCGTCTCGGAGAACAAACCTCCCCGGGACGCGCTGTTTTAAAATAACTGTTTTTTGACCGGTTTCATTCTGCCGGAATTTGAGCCTGCCGTTGCAGCAAAATTTGCTCGGCGCAGCGGATACCGTCCGCCGCCGCGGAAATAATACCGCCTGCGTAACCCGCACCCTCGCCGCACGGGTAAAGCCCCCTAACGGAAACCGATTGCAGGGATTCGCCGCGGAGGATCCGCACCGGGGACGAACTGCGCGTTTCCACGCCGGTGAGTACCGCATCTGCCGAAGCGAAGCCGTGCAGTCGGCTGTCCATCATACGGATTCCCTCCCGCATTGCCGCGCAGACTTGTTCCGGCAGACAGACCGCCAGGTCGGCCGGAGTTACTCCGCGGGAATAGGACGGACGAACCGCACCGAACCCGACGGAAGCGCGCCCCGCAAGAAAATCACCGACCGTCTGTGCCGGGGCACGGTAATTCCTGCCGCCCGCCGAAAACGCCGCTGCTTCCAGCTGGCGCTGAAACTCCATACCGGCCAACGGAGCGTCGGAACCGAAGTCCTCGGTTCCGACGCCGACCAGCAGCGCCGCATTGGCATTTTCCCGGTCGCGCGCCCAACAGCTCATGCCGTTGGTCACCACACGCCCCGCTTCCGACGCGGCAGCCACCACCTCACCGCCGGGACACATACAGAATGTATAAACTCCACGACCGGACGTCGTATGCACCGCAAGCTTGTAATCCGCAGCCCCGAGCGCAGAATGACCGGCAAACTTACCGTACTGAGCGCGGTCGATCATCCGTTGGCTGTGTTCAATGCGCGCACCGACCGAAAACGGCTTCTGCTCCATAAAAACCCCTGCCTGCAGCAGCATTTCAAACGTATCGCGCGCGCTGTGCCCGATTGCAAAAACAGCACAGTCCGTTTCCAGTTCGTAGGCGGCTGCATTTTCCGGCTGTACCGTAAGACCGCGCAACTTACCGCCCTCTGCATAAATACCGTCCACACGGTGGGAAAAGCGAAATTCTCCGCCCAGCGCCTCAATTCTTTTTCGCAGCGCTGGGATCACCAGATGCAGCCGGTCGGTTCCAACGTGCGGTTTCGCATCGTAGAGAATTTCTTCCGGTGCGCCGCAGGCTGCAAACTCTTCCAATACATAGCGGATATGCGGGTCCTTTGTGCCGGTGTTCAGTTTTCCGTCGGAAAAGGTTCCCGCGCCGCCTTCTCCGAACTGCACATTCGATTCCGTCTGCAGCTCTCCTGTTTTCCAGAACTGCTCCACGTTGCGCGTCCGTTCTGCCACCGTTCTGCCGCGCTCCAATACAAGCGGCGCCTGCCCCGCCCGCGCAAGCACCAGCGCTGCAAAAAGCCCCGCAGGGCCGCTGCCTACAACGACCGGCCTTCTTTGGGGCACGGGATATTTTTTGACGTCATAGCGGTATAGCTGCACCACTGAGGCATTTTTAGGAAGGTGCGGCAATGTTCCGTTAATTTCGGCGTCAATCGTGGCCGTAAAATGGATTTCATTTTTTCGGCGCGCGTCAATCGAACGCCGGTAAAGCCGGGCACTGCGCACAGATGTTTGCCTGACATGCAGCGCCGCACAGACGCAGCTGACCAAATCCTGCTGCCGGTAATCCAGCGGCAGAGAAATATTCTGAATGCGAATCAACTGTTTCTTCCCGCCTTTCCTGCTGAGCGCCCGGCCAAAATGCCGCTGCTCCACGCCCATTGCAAATTATACCCGCCGCAGAGACCGTCCACGTTGAGCACTTCTCCGCAAGCAAACAACCCGGGAACACGCGTGGATTCCATTGTCAGCGGAGAAAAACCGTCGGTTTCCACGCCGCCTGCCGTCACCTGCGCCTGCGCAAAGCCGGAAGCGCCCGTAACGGGAAAACGCCAATCGCAGATCAGTCTGCCCAAAGCCGCCAGCTCACGGTCACCCAATTCTCTCACTGCTTTTCCGGACGGTTTTTCCACCACGGTGCGAAGCAGCTCAAAGCCGATTTTTTTATGGAACAGCCCGGTCAAAAACTGTTCGGTCGGCAGGTTTTGCAGCAGTCTGCGGCGGTCAAGCAGCATGGCGGTCACCTCCTGCTCCGGCCGGTTCAGCAGGGAAAGCGAAAGCGAAAGCGCCTTTCGTTTTTTGCCGCATACGGTGCCGGCTGTGAAGAATTCCCCGGCAAACCGTGAAAGCTGGAATACACAGATGCCCGAAAGCGCTCCCTGCGTAAACTGCACCTCGCCCTGCTCCGCGGTTACCGGCTGACCGTCAGCCAACAACGTTACCTTTGCTTTGCAGCGAACCCCCTTCAGAGCACGAACCAGAGCTTCTTCCGTTCGCACGGAGCAAAGTGCCGCAAAGATTCGCGTCCTTCTGTGACCGAATGCATTAAGCAGCTGGTATCCGCCCATGCCGCCGCCAAGCGAAGGAGCCGCCGCACCGCCGCAGGCGATCACCAGTTTGTGAGCAGAGACAGTTTTGGCCGCGCTGTGCAGCAGAAAAATGCCGCCGTGCATCTCTGCCGACTCAACCGGGAACCCCGTCTTTTCCGTTACGCCGCGGCCTGCCGCGCCCGCCCGCAGCAGATCCAGTACTGCGGAGGCCTGTTCCCCGCAGGGGTAAAAGCGACCTTCCTCCTCCTCAAAGGTTTCCAGACCGAGAGAATAAAAAAACTGAAGCGTTTCCGCCGGAGAAACCGTCTCCAGCACACGCTTCGCAAATGTTCTGTCACCGAAATAGCAGCTTTCCTTCTGCGCAAAACGGTTGCTCAAATTGCAGCGGCCGTTTCCCGTTGCCAACAGCTTTTTCCCCACGCGATCCTGCTTTTCCAAAAGCACCACGCCGCCGCGGGGATTCTGCTGCGCCGCGCAAATCGCCGCAGCCAGTCCGGAGGCACCGCCGCCGACCACCGCCACACCAAACGGCTCTTCTTTCAAACCCATCGCTTTTCCGCCCTTTCCTGCTGCTTTTGACCGAACTCCATGTTCATCCCGCTCCCAGCAGACGGAGGCCGAACATCAGCATCACCACAGCCCCGCAAAGAATCTGCACGGCAGCAAAACCTTTTTTGCCGCGCTGCTCCGCCGGTGTAACATGAGAAAAATCCCCCGCAGCAAAACAGACCGGAATCGTCTGCCCCGGCAGCTGCCTCCACCGTTTTTTCAGGGACTGCACCGCGGCAGGACGAAGCTCGCCCTCCTCGCCCAAGTTCACCACCGGACAGGATAACGCTCCCTTGCCGCCGTGTTCTACCAAAAATCCAAGAATCTCCGCGTCCACACAAATCCTTCTTCCCCACGGATGCCGCCACTTCAGAATTCCAAGATAGGCCAGAATGCCGCCCCCTGTAATCAGCAAAATCTGACAAGCACGCCTGACAATCTCCTGCGCTTCCTGCAGCTGCATTGCAAATTCCTCCGTTTTCGTTTGACTTTTTCGTCGGTAAACAAGTATTATTATATCCACATGGTAAGGGAGTTGTCAATTTTTCTGATAAAACCGAAAACAGATCGGCGCAGGGCTGCACGACACTGCTTTTTTCTCCAGCCCCTTTCCTCCGTTCCATTCTCCGATATCATAGCAATCCTGTTGCAAAGCGATTTGGAATTTTATCACCGCTTGACTATATTCCGGGCAAAGGGCAGCCTTAACGCTTTATTTTCCGTTTTTTTAAAACAGATAAAAAATATTTTTAATTTATGTGTTGACAGAAGAAAGCTGCCGTGCTATAATATTCGAGCAGTCGGGGACGGCTGCAAAACAGATGCGGATATGGCGGAACTGGCAGACGCGCTAGATTCAGGTTCTAGTGAGGTCACACTCATGCAGGTTCAATTCCTGTTATCCGCACCAGAAAAAGCACTTTGCGAAAGCAAAGTGCTTTTTCAGTTTTGCGTGCTTTTTGCGGCTTAAAAACATGCGTTGTTTGCCGTATCGGGTAAAGCTGAATTTTAGGACAAAAGCATAGTAAGTGAGTGAAAAGACCTATCAGAGAGCATACCGGTGCTGTGATAACGAAAAAGCTGATACGGGTTGGAAAACATATGGAGGCAGGAACGCTGAACAGCGACAGAAAAATAAAGGGGGAGACAGGTATGTTGGAAAACGGTGGTTGGATTTGGGCGGAGGATCCGGCGGAAACCGATTCCTATGCGGAGTTCTATGATACTTTTTTCTACGAACAGGGAACAGCGGAACTTGAAATCTCCTGCGACAGCAACTACGCCGTCTATCTCAACGGAAAACTGGCAGCCTTTGGCCAGTATGCGGATTTTGAACATTACAAGGTTGCCGACCGGATTAACCTTGCGCCGGACTGCCAAAAGGGAGAAAATCATTTTGCCGTGGTGGTGTGGTATTTCGGGGCGGAAAGCAGCACCTACTGTATTGGAAAGGCCGGGTTGATTTTTCAAATCAACGGGGAAAAAGGGATGCTGCTGCATAGCGGCACACAGACCGCCTGCCGGCGCAGCAAAGCTTACTGTTCCGGCGCGGGCAAAAAAATTACCAGCCAGCTTGGTTTCAGCTTTTGCTATGACGCTTCGGCCGAGGACGAATGGAAAAACGGCGAAGGAACCGGTTTCTCCCCGGCTGTTCCCGTGAAAAAAAGCATGCGTCTGTATCCGCGGCCAAACTGCAGGCTGGAACTGTGGGACAGGGTAGAATCCAGACTGATGGATCAAGCAGGGCAGAAGAGCTTTCTGTTCGACCTGCAGCGGGAGCAGGCGGGCTTTCTGGACTTGGAGCTGACCTCTGCGAAGCGGCAGAGAATTGTCATTGCATACGGCGAACACCTGCGGGAGGGACATGTTGCCCGCCGAATCGGTGAACGGGATTTCAGTGTGGAATATATCTGCAAGCCGGGCAAAAATCGTTATATGAACCCGTTTCGCCGGCTTGGATGCCGCTATCTGGAGGTTTTTTGCGAAACTCCGGTTGAAATTTCCTATGTGGGAATTCGCCCGACCATGTATCCGCTCCGGCACACGGATTTTGCCCCGTCAGACCCTCTTGACCGGCAAATCTATCAAATCTGCGTCCGTTCGCTGGAGCTTTGCCTGCACGAACATTACGAGGATTGCCCATGGAGGGAACAGGCGTTTTACACACTGGACAGCCGCAATCAAATGCTGTGCGGGTACATTGCGTTTCGGGAATATCGTGCGGCTCGCGCAGGGCTTTTGCTTTTTGCGCAGGATCGAACCGAAGATCAGCTGCTTTCCATTTGTTGCCCGAAGGATCAGGGATTTTGCATTCCCTCTTTCTCCTTGCACTATTTCACTGCAGTGGATGAATACACGGAATATTCTGCCGATATCTCCCTTGCACAGGAGGTATACGAAAAGCTCTGTTCGGTGCTGCAGGTTTTTCTGAACCATATCCGGAACGGGTTGGTTCCCCCGTTCGCAGGGAAGAATTACTGGAATTTTTATGAATGGCGTGCAGGTATGGATGGAGGGCCAGAGACCCCTGCAGAACCGGATCTGATTTTGAATTGTCTGCTTGTGCTTGCCCTGGAACATATGGCGTCCATCTCGTCCGCTCTGCATAAAAACAGCGCGGAGTACAGTGCGCTGGCTGACCGGCTGCGCAAAAACATTCGTGTGGCTTTTTTGCGCCCGCAGACAGGACTATATTCGAACTTTATCCGCACCGACCTGTTCAGTGAGCTTGGAAATGCGCTCGCGGTATTGTGTGGAGCATCCTGCGGCGATGAAGCCAATGAAATTGCGCAGAAAATGATGCGCGGCAATTCAGGGCTTCTTCCCGCAACGCTGAGTATGAACGGGTTCGTATTCGATGCGCTGCTGCGGGCGGATCGTGCTGCGGCTCAGCCGTTTATACGTTCGCGGATTCGCAGCCAATACAAAAAAATGCTGGATTGCGGTGCAACAACCGCGTGGGAAGATGAAGAAGGAGCCGCCGCATTCGACGGCGCAGGAAGCCTTTGCCATGGCTGGAGCGCACTTCCGGTTTACTATTATTATCTGTTCGAAGTGTAAGAAAAATATCAACGGCTTTCTGCCGCACACATGCCGAGCGCCTTTCAAAAGAGGCGTTTGGGCTGCATTTGCGGAAATGCTGTTTTTGGAGAACTTAAACAAATTTCCTCAAAAAAGCATCCGTTGCTTGACACTGTTTTTTCAATATGCTATACTTTCCTTGTTTCAGGGACAATTCTCCGATGGTATCGGAAGAATTGTCCTCTTGCATATTATTTGAAATTTGTGTTGAAACGGTGTATATGCCGGAAAACGCCAAACCGTAAAAAGAATTCTTGTGTGAACCGAAACGCCGCTTGTACAGAGAGGCGGATAAACGGAGGGAAAAGGCAATGGACAAAATTTCAGTGATCGTACCATGTTTCAATGAAGAAGGTTCCATTCCGCTGTTTTATCGGGAAATGGAGAGAGTTGCTGCGCAAATGTCCGGTACGACACTGGAATACCTGTTTATTGACGACGGCTCCAAAGACGGTACACTGGAGATCCTCCGCCGGTTACATCAACAGGATCCGCGGGTAAAATACGTTTCATTTTCCCGCAATTTCGGCAAGGAATCAGCCATTTACGCCGGTTTGTCCAACGCGACGGGAGATCTGGTTGCAATTATGGATGCCGATCTTCAGGATCCTCCCTCTCTTTTGCCGGAAATGTACCGGGCAATCCGGGAGGAAGGCTATGATTCCGCAGCCACCCGACGCGTTACCAGAAAGGGCGAACCTCCAATCCGATCGTTTTTTGCCCGCCGCTTTTATGCGCTGATGAATCGTATTTCCGACGTTGAGCTGAAGGACGGAGCGCGTGATTATCGGTTGATGACCCGCCAGTATGTGGATGCGCTGCTGAGTCTGTCGGAATATAACCGTTT
This sequence comes from Acutalibacteraceae bacterium, assembly GCA_050947015.1. Classification (GTDB taxonomy): domain Bacteria; phylum Bacillota; class Clostridia; order Oscillospirales; family Acutalibacteraceae; genus CAKXIK01. The sequence goes on from JBMNVT010000004.1 coordinate 16,675, forward strand.
TTCCAAAGGGCTTTTCGGCTGGGTGGGGTTTAAGATCAAGTGGTTTGAATTTGAAAATGTGGAGCGTGCGGCAGGCGAAACAAAATGGTCCTTCTGGAAGCTGTTCCGATATTCTCTGGACGGTATTGTGGCGTTTTCGTCCACGCCGCTGTATCTTGCTTCGTTTTGCGGCGGAGCCATGTGCTTTGTGGCGATTCTGGCAATCATCTGGATTATTATCCGTCAGCTGGCGTTTGGCGGCTCCGCCTACGGATGGCCATCGATGGCGTGCATTGTTCTGCTGATTGGCGGGCTGCTGATGCTTAGCGTAGGAATTTTGGGGTTGTATCTTTCAAAAACATATCTGGAGGTAAAAAAGCGTCCCATTTATATTTGCAGGGAAAAGCAGGTTGATGAGCTGCATGGCAGGGATGAACGGAGCATTGCGGACGAACATGACGAAGAGATGACAAAAAAGGTGTGAAGGCGATGACAGAGCAGCAGATTATGGTGCTTGTAAAGGAAAAAATGAAGTCCCGCCCCAAAATTTTTCAGTTGTTTGAAAACTGTTATCAGGATACGCTGGAAAAGACCATTCGTTTTCAGGAGGATGGTCAGGTGTTTATGCTTACGGGAGATATTCCAGCCATGTGGCTGAGGGACAGCACCAATCAACTGCGCCCTTATCTGCTCACCGCACGGGACAACGAGCGGATTCAGAAGATCATTGAAGGGGTTTTGAAAAAGCAGTGCCGGTGCATTCTGAGCGACCCGTACGCAAACGCGTTCAATGAGTCTGCCAACGGGAAAGGGCATCAGACCGACGAGACCGAGATGAAGCCGGATATTTGGGAACGCAAGTACGAGGTGGACTCTCTTTGTTACCCGGTTCAGCTGGCGTATCTGTACTGGAAAAACAGCGGGAAAACCGAACATTTTTCAGAAGAGTTTGAACGTGTTATGGAAACCGTTGTAAACCTGTGGTTTTTGGAGCAGGATCATACCGCACGCTCGCACTATACCTTCCGCCGCAGGGACTGCCCGGAATCCGATACGTTGCCCGGGGAAGGAGCGGGGAATCCCGTGGCCGTCACCGGAATGACCTGGTCGGGGTTTCGTCCCAGCGACGACCGATGTGTCTACGGTTATCTGGTGCCGTCCAACATGTTTGCCGTGGTGGTTCTGGGCTACATGCAGCAGATTTTGCACGAATTCTATGCCAATCCCACGTTGGAGGAAAAGGCTTGCCTGCTCCGGCAGCAGATTGAGGCGGGAATTCGCCGGTATGGAATGGTTCAGGACGATAAGTACGGGACTGTTTATGTATATGAAACCGATGGAATGGGACATAACACGCGTATGGACGACGCCAATGTGCCGAGTCTGCTTTCCATGCCGTATTTTCATTATTGTGCCAAAAACGACCCGGTGTATCAGAATACACGCCGTTGGGTGCTGAGCGGAGAGAATCCTTTCTATTATGAAGGAACTGCCGCCAAAGGCGTTGGGAGCCCGCATACTCCGCAGGGCTATATCTGGCATATTGCACTGGCTATTCAGGGGATGACCAGCGAAAACCGCAGGGAACAGGAGCGTATTTTGGATTATTTTGAACGCACTGATGGCGGTACCGGTTTGGTACACGAAGGCTTTGAGAAAGACGATCCGTCTCAGTTTACCAGAGAATGGTTTTCGTGGTCGAACGCCATGTTCGTGGAATTTGTGCTGTCCGTTTGCGGTCTGGAGATTCAGACGGCCTGATGCCGCCTGTAAAGCCTGATTGGTGGAATGCCGGTATTCAAAATGTTGGTGTTGATGACCGGTTTTGTTATCTGCGAAGCAATAGAAATTGTGATCCGGAAGAAGATGCCAAACGGAGCTTTATTCCAGAGAGTGATACCATGCAAAACAAAAACGGAGTGTTTTCACAGATATACACCATAGACCGAGAGTCTATGGTGCTTTTTGTGTGTGAAAAAGGCTACCGGCATTGCCGATAGCCCGATGATAAGGCAAAATCTGCGGGACTTATCCGAGAAACAACGGGTTCAGCGTTTTGGATCAAAGCCGGGATTGAACGCGTAAAAGTTTTTGGAATCCAGCTTGTCGGTCGTCAGGCGCAGTGCCTCGCCGAAACGCTGATAATGGACGATTTCGCGTTCCCGAAGAAATTTGATCGGGTCGCGGACGTCCGGGTCGTCGCAGAAACGCAGGATATTGTCGTAGGTGGTACGTGCTTTCTGTTCGGCCGCCATGTCTTCGTGAAGATCGGTGATCGGGTCACCCTTAACTGCCAGCACCGAAGCGCTGAACGGTACTCCGGAGGCAGAGGCAGGGTATATTCCGGTGGTGTGATCGACGAAATAGTCGGAAAAACCGCCCTTCTTAATTTCATCCTCGGTCAAGTTTCGCGTGAGTTGGTAAACAATGGCGCCAATCATTTCAAGATGTCCCAGTTCCTCTGTGCCGATATCCGTCAAAGTGGCTTTTAATTCAGAATAAGGCATCGAAAACCGCTGACTTAAATAACGCAGAGAAGCACCAAGCTCTCCGTCCGGTCCGCCGTACTGAGTCAGAATCAGCTTTGCCAGAGCGGGGTTCGGCGAGGTAATTTTAACGGGATATTGCAGCTTTTTCTCGTATACAAACATTTTATTTCATCCCCTTTTCAAAGTTGGCTTCCCAGGGCCATGGTGAATCCACCCAGGTCCAGCGCTCGGTGTTTTCCTCCAGCGGACCATACTGTTCTTCATATTGCTCCCTAAGAATAATTCTTTTCTGAGAAAGATCGCTGTGCTTTGCCAACGCTGCCTGATTGCACGGATGAGTATCCAAAAAAATATGCAGCTCCCAAAGAGCGAAATCGATTGCGTTGATTTTGCGCAGAAGCATCTCCTGATCGCTCACCTGGGTTCACCCCACCTTCCGAGGAATGGCTTGTTCAAAGCGGGAAACAGCGTGCCGTTATCCAGAGCCTGTTCCGGATCGTACGTCTCCTCAAACTGCTGCATCGGCACGTATGCCATGGCGAGCGCCGGAGCGGCAGGCATGAAACTGATCTCACAGCCGGAACGTTCCGGTTCGGCTGCAATTGCCGTATATTTCACAAGGTCCGTCTCCTTTCGTCGAATAACTGCTTTGGGTTCAATCACCCGCTATCACTATATGTGGGGAGGCGGCAAATGCCACACGGGTTGTCCCCGTATTTTCGGCCCGTATGGCGGAAAACGTCCGCTTTTTCAGTAAGGAAGATCTGTTTTGACGATCAAATGGGTTTTCGCAATATTTCAGTCTTCTCCGCCATATATATAACAAACGGTCAAACGGAACGAAGGGAGCGGTCAACTTGAAAAAACGGTTGAAACAGGCGGCATGTGTGTGTGTGGCGGCGGCAGTGCTCACAATTTTTGTGCCGGTGCCCAAAGCGGCGGCGGATATTGACGGCGTAGAGGCAAAGTCTGCAATTCTGATGTCCGCTGATACCGGCGCAGTGTTGTACGATAAAAATTCACACGAAAGGCGTGCCTGCGGTTCAGTGACGAAGGTGATGTCGCTGCTGCTGTTCATGGAGGCGCTTGATTCCGGGCAGGTGTCGTTAACGGACGAGGTTACCGTCAGTGAGTTTGCCAATTCCATGGGCGGCTCTGAAATTTGGCTGGAGGTCGGCGAGGTGATGACCTTTGAGGATTTGCTCCGCTCAGTGATCATTCAATCGGCAAACGACTCAACCGTAGCGCTTGCAGAGCACATCGCCGGTTCGGAAGAAGCCTTTTTGAACCGTATGAACGAACGCGCCGCCGAGCTTGGCATGAACGACACGCACTACCTCAATACAACAGGATTTGATGAGGAAGGACAGTATACCTCTGCATACGACATTGCTCTTGCCGCGCGCGAACTGACAAAGCACGAAAAGATTTTTGATTATACAACCATCTGGATGTATGACCTGCGTGGGGGAAAAACGCAGCTGACCAATACAAATAAGCTGATTAAAACATATTCGGGAATTACCGGGCTGAAAACGGGAACAACAGACGATGCAGGCAATTGCTTCTGTGGCACCGCGGAACGCGACGGCCTGAAGTTGGTTTCAGTCGTGTTGGGGTGCGAAAGTTCTGCCCTTCGTTTTTCTTCCACAACCAAGCTGCTTGATTACGGCTTTGCAAACTGGTCGGTTGCGGCGCCGGAACTTCCGGAAAGTCTGCTGCAGCCGATTCCGGTGATCGGGGGCATGGAACGGCAGGTGGAAGCAATCGCAAATCTTGATCGCTCGGCTGTGCTGGTTCCAAAGGGTGCAGCCGATCAGGTGACCTATACTGCAGAGCTGCAGAACGACGTGGAGGCGCCGGTGGAAGAAGGCCAGCTGCTTGGCACCGTGCGCATGATGTTGGGAGAAGAGGAGTTGTGCAGCTTTTCGGTTGTGGCCGCTTCATCTGTGGAACCGGTCACGTTTGCGTCTCTGTTTTCAATTTTCTGTAAAGCGCTGGTGACCTCGTAATTTGAAAGGTTCAAAGGGAACAGAAAAGAAACGCTGCAGCAAATTTTACAGAAAATGAAAAAACGTATAATTCTCTTCTCCCGAAACAGCATGGTGCAATAAAAACAGCGAAAATGAAAACATTTGCTAAATTCCTTTTGCATTGCTTGAAAAGTGCAGCATTTTATTGTATGATATAGCTACAGAGAATTTAGGAGGAAGTAAAATGGCCACTGCATTGAATGATGGTTATTTATCCGGATTTATTTCCGATGATGAGTTTGCTGCAATTGCGCCGCAGATCAAATTGGCGCATGAACAGCTTCACAACGGAACCGGGTTGGGAAATGATTATATCGGATGGGTTGATTTGCCCTCTGCCTACGATAGGGAAGAGTTTGCACGCATCAAAGCCGCTGCGCAGAAAATTATTTCCGATACGGATGTTTTTATCGTAATCGGTATCGGTGGCTCCTACCTTGGCGCCCGTGCGGCGATCGAATTTCTGAAGTCTCCGCTGTACAACTCGATGAACAAGAATACGCCGGATATTTATTTTACCGGCAACAGCATCAGTTCCACTGCGCTCAGCCAGCTGTTGGACATCTGTGACGGCAGGGACGTTTCCATCAATATGATCTCCAAATCGGGTACCACAACAGAGCCGGCCATTGCTTTCCGTGTGCTTCGCGATTATCTGGAAAAGAAATACGGAAAAGAAGAAGCCCGACGCAGAATCTATTGCACTACAGACCGTGCCAGGGGTACGCTCAAAGAGCTTGCTGACCGCGAAGGCTATGAAACTTTTGTGGTTCCGGATAATGTCGGCGGACGATATTCCGTTCTGACCGCTGTCGGTTTGCTGCCAATTGCGGTTTCGGGAGCAAATATTGACGAACTGATGCAGGGCGCGGCGCAGGCGCAGTATGAACTCAACGACCCTGATCTGTCCAAAAATCCCTGCTATCGCTACGCTGCAATTCGGAACATCCTTTACCGCAAGGGCAAGGCTGTCGAAATACTGGTCAGCTATGAACCGTCCTTTGCTATGATGAACGAATGGTGGAAACAGCTGTTCGGTGAAAGCGAGGGGAAAGATCAAAAGGGGATTTTCCCAGCTTCGGTCATTTTTTCCACTGATCTGCATTCCATGGGCCAATACATTCAGGACGGCAGCCGCATTATGTTTGAAACGGTCGTGCAGATTAACAAAGCGCAGCAGGAACTGTATATCAATGATGATCCCGAAAATGTCGACGGACTGAATTTCCTCAAAGACCGCTCAATGTCTTATATCAATCAAAAAGCGTTTGAAGGCACCGTTTTGGCACACACCGACGGCGGCGTTCCGAACATTGTGCTGCAGATTGGGGAAGCAAATGAAAAAGAGCTTGGCTATCTGATTTATTTCTTTGAAAAAGCCTGTGCCATTTCGGGTTATGTAATGGGAGTAAACCCGTTTAATCAGCCCGGTGTGGAAAGCTATAAAAAGAACATGTTCGCGCTTCTTGGCAAGCCGGGCTATGAAGAAGCCAAAGCCGCTTTGGAAGAACGGCTTAAAAAACAATAATTAGGATTTCCACCGCTCAGGCGGAAAAATAGAAACTTAGGAGGACTTACGATGATAACTTTGATTGTAGGCAAAAAGGGCTCCGGAAAAACCAAAAAACTGATCCAGCTGGCAAATGACGCGGTAAAAGCGTCCAGCGGCAACGTAGTCTGCATCGAAAAAGGCGCCAAATTGACCTATGACATTGATCACAAAGCCCGTTTGGTTGATATCGAGCAGTACAACGTCAGCGGTTTTGATGCGCTGTTCGGTTTCCTTTCCGGCATCTGTGCCGGCAACTATGATGTAACCGATATTTTTGTAGATTCTACGCTGAAAATTGCCGGGGACGACATGAACCAGCTGGCGGATTTTGTGCAGAGCCTCAACACGTTGGCGCAGTTTTCCGAAACCAAAATCACGCTTTCCATTTCTGCCGACGTGCAGGATATTCCGGAAAGCATCAACGATATTGCTCAGGAAATCTAAGTTCTTACAAAATTTTTATCGGAACGGCAGTCCGCACCTCAAAAGGGGCGGACTGCTCTTTTCGGAAAGAAAATATGTGAATTGTCTTGACAAAAGCCGATTCTTTCCGTATAATATCTTGAGTAGTGCAGAGGTGCAGTTATGTTTCTGGAACTGAAAAAGCTGTTTTTCGGCGAGTCCGGGCGCGAGGAGTTTTCCGGTGTGTTGGACTGGTCAACGGTGACGTATAGCGGATGTTCTCCGTTTTCAGCTTCCGTCCGGGTTTCCGGCACTGTATCGAACACCTCCGGGATTGTCCGTCTCGTTTATCACGCGGAAACAAAGCTGAAAATGCCATGTGACCGATGTGCGGCAGAAACCGAGAAAGACTTTTCAAAAGCATTTGAACACGTTTTGGTAACCTCGCTCAACGGTGAGGATACCGGCGAATTCCTTGTGGTGGAGCCGGGTTTTCGTCTGAATATGGACGAGCTGGTGCTTGCCGATATGCTGTTGGAATTTCCGAGCAAATACCTCTGTCAGGAAGACTGCAAAGGCATCTGCCCGGGTTGCGGCGTGAATCTGAATACAGAAAAATGCCGTTGCGGAGCAAAACCGGTGGATCCCCGTCTGGAGATTTTAAAAAATCTAATCAGTTGATGTTCTGAAATCTTGCAAGGAGGTGCTGACGATGGCGGTACCGAAGAGAAAAGTATCCAAGGCCAGAAGAGATAAAAGACGTTCCAACGTTTGGAAACTCGACGCCCCGGCTCTGATGAAATGCCCGCAGTGCGGCGAATACAAACGCCCGCATAGAGTGTGTGCGAATTGCGGATACTACAACGGTAAGGAAATTGTGAAGAAGGAAGCGTAAGCTTGACGCTCTTTTTCCGGAAAGGTAGAGGGGGAGAAATCCTTCTCTATTTTTTTTGAATTTATCCTGTGGAAGCAGAAATGCGGCCGCGTATGATTTGTTTTTTGGCAAACGGAAAAAAGGAGAAGAAATGTATGGCCGTTAAGATCTGCGGAGTGGAAGCCAAAAGCATTGCCCAAAAGCACGGCATCTGTGCCGGAGAAACCCTGATTGCTATCAATGGACATGAAATCAACGATATTTTGGATTTTCGTTTTTACGAAACAAATACCACGCTGACGCTTCTGTTGGAGGGAATCGGCGGGACCCAACGTGAAATTACTCTGCGCAAGGCGCAATATGCCAGCCTTGGCCTGGAATTTGAAACGTACCTGATGGATCAGCAGCGCCGCTGCCGTAACAACTGCGTTTTCTGCTTTATTGACCAGCTGCCGAAAGGAATGCGGGAAAGTCTCTACTTTAAGGACGACGACGACCGGCTTTCTTTTTTATTCGGCAATTATATCACGCTGACCAATATTTCGCAGAAAGAAATTGACCGGATTCTTACAATGCACATCAGTCCGATCAACATTTCCGTTCATACAACCAATCCAGAGCTGCGCGTACGGATGATGCGCAACCGTTTTGCGGGCGAGTCGCTGAAATATCTTGATCAGCTCGCAAGGGGCGGCGCGCGCCTCAATTGTCAGCTGGTGCTTTGCCCCGGCATTAATGATGGAGCCGAGCTGGAGCGTTCCATGCGCGATCTGGAAAAGCTGTATCCCGCCGTGGAAAGCGTCGCCGCTGTGCCGGTCGGCCTGACCCGGTTTCGCGAAGGCTTGCCGGAACTGCAGCCGTTTGGCAAAGACACCGCTGCCGCAGTGATTGATGCGATAGAGGCATTTGGCGCAAAGTGCAGGGAAAAATATGGGACGAGGCTTTTTTACGCAGCAGATGAATTTTACCTCAAGGCGGGGCGTTTGCTGCCGCCCGAAGAGAACTACGACGGTTATCCGCAGTTGGAAAACGGCGTGGGAGCTATTACGCTGCTTCGTGGACAGTTTGCTGATGCTTTAACGGATATCACAGCGGCCGATTGCCCCAGCAAACGTGAGATTTCGCTGGCAACCGGCGTTTCGGCAGCGCCGATTCTTGCAAAACTGCTTGACGCACTCCGGGAAAAATGCGATAATTTTGAATATCATTTGTATGCGGTACAAAATGATTTTTTTGGTCCTATGATTAATGTGGCCGGTCTTGTAACCGGAGGAGATATTCTTGCGCAGCTTTCCGGCAAGCCGTTGGGCGAAGAACTGCTGATTCCCGCGGTAATGCTGCGCCATGAACAGGATATGTTTCTGGATGACGTAACGGTGGAAGAGCTTTCTGCCGGGCTGAAGGTGCCGGTCAGGATTATTGGTGAGGACGGCGCTGATTTGCTTAACGGAGCGCTTGGCCTCTGAAGAAAAGGTACCCGCGGTTTTTGCGCAGCCGAAACCGATCGGACAGGGTAATGTGGCGGAGCAAAGGCAGGCTGCCGCAGCTCCGGAAATGTGAAAGGACGGATTGTAAGCTATGGCAAAACCGGTAGTGGCCATTGTTGGCCGGCCCAATGTGGGAAAATCCACATTATTTAATAAGCTGGTCGGCAGAAGGGTCTCCATTGTAGAGGATTCTCCCGGTGTAACGCGGGACAGAATTTACGGCGACTGTGAATGGTGCAGCCGGCAGTTTTTGTTGGTGGATACCGGTGGTATTGAACCGCATTCCGACGATATTATTTTGTCGCAGATGCGCCGACAGGCGCAGCTTGCCATTGAAGCCGCCGACGTAATCATTTTTGTGACCGATCTGCGCTCCGGTGTGGTCGCGACCGATGCCGAAATCGCATCCATGCTGCAGAAAAGCGGGCGCCCGGTTGTGCTTTGTGTCAACAAGTGCGATTCTCCCGGCGAGATTCCGGCGGATTTTTATGAATTTTATAATCTCGGTCTTGGCGATCCGGTTGCAGTTTCTTCGGTTCATGGCCATGGCACCGGCGATTTGCTTGATGAAGTGTTACGCTATTTTCCGAAGGCGCTGGAGGATGAGGATGACGGCGAGATCATTCATGTTGCGCTGATTGGAAAACCAAATGTCGGTAAATCGTCGCTGGTCAACCGTGTTTCCGGTGAAGAACGCTCCATTGTGTCCGATATTGCCGGAACCACTCGTGATGCAATTGACACCACGGTGGAAAACGGATTTGGAAAATTTGTGTTTATCGATACCGCCGGCCTTCGGCGCCAGAAAAAGGTGGAGGATTCCATTGAAAAGTACAGTGTGCTGCGCGCACAAATGGCGGTGGAACGCGCCGACGTTTGTGTGATTATGATCGATGCGCAGGAAGGCTTCACCGAACAGGATTCCAAGGTGGCGGGGCTTGCACACGAGCAGGGCAAAGGTTGTATTATTGCTGTGAATAAATGGGACGCTGTTGCAAAGGACGGGAGCACCATGTCCCAGTTCCGAAAGCGGTTGGAAACTGATTTTTCCTTTATGTCCTATGCGCCGATCATTTTTATTTCAGCAAAAACAGGCCAGCGTGTAGATCAGCTGTTTGAAATGATCTGTCAGGTTGCGTCCCATAACGCCATGCGGATCCCGACCGGCCGCTTAAATGATATTCTGGCGGATGCCACCGCGCGGGTTCAACCGCCGACGGACAAAGGCCGACGCTTGAAAATTTATTATATGACGCAGGCATCGACAAAGCCGCCCACATTTGTCTGCTTTGTAAATTCGGCGGAATTGTTTCATTTTTCCTACCAACGTTATCTGGAAAATCAGATCAGGGAAATTTTCGGCCTTCTCGGAACCCCAATCCGAATCGTTGTCCGGGAACGCGGCGAACAGCAAAAATAAAGGAGACGCATGCATTATGGGAGAATTATTGAGTCTCTTCTTTCAGCAATACAGCTTGCCGACGCTGGCAACGGTTGCAGTCGGTTATCTGCTCGGAAGTATCAATTTCTCAATCATCGTAACAAATCTATATATTAAAAAGGATATCCGGAATTTTGGAAGCGGCAACGCGGGCGCGACCAACGTTCTGCGCTCCGTGGGTAAGGTGCCGGCGCTTCTTACTTTTTTGGGAGATTTCGCTAAGCAGGTGGCGGCGATTCTGATCGGCAAGCTGATTTTTATGGCAATGCTGTCGCAAGAAACGGCAAACATGGGCATTATTTTGCATTACGCTGCCTATCTTGCTGGAATCAGCTGCTTTTTGGGGCATATTTATCCCGTTTTCTTTCATTTTCGCGGGGGAAAGGGCGTCACCACTGCAGCTGCCATGATGGCGCTGATTGACTGGCGTGTTTTTCTGATTGAATTTGCCGTCTTTCTGATTGTGATGCTTTTTACCAGGATTGTTTCGCTCGGTTCGGTGCTGTGCGGCATCCTGTATCCGGTCGCAACGTTTTGTATTGCATATTTTGTGGATTACCGTAAAGTAATTTACACGTCTGATGCGCCGTACACGCTGACGTATGTTATTGTCGCAACGTGCTTTGCCGCATTGATCGGAATCATCATGGCGGTTAAGCACCGTGCCAATATTACCCGCATTCTGAATGGAACAGAAAAGCCGATTTGTTTCAATAAATGACCACAGGCGGTCCGGATGCAGCCGGATCGCTTTTTTCGTAGATGGAAGGGAATGAATTCCGCAATGAAATGGATGCGTCAATTTGGGATTATTCTGACCGTTTCTTTTTTGGGCGAGGCTTTGCGTGTTCTGATTCCGCTGCCGGTGCCCGCTAGCATTTATGGGTTGCTGCTGATGCTGCTGGCGCTCAGGCTGGGGATTGTCAGGTTGGAGCAGGTGCGCGGCGCGGGCAGATTCCTGATTGAAATTATGCCCGTGATGTTTATTCCGGCGGCGGTCGGTCTGCTGGAATCCTGGCAGGCGCTTCGTCCGATATGGATGCAAGTGATTGCTGTCACGCTGATTTCAACGGTATTGGTGATGTCAGTGTCGGGGCGAGTAGCTCAGTCGGTGATTCGGCTACGGCGCAAAACAGAGCAGAAACCCGGAGAGGAGTCCGCAAAGCAATGAATGATTTTTTCGAAAGTTCGGTATTTTTTGGCGCTGTGGTCAGCCTGCTCGCTTACCAGCTCGGCCTGCGAATGAAAAAAAGATGGAGACTTGCCATTTTTCATCCGCTGCTGATTTCGATTATTGTCGTAATCCTTTTTTTACTGGTTTGTAGGGTGGATTATGCAAGCTATCAGGAAGGCGCAAAATATCTCAGTTATTTGCTGACGCCGGCAACCGTTTGTCTTGCCATTCCGCTGTACGAGCAGCTTCAGCTGCTCAAAAGGAATGCCGCGGCAATTGCGGCGGGTATTGCGGCCGGTGTGGTGACAAGCCTGCTCTGCGTGCTGTGCTTGTCATTGCTGTTTGGTTTTACACATGAACAATATGTAACGCTGCTGCCGAAATCGATCACGACGGCAATCGGAATTGCGGTTGCAGAGGAACAGGGCGGTGTTGCATCCATTACCGCCGCGGTCATCATCATTACCGGGGTTTTCGGGAATATGTCGGCCGACCTGATCTGCAGAATATTTCGCATTCGGGAACCGATTGCAAAGGGAATCGGTCTTGGTTGCTCGGCACATGCAATCGGTACGGTCAAAGCAATGGAGATGGGCGAGGTGGAAGGTGCGATCAGCAGCCTTTCCATCGCAGTTGCGGGGCTGCTTACAGTAGCCGGCGCAGGAGTTTTTACAAATTTTCTTTGATTGAAGTGCGCTGCCCGACGGAGAAAAGCGCTGACGGACACGCTGCGGATACAAAACGGAGGAAATGGGATGAACCGCAAATATATTTTTTTGGATGTTGACGGAACATTGGTTGATTTCGACGGCAGACTGCCGCTTTCTGCGGAAACTGCGCTGCGAACCGCGCAGCAGAACGGTCACCGCCTGATTTTGTGCACCGGTCGGCAAAAATCACAGATTTATCCTTGGCTGCTGCAAAAAATTCCGTTTGACGGCGTTATTTCTTCTTCCGGCGCCAATGTCGAATACAATGGGAAATGCGTAGCGCGTCATTTGTTCCCCAAAGACCGATTGGAAAATCTGTTGTGTTTTTTTCGCCGGGAGAACATTCCGTTTTGCCTGCAGACTGCAGAAAGCCTCTATGCGGAGCCATGGTGCGCAGAGGGGATTTTTTCATATTTTCAGCAAAACGGAGTTGATCCCGATAAAATGGTCAGCTTGTTCGGGGATCTTACCCCGGTGGCCTGCGCGGATACCCTCACAAACGTGGAAAAGGTTGTTTACTACAATGCCGGGGAAGATGTTGCCATTATGCGGCGCAGGGTGGGCGCCGATTACCAGATTGCAGGCTACAGTTTCGGTAATCTTGGCGCCGTTAACGGAGAGGTTTCTCTCAGCACGGTTAATAAAGCGAAGGGGCTGGAGGCCTGCCTGAAGCATTGCGGCGCGGATGTTCGGGATTCCGTTGCGGTAGGAGACGGAGACAATGACATGGACATGATCCGTTTTGCAGGAATTGGAATCGCAATGGGGAACGCGACGCCCGAATTGAAGAGGGCGGCGGACTGTGTCACCGATTCCATTGACTGTGATGGCCTGCAAAAGGCGTTTTTTTCCGTCGGTCTGATCTGAAGAAGATCGGAAACGGTTTCTTAAAAAATTGCGGGATTTTTTGGTTTTGGGCAATAAAATGTGGTAAAGTATAAAGTCGGTGCTTCAAAAAAGCCGACCTTGGAGTTCGGCTTTATTTTTTTGTCGGAGAATGCCGTTCGTTTTGCCGAAAATTCCGGTGCCGGCAGGGATTCGCCGAAAAGAAGGGGAAATGAAAAATGGAAAATTTTCTGGATCGGTTGAATCAGATCGCTCTGCAGCTGACGGAATGGGTCTGGGGGATTCCGCTGATTGTGCTGCTGTTGGCGGTCGGGATCCTGCTTTCTGTCCGAATGCATTTTCTGCAGTTGCGTCAACTTCCGCGTGCGCTGAAATTCATGGTTCAAAATGAAGAAGGCGGCAGCGGAGAGGTTTCCAGCTTCGGTGCGCTCTGCACGGCGCTTTCGGCCACAATCGGAACGGGAAATATTGTGGGTGTTGCAACCGCCATTTCGCTCGGCGGTCCGGGCGCGCTGTTCTGGATGTGGGTCGCAGCGTTTTTTGGCATGGCTACAAAGTACGCCGAAGGTCTGTTGGCGGTCAAATACCGTACCGTAGATGCCGACGGCCATGTGTTGGGAGGAGCGTTTTATTACATCGAGCGCGGAATTGCAGAACGTTTTCCGAAATGGAAGGGCTCTGCCCGTGTGCTGGCGGTTCTGTTTGCCGTTTTCGGTGCGGGTGCGGGTCTGCTCGGTATCGGCACCATTACTCAGGTCAACGGGATCGCGTCTGCCATACAGAACTTGACAGATCCTGAAAAAGCGGGAATGGTCGTTTTGTTTGGTCATTCCTTTGGTTTTACCTGGACGACGCTGATCGTGGCCGTTGTAACGGCGCTGTTGGCTGCCTGTTTTGTGTTTTTTGCATTTACCACGATTCTCGGCTGCCCCGGAATGCCGTCTTTATCGCTGATGATGTGGATCATGCCGCTAACGACACGGATCACTTTTTTGCAGGATCCGTATCGTTGGCGGATTTTTTAATTTGCGCGGACTTCCGCAGCGAAAAAAAGAGTCACATTATTTTTTATCGTAAAAGGCAAATATACAAAAGAAAAAAATCTTTTTCTCACTATTTCGTTACTTTTTTCGTTCACAAAATTTTATGCTTGCAAAAAGGAACAGATTTGATATAATAATAACAATCGGAAGTGAACAAAAGCTTCCGTAAATTTTTACACATATTATTTATGCATTGCATAAATGAAACAGGGGGTTTTTCAATGGCGAAAAAAGATTCGGATTTTCGGTACAATACCGGTGATTCCAGGGTTCCGTGGCCTGCCGTCGGCGAGAATTACAACGAGCGCGACCTGATGGAAGTCATCAAGTTTATGCAGCAGGGTAGCGGCGAAGAGTATGACCGCGCAATGGAAGAGGTCGCAAAAGCGGTGCAGAAGCTGACTACTGTTTCCGAAGCGCCCGGAAAGCTTTCTCTCGGCACCGAGGTTGAGCGTGCCGAAGCAGCTGTGGACGAGCTCCTTGGCACAACTGGCAGCCTGTTTGTCAATAATGCAACCGCCGGGTTTGAAATTGCATATAAATACGCCAATCTGAAGGCCGGCGACGAAGTGATTGTTCCGGCAATCACCTTTATAGCAACCATGGCTTACCCGCTTTCCATCGGCTGCAAGCTTGTCTTTGCCGATGTAGATCCGAAAACCATGTGCATGGATCCTGCCGATGTTGCGCGGAAGATCACCCCGAAAACAAAAATGATCGTCCCGGTGCATCTGGGCGGCTATCCGGTGGATATGGATCCGCTGATGAAGCTTGCTAAAGAACACAATGTTCTCGTGCTGGAAGATGCCGCTCATGCGTTCGGCGGTTCTTATCACGGCAAAAAGATGGGCACCATCGGTGACTTTGGCGCATATTCTTTCCACGAGGTCAAAAACTGCACTTCCTTTGGTGAAGGCGGCATTATGGTCACGTCGGACGATAAGCTGCGCGAGCAGGCTAAGGCAACCCGCTTCTTCGGACTGAACTTTGACCACAAGATCAAGGACTGGCTGTACGATGTCCGCGCCATTGAAGGAAAGTACGAGCCGTTTGTCGGTATCAATTCTTCTACGACAGAAATTCAGGGTCTCGGCCTTCGTCTGCAGATCGAGCGTTATCAGCACATTCTTGACGTGCGTCGTGCCGCAGCGGAATACCTTGACAAACGCTTTGCCGGCAACCCCGCCATCCTTCCGCAGGAACTGGGCGACAATGGCACAGAGCCGACGTTCCACCTCTACTTGCTCCGCATTGACCCGGAAAAGGCCGGTGGAGATATTCAGCTGCTGAAACAGAAGCTGACCGAAAAAGGCGTGACCCAGATCGCTCACTTCGGTCCGCTTTACCGTTTTGATGTTCTGCGTACTTTCGGCTATGACGCTGATGAAATCGCAAAGACCTGCCCGGTGTGTGAGGAATATTTTTATCATCGCTACACGCATCTCCCGCTGTACGGCATTTCTCAGGAACAGCTTGCCTATATGGCGGACGCGGTTCTCGAATCCATTGAAGAGATGCAGAAGGGCATCTGATCTGGTTCGATATCCGTTCGGATCGGTGCATTCCGTGCCGCAGATAGTTGCAAAAATAAATCAGATCTTCAAATCGGAGCGGCGCTTCCGACGCGCTTTGCGCCGTGATATCCTAACGAAAAAGAGCATCCTGCCTGGGCAGGATGCTCTTTTGTGTGGTTCTTTTCATTCCGAAGAAATGTGGCTGCGGCCTTTCGCTTCAAGAAAAAATCAATTCGCTTGAACGGCTGCAGCGGAGATATCGTTTTCGCTGTCGGCGGAAGAGGATTCCACCGGGACGCAGAACTGCGTACGGTAATAGTGATACAGGGTGCGGTATTCCTCGGTAACGCCTTGATGCTGCGCCTTCAAATGCGCATGAGGATCAAAGGCCTTGTCGTGGCTCCGCTTTTTCAAAATCTGAACGGCAACGTTGGAGCAATGGTCTGAAATGCGCTCCATATGTGTCAGAATTTCGACAAATGAAATCCCTTTCTGCATATTGCAGATTCCGTTTTGCAAGCGTTCCACGTGTTTGTTCTTCAGCACCTCAACCAGTTCATCAATCGCTTCTTCCAATGGCTCGATTCGGTAAGCGATTACAGGATCCTGCGTTTGATAAGCCTGCGCTGTCATGTCGATAATCTCGCGCACGGCGGCCGTGATATAATAAAGCTCCGTGTTGCCTTCGTCGGAAAACGCAACGTTCTGATTTGCGTTGTAGTCGGCCACGTCGGCAATGTTGATGCAGTAATCGCCGATCCGTTCAAAGTCACCGATGGAATGCATGATCTCGGTTGCATCCTTGTGATTGGTGGTATCCAGATCACGCGTTGTGATTTTCATCACATATTCACCCAGTACGGTTTCCGTTTTATCCAGAAAACGTTCATTTTCCTCCAGCAGTGCGCGCATTTTTTCATCGTAATGCGTCAGCAGCCCACAGGAAATATCAAAGTTCTCCAGAGCAGTCTGCGCCATGCTGCCCATAACGGTGTGACATTGGTTCAGCGCAATAGAAGGAGTTTTCAGGAACAGCTCGTCCAGCAGCTGCAGTTCCTGCTCCATTTTGCTGCCCTGAGAGTCCCGAACCAGTTTGCCGGAAAGCTTGATCAGTTTTCCGCAGAAGGGCAGCAGCAACAGCGTGGTGACAATGTTGAACAGGGAGTGAAAGTTTGCAATATCCCCACGGGAGACTGCATCGCTCCAGAAGGAAAAACCGACCAGCTGTTGGTACAGGCAAATCGCAATCAGAAAAACCGCCGCACCGATTACGTTGTTCATCACGTCAATCAAAACAGCGCGTTTGGCTTTTTTGTTGGTGCCGATGCTGGCGATCAGCACAGTTACGCACTTGCCGATATTCATGCCGATCACAATCGGCAGCGCCATGGCAAAGGTGACCTGGCCGGTAGAACTCATAGCCTGCAGCATGCCGACCGAAGCAGAAGAGCTTTGCAGTACGGCGGTAATCAGCATGCCGACGGCGACGCCGAGCAGCGGGTTTTCAAACATCAGAAACAGATTGTGAAAAACTTCGGAATCCCTCAGCGGAGCTAAGGCAGATTCCATTGTCGTCATGCCGAAGAACAGAACGCCGAATCCGATGATAATGGAAGCAACGTTTTGAATTTTGCTGCGCTTGGAAATCAGCATGATCGCAGCGCCAAGCATAATGCACACCGGAGCAAAGGAGGAGGGCTTGAGCAGATATAAAAGCACGTTGTCGGTTGAAATGTCGCCCAGACGGAGAATCTGCGCGGTAATTGTGGTGCCAATATTGGCGCCCATAATCACCGGAATTGCTTGTACCAGCTTCATAATGCCTGCATTCAGAAAACCGATCACCATAACAGAGGTTGCAGCAGAGCTTTGAATGACACAGGTGACCGCTGTACCAAGCAGAATGCCCTTGAATTTGTTCCCGGTCAGCCGTTCCAGCGTTTTTTCCAGTCCTGCGCCGGCAAGTTTTTCTAGGGCTTTTCCCAGAACGTTCATTCCATAAAGGAACAAACCGACGCCCCCAAGCAAAGCTAAAATATTTGCAATATCCACTTTTCTTCCTCCGCTTCTTCATCAAGCCGGTTCATTTTCTTCTTTATTTTACTTCTATTTTACATAATACTTTTTTATTTTACAATAGTTTTTTCTTATGGAAGTGACTTTTGACACATTTCATGACTTTTTTCTTGATGTGGTATTTTTTTGAGTGCTTTTTGAATTTTCTGCGGGCAAAGCTTTTGTGGGCAGGTGGTGTCCTTTTAAATTTTACTTCAAAAAGGCAATCATCAGAACGATAAAAGCAATGGAAAAGGCAAAAATAATACATTATAATGAAAAAAGAAAACTAATTCAAAAAAGAAGGGAACGATGATATTGGACAATTCTTTTTTGCAGGAGGATTTTTTGCTGCGGGGCGCGGCGGCAAAAAAGCTGTACCACGACTATGCGGAGAAAATGCCGATTTATGATTATCATTGCCATGTCAGTCCCAAGGAGATCTGGGAGGATCAGAAATATGAAAATCTGACGCAGGCATGGCTTTACGGCGATCATTACAAATGGCGACTGATGCGTGCCATGGGAATGGACGAATCGCTGATTACCGGAGGAGCAGGAGATTATGAACGGTTCTGCGCCTTTGCCGAAACAGTTCCCTGCTGTATCGGCAACCCGATGTACCACTGGGTCCATTTGGAGCTGAAGCGCTTTTTTGGAATTGAAGAGGAGCTGAATCCGGAAACGGCGCCGCAAATCTGGGAAAAAACAAAACAGGCGCTGCAGAATGGTCTGACGGTCAGAAAAATGATCGAGATGTCCAATGTTGCCTTGGTCTGCACAACGGATGATCCGGCCGATTCGCTGGAATATCACCGTAAACTGGCTGCGGATGGCTCGTTCCGAACGCGAGTTCTGCCGGCTTTCCGTCCGGATAAAGCGCTTGCTCCGACGCCAGAATATCTGAAAAAGCTGGGAGATGCATCGGGGATCCGGATTTGCAGCTGCGAGACACTGCTGCAAGCGTTGAGCAGCCGGATGGATTGGTTTCAAAAAAATGGATGTCGCCTTTCTGACCACAGCTTTGCCTGCATTCCGTGGCGTTCGGCTCCCGAGTCGGCGGTGGATGCGGATCTCGCATCGGTGCTCGCAGGGGAAACGCTCAAAGGCGAGTCTCTGGAGCGTTACCAAACCTGGCTGATGCTCTGGCTTGGGCGCGAATATGCACGCCGCAGCTGGACGATGCAGCTGCACCTCAACGCGCTGCGCAACAACAGTACGCGCAGATTTGAACAGCTTGGGCCGGATACCGGATTTGACTCCATCAACGACAGGCTGCTTGCGCCAAGCCTTTCTGCTTATTTGGATGCGCTTGACCGAACCGAACAGCTGCCCCAAACCATCTTTTATTCACTAAATCCCAATGATACGATGATGCTTGCCGCAATGGCCGGCAATTTTCAGGGCGGTACGCCGGGGAAAATGCAGATTGGCTCCGCCTGGTGGTTCAACGACCAGCGCGACGGCATGGAAGATCAGCTGAAAACCGTTGCCAACGTAGGTCTGCTGAGCAAATTTGTCGGAATGCTGACCGATTCCCGTAGTTTTCTTTCTTACACGCGGCACGAATATTTCCGCAGGATCCTCTGCAATCTGATCGGAACCTGGGTGGAAAGCGGAGAGTACCCGAACGATATGGAACGGCTTGGCGCTATGGTGCAGGATATCTGTTACCGCAATGCGGTGAATTATTTCCGGATGTGACCTGCTTCGGATCGCCGCGAAGCGCACCGCCGCCGGGCGGAACCGGGAAAACAACAGAAAAAAAGCAGATGCCGTTTCGGGTGGAAAGCGGCATCTGCTTTTTCGATTTTACGGATACAACGGCAGCACAGCGCTCAAAAACCAATGCGGCGCAGCCACTTTGTGAGTAAAGTGGGCCATTGATCGGCACCTGGAGTGTCTTGTGCCAAACCGAGACCATGTTCGCCGTCCGGAAAAACATGAAGCTCAAACGGAATATTCTTCTGTTTCAATGCGACGGCCATATTCAGGCTGTTGTGCACCGGAACGCAGGAATCGGCGGCGGTGTGCCATAGAAAAACAGGTGGCATATCTTCACGCACGTTATATTCACCGGAAAGCTGCGCGCAAAGCGGAACACATTCCTCTTTGTCAAGCAGATTGACGCGCGAACCAATGTGGGTATGGTTGAGCAGGCTGATAACAGCGTAACACAGCACACCGGCATCCGGGCGGGAACTGACACGGTCAATCTCGTCGCCGTTATCGATGCCGTAATCAAAATGCTCCAGCGCAGTAATCGCCAAGTGCCCTCCTGCCGAAAAACCGATGATCCCGATTTTTCCGGGGTCAATACCAAAGCGTTCGGCGTGGAAACGAACAAAGCGAATCGAACGTTTTACATCCATCATTTCTACAGGATGGCGGTACGGCGCCACGCGGTAATTCAGCACAAAAGCGCTGAATCCGGCATCATTGAGCATTCTTGCAATCGGTTCGCCCTCGTGGTCGGCGCGCATTTCGTAGGCGCCGCCCGGGCAGACAATTACGCAGCTGTTTTGCTTTCCCGGCAGCAGATACGGAGTGAGCGACGGCTTCTCCTGTCCAAAAGAAGAGTCAAACAGAGGCGTCTGCTGCCAAAGCAGCTCCTTTTTGTCCGAATTCATCATTATCCGTCCTTTTCGGCTTTTTCGTTCTGCAGCTCATGGT
Source organism: Acutalibacteraceae bacterium (assembly GCA_050947015.1). Lineage (GTDB taxonomy): Bacteria > Bacillota > Clostridia > Oscillospirales > Acutalibacteraceae > CAKXIK01. The sequence goes on from JBMNVT010000004.1 coordinate 36,947, forward strand.
AAAGCTCCGTTACAACAACACGTTCATCAAACGGATATTTTATACCGTTAATTTCCTCATAATCCCAGTGTCCCTTGCCAATCAGAAGTACCAAGTCGTCCTTTCCGGCAAGTGACATGGCGTATTTAATGGCAGTGCGTCGATCCGGAATGATTTCATATTTGCCGCTGGTTCGGTCAAGCCCGACCTTGATATCGGCGTTAATTTGCTCCAGCGGTTCAAAGCGCGGGCTATTGGAGGTAACGATCGTCAAGTCAGCGTTGTTACCCAAAATTTCTCCGGCATCGGCACGGCGAATTTTGGTGCGGTTGCCGTCTGAACCGAAAACGGCAATGATGTGGTTCGGCTGATATTGCTTCAGCGCATCGATGAGGCTGGCAATTCCGATGCCGTCGTGGGCAAAATCAATGATTACCGAGTAAGGAGCGGGGATATCGACAGTTTCCACACGGCCGCGGATCTTGACGTCATGCAGCGCCTTGTTGATGCCGGCAATGGAGATGCCGAAATGATCGCAGGCGCAGACGGCCGCCAATGCATCGTAGACGGTGAATTTTCCGGGCGAGCCGACTGTAACGGAGACGGCATGTTTGCCGGTCGTCGTAAAGTGAACGCCCATATAGCCCGGTGCCTTTACTGTTTCATAACCGACAACGCGCGTGTCGGCTTCTTTGGAATATCCAAAGGTTTCCACCTCACAGGTGTGCCCCTCCAGGATCTGGTCTGTTTTCTCATCATCCCGGTTCAGGATCCCGAGCTTGCACTGACGGAACAGCAGGCTCTTGCAGTGGAGATATTCCTCCAGCGACTGATGTTCCCAAGGGCTGATATGGTCGCGTGAAATATTGAGGAACATACCGACGTCAAAGGTAAATCCCGCGGTGCGGTGAAGCATCAGCCCTTGAGAAGAAACCTCCATCACTACATAATCGCAACCCGCTTCGGCCATCTGGTGAAATAGTTTTTGAATTTCGTAGGATTCCGGCGTGGTGTTAATGGTATGAACGCTTTCGCTGCCAATCAGCGCGCCGATGCTGCCGATCAGCCCGACCTTGTGGCCGTCGTTTTCCAGAATGGATTTCAACAGATAGGTGGTGGTGGTTTTGCCCTTAGTGCCGGTCACACCGATCAGCTTCATTTTTTCGGCGGGATGGCCGTAGTAATTGGCCGCCATCAGCGCCAAAGCAATGCGCGAATTTTCCACGCGCACCACGGTGATGCCCGCCGGAACGTTTTCCACCGGTGCTTCCACCACCAGAGCGGCGGCGCCGCGTTCCACGGCCTGCAGTGCCAGCGTGTGGCTGTCCAGCTTTGCGCCGCGGATGCAGACAAAAACGCTGCCCGGTACCATGTTCCGGGTGTCGTAAATCACATCCGCAATTTCTTTTTCCAAAGCGTTGCCCTGCTGCAGGACTTCGTACTCAAGACCGCACAGCAAATCCTTCAATTTCATTGAACGGTTCATTCCTTTCGGCAAAAAGCAGACTTCGTCGTCCGCTTCTCCAGATTGCAGAAAAATCCTGTTTCTATTATACCCGCCTTGGTAAATTAATCAAGCAGTTCGTGAAGAATTGCGGTAATTGCCCGCGGATTTGCCTTTCCGCGCAGGGCGCGCATCGACTGTCCCATCAAAAACTGCAGCGCTTTTTCCTTGCCGGATTTGTATTCCGTGATGGATTTTTCATTCTGCGCCAAAACTTCCTCCACTGCTTTGCGGATGGCGTCGTCGTCGTTAACTGCTTCCAGACCGTTTTCTTTGACATACTGTTCCGGGTCCACCTTGTCGCTAAACATGGCGGCCAGCACCTTTTTGCCGACGGTGCGGTTGATGGAGCCTTTCTGTACCATAGTAATCAGCGACGAAAACGCGTTGGGAGAAAGATTCATCTCTTCCGCGTCTTTTCCCGAGTTTTTCAGCAGCATCATCACATCGCCCATAATCCAATTGGAGACCTCTTTCGGATTTCCGCAAAGAGCGACCGTTTGTTCAAACAGCTGTACCAGATATTTGCTCGCGGTCAGGATCGAAGCGTCATATTCCGGCAGTCCATATTCGGCAACATAGCGCTGTTTTTTCGGCTCGGGCAGCTCCGGCATTGTGCGGGAGATCTCTTCGATCATTTCGTCGGAGATCACGATCGGCGTCAGATCGGGGTCGGGGAAGTATTTGTAGTCCTGCGCGTTTTCCTTGGAGCGCATCGCGTAGCTGGCGCCTTTGTTGTCGTCCCAGCGCCGCGTTTCCTGAACGACGCGCTTTCCTGCTTCCAACAATTCAATCTGCCGCTGGCTTTCCCCGGCAACAGCGCGCGCAATGGCTTTGAAGGAGTTGATGTTTTTCATCTCAGTGCGGGTACCGAATTCTTTTTGACCGACCGGGCGCACCGAAAGATTAACGTCCGCGCGCAGCGAGCCTTCCTGCATCTTGCAGTCGGAAACTCCGACAAACTGCAAAATTGCCTTCAGTCGTTCCAGATAAGAGATGACTTCGTGCGCAGAGCGAAAATCCGGCTGGCTCACGATTTCGATCAGCGGAACGCCGCAGCGGTTGTAATCGACGAGCGAGCATTCCTCCCACGGATCATGCACCAGCTTGCCGGCGTCTTCTTCCATGTGAATTTCCTTAATGCCGATAATCTTTTTGTCGCCGTCCTCGGTTTCCACCTCAATGCCGCCGTCGTGACAAATCGGCAGATACAGCTGAGAGATCTGGTATGCCTTGGGCAAATCGGGATAAAAGTAATTCTTGCGGTCAAATTTGCAGCGCTGTGTAATGCTGCAGCCGGTAGCCAGACCGGCGCGGACGGAATATTCCACCACCTTGCGGTTCAGAACCGGCAATGCGCCGGGCTGTCCGGTGCAAACCTCGCAGCAGTGCGTATTCGGGTTGCCGCCGAATTCAGTCGTGCAGGAACAGAAAATTTTTGTTTTGGTAGCAAGCTCCACATGAACTTCCAAGCCAAGCACCATTTCGTAATTCATTGAGCTTCACCGCCTTTCAAGCATGCAGAGGGACGGCAATTGTGAAAATCGGTCTCCCTCTGGTAAGCACAGGCTGCCGTCAGCAGCGCTTCTTCCCCGAACGGCTTGCCGATCAGCTGCATGCCAATCGGCAGCCCCTTGGAATCGAAACCGCAGGGAGCGGTCAGCGCGGGCAATCCGACGATGTTAATCATTGCCGTGTAAATGTCGCCAAGGTACAGCTTCAGCGGGTCGCCGGTGTTTTCGCCGATTTTGTATGCAGTGGTGGGCGTGGTGGGTGAAAGGATCATGTCGTACTTTTCAAAAGCACGGTCAAAGGCCTGCTTAATCAGTGTGCGAACCTTGAGCGCCTTGAGATAATACGCGTCGTAATAACCGGAGCTGAGCACGAAGCAGCCGAGCAGAATGCGGCGCTTGACCTCCATCCCAAACCCTTCGCTGCGGGTTTTGGTGTAAAGCTCAGCCAGATCGGCATAATCCTTGGCGCGGTAGCCATATTTGACGCCGTCATAACGGGCAAGGTTGGAGCTTGCCTCAGCGGTGGCGAGAATATAATAGGTGGGAACGGCGTATTTCACAATCGGCATCTCGAACTCTTCCAGTTCGGCGCCCATGGCGCGGAACTGTTCGGCCGCCCTTAAAATTGTGTCGCAAACCTCGCTGTCGAGTCCTTCGCCGTAAAAGTTTTTCGGGATCCCGATCTTCATTCCTTTTACGCGGCCGTTCTGCACAGCGGAAAGGCGGGGCGAGGCGGTCGGAACAGATGTGGAATCGCGCCTGTCGTGCTTCATAATTTCGGCCAGAACTGCGGCGCAGTCGGCAGCGTCTCTGCCGATCGGGCCGATCTGGTCGAGCGAAGAGGCGAACGCGACCAGACCGTAACGCGAAACGGAGCCGTAGGTCGGCTTGATCCCCGTCACGCCGCAGAAAGCGGCGGGCTGACGGATAGAACCGCCCGTATCGGAACCGAGCGTATAAAAGGCTTCTCCGGCGGCGACGGCGGCCGCAGAACCGCCCGAGGAACCGCCAGGAACACGGGAAGGGTCCCAGGGGTTGCGGGTCGCGCCGAAATAAGACGTTTCGGTCGTGCTGCCCATGGCGAACTCATCCAGATTTGTTTTGCCGAGCATCACGGCGCCGGCGTTTTCCAGCAAGCTCCACGCGTTCGCGCTGTAGGTCGGTAAAAAGCCTTCCAGCATTTTCGAACTGCAGGTGGTCGCGACGCCCTTCGTGCAGATATTATCCTTAACTGCCATCGGCACGCCGGCCAGCGGAGAAGAAAGCTCTCCGGCGTCAATTTTTTTCTGGATTTCGTCGGCGCGGGCAAGCGCCGATTCTTCGTTGAAGGAAACAAAGCTGTGAACGGCCGGTTCGGCGGCACGGATCCGGCTGATGGAAGCAGCTGCCGCTTCCCGTACGCCAATTTCTCCGTTCTTAATTTTCTGCCCCAGCTGCAGGGCAGTCAGATCCAAAAGCTCCATTTCGGTACCATCCTCTCTGCTGTAGCTTATTCAAAGGTGCGCGGAACCATATAGCTGCCGTCCTTTTTGCGTTCACTGTTGCTCAACAGCAGATCACGGTTGGCAGAAGGCCGCACTTCGTCTTCGCGGAACACATTTTCATTGGCAAATGCATGAGACATCGGTTCCACGCCTTCGGTATCAAGCTCGGACAGAGTATCCATATATGCCAGAATTTTTTGCAAATCATCCTTTGTCTGCGCCTTCTCGTTGTTATCCAGATGGATTTTTCCCAGTTCTTCCAGATACTCAACGAGTTCGTCTGTAATCATCATAAAGCAAAGCCTGCCTTTCGTTTCAACTTTTGCCGTCCGCAGTTTTGCGGTTACGGTTCTAACCGGCTCATGTCGCGCGGGAAAAGCGAATCCAGCCGCACGTTGTTGTCGCCGATCAGCTTCATGCAAAGGCGTTCCAGTCCGATGCCGAGTCCGCCGTGCGGCGGCATCCCGTGTTTGTGCACCATCAGATAAGAATCGAATTCGTTCGGATCCAGTCCTTTGCGGATCATTTTTTCCACCTGCTGCTGATAGTCGTGGATGCGCTGTCCGCCGGTGGTGACCTCCATTCCGCGGAAAAGCAGGTCAAAGCTGAGTGTGTATTTCGGGTCTTCCGGATCATCCATAGCGTAAAACGGACGCTTCTTGCTCGGATAATGCGTCACAAATACAAAATCGCTGTCGTATTTTTCCTTAAAATAGCGGCCGATCAGGATTTCTTCCTCCGGCTCAAGGTCAAACGGATCCTTGATTTTATGGCTATATTCTGCGGCGATTAGCTCTTTTGCCTCGCGAAAACGGACGGTGGGAATGCGGTCAACGTTTGGCAGTTCGATCTTCAGGTACTCCAGCTGACTGGCGTATTCGGTCTTCAGCAGGCGGAAGACATACTGCAGCATCGCAGTTTCCATGTCCATCAGTTCGGTAAAGCTTTGAATATAACCCATTTCAAAATCAAGGCTGATATATTCATTCAAATGTCGTGTCGTGTTGTGTTTTTCGGCGCGGAAAACCGATCCCGCTTCAAAAACACGGTTATAAACTGCAACCATCATCTGTTTGTAAAACTGCGGGCTTTGTGCCAGAAAAGCCTTGCGACCGAAATAATCCATTTTGAACACGTTCGCGCCGCCTTCAGCCGACGCGGCGCCGATCTTCGGCGTATGGATTTCCGTAAAGTCCTGAGAATGTAGGAAATCGCGGAATCCGCGAACGATCCCTTCCTGAATCTTGAAACGGGCGCGCCGACCGCTGTTGCGCAGTACGAGCGGGCGTGCAGCCAGTTCGGTCTCCATCGAAAGATTCAGCTTGTATTTGCTGACCGGGAAACCGAGCGCTTCCGCCGGGGAAGAAAGGATCTCCGCGCCGGTCAGCAGCAGCTCAAAGCCGTGCGGTGCGCGCTTCTCCGGATGCAGGACGCCGGAAAACCGCGCACAGCTTTCCTCCCGCAGCAAATTGATATCAAAATTCGCCTTCGAATTTTCGTAAATGCACTGGATGACCTCGCAATTGAGACGAACCAGAACGAACGAAAAATCGCCCATGTCACGGATCACATGAACAGCGCCGCTCACGGTCACCGCGGACTGATTCTCTGCCAGCGCCCGAAGATCCCCGACGCTGAGCTGCCGCTGAATTTTGTTTGCTGCTGCATACTGCATGGTTTTGTTTCCCCCCTGAATTTTCCGCCGTCTTAAAAAAGCAAAAGGAGCCCATACCTTTTCAGGTATGACTCCTTTGTCATCAAAAAAAGGCGGCGAATGTTTTGGAACATTAACTCGTTAAAATAAATAATAAAATTATAATATACGCAAAGTTTAGCGTCAAGAGTTTTTCTGTAAAAAACAGGGTAAAAATGCAAATTGAACGCACTTTTTTCAAACCAAAAGAATTTTCAGCTGCGCAATTCTGCGGCGGTCCTCCGCAATTTGTTCACTATGCCCGGTTTTGGCACAGGCGTCCATCCGTTGCCGATAGATGGAAATGCAAAGAAAAGCGGCAGCCTTGTTTTTTCCGTCCAGATAAGGTTCGAGCCGGTTGATGCCAGCGGTACAGTCGCGAATTTCGTCAGCATACCTTTCCATCCGACCGTAAAGCTGGGCGCGCAGCAGAAACGCTTCAGCCAGCTTTGCTGCGCAGCGCGAACCGGTCAGCTTTGGCGCGCTTAGAATGGAAATGCATTCCGAACGGTCGGCAAGGGCGTGCTCGGTGTCGTTGTCGGCCTCATGAGACTGCGCGCGATCAGCATACAGATGGGCGAGCGCAAAAGGATCGTTATCCTTTCGTTTTGTAATGGCGATGGCATTTGTAAAGCTTGCCGCGGCTTTGCGGGGCTCGTTCAGAGCAAATAGAGCGCGCCCGCGTTCCCGGTAAAGATCCCGTAGTGCCGGCGCATATTTTTCTCCCGCACCGGAAGCAAGCACAATCGCGTCGCTGAAATCGCGGAGCGCGGCGTCGCTGTCGTCGCGGAGCATCCACGCGCGCCCGCGCAGCAGCAGTGTGAGCGCCAGTTCCCCGTAGGCCGCGTTTCCCAAAGGCCTCAGCAGTTCTGCCGAACGGTTCAGATCGTCCATCATCGGCAGATAAAGCTTGTGCTGTTTTTCGATTTCTCCGCGGCGCCGCAAAATGGATGCCAGCAGAATCGTGCGCTCTTCAGAGGTCTCTGCCCGTTCAGCGCAGCTGGCAGCCTTGCTCATCCCCTCCAGAGCGGAACGGAATTTGTCTGCCCGCAGCAGCAGCTCGGCACGCTGCATATGCATCCGCGCAGACAGCAGCGCTCCCGCTCCCGAATTGTTTGAAATCTTCAGCAGCTCGTCCATGTCGTGTACCGCGGCCGGAAAGTTTTCCGTCCGGCGGTGCAGCACACAAAGCTGAGTCAAGCCTTCGGCCATTCCGGCAGCATTCTGAGCGCGTCTGGCGGCGTCAATTTCCGCCTTCCAGATCTGTTCCGTTTCTTCGTCGCTGAGCTTGCCGGCTTCCTGCGCTTTTCCCATTGTAATGCGGATGGCTGAAAGCGTTTCGGCGCCGAATACGGCGAGCTGCTGCTCCGGTGTGCCGCTGCGCAGTATTGCGGGAAAGAACAGAGAGAAAAGCAGTGCCGGCCCGCCCTTTGGCAACCGCAGCCGCAGCTCGCCGCGCGCGGCTGCCCAAAGGCGGTCTGTCACGGCGCGAAGAGATTCCGGAAATTCCCGTGCCAGAAGCGGATACAGCCGTTCGCTTGCCGGCTCCAGCATCAGGGCTCCGTCCCGGAGAAAAGCTGTCGTCAACCCCCTCCGCCGGCAGAGCAGCGCCAGATATTTCGGTTCGATTCCGGCAAGCCCGGGCAGATATTCCGGGCGAACCGGAACGCCGCACACCAGCAGCGCGGCCAACAGTGTAATGACACGCACAAAATTCATTTCGCCGAGCTGATTGCGGATTTCGCAGAAATAAACTGCGGCAAGGTCGTCCTCGCGTGAAATTTCACGAAGAACCGTCGGGTCTTTCTGATCCTGCAGCATCTCGCTGAGAAGCGTGCAGCCGTACCAGTCCCCGTGCGTCAGCGCCAGCGCATGTTCTACAAGCATGTCGCCGTCCGTCAGCCGGTGCTTGAAATTCAAATGGAGCATGTCGTGTGAAATACTGCGCTTCATCAGCAGAGTGTTGGAAAACTCGTCGCGCGCCAGTACCCATGAGGCAGCAGGGGTAATTTTTTGAAACCGGGATTCGAACGCTTCTTTTTTCCGTGTTCCGCGGTTAAAAGAAAGAAGAAAAAAGATATCGTTCGGCAGCGTTTCAGCGGCGGGCAAAAGAGAAAACAGCTCCGGCGGAGCATCGTGCAGATGGTCAACCAGGATCAGAATTTTACGTTCGGGGTTTCGGCGGCGCAGCGCTTCCAGCAGAATGGCGCAAAGAACCGAAACATCGCGCGATTCCGCCCGGTATCGCGGCAAAAGGGAATGCACAGCCCGCAGAATGGTGTTAAAAAAATCACGGCAGCAGCAGTAAAGAGGGCGTCTGGCGTCAAAATAGATTAGAAACAGGCTGTTGAGACAGTCAATTTCCCCGCGGGAAACCGCACGAAGCAGCCGCGATTTTTCCATTCCCGGATCGGACTCCAAAAATAAATATCCGCCGGGGAGCGCCTTGCGTCCAAGCGTTTGCCGGGCAATCCATTTCGCCATATAAAGAGGGAGCGGCGGAAACCCTTCTCTGGACGGACGCAAATCACCGCAGGACAGGCATGCGGGGCAATAGGAAAAATCTCCGGCGTCAATTTTTACTTCTCCGCACCGTTCACAGCTCTGATTCATCCAACACAGTCTCCTTTGAATTTTGATCCTCAACATCAGTTTTGGCGGCTTCAAAATCCGGGCAGGCCGCCTGTTCCGGCAAAATTCGCCCGCCCTCGCCGGGGCGGTAATTCCGGCTGAAAAACGTGCATTTTCTGCGGCAAAACCACATTTTGCGTCTGCGGTAATCCGTTATTCGCACGTCCGTCGCGCAAAACCGGCAATCGCCGCAGGTATCTTTTAAACTCATAGCGAAAAATCCTGCGGATCAATTTTGGGGAGCGGAGGCGCTTTTTTGGGAATTCGCCGGAGCGGATCATAAACAAATTTCCGACAGCTGTCGCTTTCCAGGCAGCTTTTTTGGCTGCCGAGCATGCAATGCAGTCCGTTTGCCGTATTGCTGTGCGCACAGTAAACGCATGCGGGAGAAATGTTCTGCCCGAACAGGGGTCTTTTCTTTTTTCCGAACATTTCATATCGTCCTTCTTTCTGAAAACAAGCCGTTCTCTGCATATGGGGCAGGGAATACTCTTTTATTTTATCATTTTTCTTTCCGAATTTCCACCCCCGACGGTACAGAATACAGAAAAATGAAAATCATGAGTAAAAGTGCAAGGGTAAGAGGAAGACCACCGGAAACCTGAAATGCGGCAGGACTGCCTGAAACGGCAGAAATACCTCCGACGGGGAGCAAAACGGAAAGCAGCGCGCTGACTGTTCCGGAAAGCATCCCGTGGAGAAAGCGAAAGAAAAAAAGCGCGCTCGGGAATACGGTGTGCGGCCAAGAATAGAAAAAATCTGAAAATGGACGCAAAGCCCTCCCCAGCCGAGGGTAAACGCCGTCAAAAATATAGCCGTTTCCGCGGAAGCGGCCGCTGCTGCGGTGCCGGAGCAGACCTCCAGCAAAACTGGCAGCAGTGCGATTCCGGCGGAAATGGGTACGCCCAAGGGCTTCAGTGCGGCAGCCAGCAGCGCCGGCAGCCGCAGCTGGCTGCAAAGCCCCAGAAACGCACCGAACAAAACAACAAACGCACAAAGGGAAAGCATTGCCTGTGTGCCGTCAGCAACTGCGGCCACCAGTGCCTCTCCGGCCGGTTCCGGGTGCGCGGCAACTGCTTTTTCCATGGGCAAGCCTTCTTTTCGGCGCGCCGAAATTCCGGTGACAACGCCCAGCGCCAATGCCGAAAAAATCTGTGCCGCAAGCAGCAGCAGGCCCAGTGCTGTGCTGTGGAAAATCCCCTCTCCTACAGCGGCAACAAGAAATCCGGGGCCGGCTCCGACACAGAAACAGCTCATCCGAGCAGCCTGCTCTTCGGTGATGGCTCCCTGATCGAGCAGAGAACGGATTCCGCGTGCGCCAACCGGATATCCGCCGATCCATGCGGTAAGAATCACTGCGGCGGTACAGCCGGGCAAACAGAACAGTATGCGGGTCAGTGGTGCAAAGAACCGCCCGCACCGTTGCGCAAACCCACACCGAACAGTAAACCCGCAGAGGACTAAAAAAGGAAACAGCGATGGAATCAGCGTTGAACCGCAACGTTCCAGTGCTGCTTGGGCGCCCGCTGCGCATGGTCGGGAAAATGCTGTCAGAAGCCCAAACAGCAGTGCGACTGCGGCAAAAAGAACGGATTTTCCCGGCCTGCGGGCGGCAGTTCGCTTGTTTTTCATAAAAGCGATCCTCTCCTCACGCTTTGCAAAGAATATTTTCGTTTTTGAAAAGCCCGGCAAAACAGACTTGATTCGGCCATCTTCTTTTATATATACGGAGGTTTGCGCATTTTTCATACCGATCTGTCATAAATGTTTATCGGTCATATTTTGCAGCAGGGCGGAGGAATGCCGCATGAAAAACAAAGTTGTTCCAGTGCCGCGAAAAGAACCGTACAACCGAATTGCGGCGCTGCAGCCGTTTCGAATCGAGTTGACAGGCAATTGCGAAATGGATATTGACGGGTGCCGCGGAATCGTTGCCTACGACAGCGACTGTATCAAAATCGCGCTGCCCAAAATGATTCTGTGTATCTACGGCAGAGGGCTGACCATCCGCTGTATGACGCGGGAATCGGTCACGCTCTGCGGCTGTATCCTGCGTACAGAATTCATCACCTGAGGAAGGATGGTGTTCCGGTATGAGCCTGATTGCGGTGGTTCATTGGTTTCGTGGCTGTGTGGAGTTTGCAGCCACCGGGAAAAATCCGGAAAAGCTGCTCAACAGTGCAGTGCAGCGCCAGATCCCTCTCTGGCAGATTGAGCGGCGCGGCACAGCGCTTTTTGCCTGCACAACGCCCGGAGGGTATCGCCGACTACGCCTCGCGGTGCGTAAGACAGGTCTGCGGCTTCGGCTTCAAAAACGTTCCGGATTCCCGTTTCTTGCGCGGCGTTTTCAACGTCGTTGGGGAGTTTTGCTCGGGCTTGTGCTTTTTTTTACCCTGATTCAGTTTTTATCTATGTTTATCTGGAACATCAATGTAACGGGCGGCGACGAGACGGCACGTGCAGAGGTTACACAGGCGGCGGCCTCGTTGGGGATTACGTCCGGCACATGGAAAAACAGCGTCAGTTTAAAGCAGATTAAGGAAGATTTGCTGCGGGAGGTTCCCGGGCTTTCCTGGGCATCAATGAATCTCACCGGTTGCGAGCTGAATATTGAGCTGCGGGAGCGCAGCTTGCCGCCGCAGATGATTCCCACCGATCAGCCGTGTAATCTGAAAGCGCGTATCGGAGGGGTGATTGTGCGGGTAGACGCAAAAGCCGGTTTTCCGGCAGTCAGTGCCGGCGATACCGTTACCCCCGGCGATCTGCTCATCAGCGGTGTGCGGCAGGACGCTTTTGGGGCGACGATGCTGCGCCATGCGCAAGGGGAGGTTATTGCTGCCACAACTCATAAAATTACCTGTGAAATTCCGCTGACACAGACCAAACAGGTGCCGACGGGAGAAACTTTGGTGCGCAGAAGATTGGCTGTTTTTGGGGTTGAAATTCCGTTGAACCTCACCTCGCCGCCGCAGGACGGCGTTTATACCCGCACATTTTCCGCGGAGCCGGTTGAGCTGTTGGGCGTGCGCATTCCGGTGCAGCGATATACCGAAACGTGGAACAGAATCCAGGAACAAACCGTCGCGCTGACAGAGCAGGAAGCGGCAGATCAGGCGGAGCAGGAACTGCAGAAGCAGCTGGCGGAACAGTTTCCGCAAGCCAAAGTTGTTTCATCGATCAAAACGCGACAGCTGCACAGCGGTGTGCTGACGTTGACGGCGGTGCTGCAGTGTGAAGAAAATATTGCGCAGGAGGAGCAAATCTATCTGGAGGAGTAGCATTTGTTCCAGATAAAAAACAGTTTTTCTGTGCAATAAGAACGGAAACTAAGAAAAAATTAATAAAAAGTCCACATTTTTTGTGATTTTGAATAGTGACGAATCGAGCGGAAAATGATATAATAAGGAAAATAAATTGGGGCAACCCGGAAATCAGAGTGAGAAAGACGAATGGTGTTTGAACAAATCATCAATGTGGATCGTATGGAACAGGCTGTGGCGTTGTTTGGCAGCTTTGATGAAAATGTCCGGCTGATTGAAAGAGAGTACGGCGTCGATATTATTATGCGCGGCAGTGATCTGAAGCTTTCCGGAGAAGCGGAAAACGTTTCGCGGGCTTCCCGTGTTGTGGAAAGCCTGCTGAACCTGATCAACCGCGGAGAGGCGCTTACCGAGCAGTCGGTTCGTTACTGCATCTCGCTGGTCAACGACGGGGGTGAGGCAAAGCTGGAAGCGCTCGCAGGCGACTGTGTCTGTATCACCGCCAAAGGAAAACCGATTAAGCCGAAAACGCTCGGCCAGAAAAAATATATCAGCGCCATCCGCGAAAATACCATTACGCTCGGCATCGGCCCTGCAGGAACCGGCAAGACGTATCTCGCCGTGGCCATGGCGGTCGCCGCGTTCCGTGCGCACGATATTAACCGGATCATCCTGACCAGGCCGGCGGTGGAGGCGGGCGAAAAGCTCGGTTTTCTGCCGGGGGATCTGCAGCAAAAGGTAGACCCCTACCTTCGTCCGCTGTATGACGCGCTGTTTGACATGCTCGGCGCCGAAACGTATCAGAAGTACGTGGAACGCGGAAATATTGAAGTAGCGCCGCTTGCTTACATGCGCGGCCGCACACTGGATGACAGCTTTATTATTCTGGACGAGGCGCAGAATACTACCGGTGAACAAATGAAAATGTTTCTGACCCGGCTTGGATTCGGTTCCAAAATGGTTATTACGGGCGACGTGACGCAGATCGATCTGCCGGATGGAAAACGGTCCGGACTGACCGAGGCGGAGCGTGTGCTGAAAAATGTTCCGGATATTTCTATTGTCCGGTTTGATGAAAAAGATGTTGTCCGGCACAAGCTTGTGCAGGATATCATCAAAGCATATGAAAAATACGAAGAAGGAAGGCGCGGCCGATGACCGGAAAAATTAAGGTTATCATCGAAAACCGACAGAAAGAAGTTAAAATTCCCACAGGACTGCGGATGCTGATCCGCCGTTGCTGCAATGCGGTGCTTAAAATGGAAGATTTCGATGGCTCCGCAGAGGTGAGCGTTAATTTCGTCAGCACAGAGGAAATTCAGCGGCTCAACAGAGAGTACCGCGGCAAGGATATGCCGACGGATGTGCTGTCCTTTCCGCTGGGCGAAAACGGCGTTTACGATGTCAACCACGACACCGGCGCATATTTGCTTGGGGATGTTGTCATCTGTATGCAGAAGGCTGTGGAACAGGCAAAGCTTTACTCCCATTCGCTGCAGCGGGAGGTCGGTTTTCTGACGGCGCATTCCATGTTGCACCTGCTGGGGTACGATCACGAGCAGGGCGGCATCGAAGCAGTTCATATGCGCGAAAAGGAAGAGAAGATTATGGAACTGCTCGGTTTGCCCAGCAGTGCCAGCTATGTGCTCGACGACGACGAAAAGTGATGAAAAAAGAACGGCACAGCTTTCGTGCGGCGGCGCGCGGGGTTCTGCGCTGTGTGGAAGAAGAGCGCCATATGCGTTTTCACACGGCCGCAATTCCTGTGGTGCTGTTGTTTTCGCTGTTTTTTTCGCTTTCCGCCGTGGAATACGCTCTGCTTTTTTTGACGTTTGCGCTGGTGCTTGCGTCAGAGCTGTTCAATTCTGCGTTGGAGCGCCTGGTAGATGCGCAGATCCCGTTCTTTTCTAAAAATGCGGCGGCAGTCAAGGATTTTGCGGCGGGAGCCGTGCTTGTCTGCGCCGTTTTTTCTGTCCTGGTGGGAGCGGCAATTTTCTGGAAGCCCGAAAAGCTGGCGGGAATTCCGGCTTTTTTTGCGGCGCATCCCGCGGCGGTGGCAGGAGTTGTCGGGCTGCTTGCTGTGCTGGCGCTGTACGTGGCGCTTGCGCCCTCCGGCCTGCTGCGGCTCTGGCGGAAAATGTTTCGCCGGTTCGGGAAATCTGGCCGTCCGACAGAATAAAGTTAAAAAACAGATTGGAGTTTTTTATGAATCAAAAGGAACCGCCCGTGGAAAAAAATGCGTTTTTGGCAATTGTCGGCCGCCCAAATGTGGGAAAGTCCTCGCTGCTCAATGCGCTTCTGGGTCAAAAGCTGGCTATTGTTTCCTCCAAACCGCAGACTACCCGCACGCGAATTATGGGCGTGCTGACCCGCGGAGAAAACCAGTATGTGTTGATTGATACACCGGGGCTGCATCCGTCGCACAACCGGTTGGACGATTATATGGCAAAATCGATCTCGTCTTCGGTGGCGGGCGTTGATGCCGTGATCCTGGTTACCGAGGCAGGGCAGGAGATTGGCACGACGGAGCGGGAGTTGATTGCGACCATTCGCTCGCAGCACCTCCCGGCAATTCTGGTCATCAACAAGATCGACCGGCTTGCGCAGAAGGAAAAACTGATGCTTCAGATCGCGGCATACTCGCGGGAATATGAATTTGAGGCGATCGTGCCGCTTTCAGCGCTGACCGGCGATGGGCTTGACGGGCTCTTCGCAGAAATTTCGCCGCTTGCGCAGGAAGGCCCCCACATGTTTGATGACGACGAGCTGACCGATATGCCGGAAAAAACGCTTGCGGGCGAGATGGTGCGCGAAAAAGCGCTGCGTCTGCTGCAAAAGGAAGTCCCGCACGGCATCGCCGTCGCAGTGGAGCGGATGGCGGAACGTGACGACGGTTTGCTGGAGATCGGCGCGACGATTTACTGCGAGCGCGAAAACCACAAGAGGATCATTATCGGGAAGCAGGGCGCCATGCTGAAAAAAATCGGCTCCTATGCCCGTGAGGACCTCGAAAAATTTTTCGGCTGCCGGGTAAACCTGCAGCTTTGGGTCAAGGTAAAAGAAGACTGGCGCAACCGCGACGCGCTGCTGCGCAGTTTTGGCTACGATAAAAACAGCTTTGAAGATTCCGATTGATGCCGCGGCGGCGGAAAGGACGTGACGTTTCTCATGCAGACTGCGACGGACGGGTTGGTGCTAAGGGAGCAGGCTGTCGGGGAAAACGACCGCCTGATTACGGTTCTGACACGGACGGACGGGCTGGTGCGCGCCTTTGCACGCGGCGCGCGGAATTTCAAAAGCCGCAGCGCTTCGGCAACACAGATGCTCTCTTATTCTGATTTTATCATTTTCCGGGGAAGAGAATCCAATGTGATCGATTCCGCCGAGAGCCGGAAGGTGTTTTTCGGCCTGCGCGGCGATTTGACAAAGCTGACGCTGGCTCAGTATTTTGCCGAACTGGCGCTGGCGGTTGCGCCGGAGGGTGACGACGCGTCGTCTTATCTGCGTCTGCTGCTCAACGCGCTGCATTTTCTCGAGGAAGGAAAACGACCGCCGCGAATCCTGAAATCGGCGGTAGAAATGCGCCTGATGGCCTTTTCGGGTTATATGCCCGATCTGGTTGGCTGCAGCGTGTGCGGGCAATACGAAAGCGGAACCATGTTCTTCCGCCTGCGGGACGGAGGAATTGTCTGCGACCGCTGTTACCGCGCGGACGGAACCCCGACCATTGCGTTGGAACCGGGTGTGCTGGCGGCTTTGCGGCACACGATCTATGCGCCGTTTGAAAAAGTTTTTTCCTTTGAGCTTTCCGAAAACGGCGAAAAGCAGCTGGGAACCGCGTCGGAGCTTTACGTGCGCGCCCAGCTGGAACGCGACTTTAAAACGCTGGAGTTTTACCGGCGTATTTCGGAATAATTTCCGTGCCGTTGCCGCTGCGAGCCGAAACACATTCGCCGGCACGGCAGAAAGGAACGGTCCTGATTGATGATAGAAGAATTTATGATAGAAAACGAACAAAAACATTATCATGCGCTTGAGCTTGACAAGGTACTCTCCATGCTCGCGCAGGAAACGTCCTGCGAGGATGCCGCGGAGAGAGCGCGCGCAATTGTTCCGCAGAGCGATCTGAAAACCGTCCGGACGCTGCTGCAGGAAACCGACGACGCATACCGCCTGATGGGCAGCTTTGGTTCTCCGAGCTTCGGCGGGCTGAACAGCTGTGAAAATTCTCTGCGCCGTGCCGCTGCCGGAGGAACGCTGACCATGGGCGAGCTGCTGAGAATTTCCTCCCTGCTGCACGGAATGCGGGCGCTGATCGAATGGCGCCGCCATTCGGAAGGTATGGTTACCTGTATCGACTGGCGCTTTGATGCGCTTTGCCAGAATAAATATCTGGAAGAAAAAATCGATTCCGCGATCCTTTCGGAGGAGGAGATGGCGGACAACGCTTCTCCCGCGCTGAATGACATCCGGCGAAAAATCCGGAGTGCATCCGGGCGCGTGCGTGAACAGCTCGATAAAATGATCCGTTCGGCGGCATATCAGAAGTATCTGCAGGATGCGATCGTCACCATGCGCGACGGACGTTATGTCGTGCCGGTCAAGGCGGAATGCCGCGGTGAAATTCCCGGTCTGGTTCATGACACCTCGGCCAGCGGCGCCACGGTGTTTGTGGAGCCGATGGGCGTGGTGGAAGCAAACAACGAAGTTCGTGTGCTGCAGGCAAAGGAAAAAGCAGAGATTGAGAGGATCCTGACAGAACTTTCTGCCGAGGCCGGAACCTTTGCCAATGCCATTATTGAAGGGTATCACAGCGCGCTGGAGTTGAATGTGATTTTTGCCAAAGCACGTTTGGCGTATAAAATGAAGGCTTCCATGCCGACCATGAACGATGAAGGCCGGATTGCGTTCAAAAAAGCGCGCCATCCGCTGATCGACCCGGCAAAGGTGGTACCGACCACCATTGAGCTTGGTTCTTCATTCGATACGCTTGTGATTACCGGCCCGAACACCGGCGGTAAAACCGTCGCGCTGAAAACGATCGGCCTGCTCAGCCTGATGGCTATGTGCGGCCTGCTGCTGCCGGTTTCCGACAACAGCGAGGCATCCGTGTTTACGCGCGTACTTGCCGATATTGGCGACGAACAGAGCATTGAACAATCGCTTTCCACCTTTTCAGCCCATATGACCAACATCATTTCCATTATGAAAACAGTCGATTCGCGCAGTCTTGTGCTGATCGACGAGCTTGGCGCGGGAACCGACCCGGTTGAGGGCGCGGCGCTCGCCCGTTCCATTCTGGAAAATATGCGCGCCAGCGGATGCCGAATTGCGGCAACGACGCACTATGCGGAACTGAAGGCATTTGCGCTGCAAACAGCCGGTGTGGAAAATGCGTGTTGTGAATTTGACGTTGCGACCCTTTGCCCGACATATCGATTGCTGATCGGTGTGCCCGGGCGTTCCAATGCGTTTGCAATTTCAGAGCGCCTCGGTATGAAGCCTGAAATTGTGGAGCGCGCCCGTGAACTGCTTTCTACGGAAAACACCCGTTTTGAAGAAGTGGTGCGAAAACTGGAACAAAGCCGTCAGGAGCTGGAAGAAGAAAAGCAGTTGATCGCATCGCTTCGCCGTGAAGCCGCCGAGGCTGCCTCGCAGCTGACTCGACAGAAGGAAGAGCAGGAGCGTCTGCGCCAGAACGAAATTGAAAAAGCAAAAGTGGAAGCGCGCAATTTGACTGCGCGTACCCGCGCGCAAGCGGAAGCGCTGCTCGCAGAGCTGGATGAACTGCGCAAAAACAAGGCGGCTGTGGATTCCGGAAAGGCGCGCGCCGGTCTGCGTGCGGGCATCCGTGCAATGGAGGAAGCGGCCGATCCCGTTTCACAGGGACGCAGCAACGAAGGCTATCGTTTGCCCCGGGAGCTGAAAAAGGGCGATACGGTTCTGATTTTTGATATTGATAAAAAAGCGTCGGTTCTTTCGGCGCCCGACAGGAATGGACAGGTAGAAGTACAGGCGGGTATCATTAAAACGCGTGTGCCGCTGACGAACCTCCGTCTGGTGGAGGAAAAGAAACGGACAGAGCCTCTGCGCCATGTTGCAACACGCAATGTTCGTTCCAAGGCGACAACGCCGGTCAAAACGGAAGTGGATCTACGCGGCAAAACGGTGGGAGAAGCGCTGATGGATCTTGACCAGTTTCTGGATTCTGCCGTGCTCATGGGCGTCGGCCTTGTTTCGATCATTCACGGCAAGGGGACCGGTGCACTGCGCAGCGCGGTGCAGCAGCATCTGAAAACGCACCCAAGCGTTAAAAGCTTTCGTCTCGGCGTTTACGGAGAAGGGGAAAACGGCGTCACCATCGCCGAGCTGAAATAGCACAAGGCATAATCCGGGAGCCAAACCCATAAAATAGGGCAGGCGTGAAAGAGGTGATGTTTTTGTCCAAAGCAAAAAAAGCGCGCCGGTTCAGCTTGCTGGACGGCGTCCTCTGTGCGGTGACGGCGTTGGCGGTGACACTGTCCGTATGCTATTTTTTGGCAGCTGACGGCAGCGCCGCAGGCGGCTATACCGTTGCGGAGGACGATAATGCCGTTTCGTCGCTGGCAAAGGCTGCGCTGACTGGGACGGAAACAGAGCTTTCTGCTTCGCAGATTAACCGGCTGCTGCAAAAAAAGCTCAATGCGGTCGATTCGAGTGTGCAGCGGATCCTTGTCAGACCGTCGGGAACAGAGAATGAAATTGAATTCTGCATTACGGTTCGTGCCAAAGGGCGCAGTTGGGTTCTTTCCGGGGAGGGAACGCTGCTTGCAGAGGCGGAGGGCGAAACGGTTGAAGCATTCGTCTTTTCACCGGAGAAACTGCGGATTGGCAAGATGCCGCTTTCACGCAGGCTGTTCTTTTCTCTGCTGCAGCCGGACCGGCTGCCGGACGGAATATCGGCCGCCGACGGAAAACTGTCTTTTTCCGCGTCGCTGATGCCTGCATCTCTGGCGTCGTTCCGGGTGTCAAAAACGGCGTTTGTTTTTCGCCCTAAAGGTCCGCTTGACCAGTTGATGGATAAAATCGACGATTTTGCACAACAATCGCCGGAAGAGCAAAGCCAAAGCTGGCAGGAACTCAAGCAGGAGCTGACGCTACAGGCAGAACAGGCGCTTGCAGGAGGGAAGGACGCGTTTGATGCGTTCAAACAAAAAATTCAGGAACAGTATTCTTCTCTGGATACGGAGCAGATTTTTTCAGAGATTGAAAGCGGACTGCAAAGCGCAGCCGGTAAGGTAGAGAATTTTGTGCAGCAAAACGGAGATAAAATTTCTGATGCGGTTCAGGATTTTTTGGATGCGCTTCAAAGCAGAGCGTCGTCCGAGGCTGAATGACGTCCGGATAAAACCAACAAGGCAGCCTGACGAACTTGCGGCAGGCTGCCTTTTGCATTTGCGGCAAGGTTGATCCCGTTTCGTACTGCAACGTCAGTTGCCCGATGTTTTGCATGCCCGTAAAGTTTTTCAAAAAAATGCGAAAAAGCCTTGACTTCACGTGCATTCTCCCGTATAATAAACAGCGGTGTAAAGAAAAAAACTTTACAGATCGTTGAAGGAGCGAACAGCATGGCAAAAAATCTGGAAGTTTCCATGCTATACGATTTTTACGGGGCGGTTCTGACGGAAAAGCAGCGCGATGTGATCGAGCTTTACTATAACGAAGATCTTTCTCTGGCAGAAATTTCTCAGAACGAGGGTATTACCCGTCAGGGTGTTCGGGATGCCATCAAGCGCGCAGAACAGCAGATGTTTGAAATGGAAGAGCAGCTTGGGCTGGTCAAACGGTTCCGGCAGATCGAAAAACAGCTGAACGAGGTTTCAGCCGCCGCGCGGCGCATTGCCGAATGCAACGAGCGCTATTGTGGTCCGTCGGAAATTTCGGAGCAGGCGAAGAAAATTCTGGCGCTTGCGCAGCAATTGAAGGAATAAATAAAAAAACAGGCGAAGGGAGAACGGCAAATGGCGTTTGAAGGTCTTTCCGGTAAGCTGACCGCCGCGTTCAAGCGGTTGAAAAACAAAGGAAAACTGTCGGAATCCGATATTAAGGAAGCCATGCGCGAGGTGCGCCTTGCCCTGCTGGAAGCGGACGTTAACTATAAGGTCGCAAAAGAATTTACCAATACCGTTTCGGCGCGCGCAGTTGGCGCCGAGGTGATGGAAAGCCTGACTCCAGCCCAGCAGGTTATCAAAATTGTCAACGAAGAGCTTACCGCGCTGATGGGCGCCACCCAATCCCTGATTGCTTTTGCGTCCAAACCGCCGACAGTCATTCTGCTCTGCGGTCTGCAGGGCGCGGGCAAAACCACTCACGCCGGCAAGCTTGCGGCAATGCTTAAGCGTCAGGGTCACCGACCGATGCTCGTTGCGTGCGATATTTACCGCCCGGCTGCAATCGAGCAGCTGCGCGTCGTCAGCGGGCAGGCGGGCGCAGCGTTTTTTGAAAACGGCACTGAAAAACCGGTGGTTACGGCGCGCAAAGCGATTGCTCACGCCAAAGATTACGGCAACGATGTCGTGATTATCGATACGGCGGGTCGTCTGCATATTGACGAAGTGTTGATGGACGAGCTGCGCGACGTAAAAAAAGAGGTTTTGCCCGACGAGATCCTGCTCGTTGTCGATTCCATGACTGGTCAGGACGCTGTCAATGCCGCAAAGGCGTTTGACGACGCGCTTGGAATTACCGGTGTAATCCTTACCAAGCTGGACGGTGATACCCGCGGCGGCGCAGCGCTTTCCATCCGCGCCGTTACCGGCAAACCGATCAAGTTTTCCGGAATTGGTGAAAAGCTGGATGATCTTGAGGCGTTTCATCCCGACCGAATGGCTTCCCGTATTCTCGGTATGGGTGATGTGCTTACGCTGATTGAAGACGCAAGCCGCAAAATTGACCAGAAGCAGGCGGAAGAGACCGCACGCAAGCTGCGTCAGAATAAGTTTGACCTCAATGATATGCTGGAGCAGTTTCAGCAGGTCAAAAAGATGGGCTCCATCAAATCGCTTCTTTCCAAACTGCCCGGTGTCGGCCAGCAGCTGCAGGATGTGGATATTGACGACCGCATTATGGACCGCACAGCGGCGATCATCCTTTCGATGACACCGGCCGAACGAACCAAGCCGGAACTGATTAACGCTTCCCGCAAAAAGCGGATCGCTGCCGGCTGCGGGCAGAAGGTGGAAGACGTCAACCGTCTTCTGCGCCAGTTTGAACAGACGCAGAAGATGATGAAGCAGCTCAACAGCAAAGGCGGAAAGCGCCGCGCGATGCGCGGAATGGGCGGTTTCCCGATGTAATTTCAACGGCATTCACCCGGTCTACCGGTTGAAGATATCAGATTATTTTTCGGAGGTGAAAACAAATGGCAGTTAAAATCAGACTTCGTCGCATGGGTGCGAAAAAGGATCCGTTCTATCGCATCGTCGTTGCGGATTCCAGATACCCGCGTGATGGTCGTTTCATTGAAGAAATCGGAACCTATGATCCGAAAACGGAACCGGCAACCCTGAAGGTTGATGCGGAAAAGGCAAAGAACTGGATCTCCAACGGTGCTCAGCCGACCGATACCGTTAAGGTTCTCTTCAAGAAGAACGGCATCACCGAATAAGAGGAGGTGCTCACTTGAAGGATCTTCTGATTACAATTGTTCAGGGGCTCGTGGGAGAGCCGTCTGCTGTTTGTGTGGACGTGGATGAGCCCGGAGCGGATGGCACCGTCGTTTACCATCTGCATGTCGCCGAAAACGACATGGGGCGCGTCATCGGCAAGCAGGGTCGGATTGCAAAATCAATCCGTACTGTCATGCGTGCTGCGGCAATGCGTGCCAACGAAAAAATTTCAGTGGAGATCGACTGATGCCACAAGCCGTTCTTTCGGGCGGGGTTCTGCGGAGCCGCGTCCCCGGAACGGTTTTTTCTTTGCAGGGTTCGCTTTCCGCGAAAGGGATGATGACTGGATGAAACCGTTTTTGCAAATCGGAAAAATTGTTGGCACCCACGGAATCCGGGGGGAACTGCGCGTGCAGCCGTGGTGCGACAGCCCCGCTTTTTTGTGCAAATTTCGCACACTTTATCTTGAGGAGGGAAAATCTCCCGTTCGGGTGCGTTCTGCCCGTGTGCAGAAAAACCTTGCCCTTGTTTCTCTTGAAGGAGTGGATTCCATTGAACAGGGGGATCTGCTGCGCAACCGGGTCTTGTGGATCAAACGCGAGGATGCAAAACTGGAGCCGGGGAAATACTTTATTCAGGATCTGATCGGGATGATTGTGAGGGACGCCGATACCGGCGTCTGCTACGGATCACTGACTGACGTGATTTCCACCGGACGAACCGACGTATATGAGGTTACCGGAGAAGATCGGATTCCGCGCCTGTTTCCTGCCATCCGTGATATCGTCGTCAAAACCGACCCGGAATCCGGAGAAATGCTGATCCGGCCGATCGGAGGGATTTTTGACGATGCGGATTGATATTCTGACGCTTTTCCCCGATTTGTGCGACCGTGTGCTCAGCGAAAGCGTGATCGGCCGCGCAAGGGAAAACGGGATCATCGAAGTGGTTTGTCACAATATCCGGGACTACACAACGGATAAACACCGCCGTGTGGACGATTATCCCTATGGCGGCGGTCAGGGGATGATTCTGCAGGCTGACCCGATTTATCGCTGCTATGACGCCATCCGGGAGGAGACCGGCGAAAAACCGCACCTGATCTACCTTTCACCGCAGGGAAAAACGCTGACGCAGCAAAAGGCGCGCGAGTTGGCAACCCTGCCGAACCTTGCCCTGCTTTGCGGTCATTACGAGGGAATTGACGAGCGCGTTATAGAAGAAATTGTGGATGAAGAGCTTTCTATCGGTGACTATGTGTTGACCGGCGGCGAATTGCCGGCATTGGTGGTGGCGGACTGTGTGGCAAGAATGCTGCCGGGCGTGCTGGCCGACGAGCTCTGTTTTACGGAGGAAAGCCATTTTGCCGGTCTGTTGGAGTACCCGCAGTATTCCCGCCCTGCTGAATGGCACGGCAGGGCGGTTCCGCCCGTGCTGCTGAGCGGCGACCACAAAAAAGTGGATGCGTGGCGGGCAGAGCAAGCCTTGAGCCGCACAAAGGAAAAGCGGCCTGATTTGCTGAAAAAAGAGCGTTTCTGACGTTTTGCAGGTTGTGCCATGTCATTTGATAACAAAAGTTTTCAACATAATAGGCATTCTGCACAAACAACCTCAAAATCAGCGAAACTCAATCGGTTATCAATCCAAAAATGAACCAGTTGATTGACGATGCGGGTTTTTGTGATATAATATATATTGTTCCTGTAAAAAGTTATATATTGAAATATGCAAGACTATTGAGGTAGGAGATGTTTTGTCATGTATGTCAAAGATGTCATGGTGCAGAACCAGGTTGGTCTTCACGCCCGCCCCGCAACATTTTTTATCCAGAAGGCAAATGAGTTTAAGTCCACGGTCTGGGTGGAAAAAGAAGAGAGAAGAGTAAACTCCAAAAGTCTGCTCGGTGTGCTTTCCCTTGGCATCGTCGGTGGGACGACCATCCGCATTATTGCAGATGGCTCCGATGAGGAAGAAGCTGTGGAAAGTCTTGTTAAACTCGTGCAGTCCGGTTTCACCGAATAATTTTTTACATGGCTGCGCATCGCCCGCTTTGGGGCGGTGCGCTTTTTTCTTTCTGTAAGGGGGGGCTGCCGCTTGAATCTGAAACTGAAGGAGCTGCGCGCCAAAGCGATGGCGCTGCCGCTGACGCCGGGCGTTTACCTGATGAAAAATCAGGCAGGTCAGATCATTTATATCGGCAAGGCAAAAGCCCTGAAAAACCGTGTCAGCCAGTATTTCGGGTCGCCGCGCAATCATGACGCAAAGGTCCGCAAAATGGTGGAAAACGTCGACCATTTCGATTATATTCTAACAGACAGCGAATTCGAAGCACTGGTGCTGGAATGCAGCCTGATCAAGCAGCATACGCCGAAATACAATATTCTGCTCAAGGACGACAAAGGCTATTCATATATCCGCATCTCTCCGCCGCCGTATTCCCGCATCAGCGAGGTCAAGCAGAAGGCGGAGGACGGCGCCCGCTATATCGGTCCGTTCACCAGTTCGTGGTCGGTCAAACAGTCAGTAGACGAGGCCGTCCGCGCGTTCCGGCTGCCCACCTGCAGCAGAAAATTTCCGCAGGAGATCGGTAAACAGCGTCCCTGCCTGAATTATTTTATCAAACAGTGCTGTGCACCTTGCCTCGGTAAAATAACAGAAGAGGAATACAGCGAAATCATTGACGACGCGCTGGAACTGCTGCAGGGCAGCAGCACGGAATCTATCCGCCGCATGACCGCTCGTATGGAAGAAGCGTCCGAAGCGCTGGAATTTGAAAAGGCGGCTCGCCTGCGCGACAGGATCACTGCCATCAAGCGGATGAGCGAAAGGCAGAAGGTGGTTGCCGCCCGCGTTCAGGAGCAGGATGTTTTTGCACTGGCGCAAAGCGGCGGTGCGGCTTGTTTTGAAGTGTTCCGCTTTTCCGGCGGCAGGCTATATGACCGCGAAAGCTTTGTCTTTGGCGAAATTGGCGCGCCGGAGCGCGCCAGGGCAGATTTTTTGCAGCAGTATTATTCTCTGCGCGACAGGATCCCTTCGCAGATTACGCTTGATGGCAAAACGGAGGACAGCGCCTTGCTGGGGGAATGGCTTTCCCAAAAGGCGGGCAGAAAAGTCCGGATCGTTGTGCCGCAAAAAGGGGAACAGCTGCAGTTGGTGCAGATGTGCCTGAGCAACGCAGCCGAACAGATTGCGCAGCGCACCGGTACCGGCGGCCGGGAGACTGCCGCGCTCAATGAGCTTGCGCGCCTGCTCGGTATGGAAAAACCTCCTGTTTATATTGAAGCATACGACATTTCCAATCTTGCCGGCAGTCAGAACGTGGCGGGAATGGTTGTTTTTGAACATGGCCGCCCACTGAAATCAGCCTATCGAAAGTTCAAGATCCGAACGGTTGCCGGTCAGGATGATTACGGTTCCATGCAGGAGGTCATGGTACGCCGCTTTGCGGAATACGAAAAGGAAAAGGACACCGGGCAGGGCTTCGGCAGGATGCCGGATCTGATTCTGCTCGACGGGGGCAAGGGGCATGTGGCGGCAATTCAGCCGCTGCTGCGGGAAATGGGATATTCGGTTCCGGTGTTCGGTATGGTGAAGGACGACCGTCACCGAACCCGTGCCATCGCAATGGACGGCGGCGAGATTGCCATTCGTTCCAACCGTGCCGCCTTTACGCTGGTCTCCTCCATGCAGGAGGAGGTTCACCGTTTTGCAATCGGTTACCACCGTCAAAGCCGCTCCAAATCAACGTTTGTGTCGATTCTTGAGCAGATACCCGGAATCGGCAGGACGCGTGTTGCGTCGCTTCTGCGTTATTTTCAGACGCTGACCGCCGTAAAAAATGCCACAGAGGAAGAGCTTGCCGCCGTGCCGGGAATGAACCGGCCGGCAGCGGCGGCGGTTTATCGTTATTTTCATGCGCAGCACGATGACCGGGAAGAATCTGAGCAGAACGGTTGACAAAATTCTTTCAGGACATCATAATGAAAACAGCCTGTTTTTTTGTTGCAGGCTGGCAAAAAACAGGAAGGGCATGATAGTTGAATGCGAGTGATTACGGGAAGCGCCCGTGGGATGCGGATCGAGACGCTGGAGGGTGACGATGTTCGCCCGACTACCGATAAAGTGAAGGAAGCCATGTTCAGCATCGTCCAGTTTCAGCTGGAGGGCAGACGTGTGCTGGACCTGTTTGCGGGTTCGGGTCAGCTTGGTATCGAATCGCTCAGCCGCGGCGCAGCGCAGGCGGTTTTTGTGGATGTCAGCCGTCAGGCGGTGGAGCAGATCAAGCGCAACCTGAACCATACGGGGCTTGCGCAGAATGCCCGTGTGGTGAACAGTGATTTTGAAGCCTTTCTGCGCAGCCGGGTGGAACCGTTCGATGTGGCTTTTCTGGATCCGCCGTACCGCAAAGAGTTGGTGCAGCAGGCTCTGCCGCTGGTGGCGGCAGTGATGAATCCCGGCGGAGTCATCCTTTGTGAAAGCCCGCGGGAGGAGGATCTTTCCGGCTTGGGCGGCGACTTTGTTCTCAGAAAAGAATACTGCTATGGCAAAATCAAGCTCAGCCGTTTCACACACCGCGATCAGGCGGAATAATCCGGTGCGGAAAACAGCTTCTGAAAATCGAAAGGACGGTTCATGGATGGCAACGGCAGTTTGCCCGGGAAGTTTTGACCCGGTTACGCTTGGCCATGTCGATATTGTGCGGCGGGCCTCAAAAATGTTCGATCATGTGGTTGTGGCGGTGATGACCAATCCGGAAAAGCGCCCCAGCTTTACAACGGAAGAACGTGTGGCGCTGTTAAAAATTGCGTTGCGCGATATCCCAAATGTAGAAATCGACTGCTTTAACGGTCTGCTGGCGGATTATACCCGCGTCAAAAAAGCGGCGGTAATCGTCAAAGGCCTGCGCGCAGTCAGCGATTTTGAGTATGAATTTCAGATGTCCCTTACCAATAAAAAGCTGAATCCGAACGTAGAGACGGTGTTTTTGACCACGAGCGCGGAGTATATGTATCTTAGCTCCAGCATTGTCAAACAGGTCGCCTCGTTCGGTGGAGATATTTCCGGTTTTGTGGCCAAGGAGACTCTGCAGCAAATTAAAGAACGTCTTTGCAAGGGAGGTGCCCGTCAATGAGTGTGGAAGAAGTTGTGGATCAATTGGACGAGCTGGTGGAGAGTGCATTTTCCTTTCCGCTGAGCAACGGCAAGGTGCTGGTGGATGCCGAAAAAATTCGCCGCCTGCTGGAGGATATCCGGCTGAACCTTCCAAAGGATATCCGGCAGGCGGAACGCATTGTTGCCGACCGGACGCAGATTATTTCCGACGCGCGTAAGGAGGCCGAATCTATTGTGCGTGTGGCCGAAGAACGTGCGCGCACCATGGTGGCAAAGGACGAAATCGTGCGTCAGGCGCAGGAAAAGGCCAACGACCTGCTGACCCAGACCAAAACAAAATCGGTGGAGGTGCGCAAGGCGGCGAATGAATATGTGGACGACTTGATGCAAAGAGCGGACGAATCGGTTTCTGTTGCTCTTTCCGAGCTGCGCAAAGCGCGGCAGAACATCAAAGCAAGCCAACGTCTGGGCGACGGAACAAAACCGCACTGAATACGCAGCGGTACATCAGGCAGCCGGTGCAGATTGAAAAATCTGCACCGGCTGTTTTTCTGTATGTGGAGAATCTGAATCTGTTTTTGCAAAAAAAAGCAGATTTTCAGTTCTTGGGTGGGAGAAAAAGTTTGTTCGAACAGGATTTTTTTTGAATTTGCGTGCAAAGTGGAGAAAACTGTGAAAACAGCTGCTTGAAAATGTGATTCCGCCGCGGTTTTTTTTAAATTTTTCCAAAATGATTTCTGAAAAAACAGTTGCTTTTTTTTTCTTCTGAGGGTATAATCAGAACTATAAAGTGGTGAAAGGTGGGGGCATAGGGGGATTTAGAGTGATTTCTTACTCCTCGGTGTCCAGGAGCGAAGCTATGTTGTTGGGTGAATTTCAACATAATATTGACGCAAAAGGCCGCGTCATCGTTCCCGCTAAGTTCCGCGAGGAGCTTGGCGACTGCTTCTATGTCACAAAAGGGCTGGGGGGCTGTCTCTGGGCTTTTTCTCAAAAGGAATGGGACGTTATTCTTAAAAAATTTGAGGAGATGCCGCTGGTGGAAAGCCGGGATATTTCCCGTTTTTTCTTTTCGGGAGCGACGGATGCCATGCCCGATCCGCAGGGACGGATTTTAATTCCGCCCAAGCTCCGCAGCCATGCGCGGCTGGAAAAGGAAGTTACATTTCTTGGTGTCAATAACCGTATGGAAATTTGGGATTCCGCAGCGTGGAACAAAGCTGGTGAAGCGTTTGACGAGGCTGCGCTGGAACTGCAGATGGCCAAACTGGGCTTATAAAGCAAATTTCACGTTCCGCCGGTAAATTTCACGTTCCGCCGGTCAAGAGATTAATTTTCCGGCAGGGGTTGCGCTTCGGAAGGGATGGTTTTAAATAATGGAATTCTCACACAAGCCCGTCCTGTTCCGGGAAACAATCGAAGGGCTTGCCATCCGGCCGGACGGTATTTATCTGGACGGCACGGCGGGGGGCGGAGGACACTCACGCGCGATTGCGGAACGTCTGAAAACAGGCAGGTTGATCGCCGTCGATCAGGACCCGGATGCGATTGCCGTTCTGCAGGAGCGGCTGGGCGGGTTTTCTTGTGTTACCGTTGTGCAAAATAATTTTTCCAACATGACGGAGATCGCCGCGCAGCAGCAGATCGATCATCTGGACGGTGTTTTGCTGGATATCGGAGTTTCCTCCCGACAGCTGGATACACCGGAGCGCGGCTTTTCCTTTCACGCGGATGCACCGCTGGATATGCGGATGAGCCAGAGCGGTACGACTGCCGCCGATCTGGTCAATACTCTGCCGTGGCAGTCGCTGGTCGAAATTTTCAGTCGCTACGGCGAAGAAAAGTTTTCCCGCAGTATTGCGCAGGCGATCGTTTCTGCCCGCCAGACCACGCCAATCCTTACCACGGATCAGCTCACAGAGGTAATTCGTTCGGCGATTCCTGCAAAGGTTCGCCGCGAGGGTGGCCATCCCTCGCGCAAGGTGTTTCAGGCACTGCGCATCGCCGTCAACGGCGAGCTGGATGCGCTTTCCCGCGGTTTGGACAGCGCTTTTGAACTCCTTTCTCCGGGCGGAAGGCTGGCAGTTATCACCTTTCATTCGCTGGAAGATCGCATCGTCAAGCAGCACATGGCCAAATGGTGTGAGGGTTGTACCTGTCCGCCCGATTTTCCGGTGTGCGTCTGCGGAAAAAAGCCGGAGGCATCGCTTGTCAACCGCAAGCCGATTGAAGCGTCGCCGCAGGAACTGGAAGAGAATCCGCGCAGCCGCAGCGCAAAGCTTCGTGTCTGCGAAAAGCTTTCACAAGATGTTTCGTGAAATAATAGGTCGTTTTAAATTTGTAAAGAGGTGAAAACCGTGAACACAAACGGAAATGCAGCATATGATTTTGATCGTTTTGCCGCAAAAGAAGCACGTCAACCGGAAAAAACGCAGGCAAAAATTATTAAGATGCCGCAAAAAAATACGCAGCCCCGCCCCCAGCTGACGTTTGGTCATTTGCTGCGGGGAATCGCGGCGTCTGCGGTCTGTTTTGTGTTGATGGGTTCGCTGATCTACAGCCAGCTGCAGCTCAATGAATTGAACACTTCGCTGCAAAAGGTAAACAAGCAGCTTTCCAATGCGAAAAGTGAGTATGTGCAGCTGCAAATGGCGGCGGAATCCAGAATTTCGCTGGAATCTGCCGAAGAATATGCAACCAATGTGTTGGGCATGCAAAAGCTTACTTCCGATCAGATTGAATATATTCGGATTAACGAAGGTGATCGGGTGGAAGTTTCCGGCCAATCCTTCTCAGCGCCCGTCTGGCAGAAAATTGCGGACTGGTTTACCGGGATTTTCTCCTGAAAGGCATAGCGGCGCGACTGAAGGAATATGAATGAGTTGCAGGCGTAATAAAAGCTTTATCGGGAGGAGTTAAGAGAAAATCTTGGCTCCTTCTGTTTCTATTCGCTCGGAACGGGCGTGAAAGGAAGGTGAACGGCATGGCGGAAGGAGCGCCGGTGCGGATGCGCAGACGCTGTCTGATTGCGGTTCTGTTGGTGATCATTGTCGGATTCGGCGGGGTTTCCGTCCAGCTGGGCAAGCTGCAGTTGGTAAAAGGCGAAGAACTGCAGCAGCAGGCGATCAATCAGCAGATGCGGGACACGACGATTAACGCGACCCGCGGGACAATTTATGATTCCAATATGGAGGTCATGGCCCAGAGCGCGACGGTGTGGAATGTTTTTATTTCTCCGGTATCACTGGTGGTAAAAGGAAACAATGCCTCCACCGAAAAAAAGAGGACGTTGGTTGCAGATGGCCTTGCCGAAATTCTCGGTGTGGATCGCGATGAAATTTACCAGAAAACCCTGAAATCAAAAAGCTATCAGGTGTACATCAAAAAAAAGGTTGAAACGGATATTCGAACAAAAATTCTGGAATTCAAAAAAAACAATTCCTCGGTTGCGGCTGCCATCGGTTTGGAAGAAGACACCAAGCGCTATTACCCCAACGCGGAGCTGGCAGCTTCGGTTCTGGGTTTTACAGGAACCGACGGTCAGGGTCTTGCCGGGGTGGAATCGTACTACGATTCTTATCTCCAGGGTGTTCCCGGCCGTGTTATGACGATCAAAAACGCCAACGGCACCGAAATGGATTTTGACTATGAACAGCGGGTGGATGCACAGGACGGTGACAGCGTCGTCCTTTCCATTGATAAAAACATACAAAGCTATCTGGAAAAATATTTGGATCAGGCGATTCAGGATAATGCAGTAGGCAACAGGATTGTCGGTATTGTAATGAATGTCAATACCTTTGAAGTGCTGGGAATGGCGACGCGTAATGCGTTTGATCCGAATCATCCGTTCACGATAGCGGACGAAAACAAGGCGGCCGAAATCGCTGCACTGCCGGAAGACGAACAGGCGGCGGCAATCAGCGCGGCGCAGTCGCTGCAATGGCGCAACAAGGCGATTTCGGACCCATATGAACCGGGTTCGGTGTTTAAGGCGTTTACCGCCTCTGCCGCGCTGGATGAAGGGGTTGTCAGCCTTACTTCCACCTTTACCTGCACCGGCAATACGGTTTTGGGCGGAGTTCGCTATCAGTGCAACAACGGCCATGTTCATGGGACGCAAAACATTGTGCAGGCAATGGAAAACTCCTGTAATCTGGCCTTTATGCAAATTGGGCAGGCGCTGGGAATTCCGGCGTTTACCCGTTATTATGAGTCATTCGGTTTCACGGCGAAAACCGGTATCGACCTTCCCGGCGAGGCGACGCCGATCGCAGGCGTGCATTATCATGTGCCGTCCGCCATGGGGATTACCGAACTGGCCAGTTCTTCATTCGGCCAAAGCCGGAAAATGACGCCGATTCAGATGATTACGGCCATGTGTTCGGTTGTTAACGGCGGTTATTTGGGAACGCCGCATGTGGTAAAACAAATTCTCAGCGCCGATGGCAATATTGTAGAAACCAAAGACGCCGGGATCAAACGTCAGGTTATTTCAGAGGCCACCTCCGCAACGATGCGAGCCGGTTTGGAAATGGTCGTCAAAGAGGGCGGCGGAAAAAATGCCGCGGTGGATGGTTATCGCGTCGGCGGCAAAACCGGTACGGCCGAAAAGCTGGATACCGAGGATAAAACGGCACGAATCGCATCTTTCTGTGGCTTTGCTCCGGTTGACGATCCTGAAATTGCCTGCATCATCGTTGTGGATGAACCGCGCGGCAGTACAATATACGGCAGCACGGTGGCAGCGCCGATTTTCAAATCCGTTATGACTGATGTTCTTCCATACCTTGGAATTGAAAAGACCGAAAATGTCAAAGGCTCCGACGAAACCAAACAAGCCACTGTTCCGAAAGTAATCGGAGAAACCGTTGCAAAAGCGCAGTCGGCGGTTAAAGCACAAGGGCTCAGCGCTCGTGTGCTGGGCAGTGGGGAAAGCGTTATTGCGCAGCTTCCGGATCCGGAAACACGGCTTTCCGCAGGGGGAACCGTGGTGCTTTACACCGATGAAGACAGCAGAAACGAGCTTGCCGTTGTTCCGAATTTTGCAGGAATGACGGCGGAGCAAGCGAATCAGGCGGCGTCAAAAAATAATCTGAATCTGCGGCTTACAGGCGACGCCACCAAAGCAAACGCTATTGTAACCGGGCAATCCATTCAGGAGCAGTCGCAGGTCAGCCAGGGAACCATTGTGACACTCAAGTTTTCTGCGGCCGATCAAAATGAATAAAGAAAGGGTATGATGCAGTCCGATGAAGCTTTCAACCCTGCTCAACGGCGTGCCCGTAAGGGCACAAACCGCGCAGGATGTTGAAATTACAGGAATTACAGAACATTCAGAGCAAGTGGAAAAAGGGAACCTTTTTGTTTGTGCACGGGGAAGTCGCCGGGACGGCCACCATTTTGCCGAAGAGGCAATTGGCCGCGGCGCGTCCGCAGTGGTGGTACAGCACGCGCTTCCGCAGGATTTTCCGCAGGTTCTTGTAACAGATTCCAAACAGGCATGTGCGGTGCTCAGCGCAAATTTTTGCGGCCGGCCGGCCGATTCGCTTGTGGTCAGCGGCATTACTGGGACAAATGGAAAAACAACCACTGCATGGATTTTACGGCAGCTTCTGGAACAAAACGGCTGTTTAACCGGCCTTGCCGGCACCGTCCAAAACTGCGCTGCCGGTTTTGCGGAGCCTGCAAGCTATACAACGCCCGAGGCACCGCAGCTCCATGCTCTTCTGGCGCGCATGAAAAAGCAAAACTGCACCCACGTTGTTCTGGAGGCTTCTTCGCAAGCGCTGGACCAGCAGCGTCTGTTCGGAATCCGTTTCCGCTGTGCGGTCTTTACCAATTTGACGCCGGAGCATCTGGATTATCACCATTCGATGGAGGAATACTACCAGGCGAAAAGAAAACTTTTTGAAAACTGCGCCTGCGCGGTCATCAATATTGACGACCCGTGGGGAGCGCGGCTGACGCGGGAGATCGCCGGAAGCATCGTTACGTGTTCCGGCGCTTATCCGCTGGCGGATTATCAGTATTCGGATGTTGTTTATTCGACGGACGGGACCGAGTTTGCCCTGCGGACGCGCGGCGGAAAATTCCGGATCAGAACTCCGCTGCTGGGGCGCTGTAATGTTGAAAACAGTGTTTGTGCGGCAGCTGCCGCAATTGAACTTGGAGTTCCGCCGCGAAAAGCCTTTACGGCGCTGGAAAACGTTGTGCCGGTCGCCGGCCGCGCGCAGCGGCTGGAACTTGGTACTCCGTTTGACGTAATCATCGATTATGCGCATACACCGGATGGATTGAAGAAAATATTAGATGCGCTGCGGCCGGTTTGCCGTGGCCGGCTGATTTGCGTTTTTGGCTGCGGGGGGGATCGAGACCGGGAGAAGCGCCCGCTGATGGGTGCAGCTGCAGTCAAAGGCAGCGACTATGTCGTTCTCACCAGCGATAACCCGCGCACAGAGAACCCGCGAAAAATTATGAACGATATCCTTGCCGGAATGGCCGGAGCGACGGTTCCGGTTGAACAGGTGGAGGAACGCGCCGAGGCAATTGCCAGAGCAGTGTCGCTTGCACGTGCGGGAGACCTGATTCTTCTTGCCGGCAAAGGTCACGAGAATTATCAAATTCGTGCGGACGGAAAAATTCGGTTCGACGAACAGAAAATTGCTGCCGAGGCGGTTCGGAACGCGGAAAATACGCAAACAACTCAGAAATCAGGAAAGGTTTGATAAACATGGAGCAAATTACGCTGCAGAACGTGGCCAGAGCAATTGGAGCGGAGTGCCGGGAGCAGGCGGATGTTTTGGCAGTCTGTACCGACACGCGCACCATTACGCCGGGATGCCTTTTTATCGCGCTGCGCGGCGAACGGTTTGACGGCCACGATTTTGCTGCGGCTGCCGCAAAGGCCGGCGCGGCGGGTATTGTCTGCGAACGCGAGGTCAGCGGTACCGGGCGCACGCCGCTGCTCATGGTGAAAAGCACGCAGGGAGCTCTGCTGCAGCTTGCCCGGTACTATCGATCGCTTTTCAACATTCCGCTGGTTGGCGTTACCGGCAGCGTAGGGAAAACCACAACCAAGGAAATGATCGTGGCTGCCATTTCACCGAAATATCAGACCATGAAAACAGAAGGCAATCTGAATAACCAGATCGGACTCCCCAAAACGCTGCTTCGCCTGAATCACACGGTGGAAGCCGCAGTAATTGAGATGGGCATGGATCATTTTGGGCAGATTCATAATCTTTCCATGACGGCCGTCCCAACCATTTCGGTCATTACAAACATCGGTCATTCGCATATTATGAACCTCGGTTCGCAGGAAGGGATTCTGAAGGCAAAGCTGGAAATTCTGGATGGCATGGATCTCAATGCACCGGTCGTGCTCAACGGAGACGACGCACTGCTGGCCGGTGCATCCGAAAAAATCGGAAATCCGGTGCTTCTTTACGGAATCAGGAATCCGGCCTGCGACGTTCGCGCAAAGAATGTTCGGGAAACCGAATCCGGACTGGAATTTGAAGCCTGTGTCGCTTCGCTTGGCAGCAGCACACAGGTGCGTCTTCCGGCGTACGGAATTCATCATGTTTATGATGCTCTGGCGGCGTTTTCCGTCGGGCTGCTGCTGCAGGTGGAACCGGCGCAGATGGCAGAAGGCCTTGCGGCCTATGTGCCGTCCGGCATGCGCCAGCACATTGTGCATGCGGGAGAGCTGACTGTGGTGGAGGATTGCTACAACGCCAGTCCCGACTCGGTCAAAGCTTCGCTGGCCGCGCTGCAGGCCATGCCGTGTTCCGGCCGGCGGATTGCCGTTCTGGGAGATATGCTGGAGCTTGGGGATTATACGGAGCGTGGGCACAGAGAGTGTGGCCGCGCTGCAGCGGCAAACAATGTTGATCTGTTGGTTGCCTGTGGCCGGGATTCGCGCTTTTGTGCCGAGGAAGCGAAGAATGCGGGTGTTCCCACCGAATATTTTGAAGAAAAGCCGGAGGCGGCGCAGTTTTTGCGAAACAGTCTCCGCGCAGGGGATCTGGTTTTGGTCAAGGCAAGCCACGGTTCACATCTGGAGGAGCTTCTGGAAGTTATCTATGAACGGTTTGGATGCGGAACCGAAACCTAAAGCGATTCTTTTGCCAAAGACGAAAACACGATTCCCGTGTCTTGTTTTGTGGTAAAATAATCTGTGCCAAAAACAGAGCTGACAGAGGAAAGGATGAGTCATCAAAATGAGCGGAATTATGACGGGGGTGGCGGCTGCCATTGCGTTTGTGGCAACGGCGATCGTGGGGAAATGGGCAGTGCCCTTTCTGCACAAGCTGCACTTTGGGCAAACGATTAAGGAAATCGGTCCGACCTGGCACAAAAACAAGCAGGGAACTCCCACAATGGGCGGAATGATGTTTATAATCGGTATTGTTTGTGCCATAATAATAGCGGTGCCAATCTATTATTCCAATGTTGGTTATGCGCCGATTGAAGGGCTGGAAGGAATTTCGGGAGAAACCGGCCTGCAGCGCGTGCGTCTGTTCGGCGGAATGATCTTGGCGCTGGCATATGCGTCGGTCGGTTTTTTTGACGATTACATCAAGGTGGTCAAAAAACGCAACCTCGGACTGCGTGCGCGCCAGAAGATTTTGCTGCAGCTTATTATCGCCTGCGCTTATCTTGCTTCGCTCTATCTGGCCGGTGAACGCGGAAGTACGGTGATTCCTTTTGCGGGTACGGTGAACCTTGGCTGGTTTTACTGGCCGGCGGCGCTGTTTGTGATCCTCGGCACGGTCAACGCGGTCAACCTGACCGACGGGATCGACGGTCTGGCCGGTTCGGTTACGATGTTTGCATGCATTTTTTTCATGATTGTCGCGTCGCTTTTGCAATCCTTTGGCATGAGTATTTTTGCTGCGGCTGCCGCAGGCGGCTGCCTTGGTTTTCTGCTTTACAATTTTCATCCGGCAAAGGTCTTTATGGGAGATACCGGTTCGCTGTTTCTTGGCGGCGTTGTTGCCGCTCTCGGTTTCGGCGTAGGTATGCCGGTTCTGATTCTTCCGATTGGAATCGTTTATTTTATGGAAGCAATGTCCGACATCATTCAGATTGGCTATTTCAAGGTTTCCCACGGGAAGCGTGTGTTTAAAATGGCGCCGATTCACCACCACTTTGAAATGAGCGGCTGGAGCGAGGTTAAGATTGTGACGGTGTTCAGCCTGATTACCATTGTCGGCGGAGCAGCGGCATTGCTTTGTGTCATTTACGGCTGAGAGGGAATCTGCGGATATCGGGAAAGGAGCGCAGCCATTGGAACAGGCAAAACAGGTGCAGGCGCGGGTGCGCAGGCCGGGCAGGGTAAAGGAAAAGATCAGGATGTTTTCCGTTCGCGCGGGAATTGATCTTCCATTTCTGACCATCGTGCTGGTGCTGCTGACCATTGGTTTGATCATGCTCTTTTCCGCAAGCTATGCCTATGCGCTGGCCTATTACGGAAACAGCTACCACTTTTTTAAGAATCAGCTTATCTGGGCAATTCTTGGAATTGCGGCGATGATCCTCTGTTCTTATTTTGATTATCACAAGTTTCACAAGCTTGCGGTACCGATTTTGATTCTTTCTTATATGCTGCTGGTGCTGGTGCTTTTTATGCCCGCGCGCAACGGCGCGCACCGCTGGATCTCAATCGGCGGTGCCGGGTTTCAGCCGTCCGAAATCACAAAGTTTGCAATTGTGGTTTCGTTCGCGCATTTTATGTCTATCAGCTATCAGAAAATGAACAGGTTTTCCACCGGAA
Source organism: Acutalibacteraceae bacterium (assembly GCA_050947015.1). Taxonomy (GTDB): domain Bacteria; phylum Bacillota; class Clostridia; order Oscillospirales; family Acutalibacteraceae; genus CAKXIK01. The sequence continues at coordinate 73,552 of JBMNVT010000004.1, forward strand.
TCCTGCCGTATCTGGTCATCTTCGGTTCCTCGGCGGCGCTGCTGATTAAGGAACCGCACCTTTCCTGTACGGTTATCATTTTCTGCCTGACGTGTTTTATGATGTTTATCGGCGGCGTGAAGGCGCGCTGGTTTGTCATTGCATTTGCAGTGATCGGTATTCTTGCCTATATTGCTCTTTTCACCGACCTGATTCCTTACGCCAGCGACAGAATCGGCGTCTGGCGCGATCCGTTCGGTTATGCGGACAGAGACGCGTCTCATCAGACAAGGCAGTCGCTCTACGCCATCGGTTCCGGCGGTTTTCTTGGTCTTGGAATCGGCAATTCAAGGCAAAAGTATCTTTATCTGCCCGAGCCGCAGAATGACTTTATTTTTGCAGTCATCTGCGAGGAACTGGGCTTTGTGGGTGCAATGATTATCATTCTCCTGTTTGCGCTGCTGGTCTGGCGCGGCATGGTGATCGCGCTGCGCGCACCGGACAAATTCGGAACACTGCTCTGCATGGGGCTTACGGTGCAGGTTGGCCTGCAGGCAGTGCTGAACATTGCAGTGGTCAGCAATACTGTGCCGAACACGGGCATCAGCCTGCCGTTTTTCAGCTACGGAGGGTCGTCGCTGGTCATGCTGATGGCGCAGATGGGAATTGTCCTTTCGGTTTCCCGCAGCGCAAGAATGGAAAAATCCTGAAGAAGGGCCTGATTTTGCATGAAGATTCTTTTTGCCGGCGGCGGCACCGCCGGACATATCAATCCGGCACTGGCGGTGGCGGGCTATGTGCGCAGCCAGAAGCCGGAAACCCAAATTCTTTTTGTGGGTTCCAAAGGAGGAATGGAAGAGCGGCTGGTTCCACAGGCCGGATTTGAATTTCGTTCGGTTACGGTTTCCGGATTTATTCGGAAAATGAACTGGAACGGAATTAAGCACAATGCAGTGGCGGTCAAACGTGCATTTTCGGCAACGAGAGAATCCAAGCGGATCTTGGAACAGTTCCGCCCGGATGCCTGCGTCGGGACGGGAGGATACGTCAGCGGGCCGGTGCTGCGCAAGGCAAAGAAAATGGGCATTCCGGTGCTGATCCATGAACAGAATGCGTTTCCGGGCGTAACGACCAAAATGCTTGCCAGGCTCGCCGATAAAGTCATGCTGGCGATTCCGGACGCCGAAAAACGGCTGGAACCTTCGCTGCACGAAAAAATTGTTGTCACGGGGAATCCGGTGCGCAGCGAACTGATCTATGCCGACCGGGGGGAAGCCCGCAAAAAACTGAAGCTTGACGAAAGGCCGGTGGTGCTTTCTTATGGCGGCAGTCTTGGCGCCGAGCAGGTAAACCGCGCGGTGGCTGAACTGATGGCTCAGACGGCAAAAACGGATGCCGTCCAGCATATCCACGCCTACGGGCAGTACGGAAAATGGTTTCCCGCCCTGTTGGAGGAAAAGGGCGTTGTGCTCAAAAACCACCCCAATCTTGATATCAGGGAGTACATCGATAATATGCCGGATTGTATTGCGGCGGCCGATTTGCTGATCTGTCGGGCAGGCGCCATTACACTCAGCGAACTGCAGGTGCAGGGCAAGCCGGCCGTGCTGATTCCGTCCCCAAACGTGGCCGAAAACCACCAGTATTATAATGCTTTGGCGCTTTCCTCGCGCGGTGCGGCTTTTTTGCTGGAAGAAAAGGATCTGACGGGGGAATCGCTCTGCAAACTGGTCTTTGGTCTGCTGAACGATCCGGAAAAGCTTCGGGAATGCGGACACAATGCGCAGAAAATGGCGATTGTGGATGCAAACGAACGAATTTTTCGTGAAATTACAAAGGTTCTGCAGAAATAAATTATTTCACAACCTGCCGCGCAAAAGCATATGATAGGCTTATCAGGGCAGTATTGAGCTTTTGAGCGGAAGGATGCGTGTCAGAATGGCTAAGCTCATCATTCGCGGAGGAAATCGTTTGGAAGGCGCCATGCGGGTTTTTGGGGCAAAGAACAGTGTGCTGCCGATTCTTGCTGCGTCGCTGCTCGTATCGGGACAAAGCGTGTTGCAGAATTGTCCCGCGCTTTCGGATGTTCGGCTGGCATCGGAAATTCTGCGCCAGCTTGGGTGTACCGTGGAGCGCGAAGAAGACCGAATTCAAATCGATTCCGCGCATGCGGACGGCATCTCCATTCCGGAGAAGCTGATGTGCGAAATGCGGTCTTCCATTATTTTTCTCGGGGCAATGGCGGCAAAAAACGGCCGCGCGGTGCTCAGCGCTCCCGGCGGCTGCGACCTGGGTCCCCGTCCGATCGATCTGCATCTTGCCGCGCTGCGAAAAATGGGGGCGGCAATCGCGGAGGAGAGCGGTGTTCTGGACTGCCGGGTAAACGGACGGCTGCACGGCGCAGAAATTCAGTTTCCGTTTGTCAGTGTCGGCGCAACGGAAAACGTGTTGATCGCGGCTGCCACGGCAAAAGGTACCACCAGGATTCTCAACGCCGCCTGCGAACCGGAAATCCGCGATCTGGCGCAGTTTCTGATTCGCTGTGGCGCAAAGGTGACCGGCGCGGGTACTTCTCGGATTATCGTGGAAGGGGTTCCGAAACTGCATGGCTGTGAGCACAGAGTCATTCCGGACCGGATTGCGGCGGCCACTTACCTTCTTGCGGCGGCTGTCACAAGGGGAGATGTTACGCTGTCGGACGTGGAGCCGGAGCATCTTTCCGCCATTTTGCCGCGTCTGCAGGAGGCCGGTTGTGAACTGGTTACCGGCGACCGCCAAATCCGCATCCGCGCGCAGGGCAGGCCAAAATCTCTTTCTTCAGTTTTGACTGCACCGTATCCTGGTTTTCCGACCGATGCACAGGCACCGCTGATGGCGCTTTGCAGCATTGCGGACGGCACAACGGCTTTTGAGGAAACCATTTTTCAAAATCGCTTTCGCCACGCCGCCGAACTCAACAGAATGGGAGCGGAAATCAGCGTGGCGGGTCAGAGTGCGGTGGTGAAAGGGGTGCCGTTCCTGCACGGCGCGCGTGTTTCGGCAACCGATCTTCGCGGCGGCGCGGCGCTGGTGCTTGCGGCGCTTTTTGCCGAAGGAGAAACCGAAATTTCACAGGTGCATCATATTGACCGCGGTTATGAATCTATGGAATGTGCGCTGAGCTTGTTAGGAGCTTGCGCTGTGAGGACAGAAACATGGCAGATCAAAGAAGAAAACAGAATCATCCGCCCGGCGTTCGCAATGTAAAGCCGTCCGGGCGGCCTGTACGAAAATCGAAAAAACGGCGAAAGCTGCGCGCGGGAATTTTCCTAACGGTTTTGTTTGCGGCGAGCGTCTGCGCCGCACTTACGCTGACTGTTCTGTTCCGGGTTTCGGCGGTGGAAGCCGTGCCCGGCACGCATTATACCGCCGAGCAGATTGTGGAGGCTGCCGGGATAGCGAACGGAACCAATCTGTTTCGGGTCGACCGCACCGGAGCGGCACAAAAGATTTGCAGAGGGCTTCCTTACATCGAAAGTGTGTCGGTATCCATTGTTTTGCCGGATAAAATTTTCATATCTGTGCAGGAAGTGGAGCCGGCTCTGCAGCTTCAACAGGACGGCAGCTGTTACCTGCTCAGCGGGAGCCTGAAGGTGCTGGAACGGTCCGGCGAGCCATTGCCGGGTCTGCCGGTGATCACCGGAGCAGGGCTTGCCGCTGCCGAACCGGGAGAACAGGCTGAATTTGAGAGGGAGGAGATGTCCCAGACACTGCTTACGCTGGAGGAGCAGTTAAAGGAAAATCAGTTTTCTCAGATTACCGCAATTGATGTCACCAAACTGTATTCTATTGAACTGAGCTATGGTGAAAAAATGACCATTAGAATAGGCTCGCTCGGGAATCTGCAGGAAAAGCTGCAGCTTGCGCGCTATGTAATTGACAATAAACTGGATGTTAATCAGTCGGGAACGCTCGATCTTTCGCAGGAAAACGGACAGGCGATTTTCCGGCCGAATTACGGTTCCAACAGCATTATCATTCCTCCGGGCACGTCGTCCGACGTTTCCGGATAAAAGATTGGAGAAAAATATATCGGAATGGTTGCGTAAAAATTTATTTTGTGATAAATTTAAATAGATAAAAACTATGTGACTGAAATAGAAATGAACTATTAAAATAATTTCAGACGATAAATGGAAACGGAGTGAATGAAATGCCCCTTCAGTTCGATAATGAACAGGAACAGGTTGTACAGATTAAGGTGATCGGTGTCGGCGGCGGCGGCGGAAATGCTGTAAACCGCATGGTTCAGAATGAAATTCAAAGCGTTGAATTTATTACGGTGAATACCGATAAACAGGCGATTAACCGTTCGCGCGCCACCCATAAAATTGTAATCGGCGAAAAAATTACCCATGGGCAGGGTGCCGGATCCATGCCTGAAGTGGGGAAAAAATCGGCAGACGAAAGCCGCGACGAGATTACGGCTGCGCTTAAGGGCAGCGAAATGGTGTTTATTACGGCAGGCATGGGCGGCGGAACCGGTACGGGAGCGGCGCCGATCATTGCGCAGATTGCCAAGGAAATGGGAATTCTGACGGTTGGAATCGTGACCAAGCCGTTTGCGTTTGAGGGCAAAAAACGCATGGTGCAGGCCGAAGCAGGCATCACTGCGCTGCGCGAACACGTCGATTCGCTGGTGGTGATTCCGAACGAGCGGCTTAAATATGCCAGCGAGGAACGCATTACGCTGCAGAATGCATTTGCCATTGCAGACGATGTTCTTCGTCAGGGCGTTCAGAGTATTTCGGATCTGATTCTAGTACCGGGCTTTGTAAACCTGGACTTTGCCGATGTGAAATCTGTCATGAAAGACGCAGGCTATGCCCATATGGGTGTGGGCCGTGCCTCCGGTAAGGACAAGGCGATTCATGCAGCCAACATGGCGATTTCCAGTCCGCTGCTGGAAACTTCAATTTCCGGTGCGCACGGTGTTATCATCAACGTTACTTCTTCGCCGGATATTGGTTTGGATGAAGTGGAACAGGCTTCCACCATGATTGCCGAAGCGGCTCATGATGGTGCAAACATTATCTGGGGTGTTGCGTTTGACGAAAATATGCAGGATGAAATGATGGTTACAGTGATCGCCACCGGCTTTGATACCAACAACGGCGAACCGGAGGGCGACGGTGCAGAAGCGGCGGGAAAAGAATCAGCTTCCGCGCCCGCAGCACAGGGATCAGCATCCGCCGCGCCCGCACAAAAACAGCCTGCAGCTCCGTCCAAAAATGACGATATTGACGATGAGGAGTTTGAGCAGCTGCTCAAGTTTTTCAAGGACGGTTCCAAGTAATCCATTTGTCGAAACATGCACTCCCGCTCGGCCATTTTGCCCGGCGGGAGTGTTTTGTTCCAAAACGCTCTTTACAGAACCGTCCGAGTATTGTAAAATGGAAGAAACAAAACCGGAGAGGTGTTTTTTCATGGAGCCAAAATATAAACGCGTTTTGCTCAAGCTGAGCGGCGAGGCGCTTGCGGGAGAGGCAAAAACAGGTCTTGATTTTGATACCGTTCTTAAAATTTGTCAGGAAATCAAAGCCTGCTCGGATCTTGGCGTGCAGGTCGGCATCGTCGTCGGCGGCGGCAACTTCTGGCGCGGCCGCTCAAGCGGTAAGATGGATCGCACGCGGGCAGATCATATGGGAATGCTTGCAACCACCATTAATGCACTTGGTGTATGCGATGCGCTGGAACAGCTGGGAACGCCTGTGCGTGTTATGACAGCGATCAGCATGCAGCAGATTGCCGAGCCTTATATCCGCAACCGTGCCGTGCGCCATCTGGAAAAGGGCCGTGTTGTTATCTTCGGCTGCGGTACAGGCAACCCGTTCTTTTCCACCGATACGGCGGCCTCTCTGCGTGCGGCGGAAATTGATGCGGACATCATTCTCAAAGCCACCATGGTGGACGGCGTTTACGACAGCGATCCCAAAAAGAATCCGGATGCTGTAAAGTATGATACGCTTTCGTTTGACGAAGTTCTGGGTAAGCATCTTGCTGTAATGGACAGCACTGCGGCTTCTATGTGTTCCGATAACCACATTCCGATTCTGGTCTTCAGCCTGGACGACCCGCACAATATTGTTCGCGCGGTTCGCGGAGAAGAAATTGGCACCATTGTCACCCGATAACCCGATTATTAAAATCAGAAAGGCAGGGCGAACAGAAAATGAAAGAAATTATTTCCGCTTCTGAAGAGAAAATGAAAAAAACAATTGCGGTGCTTGCAAAGGAGTACACCGAGATCCGTGCCGGCCGCGCAAATCCCTCCGTGCTTGATAAAATTACCGTGAATTATTACGGCAGTGAAACACCCATCAATCAGGTTGCCGCTGTCGCTGTGGTGGAAGCCCGCACCCTGACCGTTCAGCCGTGGGACGCTTCCATTTGCCGCGCAATTGAAAAGGCAATTCAGACGTCGGATCTCGGCATCAATCCGCAGAGCGATGGAAAAGTAATTCGCCTTTCCTTTCCTCCGCTCAATGAGGAGCGTCGCCGTGCTCTTACAAAAGATATTGCAAAAATGGCGGAAGAAAGCAAGATTGCGCTTCGCTCCATTCGCCGCGATGCGCTCGACAAGCTAAAGGCGGAAAAGAAAAATTCGACCATTACCGAGGATGACCTCAAATCCGCTGAAAAAACCATGCAGGAACTGACGGATAAGTACTGTAAAGAAGCCGATCAGCGCAGCGCGGAAAAAGAAAAAGAGATTATGGAAATTTGATCCGGCAGGCCGGAACCGCCTTGCAGCCGTTTGGCTTTTGGGCGGTGACGGCCTTTTTTAGAATCAGGAAAAAGAGGATTCAGCTTCATGTCAATTTTCAAACGGAAAAAAATGCAGCCGCAACCAACAGACGCGGCGCTGCCGCAGCATGTGGCGCTGATTATGGACGGCAACGGGCGCTGGGCCAAAAAGCGTGGGCTGCCGCGTTCCGCCGGCCACCGCGCGGGAGCGGATAATTTCAAAAAAATTGTGCGGTATGCTTCTGCGCGCGGCATCCAATATCTTTCGGTTTATGCTTTTTCAACCGAAAACTGGAACCGTCCGCAGGATGAGGTCAATACGCTGATCTCGCTGTTTATTCAGTATCTGGACGAAGCGCTGCGCGATTTTGTCGGCGAAAACATTCGTGTGCGGTTTATGGGAGAAACCGATCGTTTTCCGCAGAACCTGCGGGAGTTGATCGCGCGTGTAGAAGCCACTTCGCGTGACAAAACCGGCATGACGCTGAACGTTTGCCTCAATTACGGCGGTCGCTGTGAGCTTAAGGATGCGATGCAAAAAATTGCCCGCCGTGTGCAGAATGGCGAACTGACTCCCGAACAGATTACCGAACAGACGATTTCGGATGCGCTTTACTGTCCGGACGAGCCGGATCCCGACCTGATTGTGCGCCCCAGCGGTGAATTTCGCCTTTCCAATTTCCTATTGTGGCAGTCGGCGTATTCCGAATTGGTGTTTATGGATGTCCTCTGGCCGGACTTCGGGCCGGAGCAGCTGGATGAGGCCATTGCGGAATATCAGAAACGCAGCCGACGCTTCGGCGCGATCCGGTAATCGAGATATCATGAAAAGAAAGGGTGTCACCCGATGAAGCAGCGGGTTATTTCCGGCGTGGTCGGAGCGCTGATATTGTTTTCGGTTCTGGCGGCAAGCTTTTGGGTGCCGATTTGTTTTAATATTGGAATTGCGTTTGTGGCGGTGATTTGTTCGTGGGAAATTGCCGGCGCTACCGGATGCCGCCCGTATCGCTCCGTTGTGGCGGCGGGTGCCCTGTTTTCCGCTTTTCTGCCCATTGCACCGGCAATTTCCGCAAAGGGTAATCCGTTGGTGTTTACCGTGCTTTGCGTTTACGCTTTTTATCTGTTTGCGCATCAAATCTTTCACCACAAGCAGATTCCTTTTCCAAATTTGATAACCAATCTGGGAATGTGCGTTCTGACGGCATCGTCGCTCAGTTGTCTGGTGCGTGTGCGCGATTTTGGGCAGTCCCCCGCAGACAGTCTTTTTTTTGTTCTGATCGCGCTGATCGCCGCGTGGACGTCCGACATGGGCGCTTATTTTGTGGGGATGCGGTTCGGCAGGCATAAGCTCGTGCCGGAGATCAGCCCCAAAAAGACCGTCGAGGGCTTTTTCGGCGGGATTGCAAGCTGTATTGTCTGCATGGAACTTGCCGCCGCGGTGTACCATTTTGTGTTTCATCCGGCGGGCAGCATTTCGTTCTGGGCGGTGGCGGTTGCCGCTGCAATCAGCTCGGTGGTCTCGGTTGCGGGCGATCTTTCGTTTTCGCTGCTCAAGCGTTCTTACGGCATCAAGGATTTTGGCAACATTATGCCGGGGCATGGCGGTGCGCTCGATCGATTCGACAGCGTGGTCTTTGTTGCGCCGTTTCTTTATCTTTTGATGCAATATTTACCGATTATTCATGCATGATTTCTCTCCGTGAGAGTAAAATGAAGATACGGAGAAAACGGGCGTCCGTGCAGGCTGCATTGGAAGCCCTTCTTTTTCATTGCCAGAAATGAGGGAATTAATTGAAACGATCCATGATTTTGCTCGGCTCTACCGGCTCCATCGGGACACAGGCGCTCGTGGTGGCGCAGACGCACGGGATTCAAATCATTGCGCTGACGGCCCGCAGAAATGTTGCCCGCATGGAGGAACAGGTTCGCCGGTTTCGTCCGCAGCTTGCCGTTATGAGCGAGCCCGCTGCCGCTGCAGATCTGCGGCAGCGGGTGGCAGATTGCCCGGTGCGTGTGCTTTCCGGAGAGGAAGGTGTGCTGGAGGCGGCACAGGGCAATTCCGGCGTAGTGCTCAATGCGCTGGTCGGCATTGCAGGGCTGAAACCGACGCTCTGCGCTTTGAAGGCGGGCAACACGCTGGCGCTGGCGAACAAGGAAACGCTGGTCGCCGGCGGAGAATTGGTCATGAGGGCAGCGAAGGAAGCCGGTGTGCCAATTTTGCCGGTGGACAGCGAGCATTCTGCGGTGTTTCAATGTTTGCAGGCGCTGCCGCCGAACCGTGCGCTCAAAAAAATTATCCTTACCGCTTCGGGGGGGCCGTTTTTCGGAAAAACAAGAGCGGAGCTTGCCGGTGTCACGGCTGCCCAGGCGCTCAGGCACCCCAACTGGAGCATGGGAGCCAAGGTGACCATCGACAGCGCAACCATGATGAACAAGGGATTGGAAATTATGGAAGCGGCATGGCTGTTCGGCCTGCCGGAGTCGCAGATTGATGTGGTGGTTCACCGTGAGAGCGTCATCCATTCCATGGTGGAATTCGATGACGGCGCAGTGCTCGCGCAGCTTGGTGTGCCCGACATGAAGCTGCCCATTCAGTATGCGCTGACGTATCCGGAGCGTTTTCCCTGCCCATCGGAATCGCTTAACCTTACGGAATATGGGAAGTTGACGTTTTTTGAGCCAGACAGTGATACGTTCCGCTGTATGGAGCTTTGCAGAGAAGCAATCCGCCGCGGCGGGCTGGTTCCCGCAGCGGCCAACGGCGCAAACGAAACCGCTGTAGAGCTGTTTTTACAAGGAAAAATCAGTTTTTTGCAGATTCCGGAACTGGTGGAACGCGCCATGCTGCGCCAGGAAAAAGCTTCGGCGGATAGCGTGGATGCCGTTCTGGAGGCAGATCGTCGCGCGGCTTCCTTTGTGCGCGAACAAGCAGGGCAATGATAAGCTGCATACGGCAGCGGAAAGGTAGGGAAACCCAATGAACACCGTTGTAACGGTTATTCTGGCAATTCTGCTGTTTGGATTGGTTATTTTTCTGCATGAGATGGGCCATTTTCTGACGGCAAAGGCGTTTGGAGTCAAGGTTAATGAATTTGCGCTTGGCATGGGGCCAAAGCTTTTTTCCTTTGGAAAAAAAGAAACCAGATATTCGCTGCGCCTGCTTCCCATTGGCGGTTATTGCGCCATGGAAGGGGAAGACGGCGAAAGCGAGGATGAACGTGCATTCGGTCGGCAAAAGGTGTGGAAGCGCATTGTTATTGTGGCCGCAGGCGCCATTATGAATATCCTGCTCGGCTTTCTGCTAATGCTCGTGCAGACGGTGCAGGAACCTTCTTTTAAATCCACCACGATTTCCGCCACAGGAGATGCCGTCACAGTGGAAAGCGGTTCCTTTGAATCAGGGGATCGGATCACGGCGATCAACGGCTACCGCATCTATAATGATTATGACCTCGACTTCAGTCTTTCGCGTTATGCAAGCGGCCCGATGGAGTTTTCCATTGTTCGCCAGAGCGGTGAAAAGGTGACGCTTTCCGGCGTCAAGTTGGACGTTTCCAAACTCACCGGCAAGGGCAACGGATTTGCCTTTACCGTGCAGTCGGTGCCGAAAACCTTTTTTACGGTTATCAGTCAGTCGGCAAAGAGCGTGCTTTCCATTACGCGATTGGTTTGGGCGAGCCTGATTGATCTGATTTCCGGCAAATATGGATTGGAAGCGATGTCCGGCCCGGTCGGAACGGCGCAGGTAATTGGCGAGGCTGCTTCGCAGGGAGCCAATTTTCTGGAATCTCTGAATAATATTCTCTGGATTATGGCACTGATCACCGTCAACCTTGGCGTGTTCAATCTTTTGCCGATTCCGGCGCTTGACGGCGGTCGTCTGCTGTTTTTGCTGGTGGAAGCCGTCCGCCGCAAGCCCATCCCGCCCAAGTACGAAGGTTGGGTCCATGCGGCCGGCTTTGTTATCCTGATCGGTTTTATGCTGGTCGTTACATTTAACGACGTTTGGCGGCTGATTCAGGGATAATTTATCCGATGCAGTGAAAGGGCATGATTTGAAAATGGAACGCAGAAAAACAAAGAAAATTTCCGTCGGAAAGCTGAGAATCGGCGGCGGAGCGCCCGTAACGGTGCAATCGATGCTGAATGTTCCGGCGCACGATATTGCAGGCAATGTTCGTCAGGCAAAAGAACTTGCCGCGGCCGGATGCGAGATCATCCGGTTTGCCGTGCCGGACAGAGAAAGCGCCGCGTTGGTGGAGGCAATTAAAAAAGAAGTGTCGGTTCCTCTGGTGGCCGATATTCATTTTGATTACCGGATCGCGCTTGACTGTGCGGCCGCCGGGGTTGATGCAATCCGCATCAACCCCGGCAATATCGGCGAATCTTCCCGGGTGCGTGCCGTTGCCGATGCCTGCCGCCTCCGCGGAATTCCGATCCGTATCGGTGTCAATTCCGGTTCGGTAGAGGCGGAACTGCTTAAAAAATATGGCCGCCCATCGCCGCAGGCTCTGTGTGAAAGCGCGCTTGGCCATGCGCGTCTGCTGGAGGAGTGTGATTTTGACCAGATTGTTCTGTCGCTTAAATCTTCTTCCGTGCAGGATATGGTAGAAGCCTATGAACTGGTGGCACAGCAGTGTGATTATCCATTACATCTCGGCGTCACCGAGGCCGGCACCGAACGAATGGGGCTGATCCGCTCTTCCGCCGGAATCGGTTCTTTGCTGCTGCGGGGAATCGGCGATACCATCCGGGTTTCGCTCACTGCCGATCCGGTGCGCGAGGTCGCAGCGGGAATTGACCTGCTGCGTGCCGTCGGTCTGCGGGAAGAAGGCTGCACCATTGTTTCCTGCCCAACCTGCGGTCGCACAAAAATCGATTTGATCGGGCTGGCAAATGAGGCGGAACAGCGCCTGAGGGGCTGTAAAAAGCAGTTGAAGGTTGCAATCATGGGCTGCGCGGTCAATGGCCCGGGAGAAGCGCGCGAGGCGGATGTCGGCGTTGCGGGTGGTGACGGCTGCGGGCTGCTCTTCAAAAAAGGCGAAATTATCCGTAAAGTTCCCGAAGAAGAGCTGCTGAACGCCTTACTGCAGGAAATTGATCGAATGGACAGCTGAGACCGTCCTTCCGTTGTTTAAAAGGGGGTTTGCACAATGGCAGATGCGGCAGAAAAAAGACAAATCCGTTCCTTCCTGCTGCGATTCGGGATTGCACCCGAGCAGGTTGAGGCTGTTCCGGATGGCGAGATTCTAAATATGAACATCGATTACAGCAGCCGGTCGCTTTCGGTGGAAATCGCTTTCGGCGCGCCGGTGGAGCCGAAAAGCCTTCATGCGCTGCGGCTGATGCTCGAAGCGTCCAGGCTCGGTCTGAGAAAAGTGCATGTGCTGCCGAAATACCCGGCGGAATGTTTTGATGCGCAGTGTTTTCCGGAGTTGGTGCAGGAGCTTGCCGAGCGGCACGTCAGCGTCAACGGCACGCTTAGAGATGCCACCGCGCGGGTGGAGGACGGCAGGTTAATTGTAACGCTGCGCCACGGGGGTTATTCCATTATCGGCGCGCGCAGCTTTGACAAGGAACTTGAAAAGCTGATTCGGGAGCGATACGGAAAGACGGTTCCGGTGGAGTTTGACGGTGTGCTGTATATGGAGGCGGACAACCCACAGTATATTGCGCAGCAGGAAAAAAGCGCTGAGGAATACAAACGGGAGGTCGTCACCAAGGCGGTGGAGCAGCACAAAGCGGAGCAGAAGCAATCGGCCGCCGTCAAGCGTGTGGATGTTCCCGAAATCGAAATCCGCCCCGAAGGCTTTAAACCGCAGATCGTCATGTCAACAGCGGAACCGATCGTCGGCAAGCTGATTCATGCGCAGCCAAAGGCGATCGATGATTTGAGCGACGAGGACACACAGGTGACGGTATGGGGCGATGTTCTTTCCTGTGAAATGAAGGATACCCGGGACGGAAAACGCGTGATCGTCACTGTTACCATTACTGATTACACCAACTCCGTTTCTCTTAAGGCGATTCCGGAAAAAGAAAAATCAAGGCCGTTTCAGGAGCTTTCCGCAGGCGATACTCTGCTTGTCAACGGTCAGTACGCATTTGATACCTATGACAAGGATTATTCCATTAAGCTGCGCGACGTTAACCGTGTGCAGAAGCTGAAAGTGGTCGACCACGCGGCGCAGAAGCGCGTGGAGCTGCATCTGCACACCAACATGTCTGCCAACGATGCGCTTACCCCGGCCGAAAAAATCGTGAAGCGCGCTTACGAATGGGGGCATCCCGCGGTTGCGATAACCGACCACGGTGTGGCGCAGGCTTTTCCGGATGCCATGAGCGCCGCGGCTGATATCCGGAAAAAGGGCGGCAACATCAAGGTTATTTACGGAACGGAAGCTTATTTTGTCAACAATATGATCCCGATCGTTACCAATGCACCCGATGTTCCGCTCGAAAGCGAATATATCGTTTTTGACTTGGAAACAACGGGGCTCAGTTCTGCAACAGAGCGCATTACGGAGATCGGAGCAGTACGGATTCGCGACGGAGAAATCAAGGAGGAATTCAACACCTTCTGTTATCCGGAAAAACCGATTCCGGCCAAGATCACGGAGCTGACCGGCATTACGGACGAAATGGTGGCGGATGCTCCGCGCGAAGCGGAGGCGCTGCGGGCTTTTCTGGATTTTTGCGGTGAAAATCCAATTCTGGCCGCGCACAATGCCCCGTTTGACACCTCGTTTCTAAAAGCGGCGCTCAAGCGCTGCAATATCACCTTTCCGTTTGCCGCAATCGATACATTGCCGTTGGCGCGGACTCTGCTGCCGGATTTGAAAAACCATAAGCTCGATACGGTTGCCAAAGCGCTGAAGCTGCCGAATTTTAACCACCACCGTGCCTGTGACGACGCGCGGATGTTAGCGAATATTTTTCTTCTGCTGATTCAGCGCGTCAAGGAGGACACCAGCGCCAAAAAGGTTTCGGAGCTGAACACATCGCTGGCCGGCGGCGATCCAAAAAAAATTCCGTCCTATCATCAGATTATTCTCGTCAAGAACCAGGTTGGGCTGAAAAACCTTTATAAACTGATTTCCAAGGCGCATCTCGATTATTTTTATAAGCGTCCGAGGATCCCAAAAACAGAACTCAACGAGCTGCGCGAGGGATTGATTGTCGGTTCCGCTTGCGAGGCGGGCGAGTTGTTCCGCGCCATGGTGGGCGGGGCCTCGTGGGACGAGCTGAAGCAGATCGCGCGCTATTACGACTATCTGGAAATTCAGCCGGTCGGCAACAACCGGTTCATGCTGCGCGAAGGAACCGTCCAAAGCGAGGAAGAACTGCGTGATTTCAACCGGAACATTGTCAGGCTTGGCGATGAGTTGAACATTCCGGTCGTTGCCACGGGCGACGTTCATTTTCTGGAGCCGTACGACGACGCTTACCGCGCGATTTTGCTGGCAGGTCAGGGCTACAGCGACGCCGACAATCAACCGCCGCTGTTTTTCCGCACAACGGCCGAAATGCTGGAGGAATTCTCTTACCTCGGCAGGGAAAAGGCGCTGGAGGTCGTTGTAACGAACCCCAACCGGATTGCCGATATGATTGAGGAGGTCGAGCCGGTTCTCAGCGGGTTTTATCCGCCGGAAATCCCGGGTTCGGACGAGGATTTGCAGAACATTACCTGGGAGCGCGCGAAAAGCATTTACGGCGACCCGCTGCCGCAGATCGTTTACGACCGGCTGAAAAAGGAGCTGGATTCCATTATCAGCAACGGCTATTCTGTGCTGTACATGGCGGCGCAAAAGCTGGTGGCCGATTCCAACGCGCACGGTTATCTGGTTGGTTCGCGCGGTTCCGTCGGTTCTTCTTATGTTGCGAACATGGCGGGAATTTCCGAAGTGGATCCGCTTTCGCCGCATTACGTCTGCCCCAAATGCAAGTATTCCGAATTTTTTACCGATGGCTCTGTCGGTTCCGGTTTTGACCTGCCGCCGAAGGATTGTCCCAAATGTGGCACGCCCCTCAACCGGGACGGCCATGAAATCCCGTTTGAGACTTTTCTCGGTTTCGGCGGAGACAAGGTGCCGGACATCGACCTGAACTTTTCCGGTGAATATCAGAACCATGCGCAGAAATACACCGAAGTCATGTTCGGCAGCTCCAACGTGTTTAAGGCGGGAACCATCGCGACGATTGCCGAAAAAACTGCCGAGGCTTATGTTCGAAAATATGCGCAGGAGCGCGGGCTGACGTTTAACAATGCCGAACTGGCGCGGCTGGCGGCCGGTTTTACAGGCGTGAAACGCACCACCGGTCAGCACCCCGCCGGGATGATCGTCGTGCCGCATTACAAGGACATCTACGACTTTACCCCGGTTCAGCGCCCCGCGGATGATACCGGTTCCGACATGGTCACCACGCACTTCGACTTTCACAAAATTCACGACAATATCTGTAAGCTCGATATTCTCGGTCATGATGTGCCGACAACGTATAAATATCTGGAAGAAAACACCGGAATTTCTGTTATGGATATTTCCATGAGCGACCCGAAGGTGATGAGCCTGTTCACCTCGACCGAGGCACTTGGTGTAACGCCGGAGGAGATCGGCAGCGAAACAGGCACCTTTTCTCTCCCGGAGGTTGGTACAAAGTTTGTGCGCGGTATGCTGGTGGAATGCAATCCGCAAACGTTTTCCGACCTACTGCAGATTTCCGGTCTTTCGCACGGAACAGATGTTTGGGCGAACAATGCCGAAGAGCTGATTAAAAACGGAACGTGTACAATTTCCGAAGTGATCGGAACACGCGACAATATCATGACGTTCCTGATCCACAAGGGACTCGAACCAAAGATGGCGTTTAAAATAACGGAAATTGTCCGAAAAGGAAAAGCGCCGAAGCTGCTGACGGAAGAGCACGTTCAGGCGATGAAGGATCACGGTGTTCCGCAATGGTACATCGATTCATGCTTTAAAATTAAGTACATGTTTCCAAAGGCGCATGCTGCGGCTTATATGATCGCAACGCTGAGACTCGGCTGGTATAAGGTTTATAAACCGGTGGAATATTACGCGGCGTTTTTCAGCGCCCGGGGCGAAAGTTTTGACGCTGCGGTTGCCATGAAAGGGCGCGAAGCGGTTCGGGCAAAGCTGCGTGAGCTGGAGAAGAAAGGCTTTGATGCATCCGCAAAGGAGAAGGCATCCATTCCGTATTATCAGATCATCAACGAGATGATGGCCCGCGGCGTGGAGCTGCTGCCGGTCGATCTTTACCGCTCGGACGCCAAGCGATTTCTGGTGGAGGACGGAAAAATCCGCCTTCCGTTCGGTTCTCTTGAAGGCGTCGGCGAGGCGGCGGCTGTCAGCCTGCAGGAGGCGCGCTCCGGCGGCCCGTTTATTTCGGTTGACGATCTACGTTTTCGTTCCAAGGTGTCCAAATCGGTCATTGAAATGCTGCGGGATGTCGGCGCCCTTAACGCATTGCCTGAAACCAGCCAGACCACCTTCTTCTGATTCTGCTATTTTGCCGGTTGACAATGAAATTTTATCGTGATATTATATTACCACACTAAAGCAAAGAAAGGCTGATTCCTCATGAAACGATACGCCAGGATCACTCCTGAAGGCACACGCGACAGGCTTTTTGAGGACTGTGTTGCAATGCATACGGTAGAAAATAAGCTGACGGCGCTGTTTTCCGGGCTTGGCTATCACGAGGTGCAGACGCCCGGATTGGAATTTTACGATGTTCTGCGCAGCGGGAATGCCGGTTTTCCGGTGGAAAATATGTTTAAGCTGACCGATTCAAAGGGAAGGCTCATGGTGCTGCGGCCGGATTCCACCATGCCGATCGCGCGAATGACCTCCACCCGGCTGCAGAACGCCGTGCTGCCCATCCGTTTGTATTATAACCAGAAGGTCTACCGCTGCAATCCCTCCTTTTCCGGGCACAGCAACGAGGTGATGCAGGTCGGTGTGGAGCTGATCGGTACGAGCGGCAAGCGCTCCGATCTCGAAGTTGTCGCAACAGCGGCTTATGCGCTGGGAATCTGCATGGACGATTTCCGCATCGAGCTGGGACACGCCGGCTTTTTCCGAGCCATTGCCTCCAAAATGAATTTGGACGAAGAAATGTGTGAGGATATCCGCGCGTTTATTGAAGCAAAAAACTATGCCGCGCTTGATGCGCTACTCGACACACGGCCCGATTCGGTCTCATCTCATGCTATGCGCCGTCTGCCAAGGCTTTTCGGCGGCGAAGAAGTGCTTCAGGAAGCCGAGGATCTTTGTGCCGGAGTTGTTCCGGCGGAAGATCTTGACTACCTGCGGATGCTTTATCAGGAGCTCCTGGGCTTAGGGCTGGGGGATCGCCTGATGATTGACCTGGGACTGGTCAATCGCAACGACTATTACACCGGCGTTGTTTTTCGCGGGTATCTGCCGGGTTCCGGCGATACGATCCTTTCCGGAGGCCGTTATGACAGTCTGCTTGCAAAATTCGGCACGCCGATGCCGGCTATTGGCTTCGGTGTAGATGTGGAAGCGGTCACACGATTGCTGCTGCGCGAAGGCAGAGTACAGCCGCAGGCGCCGGTTCAGGTTTTGGTGCATGGAATGGACGGTTATGAAATCAGTGCGCTCCGGCGTGTGCGGGAGCTGCTGCAAAGCGGCGCCACCTGCGAGGCAAGCACCTGTGCCACCGCAGAACAGGCGCTTGCGTATGCACGCCGCTGCGGGATCATGCAGCTCGAGGTAGTGGGCCAAACCGTTGAGCGTCGGCAGGTTTTTGAAAGCGCCGCAAAGGGAAAGGGTGATTGCTGATGGAAAAGCCGTTGCGTATTGCGCTCACCAAGGGGCGCCTTGAAAAAGATACGGTCGGCCTGTTTGAACAGATGGGCTATGATTGCACCGCACTGCGGGAAAAGGGCCGTCGGCTGATCCTCCCGGTAGAAGACGGAAAATATGAAGCGGTTTTGGCCAAAGCCGCCGATGTGATCACCTATGTGGAACACGGTGTCTGTGATCTCGGTGTGGTTGGCAAGGACACAATTCTGGAAAAAGGCGGCAGCTTTTACGAGGTACTGGATCTCGGCTTTGGTCGCTGTCGTTTTGCGTTGGCCGGGCCAAAGGGCAAAAATTTCTTCGGGGGGTATGCGTCCAGAACGATCGCCACCAAATACCCGACGGTTGCCCGAAGCTATTTTGAAAAAAAAGGCATGGATGTAAACATCATCAAAATCGAAGGCTCGGTGGAGCTGGCTCCGCTGCTCGGTCTTTCGGATGCGATCGTGGATATTGTCGAAACAGGCTCCACGCTGCGGGAAAACGGGCTGGAGGTTATTGAAGACATTGTTCCCATTTCGGCAAGGCTGATCGTCAACACCGCAAGCCTGAAGCTGCGCAAGCAGGAGATCGAATCATTGGTCGGCGCAATGGAGCAAAAGCGCCGCGAAGCGCGGGACTGACAAAAAAGAACGGTGAATGCGTGTTGCGATTCTCAGACAGGGATAACAAGTGCGCTGCAGTATGTGCAGCGGAACAGAGGAGGATTTTTCAATGATCATTTCTGTGGCAAAGGCGGACGGTGTCGCTGAAAAACATCTGATCGCCCAACTGAAACAGCGCAGCGGCGAGACCGACGCGCGCGTCACGGCGGCAGTCAGCGAGATTATTGCGCAGGTCAAAGCGCGCGGAGATGAAGCGGTGCGCGAATATACCGTAAAGTTTGACGGCAAAGCACCGGAGAGAACGGAAATCGGTTTTGCGGAAATTCAGGCGGCCAAAACGGCTTGTGATCCCGGTTTTGTTGCCGCGCTGGAAAGCGCCGCAGAGAATATTCGGGATTTTCATGCCCGCCAGAAGCAGCAGAGCTGGCTGAATCCGATGCAGAACGGCGTTGTTCTGGGGCAGCGGATCCGCGGCCTGCACCGTGTCGGTCTTTATGTCCCGGGCGGCACGGCCGCCTATCCCTCCTCGGTGCTGATGAATGCGATCCCGGCGAAAATTGCCGGTGTGAAAGAGCTTGTCATGGTGACGCCGCCCGGCAAAGACGGCAAGCCGAATCCCGATATCCTCGCCGCCGCCGCGGTGGCGGGGGTGGACAGGGTCTTTCTTGTCGGCGGTGCGCAGGCTGTCGCCGCAATGGCGTTTGGTACGGCGACGATCCCGAAGGTCGATAAAATTGTCGGCCCGGGAAACATTTATGTTGCCACCGCTAAAAAACTGCTTTACGGTACCGTGGATATCGATATGATTGCCGGACCGAGCGAGATTCTCGTTCTTGCCGATGAAACGGCAAACCCAAAGTATCTGGCCGCCGACCTGATGAGTCAGGCGGAGCACGATGTCATGGCGTCTGCTATTCTGCTGACAACCTCTGAAAAGATTGCGCAGGAAACGGTTGCAGAGCTGGAACGCCAGGTAAAAACGCTTTCCCGCCGGGAGATCATTGAAAAATCCCTGCGCGATTTCGGCGCGGTGATCGTTTGCCGTACGCTGGATGAGGCGGTCGACTTTGCGAACGAGCTCGCGCCGGAGCATCTCGAAGCCATGATCGCCAACCCGATGGAATATATCGGCCGGCTCGACAATGCCGGTTCCGTCTTCCTTGGTCAATATTCCCCCGAGCCGCTCGGCGATTATTTTGCAGGCCCGAATCATGTTCTGCCCACCAGCGGAACCGCTCGCTTTTTCTCGCCTCTTTCGGTGGATAGCTTCATCAAAAAATCCAGCTTTATTTATTACACCGAGCCTGCGCTCCGCAGTGCAAAGGACAATATCGTTAAGTTGGCCGATACCGAACGCCTGACCGCCCACGCAAATTCGATCAAGGTGCGGTTTGAAGAATCAGACGGAACAGCGGAGGGCGTCAACGGTAATTTTTTAGAAAAGAAAATGCCTGTTACCCCATAACAAAAGGATTTTTCTTTATAGCCGTTTGGTCATTTAGAGGATTTATTTGTTATCATCAAGGAGGCTTTTTTATGCGCAGCGCCCAGATTATCCGAAAAACAAAGGAAACGGATATTGAACTCTCGCTTTCTCTGGATGGCGGCGAGGTTTCGGTAGATACCGGGATTGGATTCTTTGACCATATGCTGACCGCCTTTGCCATGCACGGCGGCTATGGGCTGACCCTGAAGGTTAAAGGAGACCTGAACGTGGACTGTCACCACACGGTGGAGGATACGGGGATCGTGCTTGGCAAAGCGTTTGCGCAGGCGCTCGGTGAGAAAGCCGGAATCGGTCGGTACGGAAGCTTTTATGTGCCGATGGACGAAGCCCTTGCGTTCTGTGCATCGGATTTCAGCGGCCGCGGTTTTCTGGTGTTTCGTGCGGAATTTGCGCAGGAATGCGTCGGGGAATTCGATACCTGCATGACAGAAGAATTCTTCCGCGCTCTTGCGATCAATGCGGGGCTGACGCTGCACATCAGCGTTCCCTACGGCAGCAATGCGCACCATCAGATCGAAGCCGTTTTCAAAGCGGTCGGTCATGCTCTGGCGCTGGGAACCGCCCCAAACACGACTGGTGCGGTGCTTTCCACAAAAGGAATGTTGTAAACCGCATGCCGTCAGTTTGAGATTCCTCAACGAAAGGATTTTTGTGATGATACTTTTACCGGCGATCGATATCAAAGACGGAAACTGCGTCCGGCTGTTCCGCGGGGATTACGCGACGGCGCATAAAGTGGCGGAAGACCCGCTCCAGACAGCGTGTGCATTCCGTGCGGCGGGAGCCGAATGGGTCCATATGGTCGATCTTGACGGAGCGAAAGACGCGGCGCCGAAAAACCGCGATATTTTTCTTGCATGCGTTGCCAAAAGCGGCGCAAAAATTGAGGTCGGCGGCGGAATCCGTTCGATGCAAACTGTTGAGGATTATCTGCAGAACGGGATCTCCCGCGTGATCCTCGGTTCTGCAGCGTTGAAGGATCCCGGATTTGTGCAGGAGGCCGCCCAAAAATACGGCGAACAGATTGCGGTCGGTATCGATGCGCGCGGTGAGATGGTCGCAGCGGAAGGATGGTTGTCCACTTCGTCGGTGCATTATATTGAGCTGGCTCAAAAGATGGAGCAGCTCGGCGTGCACACGCTGATTTTTACAGATATTTCAAAGGATGGCATGCTGCAGGGGCCGAACCTGGAGCAACTCGCTGCATTGCAGAATGCCGTTTCCTGCCATGTGATCGCCAGCGGCGGAGTCAGCACACTGGAGGATATCCGCGCCTGCCGGCAAATCGGCATGCACGGGGCGATCTGCGGAAAAGCAATTTATACAGGCGCTCTGGATCTGCGGGAAGCCCTTGCAGCCGCAAAATGAAACGATCATTTTATGAAGGGAAGGATTCAGAAGATGACGGATTTTATGCCGGGTAATCTGGATCGGTATTTTCAAAAAGGCGAGTTGATTCCGGCGGTTGTGCAGGAAAAATCCACCGGTGAGGTGCTGATGCTTGCCTATATGAACCGCGAATCACTGCAGAAAACACTGGAAACCGGTTACACCTGGTTTTACAGCCGTTCGCGGCAGGAGCTTTGGAACAAGGGGGCAACCTCCGGACATCTGCAAAAGGTGCTGGAGCTTTACAGCGACTGTGACGACGACACACTGCTCGTGGTGGTAGAGCAGACGGGTAACGCCTGCCATACCGGCGCGCACAGCTGCTTTTTTAACCGGATGCGCTGATTGTTTCCGAATATAAAAGAAAGAGAAAGAAAAATGAGAATGGATCCTTATTAAAAAGAGTTTGCCGAAACGTGGGACAGTATCAACGAAGATTTCCTGCTTGCCCGGCATATTCTGCCGTTTGACCCGTATAGAGATTTACAGAAAGAAGGCAACCTTTATGGAAAACAGTCTTGAATTGCTTTATCAGACGGTGACGGAGCGCCGTGCAAATCCACAGGAAGGTTCTTATACCTGCTATCTGTTTGAAAAAGGAACGGATAAAATTCTTAAAAAATGCGGAGAAGAGTGCAGCGAGGTCATTATTGCAGCCAAAAACGGCAAAAATGAAGAAACCGTTTATGAAATTGCCGATTTGCTCTATCATCTGACCGTTTTGATGGCCGATCAGGGCATTACGCCGGACGAAGTAAATGCAGAGCTGCTCAAGCGTTCTCAAAAGACCGGCAATCTGAAACAGTTTCATCAGACCGATAAAAACACCTGATTCTGCAAGGGCTGCCGATTGGCAGCCCGGTTTTTATTCGGTCAACTCGGTTCCTGGGTAATACCACTGCAGGATGGCCTTGTAGTCGGAACCGGCGCGAGCCATGGCGTCGGCGCCATACTGACTCATTCCGACGCCGTGCCCATAGCCGTGGACCGTAAAAACAAATCCATCCGATTCGGTGCAGCTGACGGTGAAGTTTGCCGAACGCAGCCCGAACAGTGTGCGCAATTCTTCCCCGGTGGCGACCAGTGAGCCGACAGCCATGGAACGAACCGAACCGGAAGCCGTGCGGATCGGATCGGTAATCCATTGAGAGGGGTCGCTCCCAAGCTGGCAGGACGGCCATTTCTTCAGGATCGCTGTGCGCACCTCGTCGCTGCTTTTTGTAACGGTCGTCTCATACCCGGGCGCCTGCACATCGTTTGGGCTTGCCACGGCGACAAGATACTCCCGTTTGCCGCCCCAAATATCCTCGGATGCTTCGGTTTGTCCGGCGGAAATGGCATAATAAGTCGCAAGAACCGGCTCTCCCTGATAAACCAGCTTTTGCAGGCCGACCGATTCGCAGACCTGCTGCAGATGCGCGTAATGTGTTTCAAACGAATCGCCCCAGCGTTCCTGCATCTTTTCTTTTGTTACATAAATCAGCCAATCGGCCGTGTTGCACGAAAAGTCGGCGCCTTTCAAAGCGGCATCCGGATTTTGCCTCTGTTCGGTTCGCTTTTTGTCATAAATCGTGTAGCAGGCTACCGCCTGTGCTTTCAATGCTTCATCGTGGTAGGTCAGCGGCATTTCAGCGGCGACAGCACCAATCAAAAATTCCTGGTCGGTTACGGTGAGAACATTGCCGGTAGCTTCGTCCAAAATGCGGAAGGACGCTTCTTCCGTATTGACGGAGGATGTCCCCGCGGCGCTTTCTGCAGAAGCGGTTTCGGGGACGGAAACCGGATCGGAAGCGGAAGCCGTCTCTCCGGAAGAGTTCTGTGTCTCTGTTTCAGCGCCGTGTATAGCCAAAAGCGGCACCAGCAGCATTGTTGCGAGCAACAGAAGCGCGAAAATTAGTTTTTGTTTCATGAAAATCCACCCAAGCCTTTCTGCAAAACAAATATTTTTTAATTTCTTTTTGCCTTTTTACTTTCATTTATTTACTTTTGACCTTGAATATGAATGAATTAAAAAATGCAGCTGCAAAAATAATTCAATATTGCACAAAAAACAGGCAAAAAACACACTAAAATGAATTATGAAACGAAACTTCATCCATAATCTATTATCTTGCCGCTTGACTTTAAAAGAGCGATGCAGTAAAATAGTTGATATTAAATTTTTTGAATATTTTTTCAAAGGAGATGTGCCGGATGTTAGAAAACGCATCATGGGAACAGCGGGAAACGATTCATAGCTTGTGCAGCGAATACCGAACCAACAACCACATCGATCCGGCCAAATTTGAACGGTACGATGTCAAGCGAGGTCTGCGCAATCAGGACGGAACGGGTGTTATGGCCGGACTTACGTTAATCTGCAATGTGCATGGATATGTTGTCCGCGATAATGAGCGGATTCCGGACGAAGGGGAACTGACGTATCGCGGCATCAATATTCGGGACATTATCGCGGGGGCAGAACAGGAAAATCGCTTTGGCTATGAAGAGGTGGTCTGGCTGCTGCTGTTCGGAACGCTGCCGACGCGTTCTCAGCTGGAAGGATTCATTCAGCTAATCAACAGCTGCCGCGAACTGCCGCCGTATTTTGCAGAAGATATGATTATGAAAGCGCCGTCGCCCAATATTATGAATAAGCTTGCCCGCTCGGTGCTTACGCTCTATTCATATGACGACATGCCCGAAGATATTTCTCTGGAAAATATTATGATGCAAAGCATCAATCTAATTGCAAAGCTTCCGACCATCATGTCATATGCCTATCAGGTCAAGCGCCGCTATTATGACCATGAAAGCATGTTCTTTCATCAGATCAATCCGGAATACGGAACGGCGGAATCTATTCTGCGTGCGCTCCGGCCTGACCAGAAGTTTACTGCAGAAGAGGCACACCTGCTCGATCTCTGCCTAATGCTGCACGCGGAGCACGGCGGAGGCAACAACTCCACGTTTGCGGCGCGTGTTTTGGCTTCCTCCGGAACAGATACCTACTCGGTAATCGGCGCGGCGATCGGTTCGTTAAAAGGCCCTCGTCATGGCGGCGCCAATCATCGTGTGATGGAAATGATGAATGAAATTAAAAATCAGGTGCGCGATTGGACGGATGACGAAGAAATCAGCGCCTATCTGGCGAAAATCGTGCGAAAGGAAGCAGGAGACGGCTCCGGCTTGATCTACGGGATGGGGCATGCGATCTATACGCTTTCGGATCCGCGTGCAGTGGAATTGAAAAAACGTGCCAGAAAGCTTGCGGAAGAAAAAGGCATGCTTAACCAGCTGCAGCTGTTTGAACGGGTGGAACGACTGGCGCCGGGTGTTTTTGCGCGCGTGAAGGGCGATTCCAAGGTGATTTCTGCCAATGTTGATTTTTATTCCGGTCTGGTTTATGAAATGCTCGGCATTCCCAGCGATCTTTATACCCCACTGTTTGCGGTCGCGCGTATGGCGGGTTGGTGTGCGCACCGGATTGAAGAAACCGTCAGCGGCGGCCGGATTATGCGCCCGGCATATAAATCCGTCAGCGCCAGAAAGGTCTATGTTCCACTGGATGAACGTTGAGCTTTCAGAAAATCTGCGGGGGAGAGAACGCTTTGACAACAAAAGATGCAGTTTTGGAACAGCTGATTAAAAGCGGCGGTCATTATCTTTCCGGCGCAAAGCTTGCGCAGGAGCTCTGCCTGAGCAGGACGGCGGTCTGGAAGGCAATTGAAGAGCTTCGTCGCGACGGATATCAGATTTCTGCCGTTACCAACAAGGGATATACGCTGATAGAGCAAGGAAACCGGCTGTCACTGCCGGCCATCCGTTCTTTTCTGCGCCGGGAAGCGATAACGGAACAAATTCGGTTGTATCCCTCGCTGGTGTCCACCAATCAGACAGCCAAACAACTTGCACTGGAGGGAGCTCCCTCCGGAACCATTGTTCTTGCCGACGAGCAAACCGGCGGAAGAGGGCGCCGTGGACGCAGCTTTTTTTCGCCGCCTGGAACCAGCGTTTATTTTACTGTGATTTTCCGTTCCGAACTTGCGGCGGACCGCGCCGTGATGATTACAACAGCGGCGTCTGTTGCAGCTGCACGCGCTGTCGACAGGGTTACTGGCGGCGACCCGAGCGCACAAATTAAGTGGATTAACGACGTTTACCTTGGAGGAAAAAAGATTTGCGGCATTTTAACTGATGCGGTCACCAATATGGAAAACGGTTCCTTTGAATACATTGTTGTCGGAATCGGGATCAACATCAATAACAAAGCGGAGGATTTTCCGGAGGAATTCCGGGATCGTGCCGGATCGCTGTTCAGCGTAACCGGAAAGAGATACGACCGCAACCGCATGGCTGCTGCTTTAGCGGACGAAATTGCCGATATTCTTCCCCATTTTTCCTCGGGAGATTATTTAAAGGAGTACCGTTCCCGTTCCTGTGTTATCGGCCGTTCCATTCTGATTTTCGGCGGCGGGCACGACGGTACCCCGGCGACGGCTGTGGATATTGATGAACACGGTTATTTGTTGGCCAGAGGGCGACAGGGAGAACTGTATACACTGAATTCAGGAGAAATTACGATTCGGGCGCACTGATCTGTCGGAGCCGCCAAAGACGACTCCGTTTTATATCATCCAATAAACGGGACAATTAATTTTTTAATTAATTTTAAAAAAAACTTGACAAATAACTGCCGGATGGATATAATATTAAATGTTCGCTGCGGAAAAAGCAGGGGCGAAGAATGTCGAGGCGTGGCTCAGTTTGGTAGAGCGCTGCGTTCGGGACGCAGAGGCCGTGTGTTCGAATCACATCGCCTCGACCATCAAAAAGCCGCATCAAATAGCTATTTTTCAGCTATTTGATGCGGTTTTTTTGCGTAAAAATGTCGCATTCTAATCGTTTTTTGTAATTTTTAGGGATTTTCGATTTGGATCTTTAAACTGAGTATTTAAAAATAGAGATTATATCATTTGCTCTTTCCTGTTTTATATCACTTTGCTACAAAAGTTGCTTGCTTTTCGCAAAAAAGTAAGCTCTTTCTACCGTTAAAATGAACATGTGACCTTCGGTTATTTGAGATTTTTTAAAAATGTAAAAAAGTAGTCAGTAATTTTGTGAACCCTTTTGGCAAGAAATCCGTGCAGTCAACAACATGGCACTTTGAGAAAAAAAGGCTGTTTCACGACACGACAGCCTAAAACGTTCAGCCCAATGCAGTCGAAACAATCAACGTTAGCGAAGATTGTTATATTGAGATCTTTCAAAAAAACAATGTATATACTTATTCCATTATGGAAATCGACTTTGATGATCATTTTGGGATGTATTATTGGGCACCGGCTGCCAATCTTGCACCCACCGGGTTGTATGATACCAAAGAAAAGGCCATCCATAAAAATTTCCTTCGGGATGTGCCGGGCTGCCCATGATGCACGCGGCGTTTTTACGGTTGGGAAAGCGACAGGGTCGTTCCGTGCCAGAGATTGATGGGTGCAGTTTTTTGTGATAATGTCTTGTACTGTTGTTAGATTTTAATAAAACGATTGACAGCACAGCGGGATAGCTTATAATGAAATCAGACCGTTCGTCAGGCGCGAATGCCGCGGTTGCCGGAAAACTGGAGAAAAAGAAAGGGGTTTGTTCTGATGTTAGCAAAAAGACCGCCGATGGGCTGGAATTCCTGGAATACCTTCGGGAACGATATTTCGGAACGGCTGATCATGGAAACCGCCAATGCAATGGTGAATCTGGGGTATCGAGACGCCGGATATGAGTATCTGGTGATCGACGATTGCTGGTCAAAAAAAGAGCGGGACGCGCAGGGACGCCTCGTTGCGGACGAAGAAAAATTTCCGCATGGCATGAAATATCTGGCGGATTATGTTCACAGCAAGGGCCTGAAATTCGGCATGTACTCCTGTGCCGGAGTCCTTACCTGCGCCGGTTACCCATCCAGCTATGACCACGAATTCGTGGACGCGCAGACTTTTGCGGACTGGGGAGTGGATTTTCTCAAATATGATTTTTGTAATTTTCCTCAGTCTGCGGACTGCAAAGCGCGTTATCTGCGCATGAGCATGGCACTCAAGGCGACCGGGCGCGACATCCTGTTTTCCGCCTGCAACTGGGGCGTGGAAGAGCCGTGGAAATGGATGGCCTCCATCGGGGTGCAGATGTATCGTTCCACCGGCGACATTCAGGATAATTACCAATCCTTTAAATCCATCGCAGAAAGTCAGATCCCGAACCTGTGCATGTCCGGATCCGGCTGCTTCAACGATCCAGATATGTTGGTCGTCGGGATGTACGGCAAAGGAAACGTCGGTTTCGGCGGCTGCAGCGATCTGGAATACCGCACGCATTTTGCGCTGTGGTGCCTGTTCGGTGTTCCGCTGATGATGGGCGGAGATATCCGTTCGCTCAGCGAAACCAGCCGGGAACTGCTGCTGAATCGTGAACTGATCGCGCTCGATCAGGATGAAGAATGCCGCCCGCCTTATCTGGCCGATCATCGCGATAACCGTTATTTCTTTGTCCGCCATCTTTCCAATCGGGAGTTTGCGCTTGGGTATTTTAATCTTTCAGACGAAACGAACGCTACTTACCGGTTTTGCGGCGCGCTGGCGGATATCGGTCTTCCGGTCGGAAGCGGGTATGGGCTGGAACTGACGGATTTGTTTACCGGCGAGACGATCGGAATAAAAACGGATTACTTTAATCCGGAGGTAGAGGCGCACGGATGCAAGCTCTACCGCGCAAAGCTGGTTCGGCTGTAATGAACTGTCTGCAATGCAGGCGGGAGCTGACTGCCGACGAAATTGCGGTCTATCGCCGAATGGTTCATCGCGGTGCGCAGGAATGCCTGTGCATCACCTGCTTCGCGAAAAAATTTGATGTTACCGAAGAAATGATCCGCGATAAGATTTGCTATTTTAAGGCGATGGGATGCACGCTGTTCACCGCATCCCCGCCCGATGCCTGAGATTTCCTGTTTTACAGGATCACACAAAAAAAGCCACATCAGTTTCGGCCCGTCTGGCCGTCTGATGTGGCTTTTGCTGTTGCAGATCGATTTTTACAGGCGATCCAGCTCGTCCTGCCATAATGCTGCCGAAGCATCGCTTGGCATACGCCAGTCGGAACGCGGAGAAAGCGTAACGGAACCGACCTTTGGGCCGTCCGGCAGGCACGAGCGCTTGAACTGCTGCGCAAAAAAACGGCGATAAAAGGTCTTCATCCATCCGAGAATCGTCGCTCTGTCGTAAACGCCGCGAAACGCATGCACCGCAAGACGAAGAATTTTTCCCGGCGTAAAGCCGAAGCGCACGACATAATATAAAAAGAAATCGTGCAGCTCATATGGCCCAACAATGTTTTCCGTTTGCTGGGAGATGACTCCGTCCTTCGGCGGCAGAAGCTCCGGACTGACCGGAGTTGCCAGAATATCGAGCAGTACGGCGGAAAGAGACTCGTCCTGCGCGGCAACATAAGCCACCAGATGGCGTACCAGCGTTTTCGGAACAGACGCATTGACGCCGTACATTGACATGTGGTCGCCGTTGTAGGTCGCCCAGCCAAGAGCAAGCTCCGAAAGATCTCCGGTGCCGATGACCAGTCCGCCGTTTTGATTGGCAAGATCCATCAGCACCTGCGTGCGTTCGCGCGCCTGTGCATTTTCATAGGTAACATCCAGCGTAGTTTCGTCGTGGCCGATGTCTCTCAGGTGTACGCGGACAGCGTCTGCGATCGGAACCTCACGAAAGCTGCAGCCGATGGCTTCTGCAAGGAGCTGCGCGTTGCTTCGGGTGCGCGCGGTTGTGCCAAAACACGGCATCGTGACGGCAAGAATGCCACTTCGGTCCAGACCAAGGCTGTCGAACGCACGGGTCATTACCAGCAGTGCCAGCGTGGAATCTAGCCCGCCGGAAAGGCCGACAACCGCTGATTTTGCGTGTGTGTGGCGCAGCCGTGCCCGCAGCCCTGCCGCCTGCATATTCAGGATCTCCTCGCAGCGACGTTTTAGATCGTTGGTGTCAGCCGGCACAAACGGATGCGGATCGACAGTACGGCGCAGCGCAAGCGTTTCGGTCTGCAGCGCAAAGCTGACGGTGCGCATTTTGCCGCCCTGCGGGAACGTGGTCATGCGCCGTCGTTCCGCCTGCAGCCGCTGCAGATCGAGATCGGCAAAAATAATCCCCGGGGCAAAAGGCTTGGAACGCGCCAGCAAAGAGCCGTTTTCCGCGATCAGGTCATCACCGGAAAACACCATGTCTGTGCTGGATTCGCCTTCTCCCGCGTCACAGTAAACGTAAGCACTGACGGTGCGTGCCGATTGCCCGGTTACCAGCGCACGCCGGTAATCGCTTTTGCCGATCACCTCGTCGCTGGCGGAAGGATTCGCAATCACCGTTGCCCCGGCAGCGCAAAGTTTGCCGGAAGGCGGCTCTGGAACCCAGAGATCCTCGCAGATTTCAACGCCCAGAACAAATTCCGGCATGTTGCTGCACGCAAACAACAAGTCAGCGCCAAACGGAACGGTTTCTCCGTTCAGCGTTACTTCTGCGCCGGAGATGCCAGGTGCAAAATGTCGGTACTCATAAAATTCTCCGTAATTTGGAATATTCGTCTTTGGTACTACGCCAAGCACCCGGCCGTGCAACAGAACCGCCGCACAGTTGAACCGCTGCGTCCCGTACTCCAGCGGTAGGCCAACAACAAGCACCGCGTCCAGTGATTCCGTCTGTTCGCAGAGCGAGCGCAGAGCCTTTTCACTGCCGCGCTGCAGGGTTTGCTGGGCAAACAAGTCACCGCAGGTGTACCCGGTCAGACACAGCTCCGGAAAAACGATCAGTTTTGTGCCTTCGGCGGCGCCCTGCCGGGCAAGTTCAGCAACAGTGTCGGCATTCAATGCGCAGTTTGCCGTTTGAATCTGCGGTGTGGCTGCCGCTACCCGTAAAAAACCATCCTTCATCGGGGCATCATCCTTTGTTTTGAAAGTAAGGTTAGTATATCATTTTTTTGGAAATAAAACAATTCGCTTTCTGCGCAGCATATGGCAAATCATGCAGATAAACTTTTCCCCAAGCTTTCGTTATCTCGTTCGCCGAAGGGATTCGTCTTGCAAATTTTAGCATCTGCCGTCTGATTCTTCGCAAAAGTGCAAAAGAATGGATTACCCTGATGATGGAGTAAATCGGCAGTGTTTTTACCGAATGATAAGTATCGACGTATCTTTGATACTTTTATCCTGTCCTTCAAATTTCTTATTAAAGAAAAAAGCTTTTTAAAACAGTTTTTTCAGTAAGGGGAGTGCGTTGGAGACCTCGGATGCAAAGTCTTTACAACTGCATTCAATGGATATCCGACCATGATATTCGCTTTTTTTCAGAGCCTTGCCGCAGGCGCGAAGATAGGAATGATCTACGGGGATGGTTCGCGTCTCCGGGTCTGCCACGTGAATGTGGCAGAGAAGATCGGAATTTTCTATAAGAACCATAGGGTCCTCCTGTTCTACGTAAGTGTGATACAGGTCAGCCAATACTTTCAAATTGGGCAGATGTAGCCGTCGAATGGTCTTGGCACTTTCCGTGACGGTGAGAAACACATTTGTCTCTTTATGATTCAGGGGTTCCATGGCAATGGTGATGCCATATTCTCGGGCAATGCTCTCAGCCAGAAGCAGAAATTCGTCCAACTGCTGCTGAGCCTGTTCACGGGAGACACCGTCCGGGATTCGGCGGGCGGTTCCGCTGCCAAAAACTACAGTTTGAACGCCAACGGAAGCCATCCGAGGAATTACCGCGTTCAGATAGGATGTGACAGTGTTCAAGTCGGCTCCCGAACCGACTAAAGGCATAGTGCCGGGAATAAAACCGTTACAGGCTTCCACCTTTAGCGATCCCTCTTTATAGTATGTAACTGCTTTTTTCATATCTTCGTCAGAAAGAGAAGCAAAATGGGATGCGGCATACTCAATATAATCGTATCCTACTGTCTGAATAAAACGATAACCATCCACCAGAGCTTGGACTGTGAGAGAATCCTCCTGGGCAGGGCTTTCCGGAAGGATAAAGTTATTAGGCAAACAAATACCAAATTTCATCTTTTTCAGCCTCCCACTATTTTACTAAGGTTATTGTAGCAATAGAAATTGGAAATTGCAATTGCAAAAAGACTAAAGTTTATAAAAAGAGTGAGAGAAACACAGATTTTTTAAGTTAAAAAGGTTGGAAACTATGAGCAATAAAAGAAATAGCGAGACGCAAAGTTTGCACCTGCAAAACATATGAACGATGACGTTGCTTGTAAGCATGATGCGCCTGACTATTTGCCTTGGCAGCTCACACTTTTTCCTTAAAATGTTGAATCGTAATTAGATATAACAGGTATCAGGTAAATTCTGTTTACGATACTGCAATGACACCCGACCTGATAAATCGAATGATACGGAATTGGAAACGAAGAGGCAAAAGCCTTTATAAGCCCGGTGTTTTGCTGTAATTGATAAAACCGGTTTCATAGAAAATTCAATAAAAAATCCGTCGAATCTTCTCGTTGACAAACCGCAGGGCGTACCGTACAATCAAATAAACCAATCGAAAGGGAAGGGGTTTTGTCCTATGTCAAATCAAGTAATTCCGGGCTGTGGCGTTCACCACATAGCGCTCGGTGTCAGCAATCTGGAACGTTCGCTGAAGTTTTATGAACAGCTCGGGTTTTCTCTGGTGCGGCGTTGGGAATCCGGCGAAACCACCATTGCGATGGTGGATATCGGCGACGGAACCTGTCTCGAAATTTTCTCCGGATGCACGGGAAAAGCCCCGGCAGACAGAACCTGCGGTGCATATTTTCACCTTGCACTTTCTGTTCGGGACGCAGCCGATGCGTACCGGCTTGCGCTGCAGGCGGGTGCTGCTCCGAAAAAGGAACCGGCTTCGGTAACGCTTGCTTCGCAGCCGCCGCTGCCTGCGGTAATTGCTTTCGTTTACGGACCCGACGGCGAGCAGATTGAATTTTTTCAGGTGCGGGGATCATCTTCTGTGAATGAGTGAGGAGAATCAGTCATGCTGATGGTGCGTGATAAAAGCTTTTATAAATCGCTGCTCCTGATTGCGCTTCCGGCGGCGTTCCAAAGCCTGATCTCATTTGGAGTCAACATGACGGATACCGTCATGGTTGGCGCGTTGGGAGAAGAGGCACTGAGCGCTGTTTCACTTGGCAATCAGGTGAGCGTTTTTATGATGATGTTTATCAAAGGGGTTTCTGCGGGCACCGCGGTAATGATCAGCCAGTATTGGGGCAAAAAAGACATGTCGCGTATCAAAAATATTTTTGCCATTGGGTTTCAGGCAAGTCTCGGTATTGCGCTGTTGTTTTTTGTCGGTGCGTTCTTTTTTCCAAAAGCGCTGATGTCCGTTCTTACTAATAATCAGGCGTTGATTAACCGTGCCCCGGAATATCTGACGATGGTGGCGTTTTCCTATCTGCTGTATGCCGTTACCGAAAACTTTATCGTTATGCTGCGTAATGTTGAAATTGTGCGCATTTCGCTTGTCATCTCCGGTTGTTCCTTTGTCATGAATCTGATTGGCAACTATGTGCTGATTTTCGGAAAGCTTGGGTTTCCGGCCATGGGCATTCGGGGTGCCGCTGTTTCCACCGTGATTACGCGCGCCTGTGAGCTGCTGGTCGTGGCGGCGTATCTTGCCTTTTTCGACCGGAAGCTTCACCTTCGGCCGCTGGATCTGCTGCGCGGAAAAAAAGAAATGTGGATTGATTACATCAAATACGGCGTGCCAATGATGGCGGCGGACGTGCTATGGGGAATGGTGAACACCGGAAAGCAGATGATTATGGGGCGGCTTGGAACGGATGCCGTCGCGGCTAACAGCATTGCGGATGTGGTGCTTCAGCTGGCGATGATGTTTGTCACCGGGTTGGCGTCGGCTTCCGGTGTGCTGGTCGGAAAAAGTGTCGGAGCAAAGCGTTACGATCTGACACGGCAGTATTCCAAAACGATTCAGGTGCTTTTTTTCTTTCTCGGAATCGGCGCTGCGCTGTTGACATATTTCATCCGTGATTTTGCCATCTCGTTTTACAATGTGTCCGATTCCGTCAAGGAGCTGGCGCGGCAATATTTGTTTTTTGGCGCGCTCACCATCTGGGGAACCGGTTATGCTGCCGGCAGTTTTCAAGGCATTAACCGAGGAGCGGGAGATGTTAATTTTGTGTTGAATGTGAACCTCATCTGCGGCTGGCTGATCGTCATTCCTCTTTGTGCGCTGGGTGCATTTGTGTGGCATGTTCCTGCCCCGGTCGTGTTTTTCTTTACGCGAATCGACCAGATTCTTAAGGTCTTTATCGCATTTTTCCGTCTTCGTTCAGACCGGTGGATCCGCAATGTAACCAGAGATTCGCCGGCAGAAAGCGGCTGAAGACTTGCCGCAGTGATGATCTGTAGTTGAGGCTTGACAAAACTCAAAAAGGTGCATATAATAAATATAAAGCTGAATATTTCCATCTGTAAAGGCTTTGACGGGAATAAGATACAGTGTGGTTGTGTGAAGAGAGCCGGTGGTTGGTGTAAACCGGAGACGCCGCCTGTATGAATAGCTCATCCCCGAGCCGCGTGCCTGAACGATTTATGGTGCGCCGTGTGACTGCGTTATTGGTCTGGCCTTGCTGGAGGTCTGAGGGCTGTTTTTTGGCAGCTGAATTAGGGTGGTACCGCGTGGAATAATCCTCGCCCCTGTTTGTAAGAATAGGAGCGGGGTTTTTTATTTTCAGCAGCCTGCTCCACACCGAAGCGCACCCGGGGTGCAGAAGAAAGGCAGTGTTTGTTATGAACCCTTCGTACAAAAAGTATCGTCCGTTTGTTCCTGTCAGGATGACGGAACGCAAATGGCCCGATAACGCGATTACCAAAGCGCCGGATTGGTGTTCCGTCGATCTGCGTGATGGAAATCAGGCGCTGGTAACGCCGATGAATCTGGAAGAAAAGTTGAATTTTTTCCGGACGCTGGTTCAGATCGGCTTTAAAGAAATTGAAATTGGTTTTCCGTCTGCATCCGAAACGGAGTATGAAATCTGCCGTACGCTGATCGAACAGAATCTTGTGCCGGACGATGTCTGGCTGCAGGTGCTTGTTCAGGCGCGCCCGCATTTAATTAAAAAAACATTTGAAGCGGTTCGCGGAGCTAAAAACGTTATCATTCATTTTTACAATTCCACTTCGACCCTTCAGCGCAAGGTTGTTTTCAAAAAAGACATGGCCGGTATTATTGATATTGCCGTGGAGGGCGCCCGGCTGGTGCGGGAGCTGACGGAGGAAGCGACCGGATGCGGAACGAATTTCCGGTATGAATATTCGCCGGAAAGCTTTTCCGGCACCGAAATGGATAATGCCGTTGAAATTTGTGCGCGCGTAATGGAAACACTTGGCAGCACACCGCAAAATCCGGTGATTTTGAATCTGCCCAATACGGTTGAAATGTGTACGCCGAATACCTACGCGGACCAGATCGAATACTTTATTTCTCATCTTCCGAACAAGGAAAGCGCTATTATCAGTGTGCATCCGCACAATGACCGCGGAACCGGCGTGGCCTGCGCGGAGCTTTCGATGCTTGCCGGCGCGCAGCGTGTGGAAGGTACGCTGTTCGGCAACGGCGAACGCACCGGCAACCTGGATATTATTACCACCGCGCTCAATATGTATACGCAGGGTGTTGATCCCAAATTGGATTTCAGCCACATTGACCAGATTCGGGAGGTCTACGAGTCTGCGACAAAAATGCAGGTGCATGAGCGCCAGCC
This sequence comes from Acutalibacteraceae bacterium, assembly GCA_050947015.1. GTDB lineage: Bacteria > Bacillota > Clostridia > Oscillospirales > Acutalibacteraceae > CAKXIK01. The sequence goes on from JBMNVT010000004.1 coordinate 108,468, forward strand.
CTATGCCGGCAAGCTGGCTTTCACGGCTTTTTCCGGTTCGCATCAGGACGCCATCAACAAAGGTTATCATTATATGGAAGAACACCATTCGGAATATTGGGAGGTGCCCTATCTTCCGATTGATCCGGCGGATGTTGGCCGTGAGTATGAGCCCGTCATCCGGATCAACAGCCAGTCCGGCAAGGGCGGCGCGGCATTTGTGATGCAAAATAACTTTGGGTTTGCCATGCCGAAGGAAATGCATCCGGAATTCGGCGCAATTGTTAAAGCGGAGTGTGACCGCACCGGCAAAGAGCTTGGCGCGGACGAAGTGTATGCGCTGTTCGAAAGGGAATATCTTTCCGTCAACGCGCCCTATCAGCTCGGCAAGTATAAAATCGATGAGAATGCCGAAGAACATGAACATGACGATACGCTCTCGCACTTTACCGGCATGATTTTGAAAAACGGCGCGCCGATTGCCGTTGAAGGTTCCGGAAATGGCCCGATCGATGCGTTTTTCAGTGCTCTGGCGCACATTGGGCTGAGCGGTTACAGATTCCTGTCTTACCATGAGCATGCGATCTCCATTGGTTCCGATTCCAAGGCGGCGGCCTATATTGCGCTTGCGCAGCCGAATGGCAGCACGATTTTCGGCGTTGGAATTTCCGGCAATATTACACGCGCATCCATGCGCGGTATTCTTTGCGCAATCAACCGTTCGTTAAAAAATCAAAAATAACGGCAGGAATAATCTTTCTCCCACTGCGGAATACTATCGGTGCAATTGGCGCATAACGCCGGTTGCCAGCGAGATCAGTTCCGCGTTTTGCCCCAAACGGCAGCGGAGAAAGGGGAAATATTCTTGAAAAAAATGCTCTTGTTTCTGCTTGCTGCTGCGGTGATTTTTGCCTTTACCGCGTGCGGCGGCGACGGCAGCGGCAGTTCACATGCTTCTTCCATGATGCCGGCTTCTTCCGCTGGTTCCTCCGCACAATCCAAGCCATCTTCCGTGCCGGAAGCATCTTCGGCGCAGAGCCTTCTTCCCGAAAGCGGAGCCTCATCCCATGCGGATGCCTCTTCGCATACCGGGGCCTCCTCGCCCAACAGTGTGTCATCCGGGGAATCCTCCCAATAATTGTTTGCAGCGAGCCAAAACCGCGGTACTGTGAAAAACAGTCCGCGGTTTTGATTTTGCGGTTGACGGAACCGGCGAAGCGGCCTATAATGAAAAAGCCGCAGCGCAGAGTTTCGCCCTGCGGCTGTGGAAGGAAAGGGTTGATATCAAACATGCAGGAATCCTATCTTCGCCGCACCTGGGCGGAAATTAATTTGAATGCACTGGAACATAATTTTTGTGCGATTCGCCGGCAGACCGATTCATCCGCAGATCTGGCAGCAATTGTAAAGGCAGACGCTTACGGCCACGGAGCAAAAACGATTGCGCCGGAGCTGCAGCGGCTGGGCGCGGGCTGGTTTGCAGTGTCCAATCTGGAGGAGGCACAGGAACTGCGCCGAGCCGGGGTGGTGCGCCCGGTGCTGATTTTAGGTTATACACCACCGGAACGTGCGGCAGAGCTTGCGAAAGACAAGATCACACAAGCCCTGCTTTCCGCCGGTTATGCGGCGTCGCTTTCGCGGGAAGCGGAAAAGGCAGGCGTAACGGTCAGCGCGCATCTGAAAATCGACACCGGCATGAGCCGCGTCGGCTTTTTCTTTCAGTCGCCGGAGCGTGACTGCGAAACGATAGAAAAGGCGGCGGAGGTTTGCAGACTGCCGGGGCTTGATGTCAACGGTATTTTTATGCACTTTGCCGTTGCGGATGCCGGTGAAAGCGGTAAACAGTTTACCGACGCGCAGTACCGCGCTTTTCAGACGATAATTTCTTCGCTGAAGGAAAGGGGAATTACCTTCCGCTGGCGCCATTGTGACAACAGCGGAGCGATTCTCTGCTATCCGCAGACAAACCTGGATCTGGTTCGTCCGGGAATTATTCTGTACGGCCTTTTGCCGGACGACGGTCTTGCCGGGGTTCTTCCGCTGCAACCGGTTATGGCGCTGCGTTCCGTTGTGGCGCTGCTCAAAACAATTCCGGCGGGTAGCACTGTCAGCTATGGACGCACATATACCGCGGAACATCCGGTTACAGTCGCCACGATACCGGCAGGCTATGCCGACGGTTATCCCAGAAGTCTTTCCTCGCGGGGGAGTGTCCTGATCCACGGTCGCCGCGCGCCGATCATTGGCCGAATCTGTATGGATCAGATGATGGTGGATGTTACTGACATTCCAAACGTCAGAGAAGGGGATACGGTAACGCTTGTCGGGCGCGACGGCGAGGACGCAATAACCTTTGAGGAATTGGCCCGTCTGGTCGGTACGATTAACTATGAACTTGTCTGCTCAGTTTCCCGCCGCGTGCCCCGTGTTTATCTGCGGGACGGGGCTGTTGCAGGGGTTGAAGATTATATGCAGCTTGAAAATTGTCAACCGTAAATGAAATATAGGTTGACAATAGACCTCCTTCATGATAGAATTATCTTGTTGTAGTTTGTATGATGTAGGAGGAATAAAAATGAAAACAGGTGCGGGAAAAAATTTTCGTGCGGTTGATCTGGTTTTTACGGCGCTTTTTGCGGCGCTGACGGCTGTCTGTGCCGTGATTGCGGTGCCCATGCCCATGACGACGGTTCCGGTTTCTCTTCTGGTGCTGGGCGTCTATTTAACCGGAGCCTTGCTGGAAAAAAAGCTTGCTTTTTTGGCTGAACTGGTTTATCTGCTGGTCGGCGCGGTCGGGATTCCGGTGTTCTCGGGGTTTTCCAGCGGCGTCGGCGTGCTTTTCGGTCCAACCGGCGGTTATCTGCTTGCCAGCCCGCTGATGGCTTTTCTGATCGCCTGGATCATTGAGCCGTTCCGAAAGAGAAAGAATCTGCTCTACCTTGCCATGCTTGTAGTCGGAATGGTTTCCGCTCTGTTGGTATGCTATCTGTTCGGCACCGTCTGGTTTTGCATTTACGGGAAATACACGTTTTTGCAGGGTTTGGGTTTTTGTGTAGTTCCGTTTCTTGTCCCTGACGCAATCAAACTTGCCGCTGCAGTTGTTGTTGCCGCTGCGGTCGACACTGCTTTTCAAAAAATCAGAGCGCACGCCTGATATAGGCTGCGCTTGTATCATTCTGCCGCAGAAGCGTTTCGCCGGAAATGCTTCTGCGTTTTTTGTGCTGCGCGCGGCGTTGAAGATTGCCGGATTCCGTGTTATAATATCAAAGAATTAATCTGAAAAGAGGGGAGGCGCCGCAATGCCGGCAGATGCAGCCAATCGAATTAATCTTGCGTTGATGGCCCATGTGGATGCGGGAAAAACGACTTTGACGGAACAGTTGTTGTTCCAATGCGGTGCAATCCGAAAATTAGGGCGTGTGGACGATGGAACCGCGCGAACGGATTCGCTGGCGGTGGAGCGGGAACGCGGAATTTCGGTTCGGGCGGCGGTCACCTCGCTGGAATGGAGCGGCTGCGCGATCAATTTAATCGACACACCCGGCCATACGGATTTTGCCGGCGAGGTTGACCGCGTGTTTGGTGCACCGGATGCGGCTGCGCTATTGATTTCTGCTGTGGAAGGGATTCAGTCAAATACCATTGGGCTGCTGAGGGCCTTTTCCCGTGCAGGATTGCCATACCTGATTTTTCTGAATAAAATTGACCGTGCCGGCAGCCACTGTGCGGAAATTGTCCGGCAGCTGAACGCGGATTTTGGCGGCGGATTCCGGTTGATGAATGCGCCGCTTCAGGAGGGAGAAAGAGAATGCCCGGTTACGGCGCTGCCAACTGGAGAAGCGTTCACCGAGCTTTTGGCAGATTTTGATGATGATGCGGCAGAAAGTTTTTTGGAAGGGATACCTTTCCCCGAAGAGCGGCAGGATCTGCTTCTGCGCAGGCTTTGCACAAGCGGGACGGTGCATCCGGTACTGTGTGGCGCAGCGTTGGCCGGAACCGGTGTCAAAGCGCTGTTGCAGGCCATCGTGCGCTGGCTTCCGCGCGCTTCGGAAAAGCTTTGTCCGGAACTTTCCGGCATCGTTTTTAAACTGGAGCACGACAAAACAATGGGAAAAGTGGCACATGTCCGCCTTTTTGGCGGAAGCGTGAAAAAACGCGATATGCTTTTTCCGAATGAAAAAGTCAGTCAGATCAGAAAATGGTCGGGCGATAAGTATACGGACGAGGACGAACTGTGTGCTGGCGATATCGGCTCGCTCTGCGGGCTGTCATCCGCACGGTGCGGCAGCATCATCGGCCGGGCAGCGCTGCATGAGGAAAGCCATCTGGCCAATCCGTTTCTCTGCATTTCCGTTGCGCCGGAAAATGAAGCGCAGCTGCCCGCGCTGGTGACCGCCGCCCGGGAGCTTTCCGAAGAAGACCCTCTGCTGGACGTTCACTGGGAAAAAACCGAGCGTGAGGTACAGCTGAACATCACGGGGCAGATTCAGGCAGAGGTGCTGCAGCGCCTTTTTCAGGAACGTTACGGGCTGCAGACCAGATTTTCACCTCCTGCTGTGATTTACAGGGAAACGCCGTCGAAGGCCGGATTCGGTTTTGAAGCTTATACCATGCCGAAACCCTGCTGGGCGGTGGTGAAGCTTTTGCTGGAACCGCTGCCAAGGGGAAGCGGCGTGGAATGGTGTCCCGGAAATGTGCCGAATGACAAGCTCTTTTACCGGTATCAGTCGCAGATCAAAACCGCTTTTTTCCGTGCGTTGGAGCAAGGGCTTTCCGGGTGGCAGGTGACTGATCTGCGCGCAACGCTGGTAGACGGAGAACATCATATCGTCCACACACATCCGCTGGATTTTTTTGTCGCAACGCCAATGGCCGTCATGAACGGCCTGCAAAATACCGGTACTACGCTGCTGGAGCCTCTGCTTTCGGTGCATATCAGCGCCGGCGAGGAATGCTTCGGCCGCGTAACGGGTGATATCATCCAGATGCGCGGAACCTTTGATGCGCCGGTCGTGCGCAGGGGGATTTTTTCTCTGGATGCAGTGATTCCGGCAGCAACTTCGCTGGAATATCCGATCCGCTTTGCATCGCTGACATCAGGCAAAGGGCTGTATGCACCGTCGTTTTACGGTTACCGTGAATGTCCGCCCGGCTTTCGGTGTGAAACCAGGCGGCGCGGCGTGGATCCGCTCGACCGTTCCAAATGGATCCTTTACGTGCGCGGCGCTTATTCGGCAGAAGAATAATCCGATCGGCCTTTAAAAACGAAAAACGGCGAAGTCCCGTTTGGTTCGGGGCTTCGCCGTTTCTGTTTTGGTCAGATACAGTAATCGCTCATGTATTTTTCCATGGCGGCGAGCATATTGCCGCTGAATTGCTGTTCCTTCAGATATTCATAAATATCGCGCACCGTTACAATTGCGTGAACGTCAATTCCGAAGTCTTCCTTAACCTCCATCACAGCGGTTTTGCCGGGTGTTTGGCCAACCTCGCAGCGGTTGACGGAAATAAACATATCGGGAACCGTTATCTTTGCGCATCCGGTCAGGATCGGAATTACCTCACGGACCGCTGTCCCGGCGGTGATCACATCTTCAATGATGATGATCCGGTCGCCGTCCGTCGGCTTGTAGCCCACCAGACTGCCGCCCTCGCCGTGATCCTTGACTTCCTTGCGGTTAAAGAAAAACGGCTTGTCGATTCCGTGGTTGCGCGCCAGTGCTCCGGCGGCGGAGGCTGCAAGCGGAATGCCCTTGTAGGCAGGGCCGAACATTGCGTCGAACCGGTCGCCGCAGGTGTTGCTGATCAGAGAAGCATAAAATTCGCCCAAGGTGGAGATCTGTGCCCCGGTGCGATAGTTGCCGGTATTGACAAAGTACGGCGTGTGGCGTCCGCTTTTTGTCACAAAGCTGCCAAAACGCAATACATCGGCGCTCATCATGAATTCAATAAATTTTTTCTTTTCTGCCTGCAGCATATTGCATCATCCTTTTTTATGATTTTAATAACAACGGAGAAAAAGCATGGGTGTCTGGCCTCACTTTTTGGGCATGGAACGCAGAAAACGAAACGTCTCCTTTTCACCCTTTTCGGCAAGCATCGTAAGCAGTGTTTCCAGCAGCGCGGACGTTTCCGGATGGATCGCCCGGCGGCTTTTGCCGTTTAAAAAGTAATCCAACGCACTGCGGTCGGTGTAGCGCGTTTTCTGATAAATTTTGCTGGCGGCGACGCGGTCGCAAAACATTTCAATGACAAACCGAATCGGCATTTTTACCGGGCAGACGGTGCGTGTGGCCGGATTGTAATCACTCCAGTATTCAAAATGGTGGCGATTGCGCCCCTTGTGGTGCATCCAGGCAAGGGAATAGCCGTAAGCGTCGCGTTCGCCTTCATTGGGGCTACGGTTGCCCTGATAATACTTTGCGCCAACCCAGAATTCAGAAGGGCTGTATTTGGAAAGATCGTGCATCAGGCCGCGCCACGGAATCCCGGCGCGAAAGCAATTCCGAATCACCTGATGGCGGTGGCGTGTGATGGTCCAAAAATGGTTCCAAACGTTTTGCAATCGGATCGTGGTTCATCACCCTTTGGCTGGATTTGTGGGCAACGCAACTCTGTCGGCATTGTTTTCCCTGTTGCTGTCCGGAGCGGCAGGTTCAGCTTCACCGGCCGCGTTACTGTCGTTTCCCGCGGCAGAAACAACATCTGCGGGGGAAAAAGGCGCCGTACCAACCGCAGCCGGATCGAAGTCAACTGATTCCAGTTCAAGGCTCCGAGTATGCCGCAGCCGGTTGGAAACGAAAAAAACCCGAACCAGAACCAGCAGGGAACCGGAAAAAAGCAGTAGCCCGAAAACGGATCCCACGGCGTATTTTCCCGCCAGTGTTCGTGCCTGAGCAGATTTTTCCTTCAATAAAAGCGCCTCCTGATCGGTAAGAGGTTCGCTTCCATCCGTCGTGTGCAGGCTGAAAGCATCCAGCCCAGCCGCCGCGGTCAAGGGCTCATAAACGGCGGCCGCGCAGGAAAGCGTCAGTGTTGCGCCGGTAAAAATCAGCAAACACAGGCAAAACACAGCAACCAGTTCCTTACCGGAGCGGCAAATCCGATAGGCAAGGCGGGAAACCGGACGCATTCCCGCGGCGCAGTTTCGCGGCAAAGGAGTGCCGCAGCTGCTGCAGGAGGCCGCGTTGGAGGTGCATTTTGCATGACAGGATGGACACCGCATTTTCATAAACAATCCTTTCGTACGCGGCAGAGCCTGCCGTTGGTATCAATGATTCTGTTTTATATTATGGCACAGTTTTGTTCCGCGGTCAACCAAAAAGCAGGAATTTGTCGTTTCAGCAGTGGTTGGGTCTGTCTTTTTTTGAACGGATATGTTATACTAAATAAAAGAAAAGAACCGGTGCGCGGCCGGGGAAGGGATGATTGTTATGGCAGATGGAATGACCGGGGAAACACGCAGAATCGCTTGCCCTTGTTGCGGCAAAGAAATAGAAGCGTCGGTTTATCCGATAGTTAATATAAAGCGCAGCCCTCAGCTGCGGGAGAAAATTCTGGATGAAAGTCTGTTTCGAAGCGAATGCTCTGTGTGCGGCAAGCCGTTTCGTCTGATATCACGCTGTTTGTATCACGATGAGGAAAAAAACTTTATGGTTTATCTGATCCCCGGTTTTCATGGCAAAAAGCTGGAAACCGGCGGCATTTCGCAGGAGTATCCTGAATTTTCCACGGCTGCCTGCCGGGTGGTTTCCAACCTCAATCAGCTGAAGGAAAAAATTTTGCTGATGGAATTCGGCGTTGACGACCGTGCGATCGAAATTGCAAAGCTGGCGGTTTCGGGAATTGTGGCAAAGAAGTATGATAAGCGAATTCAGGCGGCGTATTTTTGCCGGTTGAACGAAGAAACTGACCGTATTGGCTTTTCATTTTTTCTGGACGGGGAAGCTCAGCCGGTGTTTTACCAGACGCATGCGGAGGTTTACCGCTATGCAAAAGAAGTTGCAGAGGAATTTCCCTTGAACGGGTTTATGAATGTGGATGTTCGCTGGGCGGCCCGCGCACTGGATATCAGTCGCCGCAGTTCCGTCGGCAGTTCGGCGGAATGAGAAATCGGAATTCAAACGGAGGAATCAATATGTTTATCATCGGCAGCCATCTTTCCGCCTCCAAAGGGTATCTTCATATGGGGCAGGAGGCTGTTTCCATCGGTGCAAACACATTTCAGTTTTTTACGCGCAATCCGCGCGGGTTCGCAGCCAAAGAACCCGATCCGGCAGATGAGGCGGCGTTTGTGCACTTTGCGAAAGAAAATGGCATTCCTGTCATTATGGCGCACGCGCCCTATACGCTCAACGCCTGTTCGGCGGAGGAGCATACGCGCGACCTGGCTTATCAGATCATGAAGGATGATCTCCGGCGGTTGGAGGCCATTCCGGGAACCTATTATAATTTTCATCCCGGCAGTCACGTCAAGCAGGGCGTGGAGACCGGAATTCTGCAGATTACAGAGCTGCTCAACCGCATTCTTACCCCTGAACAGCACACGACGGTTCTGTTGGAAACCATGGCGGGAAAGGGCAGCGAGGTGGGGCGCACCTTTGAGGAACTGCGGCAGATTATTGACCGCACTGAGCGGCAGGAAAAGCTTGGTGTTTGCCTTGACACCTGCCATGTCAGCGACGGCGGATATGATATCGTGAACCATCTGGATGATGTGCTTGAAGAGTTTGACCGCGTGGTCGGGCTTGACCGCCTGAAGGCGATTCATTTGAACGACAGCAAAAATCCGCTGGGCAGCCATAAGGATCGCCACGAAAAAATCGGTGAAGGCTCACTGGGCGAAGAGGCGCTTGCGCGAGTTATCAATCATGCGGCTTTGCGGTCGCTTCCGTTTTTTCTGGAAACACCGAACGATCTCGACGGTTATGCCAGCGAAATTGCGCTGTTGAAAAGTCTGCGCAAAGAACCGTGATCGCGCAGGAACTCCGCGCGCGCCTCACGGAGCTTGCCGAGCCGGCGTACCGCGATTTCTCGTCAAGGCTGATTCCCGGCTGCGGGGAGATGCTCGGGGTGCGTCTGCCCGTGTTGAGAAAACTTGCCGCGGAAATTGCCGCCGAAGACTGGCGAGGCTTTCTGCAATGTTCCGTGGATGACGTTTTTGAAGAGCGAATGCTGCAGGGAATGGTGATCGGTGCGGTAAAAGGCATTTCGATTGAGGAGCGTCTGGATTGGGTCGCGTGGTTCGTGCCGAAGATCAACAACTGGTCTGTCTGCGACAGCTTTTGCGCAGGGCTTACTTTTACCAAAAGGGAGCCGGAACGTGTCTGGCGTTTTCTGGAGCGTTATTATGCATCGGCAGCGCCGTTTGAAAACCGATTTGCAGTGGTGATGACGCTCGACTGGTTTTCCAAAGAACCGGACTATGTTCAGGTTGCATTTGAGCGCTTGTCCGCTCTGCGTTCGTCGGAGTTTTATGTTCAGTTGGCGGTGGCGTGGGCGGTTTCGGTCTTCTTTGTCCGTTTTCCGAAGGAGACGGAATTATATTTACACCGTTGTCCGGATGATTTTACCCGCCGCAAGGCGATTCAAAAAATCTGCGAATCACGCCGGGTATCGTCGGAATGCAAAGCGCGCCTGCGCCGGCAATTTGGCAAAAGCGCCGTTCCCCCCAAGCAAAAAGCGAATGACTAGAAAACCGCCGCACAGCACTGGAAAAGAAGCGCTGTGCGGCGGTTCGCTGTTTCAAAAGTGTTTTCCTTTGCGGCGGCCTTTTGGCTTGCCGCCCTGTCTGTTGCCGATATCAAAATCCGGGGGTGAGTTACTTCCGAAGAAGCGATCGTCTTTTTTCTTATTGAAGAGAAATCGTATAAGCAAAGGAACGGCGTTCGCCCGGCTGAAGGACAACCGCATGCGGTTTATCCTCAAACCTGCCGCTTTCTCCAATGATTGCATTTACGCCGACCCATGGCTCGATACAGACGAAGGGAGCACGCTTTTTGGGCGGCGTCCAAAACCCAATCATCGGGAATTCCGTAAAATCAACGGTGACGCTGTGCATATCATTTTTGTTTTGCAGTGTGACCGTCCGGGAGCGCAGTTCGTCAAAAATCAATGCGCCGTCGTCAAAAAGAGGATAATTCAAAGGGATACGGTTGCTGTTTTTCAGCATCGGGCGCTGTGCTAAGGGATCGATCATGCCCAACTCCGCGTTGTTTGTCCAGGAATCAGCCTGTTCTATTTGCTCGAACGCCAGTTCGTAGTCTTCAAAACGGTTGCCGTCTGTCGGGCAAAGAAAAGCGGGGTGTGCGCCAATGCAGAACGGCATCGGAACATTGTCGCGGTTTTCCACACGAAAAGCAATGCGCAAAGCGCTGTCGGCCAGGGAATATTCAGCCTGCAGGGAAAAGCGGAACGGATAAGTTTCACGCGATGCGTCTGAATCGGTTAACTCCAGCGTAATCGAGGCGTCTGAATGCGCGATCGGTAAAAATTTGCTCCGCCGGGCAAATCCGTGCTGCGGCATGTAATAGTATTTATCCCGCAGGAGTACGCCTTTTTTGTCCAGCGCGCCGACAAACGGAAACAGGATCGGCGATCTGCCGGTCCAGTATGCCGCGTCGCCATGCCAAAGGTATTCCCGGTCGTCCAACTTCAGAGACTGCAGCTCCGCGCCGTTTTCCGAAACAGTCGCGTGCAGTTTTCCGCAATGAATAGAAAATTCCATTAAAAACGCTTCCTTTCTTTCAGGTACATCCAATATCGCTCGACCGTCTTTTCGTCAACAACCCCCCCGAGATTCATTCGCCGCCGTTTTACCGGATGGAAAATTTGTCAGCAAAATCAGGGAAAAACATCTGATGATAAATATCATCCAGCATCCGGCGCAACTCTGTGCTGCCGGTGTGTGCTGCGCAATCCATACAAAGAATTTCGTATTCTACGCCGAATACAACGGAACGAACCCCGGTTTTGCGTACGCCATTACGTAGGTAAAATGCAATACGGCGTGTTCGGATGGTGGTTTCCTCTTCGTTTTCAGCCGCATCAATGGCTTCCGACTCCAGAAGCACCATATCAAGATTCTGCAGCTCGCAGCGCAGCAGCGCCAAAAAACGGCTGCCGATTCCGCCGCCGCGTTTTCCGCGCAGAACCGCAAAGTAGTCCAGCAGCGCCGCTTTTCCATTCCCGCTTTTTACGAAAAAAGCATAGCCGCGCAGCACATCGTCTTCGAAAAGTCCGAATGCAAAATAGATTCCGTTGTGCAGCATCTGCAGAATCCGTCCCAACGGTTTGACCTCATCAGCGGGGAAATCAAAAACCAGATGATTCTGATAAATTTCGGAAATTTCCGTTTCGGTTAATGGGTTTAATTGCATTTTTATAAAATCCTTTCTTAAGCTGTGCCGCTTCCGATGAGGATCATTTTAGTTCTATCGGTTAAAAACGGAGCGGCAGAATTGCCCCGGAAAATCAAATATAGAACATCAATGCGCCGCCGCTGCGGATGCGTTCGGCTTCTCTGTTCAAATCTGCAAGTGAAACAGCGGAAAGTGTCTGCAGAACCGCGTCATCCAGCCGGTTCCACAGTACGCTCTGAAATGCCGGTTCCAGCTCTTTAGCCGAATCTCCTACGGTCGCCTCCGTTTTTTCAAACAGCCCCAGCTCCGAAGCGGAAAGAATATCAGCCGCTGTAATTTCCTCCGGTGCTTTGGCGAGCTGATATCCTCCCTGAGCGCCTTTGATCGAAGTAACCAGCTGCGCGCGTTTCAACAGCGAAAAAACCTGCTCCAAATAAATCTTTGAAATTCCGAGCGTTTCTGAGATCCGCAGTACCGTCAGGCTGCCGCCGCTTTCCCAAATACCAGCAAGTTCGGTCATTGCTGCCACAGCGTAGCGCCCCTTGGATGAAATTCGCATTTTAAATCACAATCCTTCTATTATAAAAATAGGCATTCTAAAACATAGTTTATCACTATGTAATAGAATACCCAATTTTATCAGTTTCGTCAAGAGCGGCGGAAAAGTTACGCAAATCCAATATTTTTTCCGTTACGCCAACGGAGTCAGAATAATCTGAACGTCGTTTTTACTCAGAAGCTCCTGCCCGGCAAAAAGAGAATAGATCAGCTCAACGCTGCCGCCGGAGGGGGAAAGCGACGCAATGACAGCATGAGTCCGCACCTGTAGCGTAAGAGTTCCTGCGCTGGTACGGTAATCGCACACGGTATCCATGCCCGGGCAAAACTCCATTCGTGCCGCGCCGCTGCGAATCATCAGCGCGCGATCGGGCTGCAACTTGAGCGTTACCGGAATTTCGCCGCCTTCATCGTCGCGCTCCGAATAGGTGATATACCAGGCGTTTCCTTTGCTGAAAAGGGCGCCGGTCGTCTGGAGTGTGATGCGGTCGGATTGAGTGTCGCAGGTCTGTTGGCCGTCCACGCAAATATTCATGTTGTCTGTCACAGCAGGATCATCCTTTCAGCGAGCGTTTTGCGGTATCACAGCGTGTCTACATCCACGGGAAGGATCTCGCCGTCAATGTCGCGCCCTAAAAACAGGCTGCCGAGCGCGGCAAAGCCCTGTACCCGGTCACTGACATAAAAAGAACAGCGGCCGGGTTCGGGAGAAGCATTTTTCAGTCCAAGTCCGTCCAGCATCCGTTCTGCTTCGCGAGCCGCTTCGGCCCCTGTATCGATCAGTTTGACGGTGTCGCCCATAACGTCTCGGATAATACCGGCAATAATCGGATAGTGTGTACAGCCGAGAATCAGCGTATCGATCCGCTGCTCGCGCAGAGGAGCCAGATAACGCTCCGCAACCATGCGGGTGACCGGGTCGTTCCGGTTGACAAAGCCGCCTTCCACCAACGGAACGAAAAGGGGGCAGCTCTGTTCAAAAACCTGAGCGGCAGGGTTGATTCGGCTGATTTCACGCCGATAGGCGCCGCTTGCAATGGTGGCCGCGGTGCCAATGACGCCGATCCGGCCGCTGCGCGAAAGCTTGGCGGCCGCATGGGAGGCGGGGACTACAACGCCGGTAAACGGAAGAGGGAGCGCGTTCCCAAGGTCTGCCGCAGCGGAGCTTACGGTTCCGCAGGCGGCGATAATCATTTTTACATCATTATTCTGCAAAAAACGCATATCCTGCGCGGCATATTTACGAATTACTTCGCGGCTGCGCGAACCGTAGGGGACACGGCCGGTATCGCCGAAAAAGATAATATTTTCATGCGGCAGCCGGCGGCACAGCTCGCGGACGGCGGTTAATCCACCCAAACCGGAATCGAAGACCCCGATTGCTTTTTGATTCATTCGCAGGCTCAGTCCTTTCAAAAAATGAGTTTGCGCAAAGGGGACTTATTGCCCTTTGTTTTTTTCCAATGCAAGCGAAATCAATCGGTCCAACAGCTCGCCATAGCCAATTCCCACGGCGCCAAACAGCTTGGGGTACATGCTGATCGCGGTAAAACCCGGCAGCGTGTTCAATTCATTGAGCAGCACCGCGTTGTCGCTGCGGCGCACAAAGAAATCCACACGGGAAAGACCGCTGCAGCCAAGCAGGCGGAACGCTCTGACCGCGGTTGAACGCAGTGTTTCCGTCGTGGTTTCGTCCAGCTGCGCGGGAATGCAAAGCTTGGAGTTGTCATCAAAATATTTTGCTTCATAATCATAAAATTCATTCGCGGGCAGAATTTCACCCGGGACAGAGGCGATCGGTCTGCTGTTGCCGAGCACCGCGCACTCCACCTCGCGACCGTCGATGCCTTCTTCGATGACAAGCTTGCCGTCCTCTTTTGCGGCCAGCAGCATTGCGCTGCGGAGCTCCTCCGCTCGTTTCACCTTGCTGATTCCCACCGAGGAGCCTGCGTTGGCGGGTTTGACGAACACGGGAAATCCGAGCTTTTGCACAATTTCACGCTCAACAGGTTCCGGGTTTTCCAGATAGTCGTCCGTATAGCACCAGACAAATTTTGCCTGTGCAATGCCAAACTGCTCCAACAACAGGTTGGTCACAGCCTTATCCATGCAGACGGAAGACGCCAGAACGCCGCAGCCGACGTACGGAATGCGCGAAAGTTCCAGCAGTCCCTGAATGGTGCCGTCCTCGCCGTTTTTGCCGTGCAGAACCGGGAAGATAACATCGACCGGGATAAAACTGCCTCCCGAAACGGTGATGCCGCGGCGGGAAGCGTCCGGAGAAATCATACAGCTCCGATTGGAGCAATCGTTTTCCCAGCTGCCGTCCGGAATTTTCTCCGGATCTCCGCCAAACAGGTACCATTCGCCTTTTTTCGTAATACCGATCAGCGAAAGCTCATATTTTTCGACCGAAAGATTGCGGATCACAGACGAAGCGGAAAGACGCGAAATTTCATGCTCCGAGGAAACGCCGCCAAACACAACGGCCACACGCGTTTTATTCATTAGGGGGGTTCCATCCTTTCCATATCAACCGGAGACGGCAGTTGCCGAACCGGAAAATTAGCAAATTGATTCTTGCCGTTTGCCGGCGTGTCTCAGATAAATAAAAACACATTTTTCCGACGATTCTTTCATCATACCACAAAGTATGCTTCTCTGCAATTCTCAATCGGTGCCGGAGCGAAAAAAAAGATTGTGCTTTTTTGCACAACATGGTATCATAATATATTATGAGTGTTCAGCAGAAAAAAGACTGACGGACACATGCAATGACGGGAGTTGTTTATAGTTGGAGCAGAAAGCACTGGATAGGATTTCGGCGCGCGTTGCCGAGGTGTTGGGAGAACAGGGCTATACCACCGTTCAGGAAGGAAAGGCAGAATCGAACCGCCCTTCTATCTTTCGCGGGGAAACCACCGCATACGCCGTAATTTACGCAAAAAAAGAGAAACGCTTTGAATTGCGCCAGACAACTGTAGAAAACGGAAAGATTGGTGAAGAGTGGAAATCTGTTTCGGTCTGGCTGTTTGATCCGGACGCAGCCACCATGCAGGATGCCGAATCGATTGCAAACGATTTCTGCGATTCGCTGTCGGTGGTGATTCGTAAAAAACAGGTTGCCAAAGCGCGCAAAAAAGAAAAGGGAGAAGACCGGTATGTCGATCCCGTGTTTTTGATGAATCGCTTTACAAAGATTTTTCCGGACATGCGGTTTGCCATTCAGGCACATAAGGACAAGTACGGCGTTGTGGTACCTCATGCGATGACGAAGGAGTTCCTGAACCCGATGATTGCGCAGCTGCTGCGCGAAGGAGATTCCCAACAGATTTCGCGTCTGCTTGACGTGCTTTCCCAGAACTATAAAAACGGGGATCTTGACACCAAATCGCTGATTACGCTTGGCATTCTGAACGCGATCACCGATCCGGAGCAGGAAAGAATGGTAGAGGAAGGTCTGGAGGAAGAGGCCCGCAAGGCTTGGCAGCATGCGCGCAAATACCGCAACAAAAAAGTTAAGCCTGAAAGGGTGAAAGCGCTTGAAAAGCTTTCGGCTGAAAAAAGCACCGGTTCGCTGCGTTGATTTCCTGCTTTTTGTAAAAAAAGCTTGACCGCGCGTCAAAACTATGTTATAGTTAATCTACCTCTGAAAAGAAGGCTTTGTTTTTGCGCCTGAAAAGCCTTTTGTGAGGGAGGCTAAAAATTTCCGTATAACCGGGAGGTGCCGTCAATGAGAGTGAAAGTTACCCTTGCTTGTTCTGAATGCAAACAGCGCAACTATAACACCATGAAGAACAAGAAAAACGATCCAGACAGATTGGAAATGAACAAGTATTGCAGATTCTGCAAAAAGCACACCCTGCATAAAGAGACCAAATAATTAGGGCGGGAGGACTGAATATGGCAGAAGAAACCAAAAAGAAACCGAACAAGTTCAAAGCTTTCTTTGGCCGAATTGGAAAGTTTTTCCGCGAGATCAGGAGCGAAGTCAAAAAGATCACATGGCCGGCGGTTCCAACTGTGTTTAAAAACATGGGTGTAACGCTTGTAGTCATTCTTGTGGTAGGCGCTTTTGTGTTTGCTCTGGATTTCGGACTGAACAAATTGTTGGGCCTTGTTATGGAGGTTTCCTCGATTTAAATCATAAGGCTTGGAGGATTTGTGATGTCGGAAGACGCGAAATGGTATGTTGTGCATACTTATTCGGGTTATGAAAATAAGGTTGCTTCCAATCTGGAAACAACGGTGGAAAACCGTCATTTGGAAGATCTGATTCAGGAAGTCAAGGTTCCGGTGGAAACCGTGACCGAAATTCGGGACGGCAAAACGCACGAGGTGGAGCGCAAGCTTTTTCCAAGCTACGTTTTTGTTAAAATGGTACTCACAGATGAATCCTGGTATATTGTGCGGAACATCCGCGGTTGCACAGGATTTGTGGGCCCTTCCTCAAAGCCGGTTCCGCTGACCGAAAAAGAAGTTCTTTCCATGGGGATGGAGACCAGTCAGACCGAAGTGGAGTATGCCGTCGGGGATTCCGTTC